>NZ_JBIAWT010000002.1:717390-873966 GCF_042895955.1 Streptomyces sp. NPDC001339 | reverse complement strand
TGAAGACCCGGGGCAGGCTCACCTACCGGGAGGGCGAGCGCGGCGCGCTCCAGGTGACCGCCGACGTCACCTTCGTCTACCCGGTCACCCGCGCGAACGCGGGCAGCGGCGACGAGATCATGCGCACGATCGTCCGGCGCGAGCTGGTCCTGAGCTGGGACGACCCCGCCAAGGTGATCACCGAACCGGGCACGTTCTCGATCGTCTCGAACAAGTACGACATGACCAACGGCGGCTGCGGCACCCCCACGGGCTACTTCGTCCCGCCCTTCGGCACGGACCACCGGGCGGACGAGGCCGGCACGGAGGTCGACCCGTACGACCGCAGCGCACCGGTCGGGCGGGGCGAGTCCTTGGGAGACAAGTGCGGGAGAGCGACGCGGTCCTAGCCGGCGTTACTCGGCCTCGGACCGGGGACGCGGCCACGAATACGGGTCACCGGTGTTCGGCGGCATCAACGGCGGAGACGCTCGTCCCTTCACCGACCACGCACTGGTCGACGAGGGTCTGGTGGACCACCGGCGGACGGTGCACATCCAGTGCTGGGAGCAGGACTTCTACAATCCCCGGTTCCGTGCCCAGCTCTTCCAGGAACTGCGCGCGTTCACCATCATGATCGTCGAGGTCCTCATCGACCAGCTCATCGGGCCAGTCCCGCCGGGCAAGCCGGAACTCTACGCCGCCGGGATCGTGCTGGTGGGCCTGGCAGCCCACAACCTGGTCGCGCTGCTGGTCAGCATGTTCACGGGCCGAGATGACCTGGTGTGCGAGCGGACCCTCATCCGGGACGCGGCGGCCTTGGCCCAGTGGAACGGCACCAGCCAGGTCTTCCGGTTCGACGGCGGTGGCGATGGCCTCCACAAGCTGCGCGTCCGGACCGCGGCCGTACGCGTGCCCGAGCTCGGCCAACTCAAGTCCCGTGGCGGCCCCACACCCAACGCAAACCTCCATGACGAACATCACGCCTCATAATGCCCTGTGACTGCTGACCAGGTAGAGCCGGGCCGCAGGTTTGATTCCCGTCACCCGCTCCACTCCATAGCGATGGCGCAGGCCCAGGTCACCGACCTGGGCCTGCGGTATCCGTCTGGACCTCTTCCGGGTCGGCGTGCCCTTCGTGTGCTCTCACCGGCGTCTGCGCGCCTGCGTCAGCCGGACCCGCCGGAGCGGCCGCCGCAGGCAGCGGCTCGCCTGCACGCCGTGCCAGGCCGCGGTGGTAGCGGCGCAGGAGCAGCAGGGCGGTGGCGGCGAGGCCGGTGAGGAGGCCGAGCCAGACTCCGGTGGTGTGCAGGCCGGCGAGGTGGCCCAGGAGCCAGGCGGCGGGGAGGCCGATGAGCCAGTAGCCGACGAGAGTGACGTGGAAGCCGCCCTTGGTGTCGTCCAGGCCGCGTAGCAGGCCGACGCCGATGTTCTGGGCGCAGTCGAAGAACTGGAGGACGGCGGCGATCAGGAGCAGGTCAGTGGCGAGGGAGATCGCCTGGTGTTCGGAGGGGGAAAGGAAGGGGCGGAGGACCAGTTGGGGGGTGAGGACGTAGACGGCTGTGACGGCGGCCATGACGGTTGCGGCGCAGGCCAGGGCGGTGTTTTTCAGGCGTCGGGCCGCGTCGGTCCGGCCCAGGGCGAGTTCGCGGCTGACGTTGATGGATGCGGCGTGGGAGAGGCCGACGGCTATCTGGAAGACGATGTAGACGAGCTGGTTGACGGCCGTGTGCGCGGCGAGGGCGGAGCTGCCGAACGTGCCGACTATGAGGGCGACGACGGAGAAGAAGCCGGCTTCCGAACCGTAGGTGGCGGCTATGGGGGTGCCGAGTCCGGTGAGTCTGCGGAGGGTGTTCTTGCGGGTTTTCCAGATGCGGATGTCGAGGAGAGGTGCGAGCTGCGGGTCCCGGGCGGTGGAGGCGTAGAGGACAAGGCAGGACACCAGGTACACCAGCGAGGTGGAAACGCCGATGCCGGGCAGGCCGAGCTCCGGCAGGAGCCAGGTGCCGTGGATCAGTGCCCAGTTGAGGGCGGCGTTGACGGCGAGGGCGGCGAGAGTGATGCGCAGTAGTGCCTGGGGGCGGCGCATGCCGACGGTGAACTGCCGGATGGCCTGGAACCACAGGCAGGGGACGAGGCCGGGGGCCATGGCGTAGAGGAGGGGCTGGGCCGCGTCGACGACGGCCGCGTCCTGGCCCAGCCAGGCCACGGCGTGGCCGATCAGCACCATCAGCACGGCGCCGGTGAGTCCGGCCAGTGTGGCGAGGGTGAGCGCGGCGCGGACGAGGTCGCGTACGTCCTCGTCGGCCTCGTCCCGGGACGCGTCGGCATCGGCGGATTCGGCGCGGGCCGCCGCGGCGGCGACCTGGTTGCCGACGGCGGTGACCATGCCGACGCCCATGGTGCGCAGCTGGTTGAAGATCACCATAGCGAGGCCGCCGGCGGCCAGGGCCTCGACGCCCATGAGGCCCATCATCACCGTGTCGGTGGTGGTCAGGGCGACCTGGGCGAGCTGGGTCAGGGCGAGCGGCACGGCCAGGGCGGCGAGGGCCCGGCTGTCGCGGAGCAGGGTGCGGAGCGGTGTCCGTATCCGTATCCGTGTCGGCTTCGGCTTCGGGTTCGGCTTCGGTATCGGCATCGGCTCAGCTCCCGCGAAGCTTGGTCAGCAGCTCGTCGATTTCACGCTCGGCCTTGGGATCCATGAGATCACGGGCGCGCATCCAGTCGTCGTCGAAGACGGTGTCCATGTACTTCTCGCCGCCGTCGTTGAGCAGGGCGACCATGGTGGTGTGCGGTGGGAGGTCGGCCATTCGGGTGAGGGCCTCGTAGACGACGCCGCCCGCGGAGCCGCCGATGAGCAGTCCGGTCGTGCGGGCGAGGACACGGGCGGTGGCGAACGCCTCGATGTCGCCGACCTTGACGCCTTCGTCGATCAGATCGAAGTCGACCAGCGCGCCGATGGACGCCCCTTCTGGCGTGCCGGTGCCGGACTGGTAGTAGTCGTGGGCCGGGCCGCCGAAGGCGATGGAGCCCTTGGGTTCGACGCCGACGATCGCCACGTCGGGGACGGTCCGGCGCAGCTCGCGTCCGGTGCCGCAGAGGCCGCCGCCGGTGCCGACAGCTCCGATGAGGACGTCGATACGGCCGGTGAGGGCGGCGACCAGCTCGCGGCCGACCGGGTAGTAGCCGACGGCGTTGGCGGGGTTGTTGTGCTGTTCGGTGAAGACGGCGTTGTCGTCCTCGTCCGCCAGCTTCTCGGCGAGTTCCTCGCGGGCGGCGGTGGCCAGATCCTCGGTGCCGTCGTCGACGACGTAGACGAGTTCGGTGCCCAGGGCCGTCATGCCGCGGAGCTTGTCGGGGCAGGCGTGGTGATCGACGACGGCGGTGAAGGTGTAGCCGCGCTCGGCGGCGATCACGGCCAGGCCGAGACCGGTGTTGCCGGAGGTCGATTCGATGATGCGACCGCCGGGGCGGAGCTCACCGCGTTCCTCGGCGGCGAGGACCATCTGACGGGCCATGCGGATCTTCGCGGACCCGGTGGGGTTGAACTGCTCCAGTTTGAGCAGCAGCCGGCTGCCGTTCTCGGTGCGGCACAGCTCGAAGAGAGGGGTGCAGCCGATGAGGTCGGAGACGCGGCTGACGATGGGGGGCCGCAGGAGTGCCTTGTGCAGGAATGCCTTGTGCATGAGGGGCTCCCGGGGATGAGGGGCGGGCGAGGATGAGGGGACGGTCAGGAGGGCAGGAGACGACGGTCAGGGGGCAGGAGACAGCGGTCAGGGGGCAGGAGACGACGGTCAGGAGGGCGGGTGGCGGTCCAGCCGCCAGCGGGGGCGCCGGCTTGTGGACTCCACGACGACCTTGGGGGGCAGGGGGAGGTCGTGGAAAGGCGACTCGTTGGAATCCATCTGGTAGCCGGCGGTGTTGGGGTAGACCAGTAGGTCACCGATGCGGGGCCGGCGACGGAAGGGAACCTTCCGCCAGGTGAGCATGTCGGTCTCCAGGCACGTAGCGGCACCGATGCTGGCGGGCCAGGTACCGGAGGCCGGGGTGTCCGCGCTCTGGGAGAACAGGTACGGGTCGGGTAGGTATTCGCTGTTGAACCACTGCTCGGACAGGCTCAGGCTGGTGCCTTCGACGGTCAGGAGCTGGTAGCCGTCGCGGTCCTTGACGCCCTGGATCCGGAAGACGGTCGCGCCGGCCCGGTCCAGCAGCGCGCGCCCGGGTTCCAGCAGCAGGGCGACACCGGAGTCCTTCAGCAGCGTGGCGAGACTCCGGCCGTGGCCCTCGGGGTGGGCCGCGAGCAGGGCCCGCAGCGCGTCGGCTCCGGCGGCCGGGGAGTGGTAGGGGTAGAAGTCGCCGGTACGGAACGACTTGCCCGCGTGGTAGTGGTTGCTGTTCTGCTCGTCGAGGAAGGTGTGCCAGCTGTCGGCATCGGTGTAGCTGACCGCCAGGCCGCCGCCGATGCTGACACAGCCTGCCTTCAGTCCCCGGGCGCGGGCCTTCAGGCACAGGTCGACGAGGTGGCCTGCGAGGTCGGTACGCGGCTGGACGGCGTAGCCGGACAGGTGGAAGCTGAAGCCCTCCATGCGTACCGCGTCGCCCGCCTGCACGCAGCGGGCCATGGCGGTGCTCAACTCGGCGTCGTGCATGCCGAATCGGCTGTGCGGCTGGGTCGGCGGCAGGCAGCGCAGGAGTAGCCGGGCAGGGCGCACCGTGCCGGTCAGGGCCGTCGTGATGAGGGTGTCGAGTTCGTCGAGCGCGTCGACGGCGATCAGTGCGCCGTGCCGGAGCGCGAGGAGCAGCAGGTCCCTGCCCTTTGCCGGGCCGGTGACCACGAGGTGCTCCCCGCGTACCCCGTGCCCGAGGGCTTCGCGCAGCTCACCGGCGGAGGCGACGTCGACACCCGCGCCGTGCACGGCACACCGTTCAACCCATAGGGCGGCCTTGTTGGCCTTCTTCGCGTAGTACACGAAGCCGTCCACGCCCGCCTCGTCCAGCGCGGCCCGCATCGCGCCCAGATTGGTGTCGAAGGCGTCCGGCAGCAGGATGTGGAACGGGCCGCCAAAGGCGTACGACAGTTCCTCGATCAGCCCGCTGGCCAGGACCGCGTCGGTGGCCGGGTCGGGCCGGACGGGCAGGGTCGGCCAGGCGGTTGCCGGGTTCACTGCCACAGCGGCACCTCGGTGCCGAGGCCCTGGGCGAGGGCGAGCTGCGCGAAGCGGTGGCCGAGGGCGATGTCGGTGACGACGAGGCCGCTGTTGTAGGCGAAGATCCGCTCCTGGGGTGAGCGGCGGCCGGCGGTGATACCCGCGAGCACCGGTGGGAACTCGGTGTCAACGGGCGGGAGTTTGCCGTCGGCGTCGGCCATATCGGTACCGGTGACGTTCATCTGTGCCTCGCTCGTGGCGATGACGCGGTCGGCCTGGTGCAGGGTCGAGGGGGCAAGGCCGTGACCGACGAGGACGGACAGCGCACCGGGCTTGAGCCAACCGGCCTCGAGAGCGGCGGGGGTGTGGGCTCCGGCGGTGGCGACGATGATGTCGGCGTCCGAGGCGGCGGTTCGCAGATCGGTGACGGTCTCGGCGTCCCGGTCGGGGAAGTGGGCGCGCAGTCGCTCGCGGACGGCGGCGATGCCTTCGGCGTGGGTGCCGAACAGCATCAGCCGGTCGAGGTCCGGGAGGGTGGTGAGCAGGAACGGCAGGGCGAGGCGTCCTTGGGTTCCGGTACCGATGACCAGGGCGGTGCGGGCACCGGGCGCCGCGCATTCGCGGGCCAGCAGCGCCGAGACGGCCGGGGTGCGCAGGGAACCGACGCGGGAGCAGTCCATGACCGCCACCGGCAGGCCGCTGACGTCGTCGTAGAGGGTCAGCGTCGTGTAGTAGTGCTGCTCCTCGCGGCCCTTGTCCAGGCCGTGTTTGTAGGAGGTCTTGATGGCGACGACGTTGCGGGAACCGTCACGGCCCAGCATCGCGTAGGAGACGGAGTGCCCGTCCTGCGGTTTGACCGTCAGCTTGCGGGGGTTGTCCGACTGGCCTGCGTGGAGGGTGCGGTAGGCGCCTTCCACGGTGGTGACCACGTCGGACAGGGATATCTCGATCCCGGCCAGGTCGGTCTTCGACAGCATGCACAGGTGCTTGTCGTCGCCCGATGTGACTCCCGTGGGGGTGCCGACGGGGGTACCGCCGATGGGGGCGTTCGACGTGTCGGTCATGGTGTTCCTCCAGTCCTTGGGCGGGTGTTCAGGCGGTGTGTGCTTCTAGGGCGGTCTGGCCGTAGCCGTGTTCGCCGGCTTCGGCCGGGGGGCGGGTGCGGCGTCCGGGGATGCGGACGGAGGCGCGCTTGAGCCATCGGTCGGTGCCGTCGTAGCGGGCCTGGAAGGGCACCCGTCCGTGGACGACCACGTCGTTGTCGAGGACGAGGACTTCGCCGGGGTTGAGGCTGACCGCGACGGAGACGCGGGCGAGCTCGGCCTCCAGGCGCCGGTAGGCGGCCCGGTAGGTCTCGTCCGCCTCCTCCAGCGGTGTGTACGCCGGGTCGAAGCGCAGTGTCAGGCCGTCCTCGCTCGCGAACAGCGTGGGCACGGGCGGAGGCGGTACGTCGGCATACTCCTCGGCTTTCGCGTAGGCGTCGTCGGGGAAGACCGGCAGCAGGGGCCGCGTCAGGATGTCGATGTCCTCGTCAGGCAGGGAGACGTTGCGGATGCTGGCGGCGGTGGTGGCGATGTGGTCGGGATTGCGCATGCAGCCGAGCATCAGCAGGTGCGCGCGGCCGGGGTGGAACGCGTCCTCGGTGTGCGGGCTGAGGAGCACCGAGCTGCTGGCCCCGGTCTGCGCGGTCTCGTGCCCGGGTGACGGGACGATGTTGTGGACGAATCGTCCGTTCTGCTGGCCTTTCCAGGCGAGGGGGTTGCCCATCACGGTCGCGAGCAGCAGCAGCGTGATGTCGTGGCGGGCACCGCTGTCGCCGGCGGTGGCCCAGCCGGCGGGGGTCGGGCCGATGGCGTCATCGTTGACGTCGAGGCCGCGCAGGACGAACAGGCCGTCTGCGGTGTCGACGGGGCGGCAGTGGTGGCGCAAAGCGTCGCTGAACCCACCGACTGCATGAGCAACTCGCCCTAGAAGAGCTGCAGTTGTGGCCGAGGTGCCGAATTCGCCGAGTATCTTCTCCGCGATGTGGCGCAGTTCGTCCACCGCGGGGGCATCGAGCTGGCGGACAGGAGTGTTTGCCGTGCTCATGGCAAGGATCCGTTTCCGTCGAGCGACAGGGGGAAGCAGGGGCGATCGGGCATGCGGGAACGCTGAGCCGTTACGTGCGTTGGGGGCCGCGGATCCGTAACGGGCGGGGGCCAGAGCAGCCGCATGGGCGGCCATGGGGGTCGTGGCCCTGGAGAACGCCCCGCACGCTAGCAGGGAAGTAAGGTTAGGCAAACCATACCCATGGGTTCACTTTTGCATGTGGCGGCACCTCAAGACGGCACGCGCGGCGCGCACCCCGGCGCACGGCGGCGCAACGCACTCCGCGCCTACTCATGCGATCGAGACGCAGCCCTTGCAGCAACAGCCGCCATTAGGGTAGGCAAACCTAAGCATCGCGCCACCCCCCTCCCGTTGCCCGATGTGGATCGAGGACGTACGTGGACATCAACAGGCGCCAACTGCTGTGTGCGGGCGGAGCGATGGGGGCGGCGGCACTGCTCGCCGCCTGCTCCGGGGACAGTGACACCTCGGCCAAGTCCGCCGGCGCGGGCACGAAACCCAAGAAGGGCGGCACCCTGCGGGTCGGCGCACTCGGCCATGCCAGCGCCATCACCCGCGACCCGCACGGCACTCAGTCCAACGAGAGCGACTTCCTCATCATCTCGCTCGTCTACGACACCCTGACCATTCCCGGCGCCAAGCCCAACACCAAACCGCGCCTCGCTTCCGCCTGGCAGTCGACGGACGACCTCAGGACCTGGCGGTTCACCCTCGCCGGAGACGCGAAGTTCCACGACGGCAGCCCCGTCACCGCGGAGGACGTCGTCTTCTCGCTGCGCCGGCTGCGCAACACCCCGTCCGGCACCGCCCGCCTGCCCGGCATCAAGGCCGAGAACATCAAGGCCGAGGGCGCCGGCACCGTCGTCCTCGTCTCCGACTACCCCAACGCCGAACTGCCGCTGCTGCTCCGCCTGACGACCTTCGTGGTCAAAAAGGGCACCAAGGACAAGGAGATCGCAAAGGCACCGGGCACCGGCCCCTTCAAGCTGGAGTGGTTCCGCGCCGGCAACGCCCGGCTCGTACGCAACGACGACTGGTACGGCGGCGACGTCCTGCTCGACGCGATCGAGGTCAAGATCTTCGAGAGCCCGCAGGCCATGGCGAACGCCCTGTTCGCCGGGCAGATCGACCTCGCCTCCAACGCCGGCGCCGTGGCCGCCCGAACGGCCAAGGCACGCAAGGACATCCAGGTCGTGCGCCGCCCCAACGACATGGCGATGCCCATCGTCATGCGCACCGCCGACGGACCGTTCGCGAACGAGAAGGTGCGCGAGGCCCTGCGGCTGGCTGTGGACCGCCAGGCCATGGTGAAGCAGGTCCTGTCCGGCTACGGCACCGTCGCCAACGACATCCTCGGCACCGGCGACCCGGCCTACGCCAAGGGCATCCCGCAGCGCACCCGCGACCTCGCCAAGGCCAAGTCGCTGCTCAAGGAGGCCGGTTTCGACCTCTCCCGGACGTACGAGCTGGTGACGACGGAGGAGATCGCCGGACTCGCCGACGCGGCCGGCCTGTTCGCCACCCAGGTCCGCGAGGCCGGGGTCAAGATCAAGGTGGTCAAGCAGGAGTCCGGGGCCTTCTGGGACAGGACCTGGCTCAAGGGAGACCTCTACACCACGTACTGGGGCACCAACGACTCCGTGGTCTTCTTCGCCAGCAAGAACATGGTCGCGGAGGCCGGGACGAACGAAGCGGGCTGGAAGAACGCCGAGTTCGACGCCGCCTACCGCAAGGCCATGGCCACCAAGGACACGGCCCAACGGGCCAGGCTGCTCCGCGAGGTGCAGCAGATCCAGCACGATGCGTCCGGCTACCTGCTGTGGGGCATGGCCGACGGCATCGACCTGGCCACCGCGCCCGTGCAGGGCCTGCCCACCCTCCCCGGCTACGGGCGCGTACAGCTCGAGCGGGCATGGCTGAACCGCTGACCCGCACCGCCGCCGAGCGGCCCGGAGCCGGGACGGCCGGAGCAACCGCCTCCGCACCGCCCCGGCCCTGGCTGCTCACGGCCGTGCGCTTCCTCGCCCTCCTCGCCCGCCGGGCCCTGCTGCTCGCCGTTCTGCTCGCCACGGTCTTCGCCGCCGTCGAGCTGCTCCCCGGCGACGCGGCCACCGCCACGGCGGAGCGCGGCGAGAGCGCCGCCGGCATCGCGCAACGGCGAGCACTGCTGGGCCTGGACCGGCCGGTGGTGGAACGGTTCACCGACTGGATGACCGGCCTGCCCACCGGGAACCTGGGCACCTCCGCGCACGGTGAGCCGATCACGGACATGCTGGCCCGTCCCTTCCCCAACACCCTCCTGCTCGGCGGCCTGGCGCTGCTCGTCACGCTCGCCGCCTCCCTCGCCCTCGGCGGCTGGGCCGCGCTCCGGCCCGGCGGCAAGGCGGACCGGGTGATCTCCGCCACCGCGACCGGCGTACTGGCGCTCCCGGAATTCGTCGTCGCCGTCGCCCTCGTCCTGCTCTTCGCGCAGTGGCTGGGCTGGCTGCCCGCCGTGACGCTGGCCGACGGTGACGGCTGGCCCGCGTCCTGGCAGATGCTCGTCCTGCCCGTCGTGGCCCTGTCCATTCCGCAGATCGGCTGGAACACCCGCATCGTGCGGGCCGCGCTCGCCGACGAGGCCAAGGCCCCGCACGTGGAGACCGCCGTGCTCGACGGTCTGCCGAGCCACCGCGTCCTCCTCCACCATGTGCTGCCCGGAGCCACGCCCGCCATCGCGGCCGGCATCGCCACCTCGACCGGAATGCTGCTGGGCGGTGCGGTCGCGGTCGAAGCCATCTTCAACTACCCCGGCATCGGTGCCGTTCTCGCCGGAGCCGTCACCGACCGGGACAGTCCCGTCATCGCCGGAGTCGTCGCCGTCACGGGAGCGGTCATCACCGGCGTCCTCCTCCTCGCCGACCTCGTACGCGCCAGGGCATCCGGAGGCAGCCTGTGACCACCACCCGGACCGCGCCCGGACAACGCCGGCGCCCACGCCATGTCGGCGTGCACCGCACCCTGCCCGCCCTGCCCGCCCTGATCCTGGTCCTGCTCGCCGTGGCCGGCCCCTGGCTGGCTCCGCACGCCATCGACACCCCGGTCACCGCTCCGTACGCGGAGCTGGGCGGCGGCGTCCCGCTCGGCAGCGACCAGCTCGGCCGCGACGTGTTCACCCGTCTCCTCGCGGGCGGCCGCGCACTCATCACCACCTCCCTGCTGGTGGCCGCCGTCGTCACGGCCGTAGGCGCCGCCCTCGGCACGGTCGGGGCACTGCGCCCCGGCATCGGCCGTGTCATCGACCGTACCGCCGACGTCCTCATGCTCCTGCCGCCCGTCCTCGGCATCCTGCTGGTCGCCCTGTCCTGGCCGGCCGGCGGCCGACTCGCCGTGATCACCGCCGCCTGCGTCATGGGGGTGCCCTATGCGGTGCGCCTGGTCACCGCGGCGGCGGCGCCGGTCGTGGCATCCGGCTACATCGAGGCAGCGGCCGTCGGAGGCGAGCGCCTGTGGTACCTCGTCGTACGCGAGGTCCTGCCCAACCTGCGAGCCACCCTCCTCGCCCTGTTCGGACTGCGCTTCGTCGCCGCGGTCTACGTCGTCTCCACCGCGGGCTTCCTCCAAGTGGGCCCGCAGCCGCCCGCGGCCGACTGGGCCCTGATGATCCGCGAGAACTCAGGCGGCATCCTCCTCAACTCCTGGGCCGTACTGGCCCCCAGCCTCGCCATCGGCCTGTTGGCCATGAGCGTCAACCTGGCCGCCGCGGCACTCGTCCCCGTCAGCGGCCGCAAGGCGGTGACCACTCTGTGAACCACATGCCCCGCTGGTACCCCGAAAACCAGGCCGACACCGACACCGACGGCATCGCCGTGCACGTCAGCGACCTCACCATCGCCGCCCCCAACGGCAGACTGCTCCTGAAGGACGGTTCCCTGACCGTCCCCCGCGGCCGCGTCGTCGCCCTGACCGGACCCTCCGGCTGCGGCAAGACCACACTGCTACGCGCCGTGGCCGGCGTCCTGCCCCCGGGCACGCGGCGCACGGCCGGACGTCTCGACGTCCTCGGGCACGACCCGTTCACGCTGCCCGAAGCGGAGAAACGTGCCCTGCGACGGCACCGCCTCGCCTACGTCGGCCAGGACCCGGGCTCCGGCCTCAATCCCCGGATGAAGGTACGCCGCCTGCTCGCCGAACTGGCGACGGACCGCCGCCCCGAGGCGCTGCGCGCGCTGCTCGGCGAAGTACAGCTGCCGATCGAGGGGGACGGGAACCTGGCCGACCGCCGCCCAGGAGCCCTCTCCGGCGGCCAGCAACGGCGAGTGGCCCTCGCCCGCGCCCTGGCCCGACGCCCCGCCGTCCTCCTCC
Organism: Streptomyces sp. NPDC001339; assembly: GCF_042895955.1. NCBI lineage: Bacteria > Bacillati > Actinomycetota > Actinomycetes > Kitasatosporales > Streptomycetaceae > Streptomyces > Streptomyces sp. NPDC001339. The sequence goes on along the minus strand of NZ_JBIAWT010000002.1, from coordinate 862,387 downwards.
TCGACGAACCCACCGCCGGACTCGACCCGAACCTGCGCGACGACATCGGCGAACTCCTGCGCCACTTGGCGAACGCACACCACCTCGCCGTCGCACTCTCCTGCCACGACGCCGACCTCGTCTCCCGACTGGCCGACACCGTCGTGGAACTCCGCCCCCGGATCAGCACACCACCCCGACGCCTCCCCCCTCCCCGCACCACACACCAGGACAACACCGCACGGCAGGCCGACTTCTCACAGCAGGGCAACAGCACATTCTCACGACAGGGCAACAACACACGGCAGGACGACGCCTCGAAACCGCCCCTGCTGTCCGTCACCGGCCTGACGGCGGCATTCACCCACCGCGGACGCCGCGTCCCCGTCCTTCACGGCATCGATCTCACCATCGGCGCAGGAACCAGCCTGGGCGTGGTCGGCGCCTCCGGCTCCGGCAAGACCACCCTGATACGCACCATCGTCGGCCTCCACCGCGCGACCGGCGGCACCGTCACCCTCGACGGCAGCCCGTTGCACACCTCCGCCGCCCGCCGCACCCGCGAACAGCGCCGCCGCATCCAGCTCGTCCCCCAGGACCCACTGGGCACCCTCAACCCCAGCCGCACCGTCGGCACCGCCATCCGCCGCCCTCTGACCCTCCACCGCCGCACCCACCCGCACCAGACCGCCGACCGTGTGCTGGAACTCCTCGAACAGGTGGGCCTCCCGGCCGACTTCGCCGACCGCTACCCCCACGAACTCTCCGGCGGGCAACGGCAGCGCGCCTCCATCGCCCGCGCCCTCGCGGCCGATCCCGACATCCTGGTGTGCGACGAAGTGACCTCCGCCCTCGACCCCGAGACATCCCTTTCCGTCATGAACCTGCTCGACGAGCTCCGCCAGAACCGAGACCTCGCCCTCGCACTCATCAGCCACGACCTGCGCCTGGTGGAGGACCGGACCGACGCCCTCCTCGTCCTCTCCGAAGGCCAAGCCGTCGAGTACGGCCCCACACCGCAGATCTTCGCCTCCCCTACCCACCCCGCCACGGCCTCGCTGTTGGGAGTTCCGGTGGGGGCGGAGTGAGTGACACACATGCGAACGCCCCGCATACGCGAGTGACCCGCGTGTACGGGTGAGAACGACACTCCGTGAAGGGCGACCTCACCTACTGGCTACGGCAGAGCGCCCGGACACCACGAGCTACCGCCGGCCGGGGCCCAGGAGCTGGCATACGCGGCGACCTGCGCGTCCTGGCCGAAGCCGGACGCGCCCCGCGTCAAGGTAACCAACAGGAGGCTGCCCCCCACCCTGATGCTCAACTCCATACACGACCCGCCCACGTACTACGAAGGCGCGCTGCGCGCACACCAGACGTTGAAGGGCTCGCGGCTGGTCACAGTCACCAGGGCGGCGACCACGGCCAGTACCAGAACGGCAACGCGTGCGTGGACTCGCTCGTCGACGCCTCTCTGCTCAAGGGGGCGATCCCGGCGCACGACATGGCATGCCCCTCCAAGCCCCTACCACGACCGGCGAGTTGATCGTGCCGGACGGCGGGGCAAGTGCGCCCCTCACGGCACGCGGCGCATCGCTCAGCACAACACGCGCAGCGTGAGCACCGCGCCGGCCGCGAGCAGGCTGTAGCCGAGGCCTACCTCGCAACCGTTCAGCGCTACATTCACCAGCCAGGTTCCCGAAGCACTGCCCGGGCAGCGGATTGGCCTCATCGAGCCACACCACTCGCCGCACCAGCATTCACCACGCTTGTGCACTTGTGCGCTGGTGGCGTCGCCTCACCCACCGGCTATCCCAACCCGTAGGTGGAGAGACACTTCAGCTGGTGGTATGGCTCCTCAGCTCAATCATGCAGGCACAACCGGCCACACAGCGAACGGATGGCCGCTCGGACGCGGACGAGACGGCGCACCTGCAGGGAGGTGGCGCGCATGGCGCTGAAGGGTTCGTCCGCCGGCCCCACGTCCGTATCGACGGACGCGCACGGCCCGCTGGCGGGTTGGGCTCGCGAGCATGGCCGGGCGCCATCAGCGACGATGATGCCGGCACCCGCGGGGCTGCGGTTCGCGTTCTACGGCCGGGTCTCCACCGAAGACCACCAGGATCCCGCCACCTCGGGGTCCTGGCAGCTGCTGCAGGCGCAGGCGATGACCTCCGGATACGGAGCTCTGCCGCCTCCTGCGGAGCAGCCCCCTGCCCTATAGAACGCCAATTGAGACCATCTCTTAGGCCACTTCGCGCCGTAGGTCTTCGCGAACGCCTCGATCACCTCCTCGGCGTGGGGACGATCCTCGGCGTTGTAGATCTCCTGCATCACCTTCGTCGCGCCCGGTTGCGCGGACTTCGGCAGGGCGTTAGAGATATTTCGGGCCTTGTGAACCCAGCACCTCTGATGCCGGGCAGCGGGGAACACGGCACGCAGTGCCTTCCACAGGCCCATCGCGCCGTCGCCGACCACCAACTCGGGGTGGCACAGGCCGCGTCGGCGGCAGTCACTCAGCAGGTCGGCCCACGACTCGGTGGACTCGCGTAGCCCCTCCGCCAGCACGCTCAGCGGCAACACCTCCGCGGCCTTCGGCGACTCGCGGCAGCACGGCAGCACGGCAGCACGGCAGCACGGCAGCACGGCAGCACGGCAGCACGGCAGCAGGATCTACGAGGAGAACCACTGCCGCTCGCCAGTGGCCTCATCGACGCGCCGGTCGTTCACACGCAGGGCCCCCTCATCAGGAAGGGCGCAACATCACGATCGACATTCACGCGGCCCCGGACGTGCCGACCGAGGAGACTGTGCTGCGTGCACTGGAGCGAGCACACATCATGCACGGTTTGTGAGAGTGAGGAGCACAGGGCAGTGAGGCAGCTACCTCCCTGCCCTGTGTCGCACGTCTTCGACGTAGTCGCCCTTGAAGGATCTTACTTACTTCTGGCGCGCATTCCTGAGAATCGGCTGATACCACCCACGACCACCCCGACAATGACGGCCGTAATGAGTTGCGCCGGTTCTCCCATGTCGGGCCACAGAAAATGTGTGATCCCGAAGATTACGAGAAAGCTGACGATTGCAGCGAGGACCACTTTTCTCACGACTCGACCTTATCAGCAATCCATCAAAGCGACGGCAGCACCGGACACGAGGCCACCGAACGCGCCTACGGTGGCGCCTGGCGCGCACCCCGTTTCAGCACCTGCGATACACCCTCCGACACCGCCGCTAACTACGTAGTCCTTGATCTTACCGTTGGCGCATTCAGAGTAGCTCTGCTTGGCGAGCTTCGTTGGTGTAGTGCCCAGCTCCTTGAAGGGCTTTGAGGAGTGGACGGTTACCGTTGCCCCCGCTACCTCGTAGGTGAGGTGGGCGGTGTTCCCGTTCTTGAGCTGAACCGCCTCTCCCAGCTTTCCCACTTCTTTCCCATCGGAGCCAACGAGAACTAGAAACCCTCGGGAAACAGTAAAGTGGTATCCCTCCGGTACGGAAAGCTCCACCGTCAGAGTCTTGCTGTCCGGCGACTTGAGCGACTTGAGCTTAATATTTCCCTGCGCAGGGGCCGAAGATGCGGCGGCAGTTTGAACATGAGAGGCGTACCCGGAACTTTGAGCTGACGCCGGAGCGATCGCGGCACTCAAGGCAAGAACAGAAGACGCAGCTATAGCACACTTGCGGAACTTCAACTTTCCCCACTTTCTCGTTTTCTCGGTCTCCTGCACGCTAACTCAATGCTTTAAATGATCAATCAATCGCGTGCAACCTGGGCGCAAAGAGTCGCCAGCTGTGAACGACTCCCCGTGGCTGACCTTCGCCACAACGCCCGCGGCCCTCGACACCTTCTCGCACTCTTCGGCTCTTAATCTTCACAAACCGGGCGTCACGCGACTACGCCGAGGCCAAGCCCCCGTGTCGTTTGCGGAGATGGCTATGTGCATAGCCACAGAGAGGAAAGCCTTGGGATGGCTGCCGCATCATCGTTCGTGACAAGCAGCTCGTTCCCGTCGGGCAGTTCGACGACTACATCGAGTTCAAAGCGGTACTGAAGTTCTGTGATACCGGACAGTGGACGCTGAAGATCCACGCCGACCGGCCACACACGAAGCTCGTGCAGCCCGACTGCGGCATCGTCGTCTGCCGCGAGGGCGTCAAACGGCCGATCCCGTCCGGTCCAGTGCAGGGCATCAGAAGTATTGGGCTGCCGACACGGGCGGCGGACCAGGCGCGCTGTTCATCACCGGCGCGGACGACAACCACATTGCGGCGTCCCACGTCGTCTTCCCGGATCCGCAGCACGCAGTCGACCAGCAGACAAGAGCCAGCGACACGGTGACCGATCGCGACGCGTCGTTTGCGCCGGAAACACTGGTCGCCTACAACGCTGGGGCCCACGCTCAAGCCGACCGCAGTCCGTATGGTTATCTCGCTCCCGACGGCGACCAGTGGCCGTGCGACCGGTGGAGGCCGAAGACTCCGCTCTCTTACCGATTCGACAGCCCGCGCGACGCCATCAATCTCTTGGCAGAAGCCGGCGGGCTGGGATGACGCAACATCTACGACCCGGAAACCCGATTCATCCGCCTGAAGACTTACCGCGTCCAGGACCGTATGCGGCGACGCGGTTAAGTCCGGACCTGGGAAATCTCAAACAGTTCGTCTACAGCATGACCGCGCCGAAAGTCACCCACGCCATCGTCGCCGCACGCGGGGGAAGGGGAAGAGCGCTTCATCAAGCACGGGCAACCCCGCGAACACGCAACCGGAGAAGCGCGATAACCGCATCAGCCGATACGCGTCTTCGGCAGACGTGCCGGCATAGCTTGCCTGCGTCGCCGCGCATCACAGGGGTTGTCGCAGCGAGCTGCCCATCAGCGTGGTGTCACTGATTCGACGAGACGATCGAACCGTTGGTCAAGGCCGTCCGCATGGACGCCGCGGTGGCCGCTTCCCTCTTCCGCGCGCTGGGCCCAGGAGTGCCGGAACGCTGCCGGTCTGGGGCGGCGATGCGAGGCTGCCCGCTGCTGGGGTACGGCGCTGCCTACCCAAGGCTGAATGCGACCTCGCGTGGGCAGGGTGAAGTGCAAGTGAGTGCTGGCGCGATCGAAGAACAACCAGGGTACAAAGGCCTGCGGCACCTGGCGGCTCGTTGCAGATGCGGCGGCAAGCTGCTGGAGGGCGTTGTGGATCTCTCGTCCGGCACGGGTTCGCCTACTGTCGTCCCGCTGGACCAGGCCGACCGGTAACGGTGGCGAAGCCAGCGAATCGACCCTGGTGCCACCCGGCCTTGGGGTGCGCCCAAAGCTCGAACGTTGACTCCGGTCCAAAGTGCCATGTGTGAGCCTCGAGTGGGCTCCTGTCAGGACTGTGCGCGGTCACCGATGTAGCGAGTCGTCTCGCATGCCATCTGTGAGATAGCGAATTTGACGCACAGTTTGGTATCGGTACCGGTGTCGAAAGTGTTCCAGGTGTGGCTGAGCGTACTTCCAACCCGGCGCGCCTGCGCTGTGTGAAGACGCTGGTCATTCATGAAGAGGCGGACCTTCCTATGCATCGTACCCCGTGACGGGTTCGTCCAGATCGCCGTCACCGAGTGAGGGTGATGACAGGGGTGAGCCAGGAGCGGATGGCACGTAAGGCCCTGGGCCAGCAAGGCTGTTGGGGCTGGTGACGTTCGGTTAGTCCCCCTCTCTGGCCCCTCTTCGGGGCACGGGTCCGGCGCGGTGGCATCCAGGGGTCCGGGTGGGTCGAACCACTGGTCCCAGCAGAAGGAGAAAGCGCAGTTGACCAGGGTCTGGTGGCGGCGGATGGCGCGGTCGGAGCGGACTTGGAAGTCGGCCCAGCCGAGTTCGTCCTTGATCTGCTTGTAGCTCTGCTCGATCCACGGCCGCAGGCCATAGAGGCGGACGATCTCGGCGAGGTCGGCCGGCGGGTGCGGGCTGGTGGTGGCGTGGGGTGCGTCGGGGTGGGGCAGGTTGGTGGCCAGGTACCAGGTGGCCTTCTCCGGCAGGCCGGCTGGGTCGGTGATGGCCACGACCAGCCGGCAGGGTGAGTCGGGGCCGTAGCCGGCCAGGCGGGCATCAGCGGCCCACCAGGTCTCGGTGTGCCCGTCGCGGAAGTGACCCTCCACGGGCGTCCAGTCTCCGGGTTGCTTGGCATCCTTCCAGGTCAGGGCCTGTGCGGCCGCAACGGGAGTGTGCGGCTGGTCGACCGGAGCCCAGACACCGTTGCGAGGTTTGAGGGCCACCACGTAGGCCAGGCCGGCCTCGCGTAGTGCGAGGTACCAGTCGTCGCTGACTCAGGTAGGCGCAGTCGGCGACCACCGCCCGGCAGCCGAAGCCCGCCGCCTTCCCGCGGACCGCGAGGGCAGCGGCCAGCTGCGGTTTGGTGTGGAAGGCCGGGTCGGACCGGCCGTGGGTGAAGTGGTGGGCGGGGGTGCAGGGAGTCGCGTGCAGCGGGTGGTACACGCGGCCGTCGGTCCACACCGTGGTCACCGTGACGATGCCGTTGTCGGTCTTGCCGTACCGGCCCATCCACTGCCGGCCCACGTGCGCGGTCGCCGTGCCGTCCTTGCGGTCCCCGGAGTCGTCGATCACGATGACCCCGCCCTCGTGCGGAGCCGTCGCCACCTGCTCGCGCAGCAGCTCAAGCCGCCGGCTGTTGACCTGCTCGGCCTCCCAGAGCGACTCGGACAGGAAGAACTGCAGCCGCTGCGCCCCCGCCGTCCTCGCACCCGCCACCGGTTCCGCCCCTGCCAGGTAGGTGATCGTCTTGTTCCGCTCCCGCGGCGCCAGCAACCCGGTCAGGTACTCGCGAAAGCCCCGCTGCTGGGCCAGACTGAAGAAGAGGTCGTCGAACTGGGCCGCGTAGTCCTCCAACGGGCCCGGCGCGGGCGGACACGGACGGCGAGCGGTCATCTTCAGCCTCCAGCACGGAAGTTGACTCCTCCCACCGGCCTACGACCAACCCGACCTGTCGTCAACCCGCACCACCGCCGGATTTAACGAACTACCGGTAGCCGAACTCGCGCACGTGTCATGCCGGGGGCTTCTGCAGCCAGTCTGCTTCGGTGGTCCAGAACATGTGGCGCGCACCGAGGTAGTCGTGGGCGAAGTCCGTGAACCGTTCGCGGGTGTACGGCTTACCGGTCTTGGGGTCCTTGGCGTTGATGTCGGGCTCCTGGACGGCCATCGCGACGAGGGGAAGGGCATCCTTGTATTCGTGGAGGAACTTGTAGGAGTTCTCCATCTGGTACTTCCGGTCCGGCAGGGTGTCCGGTCCTCCGATGCCGATCTTCTTATCCCTGGCGAGGTCGAACATCTCCTTCATGCGCGTGTGGTCGTCGTCATCCGGCAGGAAGTTGATGTACTGGATGAACTGCGTCTTGGTGAAGACCTTCTTGCCGTAGCGCATGTTGTCGATCTCGGCATCGATGTAGGACTTCGAGGTGTACTTGGTCTGATCCTTCTTGGTGTCCACCTCGACTGCGGTCTCCGGAAGGTTCACCCCGGCGAGCTTGCCGTCGAACCTCTCCGCCATCGCCTTCAGCATGGCCTGGAAGTCTGCTCGCACCTCTTTGTTCCACTGCGCGACCATGGCCCCATGGGTGGTGGGGTTGTCAGGGTTCTCATCGACCGTCGGCGCGACCCCGCCCTCGTCCTTCACGTATTGGGGAACGTTGGCGTCCTTCATGGCTACATCGAAGAACCGATCCTGAACCTGGACGAACAGTTTCTTGTGGCGTTCCTGGAGATACTTCAGGGCATTGTCCAGCCGCGACCACTTGTACTCCCCCTTCTTCCCCTCAAGAGCCTTCCAGGGCGCCACCACCTGTACGCCACCGATGTCCGTACGGTCAATCATGGCCTTGACCTTCGGGTCCTTGCCGGACGTGGCATCCTCGAATGCGCCGAGCGACATGTACAGATTGTCCGCCACCTTGCCGTGGGACACCGAGGCGGCGGCCTTGTCGGGGGCGGGAGCCGCGACGGCCACCCCGACGGTGGCCGTCAAGGCCACGGCCGTGAGGACAACAGATCCGACTGCACCACGTTGCATCATCATGAACGAGACGCTAGGGGAACGTTCTAAGTGAAAGATAAGAGTGTCCGTCGCCACTTCCGGTGTCGGCACTCACCACCACCGAATCTGACAGCCAGCCCGTCACGAAGTGGCGGCTTCCTCGCGTATCACCTCCGCCCCTCCACGTCATCACGACTACCGCCAACGTCAACGACATCACCCAGACCCTCCACCTCATCGACAGCATCCCGCCCGTCGCCGGTCGGCCCGGCCGACCGGCGACGGCGCCCCGACTGCGTCCTGGGTGACGTAGCCCTCCTACCGGTCATCGCTGAGTGTCGCCGCCGCCCTTCTCCGGTCGGCGCCCGCTTGGTCACCGAGCGAGCACCGCGCTCATCCCCCGAGCGACGACTGGGACGGGAAGGGATGACCTGGCGTGAGGTCTCACCAGATCTCGATAGTCCCGGACGGAACCGGTCCCCCGCCCACGTAGATACCGCCCCGCTGAGGCCGCGTCCCAGGCGAGCAGGCGCGCCTGGGCCGGATCGGCCCCGTACCGGGCGAACACATCCTCGGGGTCCAGACCACGGGTGAAAGTGACGCACATCCGGGTCGCCGCGCAGTCGAGCGAGCGTGCGTCCGCGCCTGCAGCCATGTTCTGCCTCCGTCGTTCACACCCGGCACCGCCTGCCGAACCGAGTCTTCCGGGCTCCCCGCAGTGAGCGTGGCACGGCGGGGAGCCCGGATCAGGAGGTGGGATCGGTACCGGGCGGGACACCCGGTGGGGTCCTCACACGGTGAACTCGATGCGGAAGGAACCGTCATCCACGATCCACGGCTGAGGGTTGCGGGTTGGGGTGATGGTCAGGGCGGATTGAGGTTGAGCCCGGTCTCGGCGATGAAGCCGTCGAGGAGGTCAACTCTGTACTGCATCTTCTTCAGCCGAGTCCAGGCCGTGTTCGCGAGTTGGTGGGTGGCGCAGGAGGCCAGGTTGGCCAGGGACTTCTTCAGATGCGCCCACACGCCTTCGGCCGGATTCAGGTCCGGTGTGTACGGCGGGAGACGGAAGACCGTCAGCCACGCGCTGCGTGCCCGGAGCAGCTCGCGCATCGCGGTGTCCTTGTGCGAGGTGGCGTTGTCCCAGACGAGGACGACCGGGCCACCGAGCTGCTGATGCGCGGCGTCCAGGAGCATGGCGAGGTTGTCCTCGCGGAAGCCCTTCTTCTCGCCCTTGCGACTGGTATGGGTCAGCATCCGGTAGATCAGCCGCGAGGACGGCCCGCTGGCCCCTTAGAGCGCAACGCCTCCACGCCGCCCTCACGCCACAGCGTATGCCAGGCATACGCGGACTTCCGCGATACCCGTAACTCCTTGGCCACCACCGGCGGGGCCACACCCTGCTCGAACATCCCGGCAGCCTCGAACCGCACCCGCTCCCGCCGGCCCCGCTCCGACCCGGTCAGGCCACCCCCACCTGAATACCTCATCTACCAGACATACAACCAAAGTGACTACACACATCACCCCAACCGGCAATCCTCAGGGGCGAGTCGTCACACGACACGAGCAGCTAAATCAGCACATCGGTCACGTCCGACCAGGACACCTCAACAAGACCCGGTTACGAGCTCTGATGTCACGCCACAGTATCGAGAGGCGCTGGAGACCGACCCCGCGACTTCTCCACGAACCCAGGGCCCATCCCCTGACATCAGGGCATCGGACGCTCGGGTTCCTGCTGAGAACCCTTCAGTTTTGGCAAAACCGCGGGGGGCAGGGGTTGGTGAGGCTCTTCATGCTCGGGTTGCCAAGTATGAGTCCAGAAAGTGCTTTCCATTTGGAAAGTTACTTTGGGTGCAGGAGTGAGTGGATGGACGAGTACCGGGCGGGCATGGACGTTGTGGCTCGTCAGCGCCAGGCCGCGGCTACACGAGTCCGGCTGGGCCGGTGGCTTCCGGTGTTGAGCGCGGCGTCCTGGACGCTCGCGGTCAGCAGTGCGTTCCCAGCGGCCGGTTACCGCCGCTTGGGGATTCCGGACCTACCGTACGGCCAGGTCGGCGGCCTGCTGTTTGTGGCGTTGATCGTGGTGTTCTCCGTGCGCTCTGGGATGAATCGGCGGGATGTGTGGCCCTTCGCGGTGTATCCGTCGCTGCGTCGGCGCTTCTCCTCGTTCGTCCTGGTGTGCCTGGGCAGTGTGGCGACGGTGTTCGGGCTGGGCCAGCTGAACCGTTCATCCAGCGGCGCCGCATGGGCAGCCATCGGGATCGCGGTGGTCACGGGAGGCGTGATCGCGTTCCTCCTGACCTGGATGGCCGCGGGGATCCGTAGCGACATCCTGACGGGGAGCCAGCAGCGGTGACCGACACATCCGACGGGCTGGACCCCGTGATCCATCAGCTACCGAAGCTGTCGATCTGTGCGCTGCTGGCCGCAGGCCCGCAGTGGGTAGAGTTCCGCACGGTCCGGGAGACGACGGGGCTGAGCGATTCGATGGTCTCCAAGCACAGCCGCGCCTTGGAGGACACGGGCTACATCGAGGTCCGCAAGGGTGGGATCGGGCGGCGCCCGCGCACCTGGTTCCGCATTACCCCACTGGGCCAGGCCCGCTACAGCCGACACGTCGCAGCACTGCAGCAGCTACTCCAGCGTGAACCTGACCAGGACACCACCCCGGACGCCTGACTACCGCTGACTACCGCGTACGTGAAAACAGCGATCGTGCGCGAGCCGCGACTGTGCCCACGTTGCGAGGCCCGTCCCCAGGGGTGAGCCTCGCAACGTGGGACCGTGGCCGTGTCAGGTTGCGTTTCGCTCGCGCCAACGTCGCCGGGCGACGAAGAAGACGAACAGCAGGATCATCGGAGACAGGGAGATGGCGGTGGGCACTCCGCCGGGCAACCCCTCACCTACCGGGTACGGCACAGTCAGCGCGGTGATCAGGGGCGTTCCGCACAGGAGGATGCCCAATCCCCAGGCCCACACCGATTTGGCCTTCGGCCACCATTGTTGTGCCTGCACCCATGCCTCGATGGACATGAGCAGCGCAGCCACCGGCCACACGGCAACGGCGGCGACCAGCGGGGAGATTGCGAGACCACGCTGCCCTATCAACTCGCGGATGAAGGACGCACCCGGGTAGGCGAAGACCAGGCACAGCAGGACCGTGAAAGCGCTATATCCGATCGCCTCCCGCACTGTCACCTGCTCACCGTCTCCAGAAGCCCTACCTAGCACTTGCATCCCTCCTTGCCATTGTCGTGTGACCGGTCTTTTGCATGCGTAAGCGTCAGGCGCAGGCGGCGGCAAGGTCGCCAAGGCCGCTTACAGCCATGACGAAGTCGGCGAACTCCTCGCCGGCCTCCGGCGGAACATGGCCGTCCTTCAGGTACCTCCACGCGTACTTGGCGAACTTGGTGTACCCACCGAGTTTCCCGACGATGCGGGCGACCTTGGCGACGGGTATACCGTTCTCCGCCGCGAACTTGGCCGCCGCAACGCCGCAACCCAACCAGTTGGTCCTCGTCGCAACCGAGCCGTTCGAGCCGCTATTCGTGGACAACTTGCCCTTCAGGGCGTTGATGACCTCGGGGTCGTTGAGGTTCTTGTTCTGGAGGTTCTTCGGCAATTGCTGGATGGCCTGTGCGAACCGCTCCAGGGCCTTGATCCCCTCAGCGTCGCCGATCCCCTGTACGGGCGCTGCCGCACGCGGCGCCGCAGAAGCCGGCGCGGCGTTCGCCATCGGTGTCGCGACGCCGAAGGTGACAGCCGCTAGTGCGGAAGCAGCGGCTATCCGCAGGGTATTGCGCTTCATGTATAGACCCCTTGATGCGATGCCGGGGGAAGAGGGCATGGCGGAGTACCGGTGTGAAGCCTGCAAGCAAAGCCGGATCCCCCCAGTCTTCTTCCCCCGTTTTCCATGCCGCCGGCCCTTTTTCGCAGGTCTCGGCCGGTCGGCGCTGCGAAGCTAACACACGATTCTTGGAGCGATCGACGCGATCAACGAGGTAAGCAACACCGCGTCACATTGCCCTTTTTTCACCCCGCTTGGCGTTGTCGCTAAAACGGGCATTGCAGGAGCTATCTCCCTCTTCGTCGCCTTCAGGGTGCTGCGACGAGTTGCGTAGGTTCTACGTCATCACCTGTGCATCGGGTTCGTCGTTGGCGCCGCGGGGTGGGCTTGAAATACTGCGACAGTTGTCGCATAGCGTTGTGATCCATGTCCGTTGACCGTCGCCGTGCAAGCGGCGCAGCCGCGGCTACGCAGGATTCGCAGGTTTTCTTTGCTTCGAGTTCGGTGGCCTGGGCCAATTCTTGGCCGTGCCGGTCTTCGAACGCTCGCACGCTGTTCTGTCGCCATTGACTCGTACTGTGGGATGTTGAACGAGGAGCGTGACCAGGCCCCTATGGGGAATTGAAAGGGAAGCTGTGGCCGACGAAGCGGAAATCCAGGAAAAGACGCAAGAACGGGGTGGATCGGACATACCTTCGGGTGGTGTCATGGGCGTTCCGCCCGCTGTCCGTATCGAGGGCCTGTGGAAGCGGTTCGGTGAGCAGACCGCGGTGCACGGCATCGATCTGACGCTGCCCGCGGGCCATTTCATCGGCCTGGTCGGTCCCAACGGGGCGGGCAAGACCACCACCCTGTCCATGGTGACGGGCCTGCTGCGGCCGGACTCCGGTCTGGTCGAGATCGGCGGGCACGACGTCTGGCAGGACCCGGTGTCCGTGAAGTCCCGGATCGGCGTGCTACCCGAGGGGCTGCGCCTCTTCGAGCGGCTGTCCGGGCGGGAACTCCTCGCCTACATAGGCAGGTTGCGCGGCCTCCCAGGCGACGAGGTGGACAAGCGGGCCGCCCAGCTGCTGGACGTGCTCGACCTGTCAGGCTCGCAACACAAGCTCGTCGTGGACTACTCGACCGGCATGCGCAAGAAGATCGGGCTGGCCGCCGCGCTGCTGCACAATCCGGAGATCCTCTTCCTGGACGAGCCCTTCGAGGGCGTCGACCCGGTCTCTGCGCAGACCATCCGCGGCGTACTGGAGCGCTACACCTCCTCCGGCGCGACAGTGATCTTCTCCAGCCATGTGATGGAGCTGGTCGAGTCGCTGTGCGACTGGGTCGCGGTGATGGCCGCCGGCCGGATCCGCGCGCAGGGCCCGCTGGCCGAGGTGCGCGGCGCCGCACCGTCGTTGCAGGAGGCGTTCCTCGCACTGGTCGGTGTGAACGACCGTGGCGCCGGCCAGCGCCTGGACTGGCTGGGCAGCACCCGATGAGCGCCGACGCCACCGCCACCACCCTCTCGTCGCCGGTCTCCGTCTTCGTACGGCTCAAGCTGACGCTGCTGCGCAACGGCGTGCGCCAGTCGCCGGGGCGCATGGTGGGGTATGTCGCCTCCACGTTCATGGGCCTGGTCGTCGCGGGCCTGGCCGTCGTTGGCTTGATAGCGCTGCGCGGCACTCCGCACGCCGGCGCGCTTGCCGTCCTTCTCATCGGCATCCTCGCCCTGGGCTGGGCGGCGATGCCGTTGTTCTTCTCCACGGGCGACGAGACCCTCGATCCGACCCGGCTGGTGATGCTGCCGCTGCGGCCGCGCCCACTGATCCGCGTACTGCTGGTGGCGTCGCTGGTGGGGATCGGCCCGGTCGTCACGCTCGCTGTGGCGACCGGCGCAGTGTTCGCGGTCGCGGACGGGGTGGGCGCCGCGCTCGTCGGCGTCGCGGCCGTTGTCCTGGTGGTGCTGGTCTGCGTCGCCCTCGCGCGGGCGATCGCCACCGCCTCGGTGCGGCTGCTGACCAGCCGACGGGGCCGTGACCTCGCCGTGCTGGGCGGCCTGTTCATCGCCCTTGGGGCCCAGGGCTTCAACCTGGCAGTGCAACGGCTGGGCCGCCCCGACAGCCTGCCCGTCCTGGAGTCGCTGGGCAACGCACTGCGCTGGATACCGCCGGCCTCCGCGATCAGCGCCGTGGACGACGCCGGGCACGGCGCCTACGGGCGCGCGGCGGCCGGCCTGGCACTGACGGTGCTGGCGCTGGCACTGCTCCTATGGTGGTGGCAGCGCACCCTGACGACCCTGATGACCTCGCCGGACTCCTCCACCCTCCAGGCCATGAAGAAGGACAGCGCACGCCGGACCAGCAGCGGGGAGCGGGGGCTCGCACGGCTACTGCCGCAGGGGCGCACGGGCACGGTCATGCTGCGTACGCTGCGCTACGCCTGGCGCGACCCGAAGTCGAAGATGTCCTGGTCGATGTCGCTCGGCTTCGGACTGCTGATGCCGGTCCTCTGGTCCGTCCAGGGCAACCGCAGCATCTACACCGCTTTGTGGGCGGCCGGGATGCTCGGTTCGCAGATGTTCAACCAGTTCGGGCAGGACACCTCGGCGTTCTGGATGGTGGCCCAGACGATCTCCACCGCGCGCGACGCCTACGAGGAGCTGCGGGCCCGTGCGCTGGCCGTGGCGCTGGTGGCCGTCCCGTACGTCACGCTGGTCACCGTCGCCGCCGCGGCCCTCATGGGCCCGTGGTCGGCCTTCCCGGAGGTCTACGGGCTCGCGCTGGCCCTGTTCGGCGCGCTGGTGGCCACGGGCGCGATGGCCTCGGTGCTGGCCCCGTACTCGATTCCCTCCGAAGGCAAGAAGAACGCGGCCGCCGGCCAGGGCCCGCTCTCCTGGGGCGGCTTCTTCGCCGGAGTGCTGGTCGCCGGCGGGCTGATCTCGCCGCTGCTGGCGCTGACCATCGGGCTCCATATGACAGACCTGCACGGCCTGTTGTGGACCGTACTGCCCGCCGGCGCCGTCTACGGGCTCTGCGTCGCGGCCCTCGGCCTACGCCTGACGGCCCCCCGGGCTGCCGAACGCCTGCCGGAGATCCTGGCGGCAGTCAGCAAGGACTGAGGCACAGCAACCACCGCTGTCCCGGGATCAGCGACGTATCGAAGTCCCCCGGCACCATCCTGCCGGGGGACTTCGACCCAAGAAGCTGGCCCTACCCGGTAGGTGAGGGGCTGCCCGGCGGAGTGCCCACGGCCATCTCCCTGTCTCCGATGATCCTGCGGTTCGTCTTCTTCGTCGCCCGGCGACGTTGGCGCGAGCGACAAGCAAGCTGACACGGCCACGGTCCCACGTTGCGAGGCCCACCCCTGGGGACGGGCCTCGCGACGTGGGGGCATGAGGCTCCGGGGCCACGCCGCACCCACCTCCACGATCTTCACCGCTTCAAACTCGGTCGGGTTGCACCGGGCGACGACACCATGTCCGCGCGCAGCCCGGTGTCGGTGACCGGGCAACCGTGCTCGGCGATCGGCAGAAGGGCTGGTGAGGCCGTGTCAGTACAACCTGGTGACAGTTCCGGGCCGCGGCCGCCCGCTATGACAAGCACGGCTACGCCTGTCCGGCCCGGTCACCGCAGCCGCACTGCTTATCTGGCTCTGCTCATGATCGAGGAGACATGGCCTGGATGGTGACGATCGGTCCGCCGACCGCCACCGCGATCGCATAGGCGCTCAGCAGCCGGCCCGCGCTGGCCACCGAGACATGCAGGTCACCGGAGACATTGAGCAGCAGACCGATGAGGGCGAACTCCGCGGAGCACACGGCGAACACCGACAGCGACAGTGCCGCCAGTGCCGCGATAGGGAATGCCGAGCGCGACGGCTCGACGGCCGCCAACCCGCCGGCCCGTACCGTACATCGCGGTCGGCTTGTGGCATCGATGAGGCCGACAAAGCTGTACCTCCTTGCCCGGTTCCGCGGATGAAGACACGCAGCAAGCCAGGCGCCGTTATCTATATATGTCATATGCGTCATGAGTCGAATCGACCTATGGCTAGCTCTAGCCCTATGCTGTCCGACCATGTCAAGCATGTTGGGTCTCGCCGTCCTGGGCTTCCTCTACGAAGAGCCCCTTCACGGCTATGAGTTGCGCACCCGCATCTCTCGGCTAACCGGTCACGTACGAGCGATCAGCCACGGCACCCTGTATCCGGCCATCAAGCGCATGGAGAAGGCCGATCTGTTGGTTCGTGAGTCGCAGCCGGGAGCCGGGGCCGCCCCCGGCATATGCTGAGCCTCACCGATCGGGGCAAACAGGCACTGCTGGAAGAGCTCCGCACGCCCGATGCCCCCTTCATCACCGACGAGAACCGCTGGTTCACGCTCCTCGCCTTCCTGCGCCACCTGCCGGACCAGGAGACACAGGCAGACGTGCTGCGCCGGCGCCTCGCCTTCCTCCGGGAACCGAGCAGCTTCTTCTACAGCGGGGACCGTCCCCTGGGCATCAAGGACGTCGACGACCCCTTCCGACGAGGCGTCCTCACCATCGCCAAGGCCACCTCCCAGGCCGAACTCGCCTGGCTGGAAGAGACCATCGAGACCCTGAGCCCCCACTAGACGAAACAGGAGAGACTCCGTGCGAGCCATGACCCACGACGAATGGCACTCATTCGTCCTCACCGGAACCCGCACCGGCAAACTGGCCACCAACCGCAAGGACGGCCGCCCACACGTCACCCCCGTGTGGTTCCTCCTCGACGACGAGGCCGATGGCCAGGTGGTCTTCACCACCTGGCACAAGTCATTGAAGTACCAGGCACTGCGCCGCGAACCGCGCTTCTCCCTGTGCGTCGACGACCAGGAACCGCCCTACAGCTACGTCATGCTGGAGTGCACAGCCGAACTCACCGACAACCCCGGCGAGTTGCTCTCCTGGGCAACCCGCATCGGAGCGCGCTACATGGGACACGACCACGCTGAAGCCTACGGACGACGTAACTCCGAGCCAGGTGAGTACCTGGTGCGCGCCACCGTCGACCGTGCCATCGCCTTCCACGGCATCGCAGACTGACCCCCTGGCCCCGCCGCCCCGAAGCAGCCGCCCTCCTGGCCGCACTCGCCGACCCCGACCGCGACTTCGACGCCATCGTCATCGGCTCCAGCGAACGTGCCTTCCACGGCAACCAGTTCACCGTCCTGGCGCCGCTCTTCGACCACTACAAGATCCCCGTGTGGATCCCTGAGCTGGGTGGCGCCGCCGATCCGCAGACCACCGGCCACGAGGAGCTCATGGTGCCGCTCGGCATCCTGGCCAAGCGCGAGGTCGCCCGCCCCCGCATGCGCACCCTCACCTCGATGACCGTCCAAGCCCGCGGCCAAGGCCGCTACCTCGGCGGCCGCCCACCCTACGGCTACCGGCTCGCAGATGCCGGCCCACACCCCAACCGGGGCCTGGCCCGACGCGGCGTACGCGCTCACCGCCTCGTCCCCGACCCCACCACCGGCCCCATTATCACCTGGATCTTCTCCGGCACTGGTCAGCGATGCAGACTTCGTCGCCGTCCAGAACATCCGCGCCCCGCGGGAAACCGCCCCCGGCCGCGAATACCTTCTCGCCGGCCTACTGCACTGCGCCCTGTGCCAGCGCCAGATGGACTCCTGCTGGTCCCACCAACGCCCCGCCTACCACTGCCGCCACGGCCACACCACCGCCACCAGCACCGACCGCCCCCGCAACACCGCGTACGCGAAGACCGCATCCTGCCCCACCTGCCCGCCCTCGCAATCAGACTCAGCCTGACGGACGCCAGTGCAACCAGCACCTCGCCAGCCGACCTCGTCACCCGCCTCCGGACAGCAAAGATCACACTGACCTACGACCCGAAAGGAAAGACCCTCACCGCCAGCACCCCCACCGCAGAAAGGATCTCATCGGCTGACAGCCACCGACCGACGCCTCACCCCATCCGCCCCGAACGAAAGCAGGCCAGACACGACAAACGCCCGCTCCCGGCCGAAGGCCAAGAACGGGCACCGATGGCCGCTGCCTGAAAACCAAGCAGCGTGTGCCAAGAGTGTGTCCGAAACCATACCCACATGCTGGTGATGCGGGGCGAGCTGCGGCTGCCGTAGATGCAGATCAAGTTGAGAAAGCGCAGGCTTGTCCTGACGATGACGGTGCCGTCGGACCTGCCTCGCCGCTTCGCGGGAGGCCGTTCCACCGCGATCGACGTAGAGGTGAGAACCCCTCCCCGTATTGAGTGGCGGCCAACCTACGGTCAGCGGTACTCGCCTGCTGCGCGAGCCTCTGGGCCCCGTAGCCAGACGTTCTCCTCGCTCGGCAGCAGCGCGTTTGGCCTGAGTCCAGCGGAGGAACATTGATCGCGGGGGATGAGTTCCCGGTGGGGGCGGAGTGGTGAACGGGAGGGGCGGTGCGGCAGGGTAGCCAGTATTCAGCGGCGCGGGAGAGTTTGCGAGACGGGGCATCGGTGCTGGCCCGGCTGGCCGAGGAGCGGTCCGGTCAAGTGCAGTCGGTGGCCAAGGTGTTGGCCTCCTCGTCAGGGCGGCTTCTGCTGACCGGGGTCGGCAAGTCGGCGACGGTGGCACGCGGCGTCGCGGAGCTGTTCGCGGCCTCGGGGACGCCGGCGTATTTCCTGCATCCCACTGAGGCCCTCCATGGCGACCTCGGCATGGTCGCACCCGGCGACGAGGTGGTCGTGGTGTCCTGGTCTGGGCAGACGGGCGAAGTGCTGAGGTTGCTACCGCATCTCGCGCGCCGGCCGGCGCGGACCACGGCCCTGGTGGGCGACGGTGGCTCACCGCTGGCACACGCAAGCGATCTGGTGCTGTCAGCCGAGTGCCCCATCGAGCAGTCTGTGGGGCCACCCACCACGGCGACGCTCGCCCTCACGGCCCTTGGGCACGCCCTGGTGCTCAGCGTGTTCGAGGCCAAATCCCATCCCACCGATCTCGTGGTGGACCTTCACCCGGCCACGTGGGAGCGGGCACTGTGACCGTCGTCGTCATTCCGGCTCGAGCCGGCTCCACGCGGTTTCCCGGCAAGGCCACCGCACCACTCAGGGGCCGCCCTGTCGTGCAATGGACCCACCAGGCCGCAACGCAGGCGCGCCGGGTCACGAGGGTGGTCGTGGCCACGGATTGCGACGGCATCGCCGAGGTGTGCCAGGGCTTCGGTGCCGAGGTGATGGTCTCCAGGGAACTCCTCGCTACCGGGACGGACCGTACCGCCGCGGTGGCAGCGCACCTGGACGCAGAGTGTGCGGTCAACCTCCAGGCCGACGAACCGTTCATCTCCCCCGACGTCATCGACCGGGTGATCGAGGCGGTGGAGGCCGGGCACCCGGTGGCCACTGCCGCGGGCCCCCTGGATGAGGCGTGCGGGACTGATCCGCATCAGGTCACCGTCCTGACCGACCAGGCCGACCGTGCTCTGTACTTCTCCCGCGCAGCCGTACCCCACCCGTGGTCCGGCGGGCATTTCGATGAGTTGCGCGGCAGCGGCCGGGCCGCCAAGCACCTGGGGATCTACGGTTTCACCCGGGAGGCGCTGGCGCGCATTGCCGCCGCCCCGCCCGGGGTTCTGGAACGGGTCGAGGGGCTGGAGCAGCTGCGCTTCCTCGAACTGGGCCTGCCGGTCACCGTGGTGCCCTCCCCGCAAGCCCCCATCAGCATCAACGTCCCGTCCGACCTGGCCGCTGCTGAAGCGGCCGCCGAAGCCCTGGCACGCGAGAGGGGGGCGCCGTGACGGAGCTGGCTGCGCTGCGCCGGTGCACGATCGCCGGCATCGAGCTGGGTAACGACCTGCCGGCGGCAATCCTGGGCGGGGTCAACGTCCTGGAGGACGTGGACACCAGTCTGCGGGTGGGCGAGGTGTTCCGCACCGCGGCCGAGGAACTGGGCATGCCGTACGTCTTCAAGGCATCCTTTGACAAGGCCAACCGCTCCGCACCGCACAGCTACCGCGGCCCCGGCCTCGACGACGGCCTGGCGATGCTGGCGCGAGTCAAACAGGAACTGGCCGTACCGGTCATCACCGATGTGCACACCGCGGAGCAGTGCTCCCCGGTCGCGGAGGTCGCAGACCTGCTCCAGGTCCCCGCCTTCCTGGTGCGACAGACCGACCTGGTCCACGCGGCCGCGGCAACCGGGCGGCCCGTGCATCTGAAGAAGATGCAGATGATGGCACCCGAGGAGATGCGCACGGCCGCCGACAAGTGTGCTCGGGCGGGGGCGGTAGGCGTGGTGCTGTGCGAGCGTGGCACCTCATTCGGCTACCACAACCTGGTCGTCGACACCGTTGGTCTGGCCCACATGCGCGAATTCGGCCCTCCCGTCACCCTCGACATCACTCACGCCCTCCAGCTCCCCGGCCATCTGGGCACCGCGACCGGCGGCCGCGGCAGATACGCAGCGTCCTTGGCCCGGGCCGGGACCGCCATCGGGCTGGCCGGCCTGTTCGTCGAAGCACACCCCGACCCGGCACACGCCCCCTGCGACGGCCCTTCGGCAACCCCTCTGGCAGACGTCCCCGCGATCCTGCGCCAGATCAGGCAAGTAGACGAGCTGGTCAAGGAGCACGGCTGGCATTCCGTGGTGCGGGAATAGCCGCTCTTCCCACTGGCCAGGAACCGGCCATGAGCACCTTGCCGGGCGCACTGCCTGGGCCGGTACCCCCGCCGTCGGGCCCGGATTGCGCAACGTGTCCAGAGGCTGTGCGGCCAGCAGCTCCGTCACGTCGTCGGGCGCGGCGTCCGGGGCCTGCTGCTGGAAGCGTTCCATCAGCTCTGGGCGGTGCCGCTGTCGGGGCCGGTGGTCCGGGCCCGGATGGGCCGGGGCCCGATGACCTCCGCCCTGGTCGGCACGGCGTTCCTCGGCTTCGGCGAGCGCGCGGCAGAGGGAGGCGACGGACGGATGCTTGCCCGCGTTCTTGCCGGTTTTGATGGTCAGCTTCGTCGCGATCCCGGGGACGGGGACGCCGCGGTCCTTCAGGGCGCGGGCGAACAGGAGCGAGTCCTCGTCGATGCCCTTCGGCCGACCGCCGTGGTTGGCCTTCGCGGCGAAGCACATGCGGGCCGAGAAGCGGGTGGCTGATCAGAGGAGCTGACGACCGTCGATGGGTCCGGGTGCGGCAGAGCGGTCGGCAGGGGGGCAGCCGTGGCGGGCCCGGCACCGACGGCAAGCCCCGAGACGGCCGTCGCGGCGGCGAGCGCCGTCACCGGAAGTCGGCGTCTCCCCCAGGCGGGGCAGCGGAAACGGCCAGCGGACAACGGCGCGGTGCGCTGCGGCACGAGAACTCCTCGGACCAAGGGGAGTCCAGGGTGCGCCCGAGAATGCGAAACCCCTCAAGAACGTCGTCGTCCGGCGATCGGCGCACACCTCGGTAGCAGCCGTGAAACCCCATGCGGCAATGCGCACTTGGAGATCCACCAGCGCGGCGGCCTGTTCAAGCAGCGCGACCGGAGGGCCGGCCGGGGCGTGCCGGGATGTCGCGCTCGCCGTCGTACCGGGTATCTCCGCGTACCTTTCACCCTGCGACGGCGACGTTCCCGCCGGGCCTCCCACGGCAGCACAGCGTGGTCGACCGCTGCGGGTTACGGAAGGCGTCACTCCGTGACCGGTGGTGCGGAACATCGCCGGGATGGCCCCTTACACCCGCCCTCACACAGATGGGACGTTCTGTCCGGCCGACCAACAGTTCAGCGGAGAACCGGGGACGACCACCATGGCTTTCGTCGACGACGAGGACACCATCACCGAGCGGGCGGCGCAGCGCTGGGCCACCGCCCAGCCGCCGCGATTGGCCAAGATCAAGGCCGCGTTGGTACGACACCTGCACGCGTTCGCCCGCAAGGTCCGGATCACCGAGGCGGAGTTGGCGGATGCGTTTGCCTGGCCGGCGGCCGTCGGGCACGCCGGTGACGGCAAGCGTCAGAAGTTTGCCCTCGCCTCCGATCTCCTGGGGCTGAGCACGCTCGTCGTCCAGCTGAACAATCGCTTGCAGGACGGTGGCACCCCGCCCACGCTGCTGGGCCCTTCCACATGGTGGTTCTCCCGAAGTCCCTCACGGCCACGACGTGTCCGACGGCCTCCCGGCAGACCCTCGTTCATCACCGGCACCGTGACCGACACCCAGGGCTGCCCGGTTCCCGACGCGGTGCTGGACGTCTGGCACGCCGATAGCGACGGCAAGTACGAGGCCCGGATCGCCGGGGCAGACGGGGCTCCCACCCCCCAAGCGTGGGGACACCGTTCACGGGTCCGTGGAAGGGCGGACTGACTGGATGATGAGTGAGCGGAGTTCTTCCACGGCGCGGGTGCGTGCGCCGGCCAGTTCGGGTGAGGGCAGCGCGGCGGCGGTGACGGGGACGGACCGCGGGGTCTGGCTGAAGTGCTCGTCGATCGCCGTGACCATCCGAGCGTGGCTGCCCCACTCACCGCCGATAACGATCATCTGGGGGTCGGCGAGGGAGACGGCCGCGGCGAGGACGCCGCCGATCGCGCGGACGAGGGCGGCGCGGGTAAGCCGATGACAATGAGCAGCCGCGGGGCACGCCGCGCCGATGTCGAGGGACTGTTCGTGGGTCCCAAGCCACTACCGAGTGAGGCCTTCGCACTGTTCCCATGCCTCTGTGACAGAGCAAAGGGTCACGCGAAGGCCGCTCGTCTGCCCCTGGAACTGGACGAATGCCGATCAAGTTCGAGGTGTCATTCGACGCCTGGGTAGCCCGGTTTCAGGCCGTCGCATCCGTCTCGCGGCGCAAGTATCGACGAGGGCCTCAGGGGCTTGCCTGCTCCGTCGGCGCGTGAGCCACCCAGTCCACGATCTGCACGGCCGCTCCCGCGGCCTCCAGGCCCCGGCAGTGTGCGTGGTGCCTGCGGGCAATGCCGTCGAGGTCGAGGTGGGTACCGAAGGCGGAGTGGGCTGCCAGTCGGCGCGCGTACGCCCAGAGCCGTGGGTGGTCGGCGATGCGGTGGACGGCGGTGGCGTCCAGGTGCCAGCGGTGCACGGTGTCCAGTTGCACCAGGGTCACCCACAACTGTACGTCTGCTGCGGTGAGTTCGTCGCCCAGCAGGTGTTGCCGGTGGGTCAGGCGGTGCTCTACCGAGTGCAGCGCACCGAGCAGGGTGTCCAGGGCCGTTTCGTGGTCCGCTCTGTCGGTGCCGGGCTGCCCGGCGCGCTGCGCGGCTTCGGTGATGTCCCGCTCGCAGAGCCGGGCGATGGCCGCGATCTCCTCGTCGGCGCCGTGCGGGTACAGCACGGGGCCGCTGCCGCCGAACCGGTCGCTGAGGTCCAGCAGGATGTCTGGGGTGTGCGTGCTGACGATGCGGCCCGTCCATCCGTCGCTGAGCACCGGTGCCGCGGCCGGTCCGGGGTGCTGGTGCGAGCTGGCCTCGTAAAGGGGGCGCAGTGCCGAGTGTCCGCCGTCGGGGTGGTCGGGCACGGCGGGCAGAAGTGTCACAGGGAGGATGCCGTCGAGGCCCAGGAGGCTGTGGGTGATGGCGATCCGCAGACAGTACGGACAGGACAGCGACAGGTGCAGGCGGTAGCGGTGCGGTACGGCGTAGTGGCCGCTGCGCACATCGCGGCCGATCCTGCCGCGGAAGGTGGGCGTGAGCACGGCTGTCGAGGGTGTGGCGGACATACGTCTCCCTGAGTCCGGGTTTCGGTTCCGATACGCGGGTTCTGGTGGGGGTTCTGGTGCGCGGGTTTTCCTGCGCGGGCTTACGGCAGGGACAGGGCGCGCAACGAAGACGTGTCGCGCAGGCCGGGATGCGGGACGAATGGTGTGTGGTGCGCTCGTCCGGGGTGCGCTACCGCCTCAGTGGAGAGGATGTGCCGCGCTGCAGACGCGCAGCAGATCGATGTGGCGGCGGGAAGTCAGAAGGGCGGGGAGGGGGAGCGGCTGAACCGTGCAGAATGCACGGTCGGTGACCAGCCCTGAACGCCCCATGATTTCCTGCCCGTTCGACAGACTCGTTCGACAGAATTCTTCCCCGAGTGTCGAGCCGCTGGCGAGCTCCCGTCAAGGGTCCGTCCCGTGCTTCAAGCGGGAGCCTCACATACGGAGAGGCCTCGTTGACACGGGGAGGGAGAGCGTTGAAGGGCGCCGCCCTGCTCGCGAGGGGGGGGACAAGCAGGACGGCGCCGGGTCGGCCCGTCGCAGTGCGGACAGAGGCAGCCGCAGTGCGGACGGGCAGTCGCTGGATCAGGCGTCCGCGGCGTTCCCGGCCGCTGCGGCACTCTCGACTTCCGCCACGTCCCCGTCGGTGGAGGCGCCGGAGGTGGTCCCGCCTGTGACGGCCGGGTGGTGGGACACGCAGTCAGCAACGAGACAGGCCATGCCGAAGCTCAGGCCGGCGGCTGCCCGGCTGGAGTGCCTGATCACCAACTTTACTGGCGGGACTGAGCGGCCGGAGCCAGCACGAGTCGGCGCGAGTCGGCGTGCCTGCCGCTCGGCGCCAGGAGCCGGGCCGCGACCGGCTCATCGGCGTTGCCACTCTTCTGCGAGGAGTTGGTAGGAACGCACCCGGTCGGCGTGGTCGTGGGTGATGGTGGTGATGAGCAGCTCGTCGGCGCCGGTGGCCTCCTGCAGTTGTTCGAGCTGGCCGGCGACGCGTCCCGGGGAGCCGACGAACTGGGTGTCGACACGGTCCGCGACCAATGCCCGGTCCGCCTCGGTCCAGGTGTGGGCGCGGGCCTGCTCCGGTGTCGGGAAGGGGATGGCGCCCTCGGCGGTGCGGATGCTGCGGACCCACGGGCCGTAGCCGGTGGCCAGTTCGCGGGCGGTCTCGTCGTCCTCGGCGACGACGACATCGGCGGAGACACTGACGTAGGGCTTGTCGAGGTGGTCGGACGGCTGGAACGCGGCGCGGTAGCCCTCGGCTGCCTCCAGCACGGTGGCCGGGCTGACGTGGTAGTTGGCGGCGAAGCGCAGGCCGTTGCGGCCCGCGACGTCGGCGCTCTGTCCGCCGCTGCTGCCGAGGATCCATACCTGCACGTCGGCGCCCTCACCGGGGACGGCGTGTGCTTCGGTCCCGTCCGTTGAGCGGTAGTCACCGCGCAGGAGGGCGAGGATGTCGTCGACCTGCTCACCGTAGTCCTGGGGGCGGGCGTCGGGCTGGTGCAGGAGCTGCTGCTGGAGCAGGAAGCGGGGAGAGCCGGTCAGGTGCTCGGGGGAGAATCGTGGCGGGATCTTCAGCCCGTTGGGAGTGCGACCGTCGATGACAGGGGTCGTGGTGGGCCGGGGGGCTGTTGTCCGCCCCGTGGGACGTCCGCCCGAGCGGCCGAGGCCCAGGTCGAGTCGCCCGGGGTGCAGGGCGTCGATCAGGCCGAACTCCTCGACGGTGGACAGGGCGGTGCGGTGGCCGAGCTGTACGGCCCCGGAGCCGATTCTGATCGTGGAGGTCGCGGAGGCGGTCAGGGCCAGCACGACGGCGGGAGAGGTCCCGGCGACGCCCGGGTTGAGGTGGTGCTCGGCGAACCAGTAACGGGTGTAGCCGAAATGCTCGGCCTGCTGGGCGAGATCGATGGTGTTGCGCAGCGCCTCGGCGGCGGTGGAGCCGGACGGGATCGGGACGAGATCGAGGATTCCG
This sequence comes from Streptomyces sp. NPDC001339, assembly GCF_042895955.1. Classification (NCBI taxonomy): domain Bacteria; kingdom Bacillati; phylum Actinomycetota; class Actinomycetes; order Kitasatosporales; family Streptomycetaceae; genus Streptomyces; species Streptomyces sp. NPDC001339. The sequence goes on along the minus strand of NZ_JBIAWT010000002.1, from coordinate 837,002 downwards.
AGAGGGATGCCGGTCATGGTCGGGTGTTGCTCCTCAGCGGTCGGTGGGTGCGGATGCGGGTGCCGATGCCGGCGCGGACACGGACGCGGGAGCAGATTCGGGGCCGGGCGCGGACCGGGGTTCGGCTTCGGCTTCGGCTTCGGCGGTGACCGGAGCCCAGGGGAACGGCGGGTCGGGGATGTCGCGTCGCAGAACCGGGGCGATGTCGGACTGGAAGAGTTCGAGCGAGGCACGGTGCTGGGCGTGGGTGAGACCGCCTGCGTCGGCGTGCAGGTGGAGCACGCTGTGTCCGAACTGCTCGTGGTAGCGGTACACCTTGTCGATGACCTGCTGAGGGCTGCCGATCAGCGCCGAGCTGCGTTCGACGAAGTCCTCCAGAGTGGCGAACATCGGCTCGACGCCCAGCCGTTTCTGGATGGCGAGATGGCCCTCGAACACCGGCCGGTATGCGGTGATGGCTTCCTGTGAGGTGCGGGCCGCGTAGTAGCCGGCCGTTCCCGCGCCGACGACGGCCCGTGCCGGGGCGTGGCCATAGTGCTCCCAGCGCTCCCGGTAGTAGCGGATGAGTTCGGCGTACGGCTCGATCGGGTGGGTGACGTTGGCCGAGAAGAGCGGGTCACCGTAGCGGGCGGCGAGGTCGACCGACTCCCGGCTGGTCGCGCTGCCGTGCCAGACCCGGATGGGCTGCTGGAGCGGTCTCGGCCACACCTCGGCGCCGGTCAGCCGGGGACGGAAGCGCGGGGAGGCGTTCACCTTGTCCTGCCGCCAGATGCGGCGGAACAGCTCGTAGCTTTCGGCGTTGCGGTCCCACTGGTCCTCGGGCGTGACGTGGAACAGCTCGCGCTGGGCGGTGCCGTTGCCCTTGCCGATGATCAGGTCGAGCCGGCCCGCGGACAGGTGGTCCAGGGTCGCGTAGTCCTCGTACGCGCGTACCGGGTCGAGCAGGCTGAGGGTGGTGACGGCGGTGAACAGGCGGATCCGGGAGGTGAGTGCGGCGATGTGGCTGAGCACGACCGGTGGTGAGGAGGAGAGGAACGGCCGCTCGTGGCGTTCGCCGACGCCGAAGCCGTCGAATCCGAGCTCCTCGGCCAGCAGCGCATTGTCGATCACCTCGCGGAAGCGCTCGTTGGTGGACTTCTGGACGCCGGTCACCGGATCCGGGGCGTGCACGATGAGGGTGATGGCGAGGAACTTCACGACGCCGCCCGCCGGGTCTCCGTCTCCGCGCGGGCACCGGGGTGTGCCAGGCCGAGGTGGCCGCGGAGCGTTGTGCCGGTGTAGTCGTGGCGGAACACGCCGCGTTCCTGGAGCAGCGGGACGACGGTGTCGGCGAACCCGTCGAGGCCGCCGGGGGTGATGTGCGGGACCAGGATGAAGCCATCGGCGGCGTCCGTCTGAACGAAGTGGTTGATGGTCTCGGCGATGGTGGCCGGGGAGCCGATGAACGACTGACGGGCGGTGGTCTCGATGACCAGCTCACGGATCGACAGGTTCTCGGCCGCGGCACGCTCACGCCATTGCCTGGCGACGGCGAGAGGGTCGCGGAACATCCGGATGCTGGCCCGGCCACGGGCGATGGTGTTCTCGCCGGGATCCGGGTCGACGTCGGGGAGCGGGCCGTCCGGGTCGTAGGCGGACAGGTCCCGGTTCCAGACGTGTTCGAGGTACGTGATCGCGGTCTGACCGCTGACCTGTTGGCGTCGTACCTCATGGGCCAGCTCCTGCGCCTCGGCGTCGGTGTCGCCGAGTACGAAGGTCGCCGCGGGCAGGACCAGCAGCTGGTCAGGGGTTCGGCAGTGGCGGGCCAGGCGTCCCTTGACGTCGGCGTAGAACTCCCGGCCCGCCTCCAGAGTGCCGTGCCGGCTGAAGATGGCATCGGCGCTGGACGCGGCGAACTCACGGCCCTCGTCGGAGTCGCCGGCCTGAAAGATCACCGGGCGGCCCTGCGGACTGCGCGGGACGTTGAACTGTCCGGCGATGTCGAAGTGCTGTCCTCGGTGGATGAAGGATCCGGCCTGCGCGTCCTTCAGGAAGATGCCGGACTCTTGATCGGCGACGATTTCGTCACCGCGCCAGGAGTCGAACAGCTCGGTGGCGGTGGACAGGAACTCCTTGGCCCTGGAGTAGCGCTCCTCCTGCGGGAGGAAGCCGCCGCGCCGGAAGTTCTCGCCGGTGAAGGCGTCCCAGGAGGTGACGACGTTCCATGCGGCGCGCCCGCCCGTCAGGTGGTCCAGGCTGGCGAACTGCCGGGCAACCTCGTAGGGCTCGTTGAAGGTGGAGTTGATGGTGCCGGTCAGGCCGAGATGTTCGGTGACAGCGGCGAGCGCGGACAGGACCGTGAAGGTGTCGGGGCGCCCCACCACGTCCAAGTCGTATATGCGGCCTCCCTGTTCGCGCAGTCTCAGCCCTTCGGCGAGAAACAGAAAGTCGAACTTGGCGCGTTCGGCGGTACGCGCCAAGTGCGCGAACGAGCTGAACTCTGTGTGGCTGCCTGCCCGCGGGTCGCTCCACACGGTGGTGTTGTTGACGCCGGGGAAGTGGGCCGCGAGATGGATCTGCTTCAGGGGCTTGCCCGCGGTCGCCTTGTTTGTAGTCGGTGTGTCCGTGGTCGGTGTGCTCATGGTCGTACGGCTCCTCCGGCTTCGAGCAGATGGGGGTGCCCGCTGCTCGAGCGAAGTCGAGAGCTTGGGGAGTAGCGGTTGGTGGGGCGGGCGAGCCCGAGCAGCCCGCGCAGGGTGTCTGCCTCGTAGGCGCGCCGGAAGGCACCTCGGCGTTGGAGTTCGGGCACCAGGCCCCGGGTGACCTGCTCCAGGTCGTGGCTGATCACTCCGGGGCGCAGCCGGAAGCCGGTCAAGCCGGCTGAGTGCAACTCCCATAGGTGGTCAGCCAGTTGCCCGGGTGTACCTGTGAACACCTCTGCGTCGCTGGTGTAGGCGTAGCCTGCGAGGCCGTCCAGGCGGGCCTTGCGGTCCTCCGCCGCCGCGGGATCGTCGTCCAGGAAGACGACCAGGTCGCCGAAGACGTGCAAGGGCTCTTCCGCCCGCCCCGCGGCGGCCTGGGCGGCACGGATCTCGGCGACGATGGTGCGAGCCTGGCCCGTGTCGTGCGGGGTGACGTAACCGATGTCAGTCGAGCGGCCGACCAGTTGGTACGGCATGCTCCGGCGTGCGAGCGCGCTGACGACGGGCTGCCCCTGCGGCGGCCGTGGAGTGATCGACGGTCCTTTGACGCTGAAGTGCCTGCCCTCGAAGCCGATGTAGTGCAGCTTGTCGCGGTCGATGAAGCGCCCGGTGGCGACGTCGCGGATCTCCGCGTCGTCCTCCCAGCTGTCCCACAGGCGGCGCACCACCTCGATGTAGTCGGCAGCCTCCTCGAAGAGCTCGGTGATCAGTTCCCGGCCCGCCGGGGTCTCCCAGTCCGCTGCGCGAACGGGCGGGACGGTGCGGCGGCCGAAGTGCGCGGCCTCGTTCTGCCGTGCCGTCACCTGGACGCGCAGGCCCGCGCGGCCGGTGCTGACGTAGTCCAGGGTGGCGATTGCCTTGGAGATGTGGAACGGCTCGGTGTGCGTGGCGACCACGGTCGGCACCAGCCCGATGTGCCGGGTCAGCGGTGCCACCCGTGCGGCGACGAGCACGGCGTCCAATCGGCCCCGCACCTGGTCGGTGCGCCCGTCCGGTTCCGTGAGCTGCGAGGACTGCAGCCCGAGCGCATCCTCGAACGTCACGAAGTCGAGCAGACCGCGTTCGGCCTCGTTCACGAGGCCGGCCCAGTAACCGGCGGTGAACAGGTCGTGGGGCCGGGTGCCCGGCTCGCGCCATGCAGCCGGGTGCCAGCCGGTACCGTCCAGCGCCACGGCAAGGTGAAGAGGGGGAGGTGCGGACACGAGAAAGGTGCCTTCCTGGTCGACCGTCTATGTGATCACGCGGGAAACGGGGGACAACACCGTCACCTCCGCTCTTCCGGCCGCTTGCCCTAGTCGGAACGGGGCCTGCCGGGCTCCGTCATGGCAGGCCCCATATCGCCGTAGGTTACGTGGAGTTGAACGGGCGAAGGTGGAGAGCTTATTGCAGTTCCATGAAGCCATTCGGCCCCTCCTGGGCGGGCTGGGCGGGCTGGGCGGACAGCTGTCGCCTTTGGCGGGAAGGAAACAGTGCAAGGTGAGACTCACGGAGGCTCACGCCTTTCGTTCGTCGTCGGCGGTGCCGGTCAGGCTGCTCGTCCGGCGGCCGCCGGCACGGCAGCCGGACGGCTGCCAAGGGCTTCGGAGAACTGGTCGACGACCTGGGCGAGGGCCTCAGCCGGGCCCGGCGCGACGGTCAGGGTGCCGTCGTCCCCCACCGCGATGTCCTTGTCGAGCGTGAACCAGCCTTGGACGATGTGCGCGGCGCCCATGGAGCTGAGTACCGGACGCAGGGCGTAGTCGATCGCCAGGACGTGGGCCGTGGTCCCTCCGGTCGCCAGCGGCAGGACCGTCTTGCCGGCCAGGCCGTACTGCGGCAGCAGGTCCAGCAGGGACTTCAGCAGCCCGGAGTAGGCGGCCTTGTAGACGGGCGTGCCGATAACGACCCCGTCGGCACGGGCGAACAGCTCGGTCGCCTCGACGATCGCAGGGTGACCGAAGTTGGCGCCGAGCAGGGCCCCGGCGGGGATGGTGCGGACGTCGAGGGGGATCACCTCGTGTCCCTGGGCCGTGAGCCGCCGGTCCAGGTGGCGCAACAGGCGGGCGGTTCGAGAGGTGGCGGAGGGGCTTCCGGAGACGGACAGGACGGTGGCCATGGCGGACCCTTCGGGAGCGTGGGATTGTTCGTGGAACCGACGCGGGGGCGCGAACCGCGGCGGACTGCGGTGCCGCGTCCTGCGGCACCTACTTGTTGGTCTTGGGCAGGCCGGGCGGGTTGATCTCGGACGTGGCCACGGCCTCGTCGGACAGGCCCCAGCGCTGAAGCACCTTCGCGTACGTGCCGTTCTCGATGACCTCGTTGAGCGCATCGGCGAGCGGCTTGGCCAGACCGCTGTCTTTCTTGGTGGTGGCCGCGATGAGGCCCTGGCGGGTGGTGCCGGCACCGGAGTACGTGCCGGCCACCTCCGTCTTTCCGGTGGTGGCCGCGTGGTAGGCGGCGGTCGGGTGGGGGCCGAGGCAGAGGTCGATGCGGCCGGACTGGAGAGCGAGGTAGGTGTCGCTGTCGTTCTGGTAGTACTTGATGTCCACCGGCTTGCGGCCGGCCTTTTCGTTCTCCTTGCTCCACTCGACCAGTAGCTTCTCCTGGTTGGTTCCGCTGCTCACCGCTACGGTCCTGCCCGCCACGTCCTCGGGCCCGTCCACCTTCAGGCCGCTGCCCCGCTTCGCCTCGAAGCCCAGGTTGTCCTTGCGGTAGGTGGCGAAGTCGTACTTCTCCTTGCGCTCCTCGGTGACGGTGATGTTGCTGAAGCCGACGTCGTACTTGGCGCTGCCGAGGCCGACGAAGATGCTCTCCCAGGAGACCGTGCTGAGGTGCGGCTTGAGGCCGAGTACGTCGGCGACGAGAGAGGCGATGTCGGGCTCGACGCCGATGACGGTCTTGTTGTCAGTGGCGTAGAAGGTCAGCGGCGCCGCGGAGCCGGACGAGCCGACGATCTCCAGGGTGCCTCTCTTGCGGATCTTCTCCGGGACCCCGGCGGCTATGGAGTCAACCTTGTCGGTGGTGATGCGGTCCTGGTCCGGGCTAATGTTGATCTTCGTTTTGCTGCCCGACGTGGCCGCGACCTCGGTCGTACCGCCGTCGGAAGGGTTGCTGCACGCGGCGAGGACGAGGGCGGCGGTCAGTCCCAGCGCGGCTGCGGTGGTGCCGCGGGCGATCGAGGTGGACACAGTCGTGCTCCTGCCTTGTGGAAAGGGGTGAGGGCTGGTCAGAGGACCTTGGAGAGGAAGGCGCGGGTGCGGTCGTGCTGCGGGTCGTCCAGTACGGCCGCGGGCGGGCCCTGCTCCACGACGACGCCGCCGTCCATGAACACCACGGTGTTGGCGACCTCGCGGGCGAAGCCGATCTCGTGGGTCACGACGATCATGGTGGTTCCGGTTCGGGCCAAGTCCTTGATGACATCGAGGACTTCGCCGACCAGTTCCGGGTCGAGCGCCGAGGTGGGCTCGTCGAAGAGCAGCACCTTGGGTTCGAGGGCGAGCGCGCGGGCGATGGCCACGCGCTGCTGCTGGCCTCCGGACAACTGCCGCGGGTAGGTGTCCGCCTTGTCGGCGAGGCCGACCCGCTCAAGGAGGCGGCGAGCGGTCTCCTCCGCCCCCTTGCGCGGACGGCGCAGCGCGGAGACCGGTGCCTCGACGAGGTTCTCCAGCACGGTCACGTGCGGGAAGAGGTTGAAGTTCTGGAAGACGAACCCGATGTGGGTGCGCTGCTTCAGCACGTCCCTCTCCTTCAGCTCGTACAGCTTTCCCGCCCGTCGCCCACCACCGCCCTTGGCCGAGGCCCTTCGGGCCGCTCTTTTGTCTTCGGAGCGGCGGTAGCCGATGAGCTCGCCGTCGATGCTGATCCAGCCGCGGTTGACCTTCTCCAGGTGGTTGATGGTGCGCAGCAGCGTGGACTTCCCGGAGCCGGACGGGCCGAGGATCACGGTGACCTCGCCGGCGCGGACCTCCAGATCGACGCCGCGCAGCACCTCCAGCGGGCCGAAGCTCTTGTGGACGCCGTGGACGTCGACCATGACGTCGTTCATGTCTTCTCCGTCGCTTGTCGGGGGGCTACGAAGCGGCTGAAGCGCTGGATCGGGGTGGGCGGCGGGGTGCGGTTGGCGCCCCGGGCGAAGCGGCGCTCGACGTAGTACTGGGCGACCGACAGCAGGGAGGTCAGCACCACGTACCAGACGGTGGCGACCAGCAGCAGCGGGATCACCCGGCCGTTGCGGCCGTAAATGACCTGCACCTGGTAGAACAGCTCGCCGATGGACATCACGTAGACCACCGAGGTGCCCTTGAGCAGGCCGATGATCTCGTTGCCCGCGGTGGGCAGGATGGCGCGCATGGCCTGCGGCAGCACGATCCGGCGGATCTGCCGCAGCCGGGGGATGCCGAGTGCGGCGGCGGCCTCCAGCTGTCCATGGTCGACGGCGATGACACCGCCGCGCACGATCTCGGCGGCGTACGCGGCCTGGTGCAGCGTCAGCCCGATGACGGCGGCGCCGATGGTGCCGATGAGGCTGTTGCTGTCGACGGACCAGAACACCGGCCCGAAGGGGATGCCGACCCCCAACTCCTCATACAGTGCACTGAGGTTGAACCAGAAAACCAGCTGGACGATCATCGGGATGGACCGGAAGACCCAGACGTAGGTCCAGGCGACGGTCTGCAGCACCGGGCTGCGCGACAGCCGCATGAACGCCAGGACGGTACCCAGCAGAAAGCCCAGCACGGTCGCGTAGGCGGTGAGCTGGAGGGTCACCCACACCGCCTGGACGATCGTCTCGGACAGCATGTAATCGCGGAAGACGCCCCACTCCCATACAGGGTTGGTGGCCAGCCCGTGCACGAACTGGGCGACCAGCACGATCACGGCGACGGCGGCCGCCCAGCGGGCGTAGTGGCGGGCGGGGACGACCTTGAGCGAGGCCGGGTCGTCCGGAGAGGGCCGGGCGTCGGGGCCGGTATGCGGGGATGCGGCGCCGGGTGGCGCGAAGGCGGAATCGGTGGTGAGTCCCATCGTGGCGTTCCTGCTCAACTCTTTTGTGTGCTCTCTTGTGTGCTCGGCGGGTTGATCCTGGTCTTCAGGCGTTCAGCGGTGCCGTCGGTGTCACCGGAGCCGGAGCCGCAGGCGGTCAGCACCAGGACGGGGAGCAGCGCGATGGTGGCAGCGACACGCAGCCGGGTTCTGATCGGGCAATGGTTCACAGGTCGGCTGCCTTTCGCGTACGTGCGGTGCGTGCTCCGGCCGGCAGGTGCTTCTCGAAGGGCAGCGGGCCGATGGATTCCGGGTCGGCCTCGGTGTCGAACAGCGGGGTGTAGCCGGTGGCCAGGTACAGGCCGCGGGCCTCGGGCTGGCGCGGCCCGGTGGTCAGGTAGATCCGCCGGTAGCCGCGGGCGCCGGCCTCGCGCTCCAGCTCGGCGACGACACGGCGGGCCAGACCGCGCCGACGGTGCGCGGAGTGCGTCCAGATCCGCTTCAGCTCGGCTGTGGTCGCGTCGTACCGGCGGAAGGCTCCGCCCGCGACCGGCTCGCCACGTTCGAGGAGCAGGAGCAGCACGCCGCCGTACGGCGCGGTGAACTCCTCGTCCGGATAGCGGGCCAGTTCGGCGTGCGCGTCCTTGCCGTAGCGTCGTGCGTACTCGTTGCCGAGTTCGCGCAGCAGGGGCTTCACCCTCGGGTCTGCGACAGTTACCTGAGTGGCCGCCAGGTCGGGCGGGTACGTCATCCGTTCACCGCCGCGTTCTGTGTGCCGCTCGCCGCCCACGCTGCGTCGCGTTTGGCGACCTCCTCGCGGACGATCGGGATGACGTACCGGCCGAAGTCGATGGCGTCACCGAGCAGGTCGTAGCCGCGGGCAGAGAGGATGTCGACGCCCAGGTCGTAGTAGTCGAGCAGCGCCTGGGCGACCGTCTCCGGGGTGCCGACCAGGGCGTTGGAGTTGCCCGCGCCCCCGGTCGCGGCGGCCGTCGGGGTCCACAGGGCGCGGTCGTAGCGCTCCCCCGCCTCGGCGATGGCGATCAGCCGCTGCGAGCCGGTGTTCTGAGGTGTGGCAGCCCCACGGATGCCGCTGCGGTGGTGCCGTACGAGACCTCCCTTGCGCCATTCACGGATGGCGCCGACCGTGCGGTGGGCCTTCTCCCAGGCCAGTTCCTCGGTCGGGGCGATGATCGGGCGGAACGCCACCTGGATGCGCGGCACGTCGGTGCGGCCCGCAGCCCGCGCGGCGGCCTTCACGGCCTCGATCTGCTCGGCGGTCTCGGCCAGGGGTTCGCCCCACAGGCAGTAGATGTCGGCCTCGGCGCCCCCTGCGGCGTATGCGGCGGGCGACGATCCGCCGAACGAGACGTTCGGGCCTGGCTGTTGGACGGGGAAGACGTCGCTGACGAAGTCGTGGAAGCGGTAGTGCTCGCCCTCGTGGTCGAAGGGGTCGCGGGTGGTCCAGATCTTCTTGACGATCCGGATGTACTCGCGGGTGCGGGCGTAACGCTGGTCCTTGGTGAGGGTGTCTCCCTCGCGTCCCTGCTCATGGTCGTTGCCACCGGTGATGAAGTGCACGGTCAGCCGGCCCTCGCTGATCTGGTCGAGGGTGGCGAAGGTCTTGGCGGCGAAGGTGGGGTACGAGACGTTGGGCCGGTGAGCGAGGAGGATCTGGAGGTGGTCCAGCCTGCTCGCGACGTAGGCGGCGGCCGGTGCGGGGTCCGGTGATCCGGAGCCGTAGGCGAAGAGCACCCGGTCCCAGTCATGGTCCTCGTGCGCGCGGGCGAGCCGGAGCGTGTACCCCTTGTCGAAGGCGGCGCCGGAGCGCGGGGTGGTTTCGGAGCCGTCGTTGGTGGCGGCGATGCCAAGGAACTCCACGGGCATGGGAGATGGCCTTTCCTCAGGTCCTTCTGGTGTCGTGCCATGAGCGGCACGCGAGCACTGCGGAGCAGCCCACGGTGCGGCCGGGCTTGCCGGTGCTTCAGGGTGCTGGGAACCAGGTCGTGAGCAGGTGTGATGATGCCGGGGCATGGGCCTCGGGCGAGGTGGGGCGCGGCAGCGCGTGTCAGGTGTCGTAAACCGTCCGTAGGCGGTTTCAGCGTGTGCTGAGCGCGTGCGTACGACGGTGCTGCGACAGGAGAAACTCGGCCCGCGACGGGGTCACCGAGGGAGGGAAAGGGCCGGTCAGACGGCCCGCTGCCGCGTCAGGCGCAACACGCGGCGGACCACACCCGACCGAAGTCGATGTGGTCACGGGTGACCAGGTGCTGCTCGGCAGTCATGCGACTAATTGAGCAGCACATCTCGCTTCTCGTCAACCACGGCCCGGATGCCGGGCCGGCGTTGGGCCCTTCCGGGTGTGGTTGACATATGCGCGCGGTGCACCCATACGATCGAGGCCGGACCGGCTCCGCCGCACGTGACAGCGGTACCGGCCGTCGGCCGCGTTGAGGGACGCGGCGAGCCGGTGAGCCAACCCGTGGTGCCGCGCGCCGCACATTTCCTATTGATCTACCAGGAAACCATTGACGGGCCACCCGGCGGGCGCGCACGATGAAGCGCATGGCCCACACGCAGCAACGACTCGTTCGTCGTCGGCATGTCGACTTTGGTCACGTCGTCAGCGCCGCCTGCTGCCGCGTGTAAGGCACGCACACACTCACACCCTGCGCGTGCCGTTCCGCTCCTTCTCTCTCATCCCAGGTGATCAGGCGCACCCACGCAGTGCGCCCGACGGCCCGACGCACTCCTGAAGGACGACCGCCATGACCACGGCACTTCCGGCCCAGGCCACTCCATCGGATTCACCACCCCCCGACATGCGCCATCTCCGCCCCGTGGGCGATACCGCGCAGGACGGCGACGAGGGACACGGTTCCGCTCCCCTCGTCGGCTACCTCGTGCTCGCCCCCGAGGGAACCGACCCCGCCCAGCTCTTCGCCAAGGACGTGACACGGCCGGAAATCCGACCAGTCTCGTACACGGACTCACCTCCCGCGCACCAGGCGGGAGCGGGAGGCGGCGTCGTGCGCATCGACCCCACGGGGCATGTCGCCGAGGTGGATGGACGCGAACTCGACCTCACCTACCTGGAGTTCGGGCTCCTGGCTCATCTCGTTCTGCATCCCCGCCATGTGTATTCGCGCGAGCAGTTGATGGCCGGCATCTGGGGCTACGACCACATCGGCGACGGCCGCACCGTGGACGTCCACATCGCGCGACTGCGCCGCAAGCTGGGCGCCGCCCACCGGCACCGGATCGTCACCGTACGGCGCGTGGGCTACAAGTACGTGCCCGAACGGCAAGAGAGCGGCAACACCACAGCCGGCCGCAGACCTTGACGACCTGACCACGGACGCGGTGGCCAGGGAGCAGACAGGAAGGGCCCCGTTCGACGCTGCCACTCAGTTGTCCGGCGGGCTCCGCATGATCGGCAATGATCGGAATTCGCCACGCGACCCGGCATCCACGCAATGGTGAACGCCGCACGGTGCTGGTCTCCGGCGAGACGATCGGCACCAAGGCGGGACTCGGCTACCGGCCGACGGCTGACCCGGCCGCCCGCTCCTCTCGCCACCCGCTCCCGTCGCACTGCCCCGCTCGCCTCCTGCCCGTCGGTCTCACCGCCCCTGCGTCTCACAGCCCCCGGTCCGAGGTACCCCATGGCCGGGCCGGCTGGAACATCGTCATCTCCGGCACCGTCAACGAGGCCCTGGACCGTACACGGGCCTGCTCGGCAGTTACCGCCGGCACCTCGGCTGGGGACGAGGCCGCACCTCGGCGCACTACGACCCATCGGTCCTTCTCTCGGACCACGGGGGCACCAGGCAACCGCCCTGCCCATCACCTCCTGATGACCTCCCGACTGATCGTCTCCTCTCCGATCACCGCCTGAAAGGAAGACCCGCATATGACCACCAGCACCGGCTTCGCCGCCCGCAGGATCGGCGGCCGCATCGGCGCCGAGATCCTCGGCGTGGACTTGTCCACCGACCTCGACCCCGCCGTCGTCACCGAGATCAACTCCGCACTCCTGGAACACAAGGCACTCGTCTTCCGCAACCAGAACCTCGACGACGCCGCCCAGCTCCGCTTCGCCTCCCTCTTCGGCGAGCTCACCACCGCGCACCCCACCGTGCCCTCCGTCGACGGCCAGCCGCAGATCCTGCCCGTCGACGGCGACGAGGGCATCCGCTCCAACCACTGGCACACCGACGTCACCTTCGTCCGCACACCCCCGAAGGTGTCCACGCTGCGCAGCATCGTGATCCCGCCCTACGGCGGCAACACCCTCATCGCCAACGCAGCCGCCGCCTACCGTGACCTGCCCGAGCCCCTGCGCGAGCTGGCGGACAAGCTGTGGGCGGTGCACACCAACGACTACGACTACGCCGCCCCGAAGACCGAGAAGGCGGCCGAGCACCGCAGGAGGTTCGTCTCACGGACGTACCGCACCGCCCACCCCGTCGTCCGCGTCCACCCCGAGACCGGTGAGCGCGGCCTGTTCATCGGCGGCTTCGCCCAGAGCATCGTCGGCCTCGGCGCCTCCGACTCGCGGGACCTGCTGCGCATCTTCCAGTCGTATGTGACCCGCCCCGAGAACATCGTGCGCGTGGCCTGGACACCGAGCGACCTCGTCCTCTTCGACAACCGCATCACCCAGCACTACGCCCCCGACGACTACGGCGACCTGCCGCGCCGGCTGTACCGGGTGACCGTCGCGGGCGACATCCCCGCCGCGATCGACGGCACACTCAGCCACATCGTCGAGGGGGACGACGCGTCCCACTACACCCCCGCCGCGGCCTGACCTCCACGGGCCGCCGGGCGGGGACTGCTCAGCCCCTGCCCGGCGGCCCGCCCACGACGGACACCGACCGATGCCCGGGCGCCTGGGTGAACGCGTGACAGCTGGGCCGATCACCACCGATTCGTACGGGCCGGATTGCGGACTTCCGCACCGAGGGTGGCGATGCGGGCGTAGCCGGCGAAGGCGAAGAACAGCAGGCCAGCCGCTTGCAGTACCCCGCCAGCCGTTGCGTCGCCGCCGATGTCCAGCCGGGCAGCCTGAGCCGCTCCACCCGCCAGACACGCGGTGACCACCGCAGCGAGAACGGCCAGGACAATGGCGACGATCCCCCGCGTGAGCCACGCGGACTTCTGTACGCCCACGTAGTTCACTGCGGTCAGCGCAACCACAGCGGCGGCCGCGACCGCGTGGGCCCACACCGGCCACACGTAGGAACCGCCCGTGAGGGCCGTCGCTGCGCAGGAGGCCGTCTCGCCGACCACGAGATCGTCACTTTCGCCCACCGCACCAGCGCGGGCGAGACCGGGCCTCGCCGCGTGGAGCCGCACACGCTGGTCGCCGCCGACGCCGAGACCGTACGCGCCCGCACCTGGTCCCTGCCCGGCCGCGTCCACCCCCTCGACAGCCACACCAGCACGCTCGACCTGGCCGCCAACAACCCCCACCACATCGCCGAACAACTCCTCACCATCGACCTCGGCCGCGACGCCACCATCGGCGGAAGCCCCGAACTCGCCCCCCACCTGGAGAAGCTCGGCCAGTAGCTCCTGCGCGCCGCCCGCGCGCTCACCAGGGAGGACGAGAACCACGCACAGGACGACACGGGCGTTGGGCCAATCAAGGACGGGACAGGCATCAACGGTGCCGCAGGCCGGTGAAGCACAGCCCCACGGCGCCGCAGACGGGCAGACGGCGGATCACTTGGGCGGAAGCTCCGCGGTGACCTTCATGGCCCACTTCAGCCCGTCATCCAGGACGTCGTCGTCGAGGATCTCCTCGTCCAGCACCACCCAGCCGTTCCGCTCCTTGCCCCGGAACACCAGCTGCTGGGTGCCAGGGCGGGACAGGGCCTCGTCCATCCCGTCAGGCCCGACACGCACCGTCAGGCCCTCTTCTATACAGGTTGGCCAGCGCATTGCCCTGCAAAAGGAAGGTGATCCCGCCGAACATCTTCTTCGCGACCACCCCCTCATCCTCCAACCGCTCCTTGGCCCGATCCGCCAAGACCTCGTCGTAAGCCATGGCCCCACGCTACCGGTAGTTCGTTAAATCCGGCGGTGGTGCGGGTTGACGACAGGTCGGGTTGGCCGTAGGCCCGGAGGGGAGTCAACTGCCTTGCTGGAGGGTGAAGATGACCGCTCGCCGTCCGTGTCCGCCCGCGCCGGGCCCGTTGGAGGACTACGCGGCCCAGTTCGACCACCTCTTCTTCAGTCTGGCCCAGCGGCGGGGCTTTCGCGAGTACCTGACCGGGTTGCTGGCGCCACGGGAGCGGAACAAGACGCTCACCTGCCTGGCAGGGGCGGAACCGGTGGCGGGTGCGAGGACGGCGGGGGCGCAGCGACTGCAGTTCTTCCTGTCCGAGTCCCCTTGGGAGGCCGAGCAGGTCAATGACCGGCGGCTTGAACTGCTGCGCGAGCAGGCGGCGACGGCTCCGCACGATGGCGGGGTCATCGTGATCGACGACTCCGGGGACCGCAAGGACGGCACGGCGACCGCGCGCGTAGGCCGGCAGTGGCTGGGCCGGTACGGCAAAACCGACAACGGCATCGTCACGGTCACCACGGTATGGACCGACGGCCGCGTGTACCACCCGCTGCACGCGACTCCCTACACCCCCGCCCACCACTTCGCCCGCGACCGGTCCGACCCGGCCTTCCGCAGGAAACCCCAGCTGGCCGCTGCTCTCGCGGCCCGCGGGAAGCAGGCGGGCTTCGGCTGCCGGACGGTGGTCACCGACTGCGCCTACTTGAGTCAGCAACGACTGGTACCTCGCGCTGCGTGACACCGGCCTGGCCTACGTGGTGGCCCTCAGACCTCGCAACGGTGTCTGGGCCCCGGCCGACCATCCGCACACCCCCATTGAAGCAGCCCACACTCTGGCCCGGCAGGACGCCAGGCGTCCCGGCGAGTGGACGCCCGTGGAGCGTCACTTCCGTGACGGGCACACCGAGACCTGGTGGGCCGCTGACGCCCGCCTGGGCGGCTACGGCCCCAACTCCCCCTGCCGGTGGTCTGGCTAGCACCGACCCGGCAAGTCTGCCCGAGAAGGCCACCTGGTATCTGGCCACCAACCTGCCCCACCTGACGCACCCCACGCTGTTGAGGATCATTGATTTTCCCCAGGGGCGCTCAGGCCGCTGCTCAGTCCTGCTCACCTTCACTCCCCACCTGCATGGGACAAGTGTGTGGCGCGGGCCCGAGGGCGGGATGCGCCGATCCGACGAGATGCGGGTGGCTTGGTGTTCACCGTTCGGCGGCGCTCTGCCGTTGGGTTCGTCGCCCTGCGGCCGCGACATCGCGCATAGCCAGCAGGAAACGCCGCACCGCGGTCAGCTCCTCGTCGTCGAAGGAGCGCATAGCGGAGATCATCCCGTTGATCAGCGGCCCGAAGAACGCCCAGCCCAGAGTGGTGGCCTCGTCCGTCACGGCCAGCAGGACCCGCCGGCGGTCGCGGGTGTCTCGTTCCCGGCGGACCAGCTTCAGCCGCTCCAGCCTGTCGATCAGGGCAGTGGTCGATGCCGAGTTCACGCCCAACTGTGCACCGAGCCATCCCGGAGTGGCGGTCACCCCTGCCCGGCCCGCGTCCAGCAGGTGGATCAGCGCGCGCACATCGGTGGGATGCAGTCCGTTGAGGTCGGCGAACCCGGCGGCGAAAAGGTCCAGTTCCACGGTGACCGCTCGCAGCAGATGAACCAGTTGAAGGCCAGGGTCCTGGTCGTCCACGTTCCCCTCCGGGCGTAGTATCTCGACCATCGAGATTATTGGTGGTCGAGTAATCATAGGGCGGGGATCATGGGTGACGAGACGGCCTTCTTGACGGCGTACGACGCCGTCCTGCGGCGATGGCCTGTGAAGGTCCGCAGCATCGACGTGCCGTCCCCCTACGGAAGTACCCGGGTCCAGATCTGCGGCCCGGAGGACGGCACCCCCCTCGTACTCCTGCCCGGCGGCGGGGCCACCTCGGTGTCATGGTTCGCCAACATCGGTCAACTGGCTTCGTCCCGCCGGGTCTACGCCCTCGACCTGATGGGCGACATCGGCCGCAGCGTGCACGACGGCGCACCATTGCGCGGCCCTGATGACCTGACGGCGTGGCTCGACACGCTGTTCGACCGGCTGAACCTGGACGGCGCACAGGTGTGCGGCCACTCCTACGGCGCCTGGATCGCCCTGACCTACGCCTTGCACGCGCCCCACCGACTCGGCCGGCTGGCGCTGCTCGACCCCACCAACTGCTTCGCCGGCGTGAGCCTTCGCTACCTTGTGCGCGCGCTGCCGATGCTTCTCAAACCCACCGCTGGGCGTGTGCAAGCCTTCCTCCGGTGGGAAACCGGCCGCACCCCTGAGGATCCGGCATGGCAGGTGTTCCTGGACAGTACCGCCACCGCCCGGCGATCGAAGGTCGTCGCCATGCGACGCCCCAGGCCACAAGACTTGAGGACCTGCACCATTCCGACCCTGGTGCTGCTGGCTGAACGCAGCCGGGCCCACAACGCGCAACGGGTGGTTGGCGCAGCCCGCGAGCTCCTGCCCGAGGCACGTGTCGCCATCCTGCCCAGCGCCTCCCACCATTCCCTTCCCACCGAGCGACCTGCCGACCTCAACCGCCTGTTGACGCAGTTCCTGGTCTGAGCACCACGGCCGTTCCTGACCTCTAGTTCAACAGGCACCGGTCTGAGGAGGAAGAGCAGCCGTGGGGATTTCCAAGGATCCTCATCAACGCCGCCACCAGCCCGCACCCGTCGGCCGACCTCGCCGAGATCGTCCGCCTCTACGGCCTGCGGCCGTGGATCGAGCAGAGCTACAAGCAGGTCAAGGACGAACTCGGCTGGACCGACTTCCAAGTCCGCTCCGACCGCGCCATCCGCCGCCACCAGACCCTGGTCAACTGCGCCTTCTCCTTCTGCTGGGACCAAGGGTTCGCCCCGCCCGGATCGTTGGATGCCACCGCGCCGTGCCCGCGCCCCGACGAAGGGCCAGAGAGAGGGGGCATTGACCGTGCCTGTGATTGCGACCAGGTTCTTCTGGCCCGAGCCGGTGACCACGTCAGTGACTGCTCGTGCCTCTGTTTTTCCGGTTTCGGGGTCGGTGGCCAGAACCTGCTGTCCGACCCGGACGTCCTTGATCGGTTTGTATGTGCCGTTGGCCATCAAGACCGGGGGCCAGGGTTTGAGCACGAAGCGGAAGGCGAAGATCCCGGCAGCGACGGCGGCTTACCGGCACTGACCGGCGCGACGACTGCGCCGCCCTTCGACGGCGAGGAGCGCCGCCTTCGTTCCTGATCAAAGGTCCGGACGGCGATCTTCTTCACCTGCTGCTCAAAGACGCCGACGGCGTCGCTCCCGCCCGGGCTACCCGCGGCCCCGTCCGCTGACGGTGCCATCAAGGCGGAGCGAACTCGACATGTCGGACATATCGAAGGTCCGGAAATTCGCGGGGCGAACTTCCGGACCTTCGGCTGAAAACACGACTCCCTACCTAAGGACTACTGTAGCGGGACACCTGTGACCCTTAAACGTCAAACGCGTTCATCCTGAGCCGTTCCGAGATAGATGTTTGATGAGGTGGCCTCAGGATGAACTTGTCTTTCTGCTCATCGAAGTAGTCAAGATTACCCTCGATCTCGTCTCCCACCTCGTAGGAGTCACCGTCGTCGATGTACAGGACATCAATGAGACCGACTCGCGAAAGCCCGAGGTCCACGATGACACCCCAGCGGAACACCGCTAGGACCCTGCCGCGAACCAGCTGACCGATGAGGCTGCGCTCGCGTCCGTTCAGCTCAGGCGTCATGTTCATCCAACCTTTGACCTTGGATGCCTGTTCAGGATAACGAACACGGTATTGGGGATCGCCACCTCGGAGACCGGGACGCCCATGCCGTGCTGCAGCATGGTGAGGTTCGTCGCCACCTGGTTCCAGCCCGTGATGTGCCGGACCTGCGGCCAGAAACTGATCACTGTGGCGGAGATCAGCACCGCCGCCCAGTAGGCCGGGTAGAGCCGGGCGGCGCGGGAGACGACGAAGTCGCCGAGCGAACGGCCCCAACTGCTCATGCAGATGACGAAGCCGCTGATCAGGAAGAAGACCTCGACGCCGATCCAGCCGTACTGGGATATCCGGTGGAGGCTCGGGAAGATCGTCCGGGTGCGCCCCGACCACGCGTCGTCCATGGCCGTGGGTAGATCACGACTATCCCTGCGGCCAGCAGCCGCAGTCCGTCGAGTAAGGCAAGCCTGTTCCCCGAGCGGCGCTCGGCCATCGTGCAACCCCCAAGCGCCCCAGTCAGAAGCGAACCACGTAAGAAAAGCCCGCAGATAGCAACCCGTGAGCAAGTTGCATGCTTGCCCGCAAGAAAAAGAACAGACAATTCTCCGCGAATGTGGTGATCACCACATGTTTTATGAAGGAACTCTTCGGCACCGCCCACATCGGAGTCACCGCCGGCGTCCATGCTCACGTACGACTCCGCCTCCAGCGCCGGGCCATTGACATCCTGAGTGATGCACTGGCTGAGGGCGACGACTCCGAAGAGCCGCCGCCCTCAGCGGTGGTCGACTGCTGACGTTGCCGTCAAGCGGCGTTACGCAGGACCCTGGCCATCCACCGCCACGGGAACATGGGCCGCAGTCACTACGCAAGAGAACGAAATCTCCACCACAATCCGGTCACCGGGAGAATAAATCCAGAGTTCCGGCACGGATTCCGTGATGTCCAACAGGTGAGAGATCGAGAATTCGATCCCCATCTCCACGCTCGGAACTGCCAGGCTCTCCCAGAAGAAGATTAGACTGCTAGCTTTCGGGGCGAACTGCTGGATTACGGTGCGTAGCTCGATGGAATCCAACTCCATCGAGCAGAGCACCAAATCATCAGCCACCGCACCCCACTCGATCGAACCATCGGAGTTGCGCGGGTAGCGGCTAAGGCTTTCACGCTCGTACTGGAGATGTTGGTCCAGGCTCAGCAACTGCACCCCTGGCCGCCCAACCCAAGTCAGCCGTCGATCACCTTGCTGATCTGCACGAACAACTCGGACCATAGACCGGGGCAGGAGGTCCGGCCGGGTTCCGTATACACCGTCGACCGTCACGAATTACCGCCAAGCATTCTCGCCAAATCGTCTTCTGTACCTTTCCATGGCACGGCAAACTTACGTGCAGAGTCGCCCTTACCGACTTCCACGTTGATATGGGGCCCCTTCACCGGGTCATAGTCCATCCTGAACCTCTTGAATTCGCCGTTCACTCGAGTGGTGAAACCCACTACCTTACCGTAGGTCGTTGGCGCAGATTCGAGACGGCCGATGTATGGCTGCCGAGTGGCCGGATCGATCTCACCCAGCAGATCGAGTGCCTTGTTTCGGGCTTGCTCGAAGCTGTCAAAGGTGTCCAGGACAACTTCCTTGCACGCTCCTCCGGAATTGTGAACCAGTACCGGAGTCTCGCCCGCCACCACATAGTACGTGTGGATGCCCTCAACGGAGAGGTTGTAGACCGTGCGGCTTTCAGTCCAGGCACGCGTGTTGACGACCTCTCGCAGCTCTCCGTTGGAGGTGCGGAGGCGGTCTCCCGCCTTGAGGTCCTTGGCATCCAGCCAGCTGGCCTTGCTGTTCTCCCAGAACGGATGCCTATCAGTGGCGTTCACTGCTCCGGTAGCATCGCCTGCTTCGCCGTCGGTATCGATGGCGATCTGGACCAGGCGCTTCTGACCCTCGCCAACGATCACATCGGAGATTTCTCTTGCCTCGGTCTTTCCGGTAGCAGGGTCGGTAGCCACGACCTGCTGGCCGACGCGAGCATCCTTTATTGGCTTGCGCGTACCGTCGGCCATTAGCACCGGCGTTTCCGGTGTGAAGCTGTTCCCTATACAGCCCTTACGGAACCTTTCCAGGACTGCCTCTGCTTTGCTGAGCAGCTTCTTTGCCGCAGAGGACTCGCGGATGAACTTGCCAAATCCGGTGACGGTGCGGTAGACGGCTTTGGAGACTTCCGGGAATTTCTTGATGACCTGGGCAGCCTTGCCCCAGGGGAGAGCGCCGATGAGTGTCCAGATGCAGCTTTTGACGTTACCTTCGGTGAAGCACTTCTGGATGTCATCGAGGCCGATGAGTTCTTTGAGGATCTCGCCGCCGTTTTCCGTCAGAAAGTCGCCAATTGACTTTCCGTCGATCTTGCGGGCTTTCTCGTACTCCTCGAACGTTATGCCGGCACTCTCGAGTGCAAAATCTTGCTCCTCCGTCAGCCCGTGGCCGCTACCCTTCCCCATTTGTTCGGCGGCTTGTGCGCGGCGTTTGCGCTCCTGCTCGCGCTCCCACTGCTCGGCCTTCTCGGCGGCTTCCTTGGCCTCCTGGGCGTATTTGTTGGCATTCTTGGCTGCTTCTTCCGCGGATTTGGCGTGCTTTTCTGCGGAGGTGGCCAGTTGGTTGGCGTCGGCGGCGTCCTTTTCGGCTTGGGCTGCTGCTCCTTGGGCGACGCTGGCCTCGTGTTCGGCTTGGTTGGCGGCGCTGTTGGCGGCGTTGGCCTGCTGTTGGGCGTCGGCGGCGGCGCCGCGGGCGCGGGCTGCTTCGGCTTCGGCATCGTTGGCCGCCTTGCGTGCCGCTGCCGCGTCGGCGTAGGCCTGGTCGGCTGCTTGGCAGGCGAGTTTGGCTTCGGCCTGGGCCTGAGTGTCAGCCTTGTCGGCGGACGCTGCGGCGTCCCTGGCCTTGGCGGCGTCCTGGGCGGCCTGGGCGGCGGACTTCATCGCTGCCGCAGTCGAGCGTGCGGCGTTCGCTGAGGAGCGGGCTGCGTCAGCGGCGGCCTTGAACGCCGGTGCTACCTGGGCGCCTGCCCGCCTGGCAGCATCCTCGGCGGCCTGGACGGCCTTGAGCGCCTCATTGGCTTTGGCTTCGGCCGAGTCGACCTGTTCCTGCCCGGTCTCGAGGGCGGCCTTGGCGACCAGGGCCGCGAAGTCGGCGTCGAGGTCCTTGCCGGTGAAGGGGGCGGTCAGGGTGATGGCAGTGTTGGCGGGGTCGGCGATCCCGGCCGCGGTGGTCCGGGCCGCTGAAGAGGCCTGGACGGCGATGGTGGCCTGGATGCGGGCCATCGCCGCTTCGCGGGCCGCGCCGTCGGCTTCGTCCTTGGTGCGATTGGCTGCCTGCCGGGCATTGTTGGCGTGCTGGGCGGCAAGGCCTGCCAGGCGGGCCGACTCGTGCGCGGCGATGCCCGCGCGGGCCTGCTGGGCGGTGGCCTCAGCGGCCTTGACATGGGCCCGCTGGGCTGCGGCGTGGGTGGCGGCGGCTTCGGCTTCGGCCTTGTTCGCCGCGGCGTTCGCGCGTGCTGCGGCAGCCTCGGCCTTGTTCGCGGCGGCATTGGCACGGGCGGCGTGTGCGGTGGCCTCGGCCGCCGCGGCCCGTGCCCGGGCGGCATGCCCGGCTGCCTCGGTCGCCGCCGCACGGGAGCGCATGGCCGCACCGCTGGCCGCATCGGCGGCGCTGCGGGCCTGGCCGGCTGCTGCGCCGGCGGCGGTGGCATCCGCCCGCGCACTCTGTGCCGCGGCATTGGCCTCTCCGGCGGCGGCGGTGCCCCGACCGGAGGCTGCCGCCGCCTCGATGGCCTTGGCCCGGGCTTCCTTCCACTGGTGGGTCTGCTCGGCTTCGAACGCCTTGTCGCGGGCGTCACGGGCCTTGCTCTCCTCACCACGTGCCCGCTCATCGGCCGTGGCAGCGATGCTCTCCTTCTCCGCGGCGCTTGCGCGTGCTGAGGCTGCCTGTGCGGCGGCGGCCTGGGCCTGGGCCCGCAGGGCTGCCGCGGTACGCGCCTCGGCCTCCGCGCGTGCCCGCGCGGCCGCGGCCGCGTTGCGTTCGCGTTCGGCCCGGGCACGGGCCTGCGCGGCCAGGTCCCGCTCACGCTCAGCGATCTGGCGCTGTTCGGCGGCGATCTTCGCCTGCCGCTCGGCTTCGAGGCGGGCCTGACGGGTCTTCTTGGCGTGCTCCCACGCCTCCTGCTCGGCCTTCTCCGCACCGAGGCGGGCCTGCTTGGCCCTGGTGGCGGCATCGGCGGCGATCTCCGCCTGCTTCTGGGCGGCCTTGGCCATCTGGGCTGCGGCCTTGGCCTGCTGCTCGGCGTTGGCACGCCACTGCTTGGCCTGCTGCTCATGCGCCTGGGCGGCGTTCTTGGAGCTCAGCGCCTTGGCGTCGGCCTCGGTGGCGTCCACGGCGTGCTGGGCGGTCTGAGCGGCCTTGGCCGCCGCCTCCGCCGCGGCCTGGATGCCGTAGGCGACCTCGGCCCACTGGACACCGTGCGTCAGCCTGGTCTCCACCAGAATGTCGGCCTGCACCTTCGCCTGCAGAGCCGCCACCTTGGCACGCCAGGCTGCGTCACCGGCGTCCTTGACCTGCCGGGCGACCTCGGCCTTCACATTGCCGTAGTCGGACAGGCGCTTGCCCGCCCGGTCGGCCGACAGCATCTGGTCCGCCTGCCGGGCGGCAAAAGCCGCCTGCGTCATCGCATTGGAAGCCGTCTTCAGCTCCCTGACGGCATCCCCGTGAACAGCGATCAGCTCGGTACGCGCCTTGGCCGCGCGGGCAGTCCGCTGCGCCAGATCCCGCAGCTTCTCCGCCGCCTCCAAGGCTTCCTTCAGCGCCTTCTCGTGCGCGGCCCGATCGTCGGCGTCCTTCTGCGCGGCGATCTGGTAGCCCTTTTCCAGGAACTCCTCGATCGCCTTGTCGCTACCGGCCGCCAGCGCGGCCCGGGCGGCCTTGCTCACCTCGGGACCGCCGGCACCGGCCAGCATCTCCACGCGCTTGCGGAGTTCGGCCGCGCGGTCCTTGGCGGTCTGTTCGTCCTTCTGATCCCGCTCTCGGGCGATCTGGGCGCCGAAGGCAAGGAAGTCGGCCCGGTCCCTGGCAGTGGCCTTGGGGCCCAGAACGCGTTCGACCTCGGCGTTGAAGTGTGGCCCACCACTGCCGCGCATCGCCTCGATCTTCTTACGGTTGCCGGCGTCGGTGTCGTCCTTCTTCTCCTGGGCCCGCTTGCGGGCTTCGGCCATACCGTGTTCCAGGAACTCCCGGATCGCGTTCGGATCGCTGCTTTCCAGGGCCTTCTTGGCGGCCTCGCGGACTTCTTCGAACTCGTCGAACTCCGCGTAGGTCTCCACCATCTCCCGGTCCCAGTCCCGGCTCATCCGCTCCAGCTTCGACGGCGGAGCAGGAGTGGGCGCCGAGTCCGTCTTCGGCAGCGAAGCGGTCGCACGGTCCACAGTGGCCAGAGCCTGGGTGAACGCACCCTGGCGAGCAGACGGCGCAGCAGCAGGGGCGGCGGCAGCGGCCTGGGCCGAAAGGCCGCCCAGCATGGCCGCGACCACCGCCGTGGACACGGCCTTCGCCGCCACCTGGCTCACACGACCACGCCGCCGGCCGGGATCCGGCCGGAATCTACCTATCAAGGGAAACAACCTCTTTCAGTGAACGAAAAATTTAAAAAGCCCCCTTCCCTGCATATGCGGGCAGGGCAGGGACGATTGACGCCACAACAGAAGTGAGAAGAAGCGACAGGAGCGCTGATGAGGTCCACGTAAGACGGGCCTTGAGGAGTTCAGCCCTTGACGTGGCTCTCGGAGTCCTGGGCCCGGTCGGACATGCCCTTCCAGAACGCCGCTTGTCGGTCGGCCTGTTGTTGTTCCGTGGCCCAGGCGTCCTGGTTCTTCTCAGCCGGGCCGGCGATGTTCTTCCACAGCCCGTCCGTGGTCTCCGCCGCAGCCTGGGTGATCTTCTTCCAGTTCTCCGTCTGCGCCATAGCGGCATCCCGCTCGGCCAGCCACACCTTGTACGCGGCGTCGGCGTGCTCGGACACCGCCTTCCAGGCACGTCCAGCCTCGGCCCGGGCCTTGGCGGCATCGGACGAACCCTGCACCGCCTCCTCGGCCGCCTCGGCCTCCTTGATCAGACGCGACAGGACGCGGTGCTGCTCGACCCCGGTATCCGTTACCCGCATCCGATAGGCCTCCAGGTCCAACGCCGCACCGCTCATCCAGCCGTAACCGAAGAACTCCGCGACACCCTCATCACCGGCGCCGTCCCGCAGCGCCCACTGCGCCGCAACACGCACCTGCTCACCCGGATCGCTCTCCGCGACGGCACGAACGAAGTTCCGCTCCCGGTCAGCGACCTGCTGCCGGTGGGCGACAGCAGCCTCCCGCGCCACTCGGTCCTGCTCCTTGGCCTGGGCGTACCCACTCTTCACAAACACCGCCTGATCGGCAGCCGAGCCCTTCAGCGCACGCTCCGCCGCCTGACGCACCTGGGGAGAGAACCCCTTGGTGTGCGTGC
This sequence comes from Streptomyces sp. NPDC001339, assembly GCF_042895955.1. Taxonomy (NCBI): domain Bacteria; kingdom Bacillati; phylum Actinomycetota; class Actinomycetes; order Kitasatosporales; family Streptomycetaceae; genus Streptomyces; species Streptomyces sp. NPDC001339. Next base: position 813,019 of record NZ_JBIAWT010000002.1, on the reverse strand, counting down.
GCACCACCCGCTCGCAAAATGCCTTGTTCCTCGCCCGGGTACTCTGCGCCCGCTGCTTGGCGAAGTCATAACCGCCGCCGGGAGCCAGCCAGTCCGCGATCGCCTCATCGCCCCGCACATTGCGCAACGCGTTCCACGCCGATACCCGTATCTCGGCCGGCATGTACGACATCGCTATCGCCCGCACACGCGCACGCGCCTGTGCGGCCGCCGCAGCCTCGATACCCGAGGGCTCATCGGACCGTTGCCCGGAGGGCTGGCCGGCCACGGCGGCAGGAGCCGCCTGTGCCCACGCCGGTGCAACGGACGTGACCGCGCCTGCGCCGGCCAGCACACTGACCGTCAACGCCTGCACAGCCCACCACTTACGACTCACTCAAAACTCCCTGGAGGAAAGAGAGGAAAAGAAACGTCCGACAGGACGAGAAGGGGACGCAAACGCCAGCCCTTCTCACCGGAAAACGACAGTCAGTGCTTCTGCGCAGGGGATGAAAGTGGTTCTTTCGAAACTTTCGTCCCCTGCAAGGCATTCGCATGCTCATCCGCCGCGCACGGCCGGAGCGCAACGGCGGATCACTTGACCGGCTGGATCCGCCACAGCTGGGCCGGGGTCTGGTTGCAGTACCACTGCTGAGCCCGCACGCCATCGCCCGTCTTGGCGCCGTCGATGTCCAGACAACGGTCCTTGGTGTGCATGGGACGCAGCTGGTAGAGCTCGTTGACGGGGTCAACGAGGAATGTCTGCCAGCGCAACTGTGGGCCGCCGCCGCTGCAGTCCCACTGCTGGCCCCGGGCACCGGCCTGGGTGCCACTGTTCTCCACCTCGAGGCACTTGCCACTGAGCTCGTTACGCAGCACGTAGGAGGAGCCGACGGTGGGGATGGCGCGCCATTGCTGTGGCGTGCCATCGTTGCAGGTCCACTGCAGCGCACCCGTACCGTTGTCCGTCTTGGGATCATCGATGCCCAGACATTTGCCGCTGTGAGCAGCCTGGAGCTGGACGATGTTGCCTGTGTTCGAGGCGGCGTCCTTGGCGGTCTGGACCCTGTCGGCGGAAGGGGAAGCGCCTGCTGCGTGGGCGGTGGTTGCGCCGCCGGCCAGCGCGGCAAGGCTGCCGGCTATGGCCAGCGCGGCTCGGATGGTCCGGGACATCGTGGAACTTCCGTTTCTTTCGTGTTGCTTGTGCTGCTCAACAGCCCGCTCGGCCTGTGTGCGGGCGCTCTGTGGCGTGCCGAATCGTCAGGCCGTGACCGGCTTGAGGCGCCAGTGCTCGGGGGTGGTGGCATTGCAGGTCCACTGCAGTACATTCGCATCGTCGTCCTTGCTGGACATGGCAATGCCCGCACAGCGGTCGTCGACGTGCGCGGGGCGCGGCTCGTAGAGCTTGTTGGTGGTGTCGACCATGACCAGCCGCCAGCACATCTGGGGGCCCTCGGAGCACCACCACTGCTGGACGTTCGCACCGTCCCCCTTGCCGCTGTTCTCCACTTCGAGGCACTTGCCGCTGTGCAGGGCCCGCACCATGAAGGTCGCATTGCCGGCAGGGATCATCTCGAAGGCCTGGTTATCCGCATCGTCGGCGCAGGTCGCCTGGACGGCGTTGGCGCCGTTGGCCAGGCTGCCGCCTGTGATGGTCAGGCACTTGCCGCTGTGCTCATTTTGAAACTGCACGACCGACAGGGCAGCAGCGGCGCGGGGCGTGGCCTGGGCGGCGTGGGCGGCAGTCGCGCTGCCGATCAGTGCGGCGGCACTGGCACCGGCGGCGAGTGCCGCCCGCAGGGTCCAAGACATAGAGGATTTTCCGTTCTTCTCAAAAAAAGGGGGCGGGGTAAGGCCGGCGGCAGGTCAGCGCGCAAGCGGGGGGAAGATGGCCCAGGTGGCCTCTGCCGTGAAGGCCTTGTCCTTGGCGTCCGCGCGGCTGGCGGAGAGGCCTCCCTGGTGCGCGCGCAGCCAGTACCCCGGCTTGCCGGCCAACTCAAACGACGTCCAGTAGCCGCTTACGCCCTTGCGGGCGCACCAGGTGGCGTCCTTGCGGAACGCCGCACTGCCGTCATCGGGGGAAATCCTCACCTGAAGGTTGGGCTGGGCCGCCAGGTAGTAGTGAGGCTTGCGCACCGACTCAAAGGAGTAGCAGCCGCGCTGGCCATTCAGCGCGCCCTTGACGACCCAGGTGGCGTCCTCACGGACGGACTGCTTGCTCATTTCGTCGACCGGGGCGACATAGGCCGCGCCTCCGTCCGCACTGGACTGACGGATGTACCAGGTGGACCTGCCGCCGGGGTCATTGATCAGTTTGGGATCGACCGAGACGAAGGACTGCCGCGCCGCCCGGTAGATGTTGTCCGGCTTGAGGAACTCGGCGACGTCCTCGTCACTGCCGGCCAGTGCCTTCTTCGCCGCCTCGACCAGGTTGGGGTACATCCCGGTCTTCGCAGCCGCCGCCTGGACCTTCAGCACCAACCTGCGGTTGGCATCAGCGGTCCTCTTGCGCGCGGCCTCGGCATCACGCTTGTAGGCCTGCTCGGCACCAGCATGCAGGAACTGCTTCCAATCCGCCGGATCAGAGCTGAGCACCGCGTGCTGGGCCGCGGCCAGGAGATCGGAGCCCTTCAGGCGGGCCGGTGCACTGCGGACCAGCTCACGGATGAAGTTGTCGTCGCCCAGGGCGAGCATGGCCTCGGTGGGCGTGATACCGAACAGCGCCGCGGTCTTCGTCCGGGCGGCCAGCTCCTTGCGGCGCTGGGCCTCCTCGCGGTCCTTCTCCTCCAGCTCCTTGAGCTCCTTGGCCACATCGCGGTCATGCGCCTCGCGGGCCCCGTTGGTGATGAACTCCCCCCATTCAGCTGGCCCACCAGCCAGAGCACGCGCGGCCGCGGCCTTGGCCTCCGGCCCGGCGTCGGGGTGCTTCATGACCTTGCGGATGAAGTTGTCGTCACTGAGCCCCAGCAGCTCCGGGGTGACCGGGATACCCACCGCGATCAGCACCTGGGCCTTGGCCTGCCGGTTCGCGCGCTCGGCATCTGCCCTCTCCCGCTCGCGCTGCTTGTCCACCTCGAACGCCTGGTGGATGCCGGTGGCAATGAACTGCACATGGTCCTCGGCCACCGTGCTGGCCAGGGCCTCCTCGGCGGCCAGGCGCACCGCCGTCAAGCACTCCCCGGCATCGCGGGCTTTCTCCCACAGCGCGAAGATGAAGTCCCGGTCACTGAGCAGCATCACGTCCGGGGTCGGGTCGAGGCCAACCACAGCCGCCGCCTTGACCCGCTCCGTCTCACTGGTCCCTATATCAACGCCCTGGCTCACCGCTGCTGACGGTGCGGCGGCAGCAGTGGCCGGCACCGCTATACCCGTGACCGCAGTCAGCGCGGTGGCGGCAACGACCCCTCGCGTGAGGGCCCTCCGCACACGTGCGGGAGTGGTGTGACTTGCGTGCATCGTGCTTCAACAACCCTTCCACCCCCGCAGGGGCGACCTGACGTGTAGCGCGGACTTGGTGCCGCCCTGCACCGCCCCCTGGGGGTTCGGGGCAACCTGATGCGTACAGGGCGGACGCGCCGAAGTCTTAAGATTTCCTGAAAAAGTATCAAGACACATGAAAGGGACATGAACACCCTCCGCCGCACCACACCACGGCGCAAGCCCAGCCAACCCACCTCCCGGCACCCACCATGAAAACGATCACGCAAAGGGGGGTGAGGTCGCAGGCACAACCGCCCGATGAACTCACAGGTCACACATGCAGGGCCAGAGAAGACACCCAAGGCGAACAAGCAAAGGAAGCCCCAAGTCCACGGGCTCTCTTCGGCGTTCGCCCGAATACCCAAAGCAGCGCACCGGAAGGGATCCGCCTCCACGGGCGCCTCCAAACGCTCCCGTTCGGGCTCCGGGGCCTGCCCGGGCACCGGGCGGTAAGCATCCATCTCATCTGCACGACCGTGGCCCGGCTCACGTCGTCACACTTCGAGTCGTCCCGCTTCGCGACGTTCCGCATAGATGACTTGGAACTGTGTACTTCTGGCCGGTTCCGCTCGCTCCCTCGCTTCGCTCCCGCGGGCCCGGGAGCGTCTCGGGCCAGAGGTTCTGGAACGACTCTTCCATCGCCTGGTCAGCCCTCTGGCCCCGATAGGGCTGGGCGGGACCCTTCTATCGAGGGGATGCGTCTGGCGGCGGTCGATGGGTTCCTGCCGGACGTGCCGGACAACGACGCCAGCCGGCGGACTTTCGGCGGGCCGAAGGACTCCAGCGATAAACCAGGAGGACTTCCGCAGGTGCGGGTCGTGACGCTGACCGAGACCGGCACACAGGCCTCCTCCCATTCGACAGCGACCTACTCATCCGGTTGAGCGAAGACCCCCGCCTCCCGCTGGCCGAGCGCCGCCGCTTGCTGGAGACCGCCACGCGCCTCGCCGCTCCGACAGCCCAGCGGTGACGAAGGACAAGGGGCCCGGCGCACCCCACATGATGTGCAGGGTGCGCCCGGCCCAGTGTCGGTGGGCGGCTACTTCGTGTTGTTCACAGCGGTGTTGGCGAGTCGGAAGGTGCGCGGCCGGTCGGTTACCTGCTCGGCGATGCCCTGATTGGCCAGTTTGTCGAGGGCGTTGGCGATGGCGCCGGAGGACTTTTTGATGATGCGGCTGATGCGGGTGGCGGTGAATGCTTCGTCGGGGTGTGCGTGGAGGAGGTCGATGACCATCTGCCGGAGTGCTCCCGGTGCGAGCCGCCCGTCCTTGGCCAGTGCCGGTTGCGCCGGGGCCGACGTTGCCTCGGTGTCTTCGCTCGACGTGGGGGTGTCGTTGGTCTCGTTCTGTGGGCCGTGGTCCTGGCTGTTGTCGCCGGGGTGCTCGGTGTTCTGGGGCGGCTCTACGTGGGAGGTGTCGGCTTCCGGCTCGGTATTGGTGGTGGGGTTGTTGGCGGGTGTGGTGTTGGAGGTGTCGTCGGGCGGGGTGTCCACGGGCACGTTGGCGTCGTCCGTGATGGTGTGGCCGAGGCTGTCGGGGTCAGGTATCCCGGAGGCGTCGGAGGTGCTGGGCCCGGACGTGTCCTCACCGCATTCCACGTCATCATCGACCGGCTTTGCGGAGTCGCTGGGAGAGCTTTCCGGCTGCGCGTCGGTGGGCTGTTCGCCGTGTTCTGGGGCGTCGGTAGCCTCCGGGGCGGATGCTCGGGTTACAGGGTGCCAGAGGTCGGGCATGCGGCGGGGGCCGTCGTGGCCGCCTCGGGTGCGGGTGGCAAGACCGCGCTTCTCCAGGGTGGCTACGGCTCGTCCGGCGGTGGAGTGGCCGATGCCTGCGATGTGGGCGAGCTCGGCGACGGTGACAGGTTCGGTCAGGCCGAGCAGTTCCGTGTAGACATCGGCGGCTGCGCCGGTCAGGCCGGTCAGCGGTTCCGGGTGGGAGGTGCCGTCGGGGGTGGGTGTGGTGTCGGGGTTGGTGTCGGACATGTTGGGGTCCTCGATTCCGAGTGCAGTGTGGTGGTTGAGGTCCCCGGCCGGGGTACGGGCCGCGTGGGCGGGCCGCGGTGTTCGCCCGGCGCGTGCGCGGCGCGTTCATCCGGCGAACGTGGCCGTGGTGAGAGCGAGTTCACGCTTTTGGTGAACCCACGGGCTTTCTCGGCCACGACCATGGACGCTCGATGCGGGCGGGAAGTCAAGCGACGCATTTCGCGGGATCGTTCCTGGTCGGAGTGGTTGCCGTGGCTTCCGTGCGGATACGGGGCTTGCGTCGTGGACGGGGCCGGGCCGGTGTGGGGCCGTGGGTTTGGGGAGTGGTCGGTCGGCCGGTCGGTGTCTGGTCGGTGTGGTCGGTCGGAGCGATCGGGGCGGGGTTCATTCGATCGGGGGTGGTCGGTCGGTGGGGTGGTTGTGGAGCTGGTGGTGGATGCGGCGGGCGCGGTGGGAGCCGAGGTGGAGTTCGTTTCGGAGTCGCCAGATGCTTGCGGGCTGGCCGGTGGCGGCCCGGGTGGCGTTGTCGAGGGCGAGGGCGTGCGGCCATAGGTCGGCGTCTGCCGCCCGCAGGCCGGGTGGTGGTCGTTCGGGGTTGGGGTGTGGGCTGCGGGGCGGCTCGTTGGTCGTGTCGGGCCTGGTGGGGGCCGGGCTGAGGCGGTCGGTCGGGAGGCAGATCGGGGTGGGGCCGGATGTGTTCTGCGGTGGGGAGTCGGGTGGCGGAGCAGCGCCGGTGATCGGTTCTCGGTCGATGTGTTCGGTGGCCGATCTGGGGGTGAGGGTTGTGCGGGGGTCTGGTGGGTCGGTCGGATTGGTGAGGTAGGTCGGTTCGGTCGGACCGGTCGGGTCCGTTGGGTTGGTGGGGTTGGTGTGGTCGAGGAGTTCGGTGAGGGTGCGGCGGTAGGCGGCGATGGTTTCGGTGAGGGTGATCAGGAGGAGGGCGGGGGTGAGGTGGAGGAGGACGGCTGCGGGGTCGGCGTGGTCGGGCCAGCCGATCTGGCCGTCGGGCCAGAGGCTTTCCCACGTGTTTATGAGGGCGGCGGTGGAGCCGGCGCTCCAGCGCAGGGTGGTGGACCAGGCGGGTGGGGTGATGCCCCATGCGGCCAGGCGTGCGTCGACGTAGAGGACGCCGGCCAGGGCGCTTCCGATCATGGGATCGAGGAGGACAGCAATGAAGAGGGGGACATCGCGGCTGGTGGCGAAGCGGGTGACGTTGACGGTGGTGAAGACCAGTGCCAGGACCCCGACGATGCACAGGACCCGGGTCATGGTTCTCAGGAGGCTGATGGCTTCGCGTGCTTCGAGCTGCTTCACCGGCCACCGCCTGCTCGTGCCGCAGGTCTGGTTGCGCCCTGGAAGGACGGGGAGTTGGTGCGCGCCGGGCCTTGGCGGACAACTGCTCCAGAATGTGGGGCATCGATGGCCACGCCACTGCCGGTGTAGAGGGTGACGTGGGTGATGCGCGTGGGGTTGGGGCCGAAGAACAGCAGGTCACCCGCGGCGAGGGCGGTGTCTTTGGGGAGGCGGGGGCCTGCGTTGTACTGGGCCTGGGCGGTGCGGGGGAGGTGGATGCCTGCGGTGCGGTAGGCGGCTTGGGTGAGGCCGGAGCAGTCGAAGCCACCGTCGGCGGGGCCGTCGCCGCCCCAGACGTAGGGGGTGCCGAGCTGGGAGCGGGTGAAGGCAACCGCCTTGTCAGCCGCGCTGGTTGGTGCGGAGATGCGGGCTACGTAGGCGCTTGCGGTGGTGAGTACGTGGCTTACGTAGGTGTGGGAGTGGTTGTAGGCGAAGAGTGCGGCCCACAGGTGTTTGCCGTGCCTGGCGCCATGGGTGCACAGCAGCCGTGCTGCGGCGTACACGGCATCGACTGCGTCCCACGGTGTGGGGGGCTTCTTCCCGCCGGGCGGTACCGGGTGGGCGTAGGCGGTGAAGGTGGACGGGATGAATTGCATCGGCCCTACGGCGCCTGCTGGGGAGGTCATGGTGGGGTGGCGTGCGTGGTTGGTTTCGATCTTGCCGATGGCGGCGAGGGTGGTCCAGGACAGGCCGGGGCACTCGGGGGCGGCGCGCTGGTAGAGGGCGAGTATGCGGGGCGGGATATCGGTCCGGGCGTGTGCGCTTGGCAAGGCTGCTGCGCTGCTGTGGGAGGACGGGTTGCCGAGGGCTGCGGCGAGGGTGAGGGCGGCGAGCAGGGGCAGGGCGATGACTGCGCAGCCGATGCCGGTGACCGTCTTGCCGAGCAGAGAGTTCATGGTCTGCCCTCTGTGGGCGGGAGGGAGGGGACGGGGAGGGTGAGGACGGTGTCGGCGTCGGTCAGTTCCAGTCCGGAGGCGGGGCTGAGGTCGGCCCACTGGGCGGCAAGGTGGGCCAGGGTGGTGCGGCGGCCTGCGCGATCCAGTGGTGCCCACCACCGGCCCCAGGGGATGGTGGTGGTGAAGTCGGCGGAGGTGGTGGCCACGTTCAGGCCCAGCTCGCGGGCAGTAGTGGCGAGGCGTTGGCGTAGGGCTTGGTCGCGGGAGGCTGTGCGGGTGTGGATGAGCAGGGCGGGACGGGTGCTGGTGGCGGTGGTGAAGGCGGCGTAGGCGGCGAGTTTGGCCTTCGACGCGAGGCAGGGGCTGGCTGCCGGTGTCGTATTCGAGGAAGAACGGCAGCAAGAGGTCGCCGTCTTGCCAGTGGGCGTAGGCGTCGGGGCGGATGATGTCGCCCCAGCGGCGGGCGGCGGAGCGTTCGGACAGCCACAGCGACAGCCCGGCGTCGGGGGTGGTGCGGGCATGTGCGGCGAGGTGGGTGAGGAGGTCGTTGACGCCGAGGTCGTGGCCGAGGGACGGGGAGTAGGCGATGCGGCCGGTGTTCGTGGGACGCCAGCCGATCGCGGAGACGTCCAGGCCGGCATGGGAGGCGAGGACGGCGGCTCCGGCGGGGCCGAGGGTGTAGTGCTCGGGGGCGGTGCCGGATGCGGTCAAGGGGCGGAAGGAGTCGAGGACCGCGTGCTGGTGGAGGGTGCGCAGGCGGCGTTGGGTGGAGCGCTGTGAGGTGTAGGCGAGGCGGGCGATGTGGTGTGTGGTCAGGACGCGGTGTTCGTGGAGCATGCGGACCAGCCACATGTCGCGCGGGGTGAGACGGCGGGAGAGGGTGGCGACGTCCGTGTGCCGAGGGGAGGTGCGGGTGCGGGTGGTGGCGGCCCGGGCGGTGTAGCGGGAGCCGGGGCCGAAGGCGGGACGCGGGAGTGCGGGCATGACAGATCCCCTCCAAAGGAGCAGGTCGTGGTGTGTTTTAGGGACGGGTGGCGGGGCGGGGTCCATTGCGGCCGGCGGCTGCCGTGCGCAGGTCTGTGGCACGCCCTGGTACAGCGGGTGGCAGAGGGCGGGTGGTGAGGGTGAAGGCGGCCGATTCCGCGCCGCCGGTCAGGAGGTGGGCGGCGGCTTGGTAGGGGCCGAGGTGGGCGAGGTCGTGGGCGGCGAGTGCGGGGAGGGTGTGGCGTTCGAGGGTGGTGGCGTCTTCGGGTGAGGCATTGAAGAAGACTTTGTTGCGGGCGTTGGCGGAGATGCCTTCGCGCAGGTCGCGTGGGAGTTGGGCGAGGTGCTGGTGGGCCAGGAGCATGGACAGGCGGTAGCCGCGGGCCTCGGCCAGCATGTCCTCCAGCGGATACGGCAAGGTCAAGAAGTTGTGGGCCTCGTCGATGCTCAAGGTGGCGTCGATGCGCTGGTGTTCGGGGGTGCGGGCGCGGGCGGAAGCGGCTTGCCAGGTTCCGGCGACGATGAAGGAGCCGAGCAGACGGGCGGTCTCCTCCCCGAGCGCGCCCTTGGGGAGGCGAGCGAGGAGGATGCCGCCGTTCAGGACGTCGGTGAGGTCGAAGGTGGAGGGGCCGGCGGCAATGGCGCGGCGGGCGAAGTCGCGCAGGAGGAAGGCGCGCAGCTTGTTCATCACCGGGCCGACCACCGCCGCCCGGGAGGGTTCGGACATCGACTCGTACCAGGCCCAGAAGCCGCGCAGGACAGGGTCGTGGAGGGAGGGGATGAGGCGGAGGCGGTAGGCGCTTTCGCCGAGGAGGCGAGGGATGTCGGCAAGGGTGACCAGTTGGCCGGTGCGGCCCTTGTGTTTGAGGAGGGTCAGGCAGGCGGCGCGCATGAGGTCGTCGGTGCGGGGTCCCCAGAAGGCGGTGAAGATCCGGCGGAAGATGCCGGTGATGTTGTCCACGACGACGTCGATGTCCGCACCGTCCAGGACGTTCAGGCACGGGGGCCTGTGAGGGTCGTCGGGGTCGATGAGGACGAGGCGGTCGGCGCAGGTGTCGGGGAGGCGATCTAGCAGATCGTTGACCAGGTCGCCCTTGGGGTCGATGACGACGACGCCACGGTGGTGGCGTACGTCGTCGAGGACGAGGTTGGCCAGGAGGGTGGACTTGCCGGAGCCGGTCGCGCCCATGACGTGGAGGTGGTGGCGGGCGTCGGCAACCGCGAGCCCCACGCCGCGGCGAGCGCCGGCATCGGACCGGCCCAGGGGTTTGACGCCACTTCCTGGGGCGGGTTCGGGGATCTGCGGGGGCGGGAGGACGGAGCGGGCGCCGGCCCGCCGCACTCCGGGGGCGTCCGGGTCGTAGGGGAGGTGGGCGAGGGCGGCGAGTTCCGGCACCGACAGCAGCGCCGGGCGGGAAGACGGGAACTGTCGGGCGGTGAGTTGGGGTTGGGGGCGGTGGAGGCGGGTGCGGGTGAGGTAGTTGCGGTCGGCGTACAGGCCGAAGGCGGAGGCGATCGCGTGGGCCCGGCCCCGCGCCACATCCTGGGCTCGCTCCGCCTTCTGCGAGCAGGTGGCGGCGTAGGTGAGGGTGCACTGCCACTGGGCTCCGGATTGCTTGGCGACCATCTGTCGTACGGCGGTGCTGTGGTCGGGGTCCTGCTTACCGGTGGCGGCGGGTTGGGCGCGATGGAGGAGGAGCGCTGCCAGGGCGGCAAGGCGGGCTGGGGCGTGCCCGGCTTTCAGCTGCCGTGCCTGGCGGCGGGCGCGGCGCAAGGCACGGCCGGTGGCAGGGCGAGCCAGGATCTGTACGCAGGCCGATTCGTGCTCGGCCATGCCAGTGGCGGCCTGGAGGAGAGCGCGCAGGGGGTCGGTGGGGTGGTCGGTACGCAGCGGCAGGATGTCGGGCCGGGCCGGCCGCAGGCGCCCGGCCGTGCAAGTGGCGGTGTCTGTGCCCGGGAAGAGGGGGGTGGGTTCGGTGGCGCGGGTGTGGGCGCCGGGCCAGGCGGCTTCCACGGCGCGGCGTACCAGGCCCATCGGCACCGTGCCCGGGACCCACATACGGATGCGCAGGCCATCATGGGCCCATGTGTATTCGAAGGCGAGGTGGGGCTGACCGGTAGTGATGCGCCGCCACCAGGGGCGCAGTAGCCCAGCGAGCTGGGCCCAGAGGACTTCCCCGCCCTTGGGAGCGACGTGGGGCGGGGCGAGGATCTCCACACAGCGGGCGCCGTCGGCCAGTCGCTGCTGACGTGAACGCAGCAGTCGGCGCCGGGTGTAGTACGCAGATGCTGTGGACACGAGGGCGGTGGGGATCAGAAGGGGCGCGGCTGCGGTGCACCAGTCGAGGGCGGCGTGGAGCACGGTGGGGACGAACGTCTCCGGGTGGGTAAGAAAGTCCAACAGGGGGCCGCCCGGCTGGGCGATGGCTCGTACCATGGACCCGGTCACGATGCCCACCCCTCGTCGCCGTCGACGCAGGTGCCCTCGCCCGCGCGACCCTCGGCGGAGAGAGTGGCCTCACTGCCTGGGTGTTGGGCGGCGGCCAGTTCACCGGGGTCTGTCGTGATGACGTCGTGTTCGCCGGGAGCGGCGACGCTGATCAGGGCGACTTTGTGCCGGCGGTCTCCGGTGAGCAGGAGCGCCTCGCCGCGGGAGGCAGCGAGCAGGAACTCGCGCTCGCCGTAGCAGAGGTGGAAGTTCTGGCTGATGGTTTCGATGGCCTGGGGTGCCTGGCGGAGCAGGATCTGGGTGGCGGCGTTGGAGACGATGGCTTTGCCCAGGGGTGAGGCGAGGACGTCGTCGGCGTCCTGGGTGACGACCGCCAGTCCGGTCCAGTACTTGCGGGCGGCTTTGGCCATGCGGAACAGGAAGCGGGCTCCGGCGCCGTCGTGCATCAGCAGCCATGCCTCGTCCACCACGACCAGGTGCCGGCCGGTGTCGCTCCGTGAGGTGACCTGCCGCCAGGTCGCGTCCAGGGCGAGCAGCATCGCCGGTGCTTTGACCTCCTCGGGCAGGGTGCGGAGCGCGAAGACCACCAGATGGCCGCAGATGGCAGCGGTGCTGGGGCCGTTGAACATCCGGGCGTGCGAGCCGGAGGTGTACGGGACCATCCGGTCGGCGAGACCCGTCGCAACGTCGCCGCTGTCCTCGGTCAGCACGGTGGCCAGGTCGGCGAGCGTGGGTGGCGTGCGCTGCCAGGTACGGGGGTCCGCGGTGATCCCGGCACGGGTGTACGTAGCGAGGATCGCCCGGTCCAGCACAGCCTTCTCGGTGGCGGTCACGTCGGTGCCCAGCAGGACAGCGAGAAAGGTGTGAAGGAACAGCACACGCCGCGTCAGCACGTCCTCTTCGCCGCACGTTGCAGGTGGGAGGTCGAAGGGGTTGAGGCATACGCCGTCGGACCCGAGCCGCACCACACGCCCGCCGACGGTCTCGGCGAGGCGGACGTATTCGTCCTCCGGGTCGATGACTGAGGCGGTGACGCCGGTGAACATCAGCCTGAGCAGTTCGAGTTTGGCGAGGTAGGACTTGCCGGCGCCGGAGCGGGCCAGGGTGATGGAGTTGTAGTTGTCCTGGGCGAAGCGGTCCCACAGAACAGGGGCGCCGGAGACCGTGTTCAACCCGTACAGGACGCCTGATGTCTGGCCGTCCGTGCTGGTCTGTGTGGACAGGTCGGGGCTGGTGAAGGGGAAGCACGTGGCGAGGGCGGCGGTGTCGAAGGTCCGGCGAATCTTGAGGGTGTCGAGGCCGAGCGGGAGGGTGGCAAGCCAGCCGGGCAGCGCCCTGTAGGTGGTCGGCGCCACCGTCATCAGCAGGGACTCGGCGATGGCGCGGACAGCGGCGGCTTGGTGTCGGCGAGGGTGTCCTCGTCGGGGGCATGGACGGTGAGGTAGAGGGCGACGTGGAAGAGCTTTCCCTCGCCGCGGGCGATGCGGTAGGCCAGCTCCGCGGCGTCCGCGGCCGCGGCCTCCACCTCGGGGTCGTCCAGGTGCCCCTTGGAGAATCCGGCGCGGCGGCCGGATTCGAGGCGGGCGCGCTGTTTCTTCAGTCCGGCGGCGGCCACGGGGGTGGGGACGGGCTCGATGTGCAGGGCGATGTCGAGGTGGCCGGGGAAGTTGAACAGCGGGGCGAGCCAGCCGGGGGTGACCTCGGCGGGGTAGCCGGTGACGACCATCGTGGTGGCCATGTGGGCACCGACGGCGAGGGTGCGAGCACGGATCTCGACGGACTCGGGGCCAGTCACATCGAGCAGGTCTCCGGCGTCAGTAGCCGGTGTTGAGGGTGGAGCCTGGTGAGCAAAGCGGCGTCGAGCCATCACAGGGCACCTCTCGTTCGGTCGTCCGTCGGGGCGGGGGTGTTGGGGTTGCAGGCCGCGCTGACCAGCTCGACGCTGCGCGGGCCGTCCAAGGGCGTGACGGTGACCTCGGCCGGAGCAAGACCCCGGGCAGCCTCCTCCATACGCTGTAGTGCTCGCCCCTCCCCCGTACCGCCGCGCACGGTGCGCCCTGCGGTCTCTTCACGGGCAATCAGCAGGGTCTGCCGTCCCAGAAGGTCTCGGCTCAGCGAGAGGTCGGAGAGGAAGTCGGCATGGTCGCGGGCCGCCCGCTCCAGGGCAGGGTGAGGCAGTGCGGCGGCGTGGTGGTGGAGGTTGTCGACGAGCGGTGCGAGGTCGATGCGGTGGCAGCGCACCAGCAGCTGGGTCGGACCGGTCAGGGAATTGAGCCAACGCGCGAACGCCACGCTCAAGCCCTGTTGTTCGGCCGCCGACCGCAACTCGAAGTTGACCGTCGAACACTCCGCAACGGCCGCTTTTCCGTCGCTGCCGAGATCGAGCACGCCGCCTGGGGTGATGCCGTCGTAGGGCATGCGCATCGCGGCGGGAGGCGGCCCGGCACTCTTCGCCCAGCGGGCAGGAACAATGTCCGGCAGCGGCGGCACGCCGTCGGGGGCGTGCACGCGGCGCTTGGGGGTGCGGGTGTGTCGGAGGGCGGCGGCCAGGAAGCGGTCGAGGCCGATGCCCTCCCGTCGGCCGAGTACGAGCGCGGCCACCGCCCCCGCAATCGGAATCACCAGGGCCGCGTACGAGAGCGTGCTCATGAGGGGGCGGGTGGCCCACCAGCCGCCGTAGAAGACCGCTGCCGCGACGGCGAGGATCGCCGACTGCCGGGCGGTAAAGGGGCCCAGGATCCGGTCCGGGCGGGAGATGTCCGCGGGGATACGTGTGGCGTAGGGGGCGTCTGTGGCGTCGTCGTGTTCTGTCACGGGTTCATCTCCTGGGTGGTTCGAGGGGAAGTCGCAGTTGCACGCGACGGAGAGGTCGCAGGTGTAGCTGTTCGGTGGGGCTGGGGAGGACCGGTGGCCGGACGAGTGGGGGTGGCATCACGGTGGCACCAAAGCGTGAGGGCAGGGATGTCCAGGTCAGCCGGGGCTGTGGGGAAGTGGGGGTGTGTTCGCTGCGAGTCGGAGGCAATGCCTGGGTGGGTTGGGGCGGCCGGGCAGGGGTGCGCTCGGCGGGAACGGATGAGGTGACCTGCTGTCGCCGGTGGGCCTGACCGGGCTGGAGCACGGTTCGTGGCCCGTTCGAGGAGCGGGCGAGGGGAGCGGCACGCGGACCGGGGCGTCGGCGAGCCTGGCTGACAGAGGCGCGTCTGGGGGCTGGGCCGGGAGCCGTGGTGGCGGCAGGCGGTGTGTTCCTCGTGCCGGAGGGCTCCGGCCGATGCGCTCCGCCTGCCGCCGGTGCACCGGTTGCGCTCCGGCTGTCAGCAGGACCGGGCGGGGCAGTTGGCCGACCGGCACGACTGCGAGCGCCTCCGCCGGGTCCGGGGCCAGGAGCGGGTGGCCGACTGCCACCCCTTCCACCCCCACCGGGCCCACCGCGTCTGCCTCCTGGCCCGCCACGGCCCGGCCGCCCGAACCCGCCTCCTCCCCCGCCGCCGCCTGCACCGCCGTTACGGCGGCGCAGCATGCGGGTCGCGGGCAGGTAGTGGTCCATGAGCCGGTACAGCGCCAGGTGTTTGAGCACCCGCACGGCCGCAGGCGCGTGCGGCTGGTGAGCCGGTGTGCCGCGCAGGACGACCTGCAGTGCCCAGCCGGGAATCTTGAACAGCACCCAGAACAAGCCCAGTCCGGCCAGCAGCGTGCCGAGCTGGTCGGACTTCGGGATCCCCAGCGTTGATGCGCCCGGGGCGAAGAACAGCTTGAGGGCCAGGATGAACGTCACCGACTGGGCGATCTGGATGATCAGGCAGCCGGCCAGGGCCCGCCACCACAGCCGGGCGACCGGATCGGTTGCGGGGTGGGCGTGGCATGCCAGGGCCAGGGGTGCGCAGACGGCCAGCAGCGCCATCACCGCGACCCGCACCATGAAGCCGATCAGCACCGCCAGGACCAGCGCGATCACCGCGATCGCGAGGATCACCAGGTAGAGCTTCAGTCCGGCGGCCCCGAAGATCGCGAACGGCAGGACGCGTTCGACCATGCCCTGCCCGGCCTCCGCAAGGTCGGTGGCCATGATCGCGTGGGCGAGCGCGTTGGCCAGGCCGATCGCCTTGCCCATCACGGTCAGGGACGTGGCTGCCGCGACCATCCCCACCAGCAGGCGGGGAAAGATCTGTTTGAGGGCGTAGCGGGACTGGATGGTCTCGTAGCCCATGACCGTGATGCCGCCCGCCGTGACGAAGAGGACGTAGATGCCGGCAGTGATGCCGAGCATGGCTTTCCACAGCCGTTTGATGTCGGCGTGCTGGGTGACGTCGGGGGTGGCCAGCAGGGTGTCGGCGAGGAACTCGCGGAGCGGCTTCATGATCTGCTCGATCAGCGTGCCGAGGAACGAGGTGATCGCGCCCGTGATCATGCCAGGGGTGTCGGTGAGGACATCCCAGCCCGAGGAGGTGTCCTTGACGCACTCCTTGCCCATGGCCTCACAGGCCGGCGGCGTAGGTCCGGGGGACGGCTCCGCAGACGGTGACCGTGTTGGTTGTGGTGAGGGGCGGTCTGGAGCGGGCGTCGGCCCAGGAGTGGGAGCGGGCGGCGGTGATGCAGGGGGTTTGGGGTGGGAGGGGGTGGGGCCTGGCGCGGGCTGGGGCTCAGGCCGCGGCGGATCCGGGGCCGCAGGCGCTTTGGCGGCAGCGGGTACGGGCACTGGGTGTGCGAGGGCCGGCTGGTCGGACAACGGCCCCAGGACGAGGACGGCGAAGCTGAAAAGCACGGACAGCGCAGGAAGGCGGCGCCCGGCGCGGATCACTGCCCGCCCCCGCCGCCTGCACCGACGATGCCCTGGAGCACCGTGACCAGAGCCGGAGCCAGAACCGCCAGTCCGTAGCCGATCGCCGCGGCATTCAACGCCCGCTTGGCGGCCTCGACTTCCCCCGGATCACCTCCGGCCATCAGATAGCGCAGCCCACCGAAGGTGAGGAACAGCGTGGCGAGCCCGGCCAGGAGGCCGATGATCCAATTCCGCAGATTCGAGATCACCGCAGGGATGGTCGCAACCGCCCACCCCTGCGACGCGTCGGCTAGCAGCACCAGCAATGAGGGCACGGTGATGAAGCCGATCCGGGCCGTCCAATGGCCCACCCGGCAGATCAGCCGTCGGCCTGTTCGACGGATCGTTGCGAACAACACGGACGCCTCCAACAGCGCAGCAGGGGAAACGGGAAGACACATGAGAGGGCGGCGTTGGCGCAGGTCAGGCCGCCGGGTGGCAGCCGTGCGGTGGGGTGAACACGGATCCCTCTGTCCGGGCCGTCCTCCTTGGAGGAGTGGCAGGAACAGGGCTCGGGTGTCAGCACGAGACGGACGTGCTCACCCCACCGGTGGCAGCAGGCGCCATCAGCGCGACCGCGGACGGTGCCTTGTTGAGGTCACCGCCGCATCCATGGCGCGGATCCGGCGGTGACGCTCACTTGTAATAGAGACTCAGGGCCGCGAAATTGACATCCGCCGCCGGAAAAGTCTCCGAACAGCCCACACATCACCCCTGGTGCAGCAGGGGCCGCAGATGCGCGGCCAGATGCTGCTCGGCCGCGGCACGATGCCGGTAGAGCTGACGGGAACTCACCCCTCGCTCGGTGGCGAGGCGTTGCATCGGCTCGCCCTCCAGGCGCGTACGGGCAATCAGCTGCGCCTCAGCGATGGTCACCACACGTGCCCTGACCGCGAGGGCAAGCACTGTGTACTCGTCCGCCGCCTCACCGCTGGCGGCGTCCAGCGCCAGGGCCGGCGATGCGGCCGGGTCACCACCATGACCAAGGCCGCTCAGACTTCTCGCTTCCTCCGGTCCGGTTTCGCGCTGGGCGCGGCGACGTGCGGCGTACACCAGGCGATGCACCGCCCGGTCAGCCGCGGTGAACAACTCCCGCCCGACCTCCGCGGCATCGATGTCCACGGCGTGCAGGGCGGCGGTTACCGCAGCGAGTGCCTCCTGCTCCACCTCCGCACGCTCCAGGTGATCACAGCGCCCCAGGCGGGCCAGCATCCGGTGCAGCACCGGCACGGCCATGCCGAGGACCGCCGTGTCCCACGGCGCACCGAGCCGCTGGGCACGACGCACTACCTCGCCCCATGTCCGCTCCCGCAACGCCGGCGACGTACCGGGGTGGGCCAGGCGGGTGCGGACCTGATCGACGGGAAGCGCGGCCTGCTCCGGCTCCTCGCAGATGAGGTGCGCGGGCAGTGTCAGTGGCTTGGGGGCAGAGGCGAGGGCGAGGAACGACTCCTCCAGCGCCCCCAGCGGCGAACGGCCATCGGACGGTGTGCAGGCGCAGACAGGTGCGCGGTGGCGGGAAGGGTGGTGGTGCATGTGCAGCTCCTTGCGGGAGTGGCGGACAACGTTCGCCGCACCCCTGTCACCACCTCGAGCCACCGCCGGACCACCCGCGCACCAACCCCGCAGCCCAGCCGAACCACTGGCCCAGGCTGTGCGATAACGAGCCGTCGCCCCTCATCAATGACCTGCGCCGTCGCTGCACCCTCGCGGCCAGAATCGAACACAGAATTCTTGTGCGGCAGGAACCGAGCCTGCTGCGCCATTTACCCAATGGCTCGCTGATGGCTCGCGAGTGGATCGCTGAGATCCCGGTCGGCAACTGACGACGGACTGGCTCCGCTGTCTGAGCGACGTTCACGCGTGTCAGCAAAGCACCGCGACCTTCTGACGAAACCCCAAGAGGGCATACGAACGTCCCTGCATCCGGGACGCCCTCTCCTCGCTTTCTCTCCCTCGTCCAGCTGTCAGTGCGCGGCGCTTCCGGGTGAGTCGCCTGGTCATGAGGGGGATGAGTGCCCAGTTCAGATGGGCTTCGCTGTGCTGGGGAAGGCACTCGAAGGTTCTGTTCCTGGTTGCGATCTATCGGCAGCCGAACGCTGTGCTATCCATGAGCGGTGACGGCTTCCGAGATATCCAGCAGGCCCTTTGATGCGGTGCTGTGCGACCTCGACAACGTGATCCGCTTCTACGACATGGCTCCACTGGCTGAGCTGGAACGTGCTGCGGGCCTGGCCGAGGGCACCACCGCAAGGGTGGCCTACGCCCCTGAAGTGGACCTGCCGCTCCTCCTCGGCAAGATCACCAAAAAGGAGTGGGTGGACTCCATCGCGTCGGTGCTCTCCGACCAGGTACCGCAGACGCATGCCCGTCAGCTGGGCATGGCGCTTGCCGATGCTCCGTTCCGAGCCGACGACGTGGCGGTGACCCTGCTGCGCCGGGTACGGAGACACATGCCCCTGGTCCTGGTGACCAACGCGACCCTGGAGCTGGAGCACGACCTTGAGTCGATGGGGTTGGCGGATCTCGCGGACCACGTCGTCAGCAGCGCCCGAGTCGGGGTGGCCAAGCCTGACCGGAAGATCTACGAGGTGGCAGCCTGCCGGGCAGGAACCGCCTTCAGCCGGTGCCTGTTTGTGGATGACCGGCTGGAGAACGTCAAGGCCGCCAACACACTCGGCATGACCGGTGTGCACTACCGCGAGCCTGCCGATCTCCAGAAGGTACTGGGCTTCGTGCTCGACAGCTGAGAAACTCCTTCTGCTTGCGTGCTGGCCTGGTAGAAGGCTGGGATGCTCCCGCTCCAGCCACGACCCGAAACCGACGTGCTGCCCAGCCGTCGCCGCCCAGTACCAGCCGGAGAAGTGACGCTCACCGCGCGACCAGCGAAACGGCCTCCCGCAGCCACACCCTCGAACCGGGCCGTCACACAGTCCAGCAGCGGACGTCACCGACGCTCGCGTACCGCATCGACGTACGACAGCTCGACATACGGCTCCACAAGATCCACCCCGACCGGTACGGCCACCCAGCACCCCCAGACAACACCTCGTACGGCTAGGTCCACTGGCAAAGCGTTGTCCCGTTAAGGGCGGCTGAGTCGACATCTCCCTGGCTGGAGGCGAGGATGTCGGATGTCATCAGTCCGTTGAGTTCTGCCATGGAGGACAGCTCGTGAGCCTGTCGTATCGAGCACGCGTGGTGGCGCTCCTGGAGGAGTCGCCGCTCACCACGGAGGCTGTCATCGCGGACGTGCGCCACCTGCTCTCGCACGGGGAGGAGGCTTTGGCGTTCGACACCATGTGCTCGTGGATCTATGAGGACGACCTGCCCATCACCCGTCAATACCACACTCGACTGGTGGCAATGGCGGACGAGATGGACGCCCCGAGGTCCGTCCAGCGCCTTGACGAGCTGCTGATCGACTGACACTTACCCCTCGGCGGTGTTGTCGAGGAATGATCTTTCCCGTGGCAGTTGTGATCACGGCGTCGGAGCCGTCCTGGATAGCCCCGTTCACCGGGCTGAGCCCGCGGCAGTTCGGCAAACTGCTGACTGCACTGCGACGCGAAGGCGCGGACGCGGTCCGCAGGGGGCGACCGTGGAGCCTGCCACTGGAGGACCGGGTTCTGCTGGTCGCTGCGTACTGGCGGACGAACTTGACTCTGAGGCAGTTGGCGCCGCTGTTCGGGGTGTCGAAATCGGCGGCCGGCCGCATCATCGACCACCTTGCACCGTCGCTCGCACTCCAGCCGCGCAAGCGGTTCCGCAGGGACACTGTGCTGATCGTGGACGGCACCTTGGTTCCCACCCGTGACCACACCGTCGCCGAGCAGTCGAAGAACTATCGGTACTCGACGAATCACCAGGTCGCCATTGACGCGGACACTCGGCTCGTCGTCGCTGTCGGCCGACCGTTGCCTGGCAACCGCAACGACTGCAAGGCATGGGAGTTGTCCGGCGCCAAGGCCGCCGTCGGCAAGGCCGTAGTGATTGCGGACGGCGGCTACCGGGGCACCGGCCTGGTCATCCCGCACCGCCGCGAGCCAGGTCCGACCGACCTCCCGGACTGGAAAGAGGAACACAACGCCTCCCAACGCAAAGTCCGCGCCCGCGTCGAGCACGTCTTCGCCCGCATGAAGAGCTGGAAGATCCTGCGTGACTGCCGCCTGCAAGGCGACGGCGTCCACCACGCGATGCTCGGCATCGCTCGCCTGCACAACCTTGCCCTCGCCGGGTGACCAAGAAACGAGCCGGTCAGCAGGCATGTCCGAGATCATTTATGGGACAGCCCTAAGGAAGCCGAAACGACTGGGTCCACTGTCAATCGCCTCGATTGGATGACAGCGGTCAGAATGCCCTGTTGCCCTGTGACAGCGATGATTCAGCGTTGTCACGGAAGTTTGATCACCGATAGGTTCGTGACATCGAAGTGTGAGCGACCTGCTCGGGATGGGGGTGAAGGTGGACGGTTCGCAGGCTTCCTTCCGTTTGGAGCGGGGGGCAACGGGGTTTTGTGATCTCAGCGACCCACCCTTGCCCGAGACCGATCCTCGGGTGTGCCGCACCGCTTTGCACGCCACGGCCCGGGCCGCACGCGGGCAGGTCAGGAACTTTGAGGAGCAGCGGTACCCGCAGACCTTCCACAGCGGCACGATCGATAACCGGGATGGCACACACGTCGTGCTGTTCCACGCTCAGTACCCGCTGATCGCTTTTGTGGGCGACCAGCGCCACCCATCACCCGACGAGTTTCAAGACCCTCCGGCCTGGGCGACCATCCTCAACGACTTCGGCTTCACCGTCCTGGGCGCATCACTGCTCCTGTCACCGCCGACGGGTGCAGATACCACTGCCCTGTCCACGGCGGAGCTGCGGCAGATCGAGCAGTGGCAGCCGAACACTCTCGGCTCGACGCTCTTCAACTCCTGGGATTGATGGCCGGCTCGCTTCTATCTCAGTGAACCTAAGTGGTCGGCTCCGTAAATCCTTCGGGGATTGACTGCGGAGTCGGCTATGTGTGTTGGCCGCAGATGCCGGTGGGCAGGACGATGCCCTCGTTACGGTTGCTGTTGGCCAAGTAGAGCGCGAAGCCTCACTGTGCGGCGAAGCCGCTGTAGGACAGGCACATTGGTTTGATCACGCGCCGTCGGGCAGGTCGCCGTCGACGTAGGAGTCGCGGTGACGCACGTGCACGGCAGCCGGCTGAGTCCAGGGGCCCCTGTGATGGCTCCGTGGAAACCCTCGCACAATAGGGCAGTACTGCGCCGCCCGAGCGCGGGGCCACAGGAGGAGCTGAGGTGCACGGTGTGAATGGCGGGGCTGCCTTCGTCATACTCGTGGTGGTGGTCGGCTTGGTGATACGTCAGCAACTGCGCACCCGTCCGGTGCGGCGCATCGGTTCGCTGGTCGCCCTGGGGGCTCTGGGCGTCCTGGGTGTCGCGGGGACCGCCTTTGGTGTCTTGTCGGTCGTCAAGGATCACGCGCTGACGGCACTGCCTGTCATCCTCCTGGTGGTGAGCCTGGCCGTCGCGGCGGGCTTCGGCGTTGTTAGGGCGCGGACTGTGCGGATCTGGCGTGGCCCTCAGGGCGTAGTGCTGCGCAAGGGGACGGTGGCCACTACGGGGCTGTGGCTTGCCTCGGTGGGCGTACACCTCGGGCTGGGCCTGTGGATTGACCATGTGACCGGGGTCGGTGTGCTGGGGGCCGTGTCGCTCTACGCATATCTGGCGATCGGCCTGGGGACGCAAAACCTACTGGTACGTAGCCGGGCCGCCGCGCTGTGAACAGGGTCTGACGCGGCCAGCTGGTTCTACCCCGGCTCGCAACAGCGGTGCGGGCATGTGCTGCATCTACCTGATCGGCGCCCACCGCGACGTGTGGGCTCCGTCTGTGCGGCGGGCGGGGCAGGCTGCGGCTTGCCCGTGATCCATTTCGGCCGATCGGTTTGCCCGCCATGCCTGTCCGCACTGCCTGTCCGATAGCCCTGAATGCCGCCGACCGCGTGCGGCTGAAGAAGATGGCTTACAGCCACAAGACCGAGTACCGGCTGCGGGTGCGTGCGCAGGTGGTGCTGCATGCCGCGCGCGGACGCTCCAACGCGCGTATCGCCCGGGAGACTGGGCTGCACCTGGACACCGTGCGCCGCTGGCGTGGCCGGTTCGCCCGGGCGGGCCTGCACGGGCTGAAAGACCGTCAACGCTACAAGCCGCCCGGCCTCGTTCACACTGCTGCAGGCCGCCGAGGCCAAGGCGCTGGTCTGTCGGCTGCCCACCGAGAGCGGGGTGCCGCTTTCGCGCTGGTCGTGTCCGGAACTGGCCCGTGAGGCCGCCCGGCGGGGCATCGCCACTTCGTGTCGGCCTCCACCGTGCGCCGTTGGCTGGCCGAGGACGCGCTCAAGCCCTGGCAGCACCGATCCTGGATCTTCATCACCGACCCCGGCTTCCGGCCGAAGGCTGCCCGGGTGCTGGATCTGTACGTCCGCACCTGGCAGGGCGAACCACTGGGTGAGGACGAGTACGTGATAAGCGCGGATGAGAAGACCTCGATCCAGGCCCGCTGCCGCTGCCACCCCACCCTCGCCCCCGGCCAGGCCCGCGCGATGCTCGTCAACCACACCTACAGCCGCGGCGGCGCCCTGGCCTACCTCGCCGCCTACGACGTCCACCGGGCCAAGGTATTCGGCCGTACCGAAGAACGCACTGGCATCGACCCATTCATGAACCTGGTCACCCAGGTCATGAGCCAGGAACCCTACGCCAGCGCCAAACGCGTGTACTGGATCGTCGACAACGGCTCCTCCCACCGTGGGCAGAAGGCCGCCGACCGCCTCACCGCAGCGTTCCCGAACACCGTGATGGTCCACACCCCCGTGCACGCCTCCTGGTTGAACCAAGTGGAGATCTACTTCTCCGTCGTCCAGCGCAAGGTGATCTCACCCAACGACTTCACCAACCTCGCCGAGGCCAGGGACCGGCTCCGAGCCTTCGAAGACCGCTACAACACCACGGCACAGCCGTTCCAGTGGAAGTTCACCACCTCCGACCTGGACGATCTGCTGGCCAGACTCGACCGGCACACCGCCGATCACCACGAAGAATCCTCCGCCGCAGTGGCAGCGTGATCAACCCCCGAAGGATTTACGGAGCCGACCACTAATGTGATGCGCCAGAAATCTGGGATGTAAGTGGCTAGGGTGTTCTTATGTCGCCGGGGCCTCGTGCTGTTGAAGTCGTGTTGTCCGCTGAGGAGTTCGTGGAGCTGACGCGTTGGGCTGATGGGGCGGAAGGCGCTCGGCTGGCTGAGAGGGCGCGGATCGTCCTGGCCTGCGCCGAGGGACTGCCGACCGTGCGGGTGGCGGCGAAGGTCGGGGTGACGGCGGATACGGCCCGCAAGTGGCGGACGCGGTTCGCTGAGCGGCGGATGGATGCGCTGACGGACGCGCCGCGGCCGGGCCGCCGCAAGGCAGACCTGGTCCTCACCGACGATGAGCGCGCCCAGCTGACGCGCTGGGCCCGGCGCGCCAAGACGGCACAGTACCTCGCGCTGCGCGCGAAGATCGTGCTGCGGTGCGCGGAGGGCGGAACAAACAAGCAGGTCGCCGCCGAACTCGGTGTCAGCCAGCGGTCGGTGAACAACTGGCGCTCCCGCTTCATCACCCGCCGGCTGGACGGGCTGGCGGACGAGCCGCGGGTGGGCCGGCCGCCGTCGATCCTGCTGGACCAGGTCGAGGACGTGATCGTGGCGACGCTGGAGGCCACGCCGGGCAAGGACACCCACTGGTCGCGGGCCTCGATGGCGAAGCATTCGGGCCTGTCGAAGTCGACGGTCGGGCGGATCTGGAAGCGGTTCGACCTCAAGCCGCACCTGCAGGACACCTTCAAACTGTCCGCCGACCCGCAGTTCGTCGCCAAAGTCGTCGATGTCGTCGGCCTGTACCACAACCCGCCCGAGAAGGCGGTGGTGCTGTGCGTGGACGAGAAGAGCCAGATCCAGGCGCTGGACCGGTCCCAGCCGGTACTGCCGATGATGCCGGGCATGCCCGAACGCCGCACCCATGACTACTACCGGCACGGCATCACCAGCCTGTTCGCCGCCTTCAACATCTCTGATGGCACCGTCATATCGGAACTCCACCGCCGCCACCGGGCGATCGAGTTCAAGAAGTTCCTGACCCGGATCGACAAGACCGTGCCCGCCGGGCTCGACGTCCACCTGGTCTGCGACAACTACGCCACCCACAACACCCCCGAGATCAAGACGTGGCTGGGCAAGCACCCCCGCTTCCACGTGCACTTCACCCCGACCGGTTCCTCCTGGATGAACCAGGTCGAGCGGTGGTTCGGCCTGCTGACAGACAAGCTCATCCGCCGCGGCGTCCACACCTCCGTGAAGGCCCTGGAGGACGACATCAAGGCGTGGATCGATATCTGGAACGAAAACCCACGGCCCTTCATCTGGACGAAGACCGCCGACGAGATCCTCAGTTCCCTCGCCGACTACCTCACCAAGGTCACTCCGCCAGCCACCGAAAACCAGCGAGAGACTTAAGCACATGATTTCTGGCGCATCACACTAAGTCGTGCGGGGGCGGAGCCCTGTCGATCAGCACCGGATGTCGTGCCCGGCGCCGCAAGCAACTACGTCCTCCTGGACCGACGCAGCTGAACTTCCTCCATGGAGGTGACGCAGACACGAGGACCCTGATGGGGTGTCAGCATGACCACACTGCCGCACCGCGTCCTCCGGGCTCTTGAGCAGTTCAATGCCGCTCACCCGTGGGACCACAACGCCCACTACCACCGCTGGATCCTGCGACAGCTCCCCCGACGCTTCGGCAGTGCCCTGGACGTCGGCTCCGGCAGTGGCGACCTGGCCAGGCTCTTGGCCACGCGCGCCGGCAAGGTGCACGGCATCGACTCCGACCCGGAGATGACCACTCAGGCAAAGGAACTGACCCCTCCGGCATCCCCCGTCACCTTCACGACCGCAGACGCGCTGACCGGGATCCCCTCAGACTCTTACGACGTCATCACGTGCGTCGCTGCGATCCACCACCTGCCGTTCACCGACGCTCTCACCCTCTTCCGCCAGCACCTGGCGCCCGGAGGAACCCTCGTGATCCTTGGACTGTCTCACCCGGCGACTCCAGGCGACTACCTGCTCGGAGCCGTGGCCAGCCCACTCAACGCAGCCATGGGCTGGCTCAAAAACAGGGACCGCACAGCGCCTCGCCCGATCTCGATGACGGCCAGGACCCGACCAGCGGATATGAGCTTCCCCGACATCGTCCGCGAGGCCCACTCGCTCCTGCCCGGCGCACGACTGCGCCGTCGGCTGTTCTGGCGCTACACACTCGTATGGCGCCACCGATGAGCTGCCTCTCCGCCTCACTCAATCCAGTCCTAGCAGCTCAACGAGTTCCGGTCGCCTAACTTCGCTGAAAAGGGTCAGGTGGCACCGCCGATACGCCATTCGATATCGAACACAGAAAAATCTTTCGGCCACGCCGACTGGGCATGTCGAGGCCCTGCGGTACTGGCTCGGCACTGGCTCGCTGGTGGCTCGACAGTGGCTCGCTAGGGGGTTGGCCTGGGAAGACTGCCCGATCGCGACCGTCCGCCGTCGCGGCGCAGATGCAGATCTTCAGCCGGTTCACCGATTCGAACGCACGCGGCAACCATGTCAAAACCGCCCGGCCGATTCTCTATTACTTCACGTCAGCACCAGACGGATTCGATCCTTCCTCCCGGGCCCACCAGCCCATGACCACCACTCCACACAGCCCCTCGCCCACTGCCCGGCCTCGCGCCACCCGGCCCCTGCCGACCACCATCTGGCTCCCCGCCCCCGACGAACCGCATGCCGCACCCGCTCCCGGCACCGTCCTTCCCGACTGGGCGATCGAGCGGATCCGGACCGTGTTCACCACCCGGCCCGGACACCTGCCCGCGCCCTTGCTGAAGATCTCCGTACGGGACACCGAGCCGGGCATGGACGCCCGCACCCCCGTCCTCACCTACACCGACGGCACCCCCAGCAGACTGTCCATGCTGCTCGCCGAACTCCACCCCGACGTTCTCCCGGACCCCACCAACTTCCCGGCATGCGGAGTCAGCGAGATGCCGGGCGCGATGGAGAACGGCTGGCCGGGCTTCTTCCACCGCGCCCACCGCCTCCTGCCCGCCGACGGCCTGCTCCTGCTGGCCACCCGTCAGCGCCGGGACGAGGGCATCCTCACCGACCCGCTCGGCTCCCTCATCGCCTGCGCCCGCACCGCCGGCTTCCGCTACCTCCAGCACGTCATCGTCGCGCACACCCACCCCGCCGACGACCGCCTCATCCCCACCCCGCCCACCGACGCCAGCCCAGGCGTGGCGCACAGCGACCTGGTCGCCCTTTCCGCCATCCACCACACCGGCGCCTGAAGGAGCCCGCTCATGACACCTCCCTGCTCGGTGTGGAACACCGCACCTACCTCCGCCCCGGCCCAGCGCAATGGCCGCTATGCCCCAGGCTCAGCGGCCCATCCAGCCAAGATGCACCCCGGCATCGCCGCCCACGCCATCCGCACCTACACCCAACCCGGCGACCTCGTCCTCGACCCGATGTGCGGCATCGGCACCACCCTCGTCGAAGCCCTCCATCTCGGCCGCAACGCCCTCGGCATCGAATACGAACCCAAATGGGCCACCCTCGCCTCACTCAACACACGCACCGCCGCACAAGCAAGCGGCACCGGTACTGGCGTTGTACGTCGCGGCGACGCCCGCCACCTCACCGCCCTCGCACCCGCCGTTGCCCACGGCAATGTGGATCTCGTCGTCACCTCACCCCCGTACGGGCCGAGCGTCCATGGACAGGTCCGCTCCTCCCGGGAGTCCGGCGAACGTGGGGTGGTGAAGAAGGACTTCCGCTACAGCCATGACCGCGCCAACCTCGCCCACGTCTCCACCGCCCACCTCCTGGAGGCGTTCACCGAGATCCTCACCCAGTGCCGCACCATGCTCCGCCCCAGCGGCACCGTCGTCGTCACCACCCGCCCCTGGCGCGAGCACGGCGAACTCATCGACCTGCCCTCCGCCGTCCTCGCCGCAGGCAAAGCCGCCGGCCTCACCCCCACCGAACGCTGCGCCGCCCTCCTCGCCGGCATCCGCAACAGCCACCTCATCACCCGCCCCTCGTTCTTCCAGATGAAGAACGTCCGCGACGCCCGCCGACAAGGCATCCCCCTCTCCGTCGTGCAGCACGAGGACGTCCTCGTCTTCACCAGGCCCGAGAGCGGAACCGGCAAACCGTGCCCCACGAGCGACAACTCGGCATGCGCGGCGGCGTTCCGCTCCCGAACCTGCTCCCGCAGACCCCGTCGTGACCACTGAAGGCAACGAGGGGCGCATCGACGTCAGCGTCGACTCCGTGAAGGCTGGGCCGCCAACAGCGCCCACGGAAACCACCGACGCCGCTGAAGAACGATGGGCACCGCGCCCAGAGCCCGTTGGCGGGCTGACCGTGCGCCTGCCCGACACGCCACCACCGCTCACCGACAGCGCGGCAAAGGCCCTGCTGCACTTCATCCGCGAGGAGTACAACCGCCTAAAGGAAGCATCACCAGCTCACCCAACCCAGTAGACCAGCGGGCACGGCGGACGACTGGCCCTCTTCGCAGAGCAGGAGGTACCACGGACCACCGTCATCCGCCGTGCCCGCCGCACACGAAACCAGAGACCGCCATGACCCGATTCGCCTTCGCCGGACGCTGCTCCACCGAGGACCTCCAGGACCCCGAGACCTCCCGCAACTGGCAGCTCACCCGCGCCCGCGCCCTCATCGAACCCGCCGGCGGCGAAATCGTCGCCGAGTACTTCGACGCAGGCCAC
This sequence comes from Streptomyces sp. NPDC001339, assembly GCF_042895955.1. NCBI lineage: Bacteria > Bacillati > Actinomycetota > Actinomycetes > Kitasatosporales > Streptomycetaceae > Streptomyces > Streptomyces sp. NPDC001339. The sequence goes on along the minus strand of NZ_JBIAWT010000002.1, from coordinate 785,205 downwards.
TCCCGCGCCCTGCCCTGGAAACGCCGCCCCCAAGCCGCCGCACTCCTCGACGCCCTCCGCGACCCGGACCGAGGCTTCGACGCCGTGGTCATCGGCGAGCCCCAGCGCACCTTCTACGGCAACCAGTTCGGCAACACCTTCCCCCTCTTCGTCCACTTCGGCGTACCCCTGTGGGTCCCCGAAGTGGGCGGGGCCATCGACCCGAACAATGAGGCCCACGACCTGGTCATGTCCGTCTTCGGCGGCATGAGCAAAGGCGAACGCAACCGCATCAAGATCCGCGTGCGCACCGCCATGGCCTCCCAAGCCCAGATCGAAGGCCGCTACCTCGGCGGCCGACCGCCCTACGGCTACCGGATCGCCGACGCGGGCTCGCACCCCAACCCGGCCAAGGCCGCCGACGGCAAACGTCTCCACCGTCTCGAGCCCGACCCCGACACCGCCGCCCGGTCGTCGTCCGCATCTTCACCGAATACCTCCGGGGCAAGGGGTACTACGCCATCGCCGAGAGTCTGACCTGCGACGGTATCCCCTGCCCCTCCGCCCACGACCGTGACCGCAACCCCCATCGACCTGGCTACGCCTGGTCCAAGGGCGCGGTCCGCGCCATCCTTCTCAACCCCCGCTACACCGGCCACGAAGTGTGGAACAAGCAGCGCAAGGACGAAGTCCTCTCGACATCGACGACGTCACCCTCGGCCACCGCACCAAACTCGCCTGGAACAACCCCGAGCAGTGGATCTGGTCCGCACAGCCGGTCCACGAACCGCTGATCTCCCAGGCCACCTTCACCCACGCACAGGCCAAGCGCCAAGCCCGCAGCACACAGAAGCACCTTGAGCGAAAGCCCCGCCCCACCGACCGCGGCTACGCCCTGCGCGGTCTGCTCCGCTGCGCCATCTGCCAGCGCAAGATGCAGGGCACCTTCAACAACAGGAAACCGCACTACCGCTGCCGCTACACCACCGAATACGCCAAGAACACCGCCCTCGACCACCCCCTCACCGTCTACGTACGCGAGGAAGTGATCCTCCCCGTACTGGACAAGTGGATCGCCACGACCTTCGCCCCCGGACGGCTGACCGCCACACTCCGCGCCATGCAACAAAGCAGGACGCCCAGTCCCCCGCCACGACAGCCGCCACGGCAGCGCAGCGAACGATTACCGAATGCGACCGGCGCATCACCCAGTACCAAGCCGCGCTCGACGCCGGAGCCGAACCCCAGCTCGTCGCCACATGGATCAACCAGGCCCAGGCCGAGAAAGTCTCGGCCCAGCAAGATCTCCTGGCCACGACGTCAGCCCAGCCCGAGATCCTTACCGCAGACCAGATCACGCAGATGGTTTCCGTGCTCGGCTCGATGGCCGACCGGATCCTCGCCACCCCGCCCGAACGCAAGCGCCCCCTGTACGAGAACTTCGGGCTCACACTGACCCTCGACATGCCAAAGAGGGTCATGACCGTAGAGTCACAACCCTCTCAAACATGTACATATAAAACGTGTCCGAGGTCCGAGTTTCACCATTCACCAACCAGCCGTGGGCCACCGGCGAAATCGAACTTCCCTAATTAGACTACAGATTCGGCTCTGGCGAAGCAATACCTCAATTGAGTAATGCAGCCGGGAGTGGCCAGCTAAGGCCCGGGCTACTGCGCGGCCGTGGCGCGACCATTCTCGTTGCCGATCACGAACCTGTGGAGGTGTCCATCACCTCCACGAACGGAGCAACGTGGTTACCGTTCTCCTTGCCCGACTGGTCCCCTCAGCCCCTGTCAAAAACGGAGGGATCCGTCACCGCGCAGTGATCCGGGTCACCGCCGTCCGTGGGCGGCTCCGCTGGCGTCCGCAGCAATGGCAAGCGTTCGCAAGTGCCCACCAGCATGCCGCTCGCCAGCTCACGGCCCTTTACAGCGCGATGCGCTGCATCAACTGTTGGTTTGCCGTGAAAGGGAAGCGATTCCGGCACGGCCCACAGCCGGAAGAAGTAGCGATGCACCCCGTGTCCCGGCGGAGGCATGGGACCGCCCCAACCCAGCCGGCCGAATCCGTAGGGCCACGCCTGGCCTCCGGGCGGTGCCTCCCCCTCCGCCGCGCCGGAACTCCGCGGATCGATACCGGTGGCCAACCAGTGCAGGAACGCCCCGCCTGGGGCATCAGGGTCCTCGCAGAGCAGGACCAACTCCGGCGTACCGTCCGGCACCCCGGACCAGTCTTGACACCGCCTCCGGGCCCTTAACTGCGCGGCATTACGGGCATGTCGAGGATGCTGATGGCGCCGACACCTTCATCCCGCCGAGCAAGGAGCCTGCGTAACAACCGGAGCCGGGTCAAGCCACTTCGGTTTCTCGCTCGATGGCCTTGAGGCGGCTCTTGAGCCGGTAGCTGGGGCCATTGATGAAGGTCACTTCACAGTGGTGGAGGAGGAGGTCGAGGATGGCGGTGGCGAGGACTTCATCGCCGAAGACCTGTCCCCATTCATCTGAAGGTCTTGTTCGAGGTCAGGATGATCGAGTCCTTCTCGTAACGCTTCGAGATGACCTGGAAGACCAGGTTCGCCTCAGCCCGCTCGAGGGGCTGGTAGCCGACCTCATCGACTACTGGCTTCGGGGCACACCAGCGTTTCCTGGCTGCTGCTGGGGTGGGTGCAGGTGATCTCCGACAGGCATCGCAGCCATTCCTGTTCACCGGGGGTGTGCATTTCCTCGGGGGAAGGTCGGAATGACCATCACCGAGATCCAGGCCGCGACGCCGCCGTGGGCGTCGAGCAGGCGCAGGTGGCCGGCATGGGGATCGCCCGGGACTGGGTCAGGCGGACGAGGGACGCGCCAGTGACGGCGGGCAGGTTCGGCGGAGCAGGCTGGGACCGGTAGGACTCGCGGGAAACAGCCCAGACCACGAGTTCGACCGAGGCGATCCGAGCACGCCAGGGGGCCTCCAGGCAGCGGGCCAGGCGGCGAGCCAGCGCGCCGAGCTGGGTGAGCTCGCCGTCGGCCAGGCCCAGACAACCTTCACGTGGCAGTCGCATCCCGGCAGCACCTTCGCCAGCACCAGGGCAGCGGCGTCCAGCTCGGCGTCCTGACAGTCCACCGGCATCAGGTCCATGTTCGCACTCGAGAGCACATACCAGGCTTCCGCGGCGGTGGTGAGCGCTGCCTGACCTCGGGCGAAGTCCGGCCACTCACGCACTGTGTCGCCGTCGACCCGCCGTCGGCACATGTCACTGCGACTGTCCGTGGCCTCGGAATCGAGGCCAAACATCTTGTTGCGCTAGACGAGCCAGGACAGGCGGAGGACCAGGAGCACAGAGACGGCGGCCAGGGGGTCCTCAGCCGTCGCCTTCAGGGCCCGCTGGGGGCGAGACAACCGATCAGTTCCATCAGGGACTCGCGAAGGGCTTCGCTGTCGAATACGGCCTCACCAACGAGCGAGTCCACGTCCTCTCGACGGTCCGCGAGTTGCCACGATGGGCGCACGGGTCGCGATGACCATTTGGGTGCGCTAGGCCAGACCACGTTCCATCCGGGTGCTCTTCGGTTTCAGCCGGTCGAGCATTTGCGCCTCTCCCCCTCGTCAACTCCTCGCTTCGGAGCCCTGTCTACCGGCCCGTCTGCCCTGGCCACAACACTCAAGGGGATTGAGCGCGATTAGGGAGGTCGACGCCGGCCGCGGCCCTTGCCCAGTGCCGGGCGGTCCCACTCAGTGGGCTGCACCTCGACCAGCTGGGGCGGGTAGAGCAGGGCCCTGGCGCCGGCCAGGTCGTCAATTCGTCAACGACGCCCACGCTCACCCACTCCGTGCCGTTCCACACCGCGATCACCCGCGACGCGCATGGATCAACGTGCGCCCCACGATGCAGGCCCTCGGTGAGTGGCACTGCCCACAGCTTTCCTTTCGACTGGGCCCGGCGCTCCTCGCGCCGCCGCGCCCAGCCGTCCAGCGGCTCGTCATCCATCGCGTCATCGTGGCGGAACCGCGGCTCCGTGCGCCACCCTGGGTTCACACCATACCCGCTCCGACAAGCGCTCAGAGGGCGACTCAAACCTGCCCCGTCCACGATGACGGAGCTGTGACCGGAGATCAAGAACGTGGTGCTGGTAAGCCTGCTGCTGTCGACACGAATTTCGGGCATGCCATCGCTCTCGTGGCCAGCCGGGATCTCGGTATCCACTGTGCATGACGGGGGTACGACCCGCACTTTCGCGCAGCCCAACACCCCAGCGCCGCCCGGTCGCGCCACGAGACCGGGCATAAGACAATGAGAATGCTCCTTCGATCGGAAGGAGGCGGACATGCCGCTTCCCGAGGAGCCGGTGCAGGTTCCACCCGAGGCGCTCGCCTTGCTCGCATCACTGCGTGCCGAGTTCGAGGGGCAGCTGCCGAAAGGCACGCGGTTCGGTGTGGGGGCGAAACAGACCGGCGGGGAGTTTACCCCGGAGCTGGCGCTCATCGTGTACGTCCCGCAGAAACTGCCGGTGAACCGGCTGCGTCCGGGGCAGTTGATTCCCGAGGTGTGGCGCTCCGGCGATGTGGAGCTGAAGACGGACGTCGTCGAGAGCAATCCGGTCCCCATCGCGGGCATCGTGAACGACAACAACTTCTACAAGCCGCTATTGGGCGGGATCGAGATACAGACCATCGAGATCGGTGACGATGGACTGGCCACGCTGCACACCGGGACGCTCGGCTGCATCGTCCAGCGCCGCAGCGACGGCGCACGCGGTGGGCTCACCTGTGAACACGTCGCACCGATGGGACTCGACGTGTGGCAGCCGCGGCAGGGGCTGGGGTCGGGTGCCTTCCAGGCTTCCATCGTGGGGAAGTCGGTGAAGGCGATCCCGGCTTCCGGGATACCCGGACTCGACTGCGCCATGATCGAGCTGAACGGCAGCCGGGGCGAACCGGTCGCCAGGATCCAGGACATCGGGCCGGTGGAAGGCTCCACAGCCGAACTCTCCCTCTTTCAACCCGTCAAGAAACGCGGGCGCACCACTGGACTGACCACGGGACAGATTGTCGGGCTGGTGCCCGGCAGCAATCCTTTCGAGGTCAGCTGGATCGTCTGCGGCACCGATCCGCCCGGCGGCCTGTTTTGCTGGCATGGCGACTCCGGCTCCGTGGTGCTGAACGTGAGGCATGAAGTGCTCGGGCTGCTGGGGTTTATGGACCCGGCGTTCACGGGCCCTGACGGCACTCCGTCGGTCAGCATCGGGTGGGCGAAGGCGATCACGCCCATTCTCGATGCTTCGGCGCTCGACATCGAGATCGCGGTCAGCCCGCCGAAGGTGGAACGGGTCCAGCCAGAGACGGCGTTGGGTGTGCTGAGCCAGGGTGGTTTCACCCAGATCGATGGGTGGGGGTTCGACGCGGGTTCTCAGGTGTCCTTCGGTGGAGTCCTGGCCCTGAACGTCATTCCGGCTTCTCCTCGGCGCCTGATCGTCACGCCGCCCGTGCAGTTCATACCCGGCCAGACAGTCGATGTGATCGTGATGAACTCCCTCGGCGAGGAGTCGCTGCCAGCACCGGGCGCCCGTTTCACGTACTGACATCAAGGCTGGAGAGCCGTGCTCCGGACTCCACGACGGAGCCCGGTCGGAGACTTGACCGTGCGGGATACGACGCAGCCGGTGCACCGTGAGAAGAGAATGGCGACCCGCGCCGCAGACCTACGAGATCTGCACCGGCGAGACAGCCACGTAGTCTCCGTCCCCATCGAAGACCGTGTCGATCTCGGCGATGAACACGTCGGGATCGGAGGTGGTGTGCAGCACGTACCCGGACTTCTCAAGATTCGGCGAGCGGTCACCCTTCACCTGTTGCTCGTAGTACGCCGCCATCGCGCTACGGATCTCCTCACGACCCACCAACCTCCTAGGGAAGGTGGCACCGTCAGGCATGAGCGGCGCCTCGAAGACACCGTCCATGGTGAAGTTCTCGGCAAGGGCATCAGCATTCCGGGGCATGGCACCGGCGTAGACGTAACTCTCGAAGATCTCCTGCGGCGTTCGGGACACGGCGGCCTCCCTGGACTCGGACACAGAAGGCCACATCATCACAGTCACGCTTCCGGGAAAGCGGTTTCCGAGAACGATCACGTTCCGCCAGATCAGCTGACCTCCAGTCGCCGCGGCCGACATGGGCGATCGTCACGCACACCAGGAGGATCCGAATCGGCCGGCCACACAAAGATGCGCTTGGCCAGCTACCGGTAGTTCGTTACCGGTAGTTCGTTAAATCCGGCGGTGGTTCGGGTTGACGACAGGTCGGGTTGGCCGTAGGCCGGTGGGAGGAGCCAAATTCCGTGCTGGAGGCTGAAGATGACGGCTCGCCGTCCGTGTCCGCCCGCGCCGGGCCCGTTGGAGGACTACGCGGCCCAGTTCGACGACCTCTTCTTCAGCCTGGCCCAGCGGCGGGGCTTTCGCGAGTACCTGACCGGGTTGCTGGCGCCATGGGAGCGGAACAAGACGATCACCTGCCTGGCAGGGGCAGAACCGGTGGCGGGTGCGAGGACGCCGGGGGTGCAGCGGCTGCAGTTCTTCCTGTCCGAGTCGCCCTGGGAGGCCGAGCAGATCAACGACCGGCGGCTTGAACTGCTGCTAGAACAGGTGGCGACGGCTCCGCACGAGGGCGGGGTCATCGTGATCGACGACTCCGGGGACCGCAAGGACGGCACGGCCACCGCACACGTGGGCCGGCAGTGGCTGGGCCGGTACGGCAAGACCGACAACGGCATCGTCACGGTGACCACGGTGTGGACCGACGGCCGTGTGTACTACCCGCTGCACACGACTCCCTACACCCCCGCCCACCACTTCGCCCGCGGCCGGTCCGACCCGGCCTTCCGCACCAAACCACAGCTGGCAGCCGCCCTCGCGGCCCGCGGGAAAGCGGCGGGCTTCGGCTGCCCGGCGGTGGTCGCCGACTGCGCCTACTTAAGTCAGCGACGACTGGTACCTCGCACTGCGCGAGGCCGGCCTGGCCTACGTGGTCGCGCTCAAGCCGCACCGCGGCACCTGGGCCCCGGCAGACCAGCCCCACACCCCCATCGAAGCGGCCCACGCCCTGACCTGGCGCGATGCCAAGTACCCAGGCGACTGGACGCCCGTGGAGCGTCACTTCCGCGACGGGCACACCGAGACCTGGTGGGCCGCCGATGCCCGCCTGGCCGGCTACGGCCCCGACTCACCCTGCCAGCTGGTCGTGGCCACCACCGACCCAGCCGGCCTGCCGGAGAAGGCCACCTGGTACCTGGCCACCAACCTGCCCCACCCCGACGCACCCCACACCACCACCAGCCCGCACCCACCGGCCGACCTCGCCGAGATCGTCCGCCTCCACGGCCTGCGGCCGTGGATCGAGCAGAGCTACAAGCAGATCAAGGACGAACTCGGCTGGGCCGACTTCCAAGTCCGCTCCGACCGCGCCATCCGCCGCCACCAGACACTCGTCAACTGCGCCTTCTCCTTCTGCTGGGACCAGTGGTTCGACCCACCCGGACCCCTGGATGCCACCGCGCCGGACCCGTGCCCCAACGAGGGGCCAAAAAGGGGGGATCAACCGAACCCCACCAGCACCAACAGCCTTGCTGGCCCAGGGCCTTACGAGCCATCCGTTCCTGGCTCACCCCTGCCATCACCCTCACCCGGTGGTGGCGAGCCTGGACGGACACGGACCCACCCTCCGAGCTGCAAGCCCTGATCGACGCGGTCACCACCGGACACGGCATTGACCTCTACCGCCGGATTTAACGAACTACCGGTAGGAGCTCTAAGGGGCAATGTCTCGGCTTTACGGGACGGCGAGCACCTTAGCGAGGGCAGGAAAGAAGGGCTGACCTGCAGAATGCCGAAGCCGATCTGGTGAGGTGGGCGACGAGGCAGTCTCCCACCCCAAGATGACCAACCGAGGACATGGCGCTCGGTGACCAGCAACTCCTCGAAGTCGAGCACAGCTGGCGCGACATGAAGCAGGTCGTGGACCTGCGGCCGGTGTTCCATCGCAGGGAGGAACGCATCCGCGCTCACATTCTGCTCTGCTGGCTCGCCCTGCTCCCGGCCCGCACCGCCGAGAGCCAGACCGGGCAGACTGGCCGACACTGCGCCACGAACTCGACCGCATCAAGCTCGGCGCCTTCACCGACCCTGCCGACACCTTCCAACAGCGCACCGAGATCGCGAAACCCCAATGCGACCTGTTCCACGCCCTCCAGCTCGACCACCGCAGCGGATCTACCAGCTCACCCCCGCGATCGACTGACCAGCACGAACCACTGGCCCTAGACACACGCCGTCCCACCAGCCGACGGCGCAATTCCGCACGTCACCCCCAACGCCACGGACTATCCCGCTACATCATCTGCGGAACCCGGGTCAACGGGGGAGCAGCCGCGCTTTACCCTTGCCCGGGGACTTGGCGCACTGTTCCAGCTCACCGCCCGGCCTCTGAGAGGCTGTTGACGGAGATCCGGCATGACTCGTCGCCCTGGCGGGCGCGGTGCGGAGCATCATGTGTAGGGCGTAGGTGACGCTAGAGGGTCCTGACATGCGGGCCGGAGGCTCCTTGTCGCTCTCGAACGTGACCATCTGGTGCGGGCCCACATCGCGCAGGGACAGCCGGTCCTGCGTGCCCCGTCCGGAGGTGCTCGTGCCGGACAGTGGTCCGTGGTGCACTTCTCGGTGCAAGAGATGATGCGTCTGGTTCAAGGCAGATGCGCTCGTGGCAGTTGCGGCGCCGATGGCCCCGATAGGAAAGGCCGTATCAAGTACCTCTTGAACAGCTGCCCCGGCCACAGCATCAACTGCGCTGTTGATGCCCTGCTCAATGTAGTCGGCCGCCTGCGGGCCGATAGCGCGCTGATACACAGCGGCGGCCTGGCTGTCCTTCGGCAGCAGGTCACGCCGGATGACGCAGGTGATGCCGCTCTTGGCGATCCCCTCCTTCTTGAGCTTGTACTTCTCGTGGTCCGCGGGCCAAGCCGTCCAGTACCGCCGAAACTCCCACGGGTGCTCGTACTTCGCCAGCTCGCGCAAGATCTCCGTCAGATCGCCCACGGCGCTCTTGAGGTAGATCTCCTGCGTGTCGTTCTCCTTTTCCCTGTACGACCGCTGGGAGTAGACCCGCAGTTCATCGGCCACCGTGCGCTCGGAGAACCCCACATGCTTCAGAGTGCGTTGCAGGTCCTGTGGGAAGGCACGGCGGCCCCGCGTCGAACTCCTCCCCCAGGATTCCCACACCAGGGCGGCGACGCGCCGAGAGTGCTCAATGCTGAAGGGTAGGCCGCAGCCCCCCGCCTGCTGGCAGGGGTGCACGCCTCGGGCCATGTGCTCGGAGATCGCCTGCGTGGTTCTCCTGATCTTCTCCACCTGCACGCTGACCTCCTGCAGGTCGAGGAACCCGTTGTGGATCTGGTACACGTGCGCGAGCTGATGCCCCAGGAGTACGGCGGGGTGGATCGGGTATGGACCTTCGGCGAAGAAGCGCCGGTACGGCACGGAGACGACCGACCACGTCCCGGATCCGTCGCGGGCACACTGCGCGTCGCCAGGCGCCGTCCACCAGTCCCAGCTATGCCGCCCGGCTGCGATGAGCACCTTGAAGCCGCTAGCCGACTTGTCATCCTCACTCAGCAGTTGCTGCCTGCCGCAGTCCTCCGGTGTCAGCTCCGCCTGCCAGTCGGCTAGTGCTCCTCCTTTCTCGCCAGCGCTCCCCACGAGATGAGCGGGCAGAGGCGAGGTCTGTCCCAGCTCCTGCAGCAGCCCCGTTGCCGACGGGCTGCCTTCTTTCAGCGCAGCGAATAGTTCCTGGATGTATTGCTGAAAGTCGTGTGCGGGGACGGGGGAGCCGGGTGCGGCGTCGTCGAGCCGCTCACGGTCCGCCTCGAGCACGGGTGTGCAGCCCATGGTTCGCTGCTCGTAGGTGCCGGCTGCCTGCGCCAGGGTGGCCGCGTCCTGGTCGAGGACGATCCCCACGCCGGGGAAGTCTGGTACTCCGACGACCGTGGCTACTGGGCCCTGTGCCTGTGCCCCCTTCCAGCGCACAGCGATCCGTGCGGCTTGGGCCGGGATCGGTTGGGCGGGCGCCTGCTGCTCGGTGGCCGGCCAGTCAGTCGGATCGACCAGATCCGGCCTTGCGTTTTCCTCTGCCAAAAACTGCTTGACCCGCTCGTCGATGACTTCCTGCACATGCGTTGCGTGTCGCATGGCGGGATCGACAGCGTTGATCAGATTGGGGTTGGTGGCTACGACATACGGCTTGGCGATGTCGTTCACGATCGTCGCTCCCGCGATGGCTCCGCCAGCCGTCCCCAGACCGGGGAACACCGCGGTTCCGACGATAGCGCCAGAGAGAGCACCCACGACCGGTGCAGCGACTTTGATCACCGTGTTGAGAAGTTTCATGCCGGCCAGCTTGCGACTTCCTTTGGGGAGTCGGTCTTCCCAGTGTTTGATGTCCCGTCCGGGAGCGGCGATGTCCTCGTCCGCGAGGCAGAACAGTTCATAGCCGCTCGGCTTGAAGAACAGCCACTTCTCCGCCGGGTTTGGCTTGGAAACCTTGGTGGTCACCATCTTGTCCGGATCGCCGAGCCCGAGTTTGGCTTTCCCCTTGCGTAGGAGGCGGACAGCCCTGTTGCCGGACTCGTCAATATTGGTCTCCGAGGTCCGCGCCTGGAACTGCAGCGCCCTGCGCAGCACCTCCGGAGACTTCCACAGCGTGACCTCATAGGAGTACTGGGTGTATTCGTGGGCGGGCCCCTGGTAGAAGATCTTGAGCGGCTTGGCCACGGTGCGTTCGGAGACCCGCTGCACGCTCTCACGGGCGCCAGCCGTGCGTTCGGCTTCGGCAGCGGCCGCCGTGCCGTGCACGGCGGCCGCATACTGGTGAGCTAGGGCCGCCGACGCGGCAGTACGCTCCAAGACGAGCGGTTCTTCTTCGCTACGGGACTGCTTTGCACCAAGGGTCAGGTGCCGCAACTGCTGACGTTTCCCACGCGCCTCAACTTCCGACACGGTCATGTCGTGTCGGCTGAAGTGGTGCGGCTCCCAAGTCTGGATCACCCCTTTAGCGATCCTCGGGTCGAACCGTCCCTGGTGCATCTGGCTTCCGTGGGTAAGCTGATGCGTCAGGGCGATCGCCGGATGGATCGTGAACTGCCCCTCGGTGAAGGTCCTTCGGAACGGCACCGCGACAATCGCCCACGTGCCGGAGCCGTCCTGGCACCGCTGTCGGCTACCGGGCGCCGTCCACCAGTCCCATCCGTGCAGCCCGAGCGCGATCACGATGCGGATGCCCGAGTCCGTCCCCTGGTCACTGTCACGCAACACTTGGTCGTCGCCTAGCTCCTCGGCCCACCCTCCTTCCTCGTACCGCACTGGAAGGGGGGCACTTGCGAAGCTGTGCACCAGCGCGCTGCCCTCCGCACTGACTCCAATCTCCTCCAACAACTGCTCGACATATCCGACGAATTCCTCCCGAGGCACCCAACGCAGGTTCGCCGCATCCATCTTGCGGACCTCGGCAGGCGGTGCGACAGTGCAGCCCTGCGTGCGCAGGCCGTAGACGCCCGCTTGCTGCGCCAGGGTATGGGCATCCAGACCTAGGGCGACCCCCACCCCCCGGCGCACCTCTATCAAGGTGACCTCGCTACGCGTATCGCCCCTCCCGGGCGCTACGACTGTCAGAGCCTTCTCTCGTGGCTTCGGATTCATTTCCATCACCCCTTTGCGAGCAGGGCTTGGTCTGTGCGGTCAGCGGCAATGTCGTGGACTTGGTCGTTGTGGACCTGGCTGAGGCACTGCGGCGGCGGCCGTGGTGCCGACCGCGTCGGCGGCCCGGTCGTACAGGACCTCATGTGGGTGAGCCGCGACCATCCCGCAACGGGGTTCGACGCCTATCTGCCCGATTGACGTCACGTCAGCGGGACTCGCCCGGACACAAGACGCACCCACCACTGATGGTGAGTTATTACTGGAGTACTAGGCGAACAGGGCAGAGGCGGTGCCGCTCGCGCGCACAGAGCCCCCCGTTGGAAGTGCTTTGCCAGCCCCTGCCAGTAACACTGGCTCGCCCTGGACGAACAGTTTCTTCGACTCGGCGAGCTGAGCGACTTTGGTACACGGCGTGTACGAGTCGGCACAACCCACGATCGACATGGACACCAGGTTGGCCGCAGTGAGCGCGGGCTCGCCCTTGATGAACAGCACGGTCTGTGCGGGGGGCGGTGGCAGCACTCGGCCCGGCGGGTGCAGGCAGGTGATCGAGGCTGAGGTGGTCAGCACTGTGGTGGGCATGACGCCTCCTTCGGGTGGGTCAGCGAGGTTCAGCGACGGGGCTGGCCAGCAGACTGCTCCGGCGCGACAACCCTGCGGTTCCATCAGCTCAAGCGCGCTGTCCGACGGCATGGTTGCCTCTCTACGGTGTTGCGGGAGCAAGGCGGCCCAAGCGGCGGTACTCCTCGACCATCCCGGCAACCAGGTCAGCGGTGCGCACCGGCCGGTCCTCAGCAGCGGCCCGGTATGCGGCTGCCACCGCCGCGTTGCGGATGTTTCCACCAGGCAGGTCATACCAACGCGCCATCAGCTCCAGGTCGAGGTCATCGCTTCGGGGGATTTTCGGACCAAGGCAGCGGTCCCACAGCGCAAGCCGTTGCGTCTCGTCCGGTGCCGGGAAGTGCAGTGCAAGGTCGAGCCGACGCAGGAACCCCTTGTCGATGTTCCCCGGCAAGTTCGTGGTCAGCACTCCGATCCCGTCGAAGGACTCCAGCATTGCGAGCAGATAAGCGGTCTGGGTGTTGGCGTGCCGGTCGTGCGCGTTGGAGATTCCGGATCGCTTGCCGAACAACGCGTCCGCCTCGTCGAATACGAGAACTCCAGGCGTATCGGCGGTGGCCGCGAAGATCCGTTCCAGGTTCTTCTCGGTCTCACCGACGTACTTGTCCACGGTCTGTGCCAAGTTCACCATGCACAGGTCCAGGCCGAGTTCACCTGCCACAGCTTCGGCCGCCAGTGTCTTGCCGGTACCGGACTCTCCGGAGAACATCACGACGACACTGCGGCCGCGGGCACCGCCGCTGCGCATCCCCCAGTCGCCGAGCACCCGGTTCCGGTACCGGACCCGGTGCACCATGCTCCGCAGTCCTGCCTCGACATGCTCCGACAGCACCAAGTCGGCCCAACCCACGGCCGGTTCGATCCTGCGGACCTGTCGTGGCAGCGAGGCTCCGCCGACCAGCCGGATGGCGGTGCGCAAGTGCCGGCCGGACACGGCGGCGCTCTCGGCCCTGGCCTGCCTGGTCGCCGCGGCCACGATCCGGGGCAGCTCGCCCCGGTCGATCCGGTGTGTTGCCGTGAGGTACTCAAGGTCCTCGGTGGGCACAGCCTGGCCATCCAATGCGGATTGGAACGCAGTGACGAGTTCGGCGGGGGTACCGCAGGGCACGGTGAGCAGCACTGGCGGGCGGCGGCTCCACCGATCCTCCCAGGCGCCGGTCCCGTAGAGAATCGTCGGCACGTCCAGGTCGGTGAGCGTACGCAGTCGGCGGGCCTGATCGTCTCTGGTGTCGGGGTCGACGGAGCCCGCGCCGAGCGGCCCCAGCACCAAGTGTCCGCCGCACAGCCTGACTTCCAGCGCCACCGCCGCGCCGAACCGGGCGAACTCCTCCTCCGGAACGTCCGCGAACGTCGCGCGAACCGCCGGGCGCCCCGCCAATAGCTCGCTCACTCGATCGGCGGCGGCGACCGGGCTGCGACCCTGCACGTAACACAGCCGGTCCTCGTCCTCAGCGTTCGGCCTCAGCTCACCGTGGACGACCGCGGCGTACCGTCGCAACAGCGGATCCGGCCGGTCGTCGCCGAGCAGGTGGCTGATCACCCGGTCAGCCACCCGGACCCGCCGGCGAAGCAGCGGCGCCCGGGCGTCGTCGACCGCCACCAACCCGGTGCGCACTAAGCGACCGTCGGGACCGAGTCGGCTCCTGGCCTCCGGCGACCAGGGCGGCGCACCGGACAGGGCCAGTACCATGCCGACGCTGGCTGCAGCCTGTCCGTCACACCGCCCGATTTCGTCGTAATAGGTCTCCACCATGGGGTCGAGTTCCGGCGCCAACAGAATCAGCAACGCGTCGAGGTCCGCGGGTGTCAACGCGAAGGTGCTCACCAGTCGGCGCAGCCGGGGCTCCGCTCCAGCGGCTGCGGCCTCGTTGGCGAACTCCTCCAGTTCCGCCAGCGCCGCCTGCTCGTCCCACAGGCTGGACTCAACGCTGTCCTTGCGGTGCTGGGCGGCGTTGGCCAGGCGGCGCAGCCGCTCGACCACCAGCCCTACTCGGCCCAGCAGGTATCGAAGACCCGGATCGGCGCCGGTCACGGCAGTCCCCCGGCGTCCACGGTGAACTCTCGGTCCCGCACCGCCCAGATCTTCTCGGCGTCCGGTATCACCGGTACGGTGATCGCCAACTCCAGGCCGGGACGCGGCGGAGTGCGCAATGCATTCCACATCTCCGCCAGTGACCGGCCGTCCGCCGGCGGCCGTCCGAACACCGCGGTGGCGTAGCACCCCTGCTCCGGAAACCGGAGCAGCTCGGGGAGCCGGTCGACGAATGCCGGCAGCACAACCAACAGCGCGGAGAGCACACGATGCTGGTCCTCGGCCTTCTTCGCACGCGCGGTCAACAGGTACGAGAGCGTGTACCAGCGCGGCGCATGGCGCATCGTGCCGGAGTCCTCGGAGTCCTTATCGAAGGATCCACCACCGGCCCGCCTGGGTCGGTCCTCCTGGATGTCGTAGAGGAACGCGTTGACCAGGGTGGGAGCGTTGCCGTACACCTCGCCGACCAGTTGCTCGTACTCCTCCGCAGGTACCTCGAAGCTGACTTTGAGGTGGGTTCCGCCAGACGCCGTTCGCTGCTCCAGGAAATCCTTCAGTACCTGGTCCACCATGCCGACCAGGCTGGTGGCCGGCTGCGTGGTCGACGGTTCCGTGCTCATCAGGCACCCCCATCATCGATGGATACGGTGACCGTTACCGAGTCGACTACGGCGAGCTCGCCGTTCTGGGGTGCTGGGCCATCCACCGTGCAGGTGCTATTCAGGCCGCCGCACGCCTTCCTAAGGGTCTGTTTGACGTCCTCGGCAGTGACGGGCGTGCCCACCGGCCAGCCGGTGCCGTGGTCACCACCGACCAGTGGGTGGTACCGGTGCAACAGTGCCGCGGTGACCCCTTGCCGCAGGCCGAACCGTTCCGATCCTGTCGGCACGGTGACCGCCACACTGATACTCGCGCTCACGAACGCCATGGGCTGGATCGGTGTCCTGTCGGCCGCAATCGGCTCCAGCCACCGACGGACATCCGCCGCCAGTCCGGCCGCAGCACCGGTCAGGGCAGCGGCCGAGACCGCCGACGCAGCGTCGTAGCCGACCGTCGGCACGATCAGTACGTTGTGACCGAGCAGCTCGGCCCTCCCCACGCCAGGCATGCACAACGCCGCGTCCCTGCAGTCCGCCAGGCTGACCACCCTGCCGGAGCCAACCCGCCAGAGGGACCGCCGAGCGACCGGAGGGTTGCCGCCGGCGACCTGCGCGGCCAAGGTCAGCGTGCACGTGTCGTTGCCGGGCCTGAGGGTTCCCGGCGAACCGGCCGGCACATGGGCGGCAGCGCCGTCGGACATCACATAGCGGCCGACCCGGATTCGTGCCCCAGCCGGCGGGATGGCGCCGAACTGCCGGCGTACGCCGTCTACATCGGCCAGCAACGGGCCGAACACCACCTCGCCGGCCTGGTAGTCGAGTCGGAAATGCCGGTCGTCGGGACCGGAGTCGGCGAATGACTCGACCCGGCTCCAGGTCTGACCGACGCCCCATCGGTCAATGGTCTCCAGAGGAGGCTCGTCGTGCTCCTGGGCGGGCAAGGGCCGGTGCAACAGCCGGAACCGCTGCCCCGGCATGCCGGTCGAGACGCCGACGTCCTCGGGGCCCTTGTGGACTCCGCGCACTGTACTGACGGTTCCTGAGGGCAGGTTCCAGATGTGCACACCCGCGACCGCCGTCAGTTTGGCGGTCGGCGCCACAAGGCAGTAGCGACCGGGCGCCGGTGACTTCTCCGGGAGCGGCGCCGCCGGCGCCGGGAGCCGGAGCCACAGACGGCCCGGCTGGTCCACTGTCAGCTGTTCTGCGGCTGCCGGCATCCAGCCCTTGGTTGTCCACACCTTGGCTTGGCCGGTCCACGGCGACGAGTGCGGAGGGCCGCTCGGCCAGTCCGTCACGACCATGATGGTGCCGCCGTCCGGTTCGGTTATGAACGGAAACAGTAGCCCGCACTCGGGGAGCTCGTGCATGACCTGCTCCGCCCAGTCCGGCCGCTTCGGGGTGAAGTACGTGATCGGCTTTGGTGCTGGCAACAGGTCAGGCGCGGGCTGCAGGTTCGCGTCGACCAGCCTGGTCACGGTCAGCTCGCATGTGCCCTCGGTGGTGGGCAGGCAGATGGCGTACTTTCCCCCGCCGAGAACGCCATGCGGTAGCCGTGCCGCGCGGATGTTGTTCCGGGTCTGGAAGGTGAGCCGCCCTGACTGGTGCAGCGCCGCGGTGGTGTCCCCGGTCTCCAACTGCCACCACCCCACATCGTCCTGGTAGCCGGAGGTATACGGAGCCCCCCAGATGTACGCGGTCTGGTTTGCCGTCCAGCGAACGGTGCTGGCCGGACGGATCATCACGTCAGCCACGACGTTGACCAAGACGTCGGCCACATCCGGACTCCCCGGCGCGTTCGGGTCGGCATGCCCTTGCGGGTCGCCGTCGAAGGTAAGCAGCAGGCCGTGCTCCCCGAGTACCGCTACACCGACCCGGTCGTCCGCAGACAGCCAGTCCCACTGCGGCTGCGGTGGGTATATCCGATACGGCGTCGGGCTCCCGGCCCTGAGCTCCGAGCCGGCGAACCGGTGCGGCACGGTGAAGATCACGGATTCCGCGCCGGGTAACTCGACCACGACCTCTGTATCGGCCGGGATCTCCACCTGGTTGTGAGAAACCGGCTCGACCAGGAATTCGGCCCGGGCCAGCGCAGACGGCACATCGGCGATGTCGCCGATCACCCGGTCCAGCACCTGTCCCGGCACCCGGTTGACGTTGCGCCGGAGCTTGAGCGCCATGTCGGCCCAGACCTCGATCAGCTCGGTACCGGCATCGCCAGCTCGGCCTGTCCATTCCGGGAGCTTTGCCTGTACAGCCTCCCGGCCGTCGGCAGCGATGGCCCCCTGGTCGGCGTTGACGATCTCGCTCATGAGGTGTCTCCCTCGACCTCAACCGGCACCCCGGCGGGAACGTGCTGCGCCACCACCCATGTGGCCACCTCGCTGTCAGCGGCAGGGTCCGTGCGGCGGAGGCTCACCAACAGCGTTCCGCTCCTGTCCATCCAGCTCACGTACTCCCAGCCGTAGGCCGACAGATCGGTAGCCAGCCCTGCCGCGGTCCCCCGGCGCCGGTTGACCGTGCCTGCCACAGCCAGCGCTGCCCGCAGCTGCCCCTCCGGCACGTTGTACGGCGGAATACGGGCACCCGCGCCCAGCCAGTCCAGCATCGACCTCGGCGCGGTTGCGGGATTGAGGCAATACTCAAGATCGTCCAGCACCGCCACGGCCGGGCGCACCATCGCACGCAGGCCCGCGGCGAACGCCTGGACTACCCGGTCGTCGGCCAGGACTTCGGGTAAATTCACTGGCGGACAGCTCACGTTGGCTCACCTTCTGCATGGGGGACCTGATAGAAGGGCACGACCAGGTTGCGTGGACTGTTACTGGTGATCAGCCGGTAGCGGATCAGAATGTCCAGGCGACCGCGCAGCGGATCCGGGATCGCGGTCACGTCGTCCAACGCCACTCGCGGCTCCCACCGCTCCACCGCCTTGCGCACCTCGTAGGCGGCAGCACCTGCTGCCCGCGCGTCCAGGGGGCGGAATGCCAGCTCTCGCAGCGAACAGCCGTAGTCCGGGCGCATCCAGCGCTCCTGCAGGCTGGTACGCACCAGCAGCCGCAGGCACTTGTCCACGTTGTCCGCTCCGGACACGAGCACTACACGCCCGTGGATGATCCGGACCGGGTGGCTCCAGCCGGTGCCGAGATGATCCATCACATCGCACCGTCCTCGACTGTCACGGTGGTGCCGAGCAGCGAGACCTCCTGGAGCCGCCGCTGAACGGCATCGCGCACGCTGGCCTCCTGGCAGCGCACAGTCACCCTGGCCTCCCTGGTCGGCGCGCTGCCGGTGATTACGACGGAAGCGTCCTGCACGCCTGGGACCGCTCGAGCGTGCCGGACGTAGTCGGCCGCGGTGACCGCGCGGTCCCGAACACCCCAGGCGCCGAGATGTATTTCGGCAAGCACGTCGGCCAGCGCCGGCTGCGGTACGACGGGCGCCGGGCCGACCGGCATCGCGGCGACCGGTGCCTCCTGAGTGACCTGGACGTCCTGGTACGGTGCCGCCAGCGAGGTGAACGCGCAGGCCGGGACCGTGGCACCGTCATCGGGAAACACGGCGAAAACCGGCGTGTGCTCGGGCGGCGGCTCGCCGAACTCGCCTGCGTCCTCCCGGATTCCGGGATTGAACTGGATCTCGTGAGTGAGCGGGTCATAGACACACCACTCCGTTCCCGGCATGACGGGGAACGAGTCCAGAACCGAGTACGGCGTCTCGCCCACCTGCACCCGTAGCGGCCGCTCCGGGCAGCCGAAGCGCTGCCCGCACCGCCCGTCTCCGGTGCCGAGCAGACGTCGGCGTGCCTCGATCACCGCACGTACTGACACAGCTGCGGCCGGAAACCAGGCACCATCACCGCATTCCCGCCTGCTTACGGTGAAGTCAGGCGCCCCTGGATGAGGAAGCAGGAAGAACCAGAACTCGCCAGGACTCCACTGCAGCGGCGTGTTCACAGGCACCTTGGTCACCAACAACTTCGTTCGCGCCTCGTCCTGCTGCATGTCGACTGCGGCGAGTTGCAGTCCGTCAAACCAGCTGAGATGCCACCCGTGGGGGAGGCTACCCCTCATCGGGATCTCGACCCTGCCGACAGGGTCCGTGAGATGGACCCGCAGCGCCACCATGTGATTCTCGTGAGATACCGGTGCCGGCCCGACAACCCGTCGACAACCACTGAGATCATCCGCAACTATCCGCTTCGCTCTGCCCTCGGCACCGGTGACATCGAGCTTGCCTGCTGGGTCCTTCACCGACGACACGACGAACACGTCGCGGACCGGGAATTCGGCACTGAACAGAAAATCGGCTTCCTGATCAGTCCGCGCGATGTACCCGTCACCACAAACGGGCACTCCCTTCGGGACCTTCCTCCCAGGGTCGTCAACCATCCGCAGGGTGACGGTGCGTGGCTCGCAGCCCTTTGCCGGTACCGGAGGTGCCAAGTCCAGGCCGTACAGCCGGAGGAGGGCCCATTGCACTCGCTCAGGCAGCGCGTCCAGGCGGTAGGACAGTGCATCGACAACCTGCGCGCCGGCCTCCAGCAGCACAATGCCTGGATCGGACACGTTGTGGTCGGTCCATTGTGGACAGTGATGCCGCAGATACCGCCGGGCATCGTCAACGAGATCCTGGAACCGCAGATGATCCAGTGCCATTGTTCCCTCTCCAGAGGACGCCGACGGGTCTAGGTGACGTCGACACGGGTGGCCTTCAGGCCGATCGAACCAGCGGAGACGCTGATCTTGCTGGCCCCAGCGGCCAGCTCGACGGACTCGCCGGACAGCTTGACCGTTCCCGTGCCCTTCAGCTCGAGCGTCTTCGCATCAAGGACGAGACCGCCTGTGGTCTTAAGGTGGACCAGGCCGGAGCCGGAGATAGTGATCGCCCCTTTGCCCCGGTCCAGCTGCACGCTGAGATTGCCGTCGCCGGTGGTGAGCAGGACGCCGGCGCCTTCGCCGCTGTCCACCAGCTCGATACGGTCGCCGGACCGGTCGGCCAGAAAACGGCGGATCACGGTGCCGCCTTCGGTAACCACAGTCTTGGTCGTGCTCGGCTTGTCCTGGCCGTTGTAGAGGCCACCGAGAAGATAGGGCCGGTCCAGTCGGCCGTGCTCGAAGCCGACCAGTACCTCGTCGCCTACTCCGGGGCAGAACGCACCGCCGCCTCCCTTGCCGCCCCATTCGACAGCACGGATCCAGTCGGTCACGTAAGTGTCCGACAGCCACGGGAACCTGACTCGGACCCAGCCACGGCCCTGTGCGCCGGGCGGCGTCCGTACCTGGCTCACGGTGCCGATGGCCAGCCCGTTCATCCGTGTAGTGCGGTGCAGATCGCGCGCCCACGCCTGGCCAGCCACCGACAGCGTCACCCTGGTGCGGTACCCCTGCCCCGGATCGAACAAGTGGCGGCACGAGGTGACCGTGTAGCGCCCGGTGAAAGGCTCGCCGACCCCGGACAGCGCGACCGCGGTACCGGCGTGCAGCTTCGGCGATCCGTACGCGACCGCGACCAGGTCGGCTCGGCTCATCGCCACCGTGGCGGCCGCGGAGGCAGCGGCGTCGACGGCCTCCGCGTGCGACCGGTACGGCCGGTCGTCGATGACCAGCGGCGGCTCGCCGGAAGTCGCCGCCGAGCCGGACCACGGCGGCCTGTCCGGTGCCCACTGTGCGCTGTTCGTGGTCTTCGCGGACGCGACAATCGGCTTCTTGGTAGTCATGTCCCAGCTCCGTACCTCCACCGAGGCCGGCTGCTCGGCGGCGTCGACTGCAGCGCGGAGCGAGAGCAGATTCCTGCCGTACTCAAGTACCTGCTCGCTTTGCCCGCTCGGGGTGGAGGATGCCGGAGCCTCGGTGGCCTTGGGCAATGCCCTCAGGCTCAGCCTGTTGCCCTGCACCGTGACCGCTCCCCCGTGGTCTCGGGCCAGCATGAGCAGGAAGTCCCAGTCGCTGACGCCCGGCTGACACAGGTACTCGTACCGGTGCGTGGGGTCGACCCGGCCGGGCTTGAGGCCGGCGCGCCGGGCCAGCTTCGCCACCACTTCACGCACCGTGGTCTTCGGGTATGTGATGGCCCGTCGTCCCCGCAGCAGTCGGTGGCCGCGGTCCATGCCCCGCAGCACGGTGTACACGCCGGCCGGGTCGCTCTCAGTCTCCAGCCCGATCACCTCGCCGTCGAACAGCAGCGTGCGCTTACGGTCGGTGGACGTCACCACCGCCACCTGGAGCGGCGTGCCGAGCGTGATCCGGGTGTCCGTGAGCATCCGGTGCTGGGGATCGGCGAACCGCAGGACGGCCTCGGCCGGCTGGTTGATCGTGTGGTCGACGAAGCCGTCCACGAACGCCGTACTCCATTGGGCCGGTAACGGGCCGGTGGTAGAGATGACCGGCTCGGCGGCCAGCGGCCGCCCTCCCGCTACCCGGCCCATGACGGCACATCCCAGATGTCGGCCGGCAGCTCCAGCACGGTGCCCGGTACCAGCCTCAGCGGGTCCTTGATCCCGTTGATCCGGGCCACGGCTCGCCAGAGGCTGGGATCCCCGTACATGCAGTAGGCCAGCAAAGGTAGGTTCTCCCCCTCCACCAACTGGTGGCCTTGGTGTGCGACGAGCGAACCCGAGGTGGGGTTCTGCCCTGGCACCTCGCCACCGACCTCCTCCACGGTCACCATGCACTCGGCGCGCAGCGGTGTGCCGTCCTTGCCGAACCGGGTCAGCCGAGCCTGTACCGACAGCACCCGGGCGTTGAACCGGGTGGTCTGGTCCTTGCCCCATTCCAGCCGTACCCACGGCGGTTGGCCGGCGTGCTTGGCTGCGCTCGCCCGAGTGGGCGCGCAGCAGGACAGCAGCGTGTCAACTTGCTGCTGCACCGTGCTCTCCTGACCAGCACCGGCGTCGAAGAACAGCCGCAGGCTCATCGACTTTGGCTGGGCGCCGGTGAACGAGCCGCGGGCCGCAGCCGTCGAGCCGGCCGCTGGCTGGTAGGCCCAGGTGGCCGCCTTGGTGATGGTCAACTCGGTCGGATTGAAGGTGGGCATGACCTTCGTCCGCTCCCGGCTCGGCGTGTACGCCGTGCCGGATGGTGGATCGAAGATGCGGAGGGTAGCTCGGACCAGATCGGCCATGGTGTTTCCGTCACCTTCCCGTCATCGGACGTCGATGATGCCGTGGTGGCAAAGCTCCAGCCGCTCTACCGTGACGCGCACGTCGTCCACCGTGAAGGACGGGCCGTACCAGCGAACCGGCATCACATCGGCCAGCCTCCAGCGGATCAGCGGCTCTCCGTCCGGGTGCAACGCCTCGATCTCCGCACCTGCCCGGATCACCTTCTCCACCTGCGGACGCAGCCATCGCCACACCTTGGCCGTATCCCTAGTAACGGGCCGGGTGAGCACGATGTTCGGGTATCTCAACCGGGTTGGCAGCCACCACACCCGGTCGTTCATCCCGCCCTCCCGGTACTCCTCGATTTCGATCTCACAGCCCAGGCCGTCGCAACTGGAGAAAGTGCCCAGATTCTGACGGCCGACCGTCACGCGGAACCGGGGAGTGAGCAGAACTTCCTCGTCCGCCAAGGGATCCACCTCCTCGGGCTCAAAGCTGTCTCAGTCGGCCGAAAACACGTCCGTCCAACGGGCGGAGCCTCACCCGTCGCTGCACGGCCACTTCCCGCCGAACCAACTCGCCGAGCATCGGCGCCACCTCTCGGGCGACCTCCTCAGCGGACGGCGTCGACATGGCGACGACCGAGGAGGCAACGCGCGAGGGGACGGGAGACCCGTCGGACAACACCGGACCGGTCACCGGAGTGCCCGGCTGGCATTCCGGTCCGGCCACCTTCCCCGGCGGCCCAACCGACGCCACCGGTAACTCACGCCACCGGCCCCCGTGCCCCAAGTACGGCGGAACCGAAGCTGGCTCACTCCCCGAAACGCCCGGTGCGCTTCGCCCCCGACGCAACGGAACGGCCACCGGCATGCCCATCTCGCGTTCCGGTCCAGCTGTTCGAGCCGCCGGCCCTCCGCCCCGGCCCACATGAGCCTCTGGCGCTGCCATGCCCGACCACAAGTACGCATGCCCGCAGTGCGCATCGCGGTCAGCACCCGGGAGCTCGTGGGCGGTGGACCGGAAGACTCGGTCAATCGCTCGCCGTGTCCTTCCCAGGCAACTTGACGGCTCCGCCACGTCCGACGCAGCCGGAGCCGACGTGACACCCAGATATCCTGGCACATACCAACCCTGGTGCACCGAGGCCGTCGGGGGCGCTGAAGGGGGAGCGCCGTCCCGCACCGCCCCCCGGCCGCGGCCCACTTCCATCGTCCTCGCGGCCGACGACCGGTCCGATTCGACCGCTCGCCCAGCCTGCCCCCTCGCACCCGACAGCTCTCCTCTCACCGTCTCCACCAGGTCCGGCGTGCTCGGAGCCAGACCGGCACCCAACTCACCCGGCATAGCGACGTCCTCGGAATGACCAGGCACCACCCAGGGCATGTTCCCGAAGGCCGGCTCGGCCACCGCTCGCACGTGCGACGCCGACACCGCCGCCCCCGGGTCCACGGAGCCGGACCTCACGACGAAGTTCCGGGCCACCACAGGCAGCGCCTCCGCCCGCCCGACTCCGAGGGTGACGCCGACCGGTGTCGGCCAGTGGACCCGGTCGGTCCGCAGCACCTGCACCGCCAGCGGGCGTCCGGTGCTGACCGGCAGGCGGGTCAGTACCGCAACCCCTTGCGCAAGGCCGACCATCAACCGCCCCCGTCGTTGATGCGGGTGTTCAACCGGGCCACTTCGTGCACGTACCGCAGGCGCTCCCGGTGGTCGAGGTCGAGGAGAGCGTCGGGTGACCAGTGCAGGTAGTACCCCAGGTAGGTCAGCTCCTCGTACAGTCGGTCCACCGGGTGGGTCATGATTCCCCCAGGCGACCACCGCCCACCGGCACTTCCACCCGTGCGCCGCATGAGCCGCAGGTGGTCACGCAGACCGGTGCGGCCGTGCCATTCAGCTCGTGGTAGAGGTGCTGCAGATGGGCCAGATCCGCAGCGAACAGCCGCTCGATGTCCTCTGCTTCAAGGTCCTGAAGGTCGCCCAGACTGGTCACCACCAGGCTGAGCAGCACGATCCCGAGGTACGCAGGGTCGTCCCGGACTCGCAAGTCCCGCAAGGAGCGCAGCTCGTCTCGTGCAGTGGCCAGACGCATCCGGCCCTTGCGGTGCAAAGTGCCGTCCTCGGTCAGGTACCCGCGGGGTAGTTCGAAATCAACTTCCGTCTGCATTTGGTCACTTACTCCGGTCCACGACCATCTGGTCGTACCGAATAGTGATTGACTCGACAGCCGGCGTCCCGGCGCTGGTCGCGCTCAACGGCGACATGCTCCACTGCACCGGGAGTGCGTTCGCCAGGTGGAACTTGTGCGCCTCCTTGCGCTGCGGCGTAAGCATCGTGATCGTCACGGTCTGCCGGACATCCTTGAAGTCCATGGCATCCTCGAGCCACATGAGCAGGTCCTTGCTCACGTCCATCACGCGGGACAGCATGATCTCGCCACTGAGCTCCTTGCCGGCCGGCTGGTTGTACTCGACGATCTGACCGCGCATGTTGAGCTGTCGGATGGTTACCACCTGTTGCCGCAACGCAAGCCCGCTGACCTCCTGCACGGTGGCCACCCGCACCTTGTTCAGGTGCACCGCGAAATGGTCGAGCAGCAGCCCCTGGGGAGACTTCACGTTCATTGCCATGTACCTCCTGTTTTCGCTACGCGTTCGGGTGCGCGAGCAGCGTGACCGGTCCCGCGGTCTGGGTGATCCGGAAGAGGATGAACTCGGCCGGCCGAACCGGAGCCACCGCGATGTCCACCACGACCTTGCCCGCCGCAATCGAGTCGGCGGGATTGTTGGACGCATCGCAGAGCACCCTGTACGCATCCGACGCAACATCACCGCGCAGCGCACCGGACAACCACTGGTCGTGCAGAAAACTGCCGACCTGCCCCCGCAACGCCCCCCACAAATGCTGATCAATCGGCTGGAACACCGCCCACCGGGTACTGGCCTTGATGGACGCCTCCAGAAAGCTCATCAACCGACGCACGTTCACGTACCTCCGGTTGAGGTCCTTATCGAGCGTGCGCGCACCCCACACCATCGGCCCCAAGCCTGGGAAGCTGCGCAAGCAGTTCACCTTGCTCTCGGTCCTGAGCATCAGGTCGTGCTGCTGTGCTTCACTCAGCGAGGCCGTAAACGAATCCACAGCGACCAACGGCATATTCGCCGGCGCGTAGAAGACTCCGTTGCTACGGTCCGATGTCGACCAGGCACCCGCCACATGCCCGCACGGCGGTACGGGCACGGTTGGCACCCGCCCGGTGCCAGGGTCCGGCACCCCGCCAGGTGTCGGCATGTTGATCCACGGGAAGTACACGGCGGCGTACTCGGCAGACGTCACGTTCGGCGCCGTAGCCGTCTTTGCCGTGACGTCGGAAGGCAGCTGCAGGATCACCATCCGGTTGCCCATCTGGGCGCAGTGATCGGCAAGTTTGGACGCGACCACCGGGTCATGACCATCGTCCGGCGCGGCCACGATCGTCACGTCAGCGTGCTCGGTGAGCGCATCGATCGCGCCTTCGTAACTGGTGTCACTCTGGCCTGTCAGGACGGTGAGGCACCGGCCTCCGCCATTGGCGAAGAACGCGTACACCGAGTGGAACAAGGTCGTGCTGGTCTTCAGCTGGTCCACGCCGATGTTCGCGCGCAGCTCCTCAATGGCGTCCTCGGACAGGGGAGGAGGGTTGTCGGTGTCAGCGAAGTGCTGCTGAATGTTCTGGGCAACGTCGGCATGGCCGCCCTGCTCAAGCTTGGTGGCGACGGCGTGCGCCACGGCCGCTGGTACCCGGGTAGCCAGCCAGCGGTGGAAGTCCGTAAAGCTGTCCGACCACCAGGCGATCGCCTTACCGGCCTCCGCTTCGTTGCTCTTGCCCACGAACGCGGTGACTGCCGTGGGTACTGCGGTGACTTCGTACAAGTGCGGGACGGTTTCCCAGATGTACGACCCGGGCACCACCATGTTCGGCATGGGCCTACTGGCCATGGAAACTCCTCAGACTCGCGCCGACTGGGTGAACGAGAACGTGACGAACTCGGCGGGTGTCAGCGGCGCAACCTTCACAGCGCAGCTGATCTTGGTTCCCGTGCTCGTGCAGTTGACCCGGAATGCGTCGTCTGCGGTATCGCCGGCGAGCGCTCCGGCCAGCCATTGTTCGGTCAGGAATCGCCGCACCTGCGCCCCCAGCCCGTCCCGGGTTGCATCATCGTTGGGCCGGTCGATCACCCAGCCGGTGCTCTCCCTCAGCACGATCTTCAGGTGACTGACCAACCTGCGAACGTTGAGGTGGCGGAAGTAGCGGTCGGTGGAAAGCGTCCGCGCGCCCCATACCAGCGTCTGCCTGTCCGGGAACCACCGCAGGCAGTTGACGTGTGGGCCGAGCCGGCGCTGCGCGGCGTCGGAGGCAACGTCCGGCTCCAGTGCCTGCACCGCGTTCACGGGTACATTCGCCGGTGCCACATGTACCCCGCGTCCACCGTCTGTACGGGCCATCACGCCAGCAACATGCCCGCAGGGCGGCACAGTCACCGGCGGTTGCTCGGGGCCGTCCAGGCTCGGCATCACGATGCTCGGTGCATAGACCGCTGCATACTGACAGTGCGACCCGAGCACGGTGTCGTCCACCGGATAATCTAGCAACGCGATCCATTCCTGGCCGGTGCAGTGCGCGGCCAACCACTTCTGCGCCTCCGCCCGGCCCGCCCCCTCCTGCAGATCCGGAGCGGCGATAATGGTGACACCCGCGTTCCCGTCCTTGAGCAGGGGAAGCGACTGTGCGTACGCCTCCGGCGAGTGCTCCGGTACGGGCACCAGCCAACACGGGCCGCCACCGTTGGCGAAGTAACCGGCCAGCACGTGCCGGACCACCGAGGCGTATCCGCCCAAGCCAGCAACTCCTGTGATGCCGTGTGGCGTTGTCTTGTGCTCGTGCAGGCACACGAACGCCGGCACTGCCGTTGGCACCGGCGTCACCGAGTAGGTGCTGGCCGTCCACTCCCGGATCCGGATCCCTGGCACATCCCACTCGCCGGCTAACCCTGCTTGGCTCATTTCTATCTCCCGTCGCGGTGGGGGTGCGGGCGTGGACAACGCCGACAGGGCCACGCCTTGTGCAGGTGCCGACATCACGTGCCGGTGAACCCGTGGTCCGCTCCCCTGCCCCCACCACGCCCCGGTGACGTGATCGATGGCCTCGGAGAGCCATAGAGTGGCAGGGCAGGTGTGAGGGACAGGCCCTGCGGCCGAGCGACGCGGCGCTCCTCGGCCACAGAAGTAGTCGTAGAGCCGCAGCACCAAGACGACTTCGCTGCCCAGTTGCCGCAGACAGAAAATGCAGAGCCCCGAACTGAGCAGAGTCGTCCCTCACTGACCAATCCAGTGGCGGAGGCAGAGCGGCAGCTAGAAGAGACACAGAGCAGATGCGACCTCAACGGCTGGTGTTCACACCCTGCTTCGCTGCACAACTCAGTCCCCATAGGGCGGACACAAGAATGCTCCCCGAAAATTACTTCGCAATCTTGAGTTTCCCTGAAGCATCCACATTGCATGTCACAAGAACCCTCATTGAGGCCTGCCTACTAATTTACCGTCGCCGCACCACACTGCACGAAGCAGCATGTTTCACCTAGGAATAGGCGTCAACTGGGCCACCTGAATTTAGGCACAGTACGAGCTGGCGGAATCATTTTTCGACCCCCGTTAATATGTTCTAATTATTGATTACGCAATAATCTTCTCTGCTCCCAGCAGTGACGGCTGCCTATGCCAAACTCGCCCGTAGCGAGTCGTGTTGCGCCAAAGCTGAGGCGCCGCGTTCGCCCAGGGCACGATTGCGCCAGCGCCGGGGAAGTCGATCCCGAGCAAGCTGGCCACATTCATGCGGGTGCCGAGCACAGGCCGCGGAGATGGCGGCGGTCGTCCCGACTATCATTGGGCCCGGCCTCGAAACCTGGGGGTGTCTTATGCGGCTTATGTCAGGGTAGTTGATGGCGTGCTGAGCGCCGTCTCGCAGGCGATCAGGCCGCGGTGCCCGAGGCGGGACTGGCGGCGCCGGGTGTCACAAGGGTGCAGCCGCGGCGCCCCTTCACCTCTGGGGACATCCGACGTTCTGGACCGCGGTGAGGTCACGGGCGCCGGCGGTGAGTGCCTGCTCAGCCTGGCGGAGTCCGTACCGCTGCGTCGCAGGGGGCGGGGAGGACCCGGCCCGAAGCGGCCAAGCCGATCGCCGCGGGCCAGGTGCCGGCACAGCGGGATCGCGTCAGGCGGATGGTGTGTGGGACGGCTCCTGCGTGTCGTGACGCGGCTTGGCCTTGCCGGTGCCGGGGCGGGGCAGGCCGTCCCCGGGTGAGGTCACGCACATGCACAGCAGCGCGTTGAGCAGGAGCAGCCCCGCGTAGATCCACATCAGGCCCTGGAATCCGAACGAGCTGTAGGAGAGGGTGCCGATCAGTGGCCCGACGGCGACGCTGGGTCCGGCTCCGAGCGTGTAGACGCCCATCACCTGTCCCCTGCGGTCGGGGGCCTGGGCGACCATCATGGCGGGCAGTGGGACATAGCCGGCCAGGCCGGCTCCGTAGACAGCGACCGCAACGGCGGTCTCGGGGAAGTTGTAGCCGGCCGTCGCCGGCAGGTAGTAGCACAGCAGGAATCCGATCGCACCGAGTCCGCCGCCGAACAGGGCGCACGTCTTCCGTCCACTCCAGTTGTCGCCGAGGACGCCGAAGACGAGGAGGGCGCCGAGGTTGGTGACCATCATGATCACGAGCAGGGTGTTCCACTCGGCGTCGCCGAAGCCAAGGTCCCTGACGAAGCAGGGCATGAAAACCCACATACCGAACGACGGTGTGGTGTTGATGAGCCGGATGACCAGGCTAATGCCGCGCTTCGGTTTCTGGACCAGGATCCTGAAAGTGCCGGTGAGTTCGGTACGCGGATCACGTCCGGGAGCCAGGCCCGAAAAGCTGGTCCTCTCCCGGAGCAGGAGCAGGACAACGAGGGATCCGGCGGTGATCAGGGCCAGGGAGATCCACAGTGTGACGTAGAAGCCGATCACCAGCTTGAACAGCGCGAAGACGAACGAGCCCAGGATGGGATAGCCAGCGCTATAGCAGAACCAGAACCAGCCGACGGCCTTGCTCTGGTGGTTCTTAGTGGGCGGTTCGTGAGTCTTTGAGTTGTTCTGTGGTCGCCTGATGGTGTGGGTAGGGCGGAATCCGCGGGTTCGTGGTGCGGGGTCTGCTGGGGTTGGCGGGGTGAGTGAACGCAAGCCGTATCCCAGCGACTTATCGGACGAGCAGTGGTCGTTGATCGAGCCGGTGATCACCGCGTGGAAGGACCGGCACCACTCGGTCAGCGGTCATCAGGGCGCCTACGACATGCGGGAGATCGTGAACGCGATCCTCTACCAGGGGCGGACCGGCTGCCAGTGGGCCTACCTCCCGCACGACCTGCCGCAGAAGAGCGCGACGTACTGCTACTTCGCCGCCCGGCAGGACGACGGAACCGACCAGGTCATCCATGAACTCCTGCGCTGCCAGGTCCGTGAACGCGCCCGCCGATTAGAGGACCCGACCCTGGTGGTCCTGGACACCCAGAGTGTCCACGCCGCCGCCGGGGTTCCCGCCACCACGACCGGCTACGATCCGGCCAAGCGGGTGCAGCTCCATGCCCTACTCGCCGAACGTCCCCAACCCCGGCGCGCGAAGCCATCCGAGCTGCGCTGGGACCTCTTGCCCGCCCTCCACCACCGGCCCGTCGAGCACGGCTCCTTCCGCGCCAACTCCTGCCTGCCCTGGACCTTCGGCAAGCCCCTGACCACACTCCAGGAGCTCTGCCCTCACTGCCGGGCTCCTCTTCCACCTGCTACTGGGCTCCGGCCGTCGACTGCCCGGCACAGTCTTCCGGGGCGCGGGCGCATGGGGGCCGGCTTCAGCCGCTGCTGGCCGGCCTCCTGGCGCCCGTGAGGCGTGCGGATCCAGCCAGTGCCGCTGATCGTCCGGCAGACCATGGTCAGCGGCCGGTACGGTCGACCAGTTTCACGGCTGACGCGGGCTGCACGTGGGCAGCCTTCGGTGGACGCGTCGTCACAGGGGGTGTATGTGGGCGAGATCGATGAGGAGATAGCCGGTGAGGTCGCCGGCCTTCAGGCTGGCATCAGCTCGGTGCTCCGGGAGTTAGCGGGGCTTCCTGACGAGGATCCGCGCTACGAGGCGCTGTTCGCGCAGTTGGTCCAGGCCGGGTCGGCGCTACTGGAGTACGAGGCTACGGTGCCGGCGAGGCGGGAGGAGCCGCACTGGAAGGCCAGCAAGAGAGTGCTGGCCTGGTCTGCCTGGGTTCACACGGTCCGGGGGGCTGTTGCTCGGGCTGGCGTCGTTGATGGGCTGGATCGGCTGGGGGTGGGTCGTCCCCGCCATCGTAGAGGTGTTGTTCGGGGTCGTGTTCAGCGTGAGGGGCGTTCCGGCGCAACGGCACCGTGAATTCCGAGTGCCAGCCGTTCTGCTGGCTGTCGTGTCCGAACTGGTGCCGCTGCTGGCCTTCGGAGTGCTTTCCGCCTGGTTCTGGGTGCTGCCGGCCCTCGGCTGGTTCTTCGCCCTCGGCTTCGCAGTCGACGCCAACACCGTGCAGGGCCGGGAAGGGGCGGCCAGGTGAGTTGGGACGGGCAGCAGTTCCCTGGCAAACCGGCCTGCCGCAGCGGAACATCGTCGCCAATCCAGCGCCGCTCTTCCATCAGCTGCGCCGGGTCCGGGACGAGTGGCGCACCGGTCCAGAGGTGACCCTCGGGAGCATCGCCACAGAGGCCGCAACGCACGACGACGCTCTGGTGGTGGTCAACGGAACGAAGGACGCCAGCCACGTGCACAAAGTGTGGCTCGGCGACCGCGAGGAAAATCCGGGCACTCTGCACCTGTCGACCCGCATGACCGGCGGCCACCGCAGAAAGACCATCCAGGCGGCAAAGCAACGCCTTGAGACAGGCCTGGACACTCTGCTGGTGTCGACGTCGTTGATCGAAGCCGGCGTCGACCTCGACTTCCCGCGTGGATTCCGTGCCAGGTCGCTTCCGGAGTCTGAACAGCAGGCCGCCGGACGCATCAACCGCGAAGGCCGCCACCGGGCCGAGGACAGCGTCATGACCATCTTCGAACCATCAGACGGCCTCCAGCCACGCGTGGTCTACAACCGTTGCGGCATCGCCGCAGCATCCCGCCGCTTCGGCCAGAGGCTGAAACATCCAGACAATCTCGACGCACTGCGCTCCTACTACCGGCACCGCTACCGACTCCAGGCCGGAAGCTCCTCCACAGATCCCAACGGAGCCACCGGAGAAGCCATCGAGGCACTACGAGAGAAGCTGGACTACCCGGAAGTCGCCCACAGAATGCGCATGATCGACAACGAACACTCCGTGGCCGTCGTCGTCATCCGCTCCCAACTCAACCAGAAGGACCGGCAGGCCGCCCAAGACGCCGTCAAACAACTCCGCAGCGGAGTACCGACCCCGGAGACCTACCGCACACTCCAGAACCACATGGCATCCATCCCACAACAAGAACTGCAGACAGCAATCAACACTGGCCACGCTGTCGAAATCGCCGGCGACCTGCGCGAGTGGACCGGTCCCTATCATCCGCAACGAGGCATCGAACCGCCCGCGTGAGGTGCACTCGGCGAGATCCTCACCCACACTGCGACGGTTCCAGGGGTGCAATTCCGTTACGTGTCGATGCGGGTACGTGAGCTGAGGTCAGCCGAGCCGTGGAATTTCGATGGCCGGGCAGTCCATGACAGCGGCGGGGTCGCGGGACGGCTATGGATCGCGACCAGCGGCGCATGCGAGCGGCGCTGGGGGAGGCTGGGGCGCTCGTCCTCCGAGGTGACCATGGATCACGACTTCACCGGCTACAGACGAGAACTGACGCCGCCGGAGAGTGGCAGTCGTCCCCCAGGGGCCGTGGATCGCAACCTCTACCCGCCGCTCATCGACATGTAGCCGTCCGTGAGGCCCAGGCCAACCCTTGAAGGGGCATTCTCCGGCAATCCGGAGGAGTCCAGTTCTCACAACCGGCCCGAGCAAGATCATCCGTCTGCGCGAGGCCGGTGCGTCTTGCCGAGGCGGCACAGCAGACCGCACCGCGTCGCCGAGGGAGCCCCTTCCGGAAGAGGTTCCCTCGGCCCACACATGACAAGCAACCCATGCCACACCCGGTCCTCACTGCCCGCGCCGCGCATAACGAGCAGCCTCGCGGCCTGTCAAGGCCCCTTCCCTCATACGAGGGAACACGACTCCCGATCTTGCCATCCGTCCATCACAGTGAAGTCATGTCGCCAACCACCAGCTGCTGGAGGTGCCATGGCGTCGAAGGACTGCTGTCTTCCACTGCCCGGTAACTCGGTGTCGTGCGCATCCAACCAGCTCCCGGGGCTGGACCAATGGGTTCAGGAACACACCCACGTAACTACTACTGAGGCATCTGCATCGCCGGGGCTGCGGTTCGCCTTCTACGGCCGTGTCTCCACCGAGGACCACCAGGACCCCGCTACCTCCCGCGGCTGGCAGCTCCTGCGTGCCCAAGCCCTCACCTCTGGCTACGGCCACATCACCACCGAGTACTTCGACATCGGCCGCAGCCGCAGCACCCCCTGGCCGCGCCGCCCCGAAGCAGCCGCCCTCCTAGCTGCGCTCGCCGACCCCGACCGCGGCTTCGACGCCATCGTCATCGGCTCCAGCGAACGCGCCTTCCACGGCAACCAGTTCACCGTCCTTGCACCACTCTTCGACCACTACAAAATCCCCGTATGGATTCCCGAACTGGGCGGCGCCGCCGATCCGCAGACCGCCGGCCACGAGGAACTCATGGTGCTGCTCGGCATCCTGGCCAAGCGCGAGGTCGCCCGCGCCCGCATGCGCGCCCTCACCTCGATGACCGTCCAAGCCCGCGACCAAGGCCGCTTCCTCGGAGGCCGCCCACCCTACGGCTACCGGCTCACGGATGCCGGCCCTCACCCCAACCGGGGCCTGGCTCGACGCGGCGTACGCGCTCACCGCCTCGTCCCTGACCCCACCACCGGCCCTGTCGTCACCTGGATCTTCACCCAACGCCTCGCCGGGCACAGCATGGCTCGCATCGCCCGCGCCTTGAACCACGCGGACATTCCCTGCCCCTCGGCGGCCGACCCGGCACGCAACCCCCACCGCAACAAGACAGCATGGAACGCCACTGTCGTGCGTGCGATTCTTGCCAACCCCCGCTACACGGGCCGCCAGGTCTGGAACCGCCAACGGACCGACCACGTCCTCCTCGACCCGGCCAACACCACCCTCGGCAGCCGTGACGTCAGGCGCTGGAATACTCCCGAGAACTGGAGCGTCTCCACCGCCCCGGCCCACCGGGCACTGGTCAGCGAGGCGGACTTCGTCGCCGTCCAGAACATCCGCGCCCCGCGGGAAACCGCCTCCGGCCGCGCATATCTTCTCGTCGGCCTACTACGCTGCGCTCTCTGCCAGCGCCAGATGGACTCCTGCTGGTCCCACCAACGCCCTGCCTACCGCTGCCGCCACGGCTACACCACCGCCACCAGCAGCGACCGGCCCCGCAACGCCTACGTGCGCGAAGACCGCATCCTGCCCCACCTGCCCGCCCTCGCGATCAGACTCGGCCTGGCAGCCCCCGGTGCAGCCAGCACCTCGCCAGCCGACATCGTCACCCGCCTCCGGACATCAAAGATCACACTGACCTACGACCCGAAAAGAAAGACCCTCACCGCCAGCACCCCCACCGCAGAAAGGATCTTCATCGGCTGACAGCCACCGACCGGCGCCTCACCCCATCCACCCCCCGAACAAAAGGAGGCCAGACACGACAAACGCCCGCTCCCGGCCGAAGGCCAAGAACGGGCGCCGATGACCGCTGCCTGAAAACCCAGCAGCGCGTGCCAAGAGTGTGTCCGAGTCCGAGTGTCACCATTCACCAACCAGCCGTGGGCCACCGGCGAAATCGAACTCCCCTAAATCAGACTACGGATTCGGCTCTGGCTAAGCAATACCTCAAAGGCCATCAAGTGCGCTGGACCTGCGACCGAGACTTGCCATTGAAATACCCTTCTCAAGCAGGTGACAAGGAGCAGCTGCGGGGGGGCGCCGATGTCGATGGATTGTTCGTGGATCCCGAGCCGCTGTCGAGGAACGTCGCTTGTTGCAGCGAAGTGGGTCGGTGGAACTCGGCACGTCAACCGCGCACTGTGCAGACTCTGTGGCACGAGATGTGGGGGTCGGTGTGTGGGGGGACGCTACGCCACCGATCTCTGCGAAGCGCTACCCGGTAGCGGGCCGGTACAGCACTTGCTGGGCGCTACAGGTGTGGCCGGGCCTTCACATCCGTGCCGTCGGTGCGGATTGCGGCTTGGGCACGCCGGGCGCCTTCGACTTCGCCTTCCCGCGGTCCGAGCCGCCGATGGACGCGGCACTGGGGCGCGGCTGCGCCCTAAGCAGGCGGACGGGGCGTCCTCGATGAGGACGCCCCGTCCGGGCCGAGAACGCCATGGTCCGGGTGCAGTAGCCGGCCCGGCCGTCGCGGCCGCGGCGTGATCTGTGGGAGAGAGAGGGGCGGATCCACCCCTTCCCTTCCCGGTGCCGTCAGGTACGCCGGTTCCGGCTGTCCCGTGCCAGTTCATCCATGAGTCGCTCCCGGTCGCGCTCCGGGTTGCGGAACGCCTCCTTCGCCGGGAAGTTCTCCTGCTGCAGCTTCCTGACCTCCTGCTCCGACAGGGCGGTACGGCCCTCGCGGGACAGGGCCGTCCGTACCTCGGTGAGCTTGTCCTCGGTCATCTTCTCCCAGCGCGCCTGACGCCGGGTGAGTTCCGCCTGGCCCCAGACCCGGGCGCCGCTCGCGCGGAACTCGTCCTCGCTGATCTTGTCGATCAGCTTGTCCAGGTACGGCTTCACGCTGTGCTCGACGAACGCGTCGGTGAAGGCGTCGAAGGCGGCCTTCCCGTCCTTGCCGGGCTTGACCGTCGCGGCGAATGCGCCGGTGGCGGTCTTGGCGATCTGCTGCTCGTACACCGCGGCCCGGGCGTCCTGCTGCTCCCACACCTTGGCGTTGATCTTCTTCTTCAGCGCGATCTCGTGCTTCTCGATGCGCAGCTTCTCCTCCGGTGAGGAGGCGCGGGCCTTGGACCGGGCGGCGATCTGCGCGACGGCTTCCTTCTTGGACTGGGCCCACTTCTTGAGGGTCTTCACGTCCGAGGTGAGGACACCGTCGAACTTCTTGTTCAGCTGCGGGAACAGCTGCTGCAGGGCCTGGCCCTCCAGATGGTTCCGCCACTGCGTGTTGCGGTGTTGCACCAGGTCCTTGGCAGCGCTGTCCCACTGCTTCCGGTCGTGGTCCAGCTGCTCCTGCTGCTTGAACCACCCGGCGATCTCGTTGTAGACGATCTGTGCCAATTGCTCGACGAGCAGGGCGGGTTCGAGGACAGGGGCGAGCTCCGGCTGCGCAGCCATGGCGACCTGGAGGCCCTCGGCGACCGTGTCGAAGGCGAGGTTCCCGTAGTCACCGGCCTTGGCGTCCTCGGCGATGGCGTAACCGGTCGCGGCGATCCCCACGTAAGGGAGTGCCTTCGCGCCCAGCTCGGCGGTGCGGCCGGCCTGGCGGGCCACCTTCGCGAGGAGGCCCGTGTCCGTGCTGAGCCCGTGCACCGCCCGCAGGTCGCGGCCGAAGGCCTCGGTGACGCGGGTGGAGAACGCCTCGAAGTCCTTCGCGCCGAGTTCACCGGCCGCGGCGTCGTTGAGGACCGCGTTGGTCTCGCGCAGGGGCGACAGCAGGGAATTGGGGTTCTTCTCGAACTCGTCCAGTGTGGTGACGTATTCGACGTCGTCGCCGTGCGTCGTCAGGCGCTCGCGGTGCTTGCGCGCAATCTCGGCGGTGTCCTTCGCCCCGATGTCGCAGACCTCTGCGGAACGCCGGGCCCTCCCCGTGCCGCTGCCCGTCGCGCACAGCTCGGAGGCCCTCGCGATGTCGTACGGGGCCGGGTTGGCCGCCTTGGCGTCGCCCGGGCGGTAGCCGCCGTTGGTCTCCAGGCGGCTCCAGTCCGGCTCCGGCAGGCCGTTGACCATCTTCACCGGCACAGCGTGCTGCACCAGTTCCGGGCGGATCGAGCCGTGCGCTGCCCATTCGGCCTGGTAGCCGTAGTACTTCAGGGTCTGCTTGGCGGCGTTCGCGACCTCCGCGTCCCCGCTCCTCGCCGCGCGCTCCAGGCTGGTGCGGACGTTGTAGAAGCTGCGGTCGGGCTGGACGACGTAGATCCAGCCCTCTCCGCCGGTGGCCTTCAGGTCGAGCTTCAGGCGGCCCGCGTAGTTGGTGACGTACTCCGTGCCGGTCGAGGTGGAGACGAAGTTGGTGGTGCCCTTGAGGGGGCCGTTCGCCTGCAGGGTGCTGCGGCCGTTGATGTGGTCGAGCAGGTTGCTGTTGGTGCCCTCGCCGGGCACCTCGAAGCCTTCCGCGAAGACCTTCGACGGTGGGCGGCTGTCGACGCGGTAGACGCAGGTGGGGGCGCTGGTGTTCGCGGCGCAGGCGACGGCGCCGGCGCCGCGTGCGGGTTTGCCGCCGCCCCCTGCGGCGAGGGCCTCGCCCGTGAGTGGGGACATCACAGCGGCCGCGGTGGCTATCACCACGGTGTGTCTCCGTCCCCAGCTGGCCTTGTGTCTCTTGCGCGCCGGCATGTTGCGACTCCGTCCTTCGGTTCGCCGAGGCGCGGTCGGTGCGGCCCGGCTTGCTTGCCACCGAGATCGTCGGATGTGGTGGTGGGCGGGCGCATCAGGAGAAGGTCGCGTCGGTGTAGTCCGGGGGTGAGGTATGCGTGGTACGCAAGTACCAATTCCGGCAAAATGGAGATATGCCTCTATCACAGTTCATTGGTGTAGACCTATACAAAAATCTTCATCGAGACTGCGTCAAGTGCCGTCGCTTACGCTAAGACGCATCACTGATCCAGCGCAGAACCATCGACGGCCCACCGAATGCGGTGGGCCGTCGATGGTTCGCTGTCGGGTCAGACTGCCGCTCCGACGAGCGTGGAGCTCCCCCTCACTGCAGGCGGAGGCAGCTCCGCGAATTCACCACGAACCCACAGGCGCCCCTGACATCAGGGCATCGGACGCTCGAGTTCCCGCTGGGCCCCCTTCAGTTTTGGCGAAACCGCGGGGGTCAGGGGTCTGGTGAAGACGAGTACGTCTTCGTGCTGGACGATGGAGAGGGGGATGCCCTGGCGGCGGGCGTCGCGGACGTTCTTCATCTGGAAGAACGACGGGCGGGAGATGACCTGGCTGTTGCGGATCCCGGCGAGGAGGGCGACGCAGCGTTCGGCGGGTGTGAGGCCGGCGGCTCGCCCGGCGGCGAGGGCGGCGGAGGGCAGATCGACGAGTTCGCCGCGTTCGCGCCAAGGGCGGGTCGTAACGACGGCCGTCCCGCCGGGGCGCAGCATGGTGCGGCACTGGGCGAGGATCTTGGTGAAGGCCTCCAGGAGATAGGCCGCGGGGACGTGGGCGAGGTTTGTGGGGTCGTGACTGTAGTGGAAGTCCTTCTTGACGACGCCGGGTTCGCCGGTCTCGCGGGTGGAGCGGACTTGTCCGTGGACGCTGGGTCCGTAGGGAGGTGAGGTGATGACCAAGTCCACCTCACCGTGGAGCGTGGTGGGCATGAGGTCGGTGAGCCGTCGCGCGTCCCCGCAGTGGACGGCTCCGGTGCCGGTGCCTCCGGTGCCTCCGGCGCCTCTGGCGAAGCTGACGTTGCGGGAGGCGATGGTGGCCCACTTCGGTTCGTACTCGATGCCGAGGGCGTTGCGACCGAGATGGAGGGCTTCGACGAGGGTGGTGCCGATGCCGCACATCGGGTCCAGGACGAGGTCGCCGGGCTGGGTATAGGTAGTGATGGCGTGGGCGGCGATGCCGGGGTGCATTTTGGCCGGGTGGGCGGCCGAGCCGGGCACATAGCGGCCTTTGCGCTGGGCGGGGGCGGAGGTAGGGGCGGTGTTCCACACCGAGTTGGAGCAGGCCACGGAGACTCCTTGCATGCTCAGGCGTGGTGGATGGCGGAGAGGACGATCAGGTCGCTGTGGGTGACACCGGGGTCGGCGTCGGTGGGAGGTGCGGGGATGAGCTGGTCGGCGGCGGGGTGGGTGTGGGCGACGATGATGTGCTGGAGGTAGCGGAAGCCGGCGGTGCGGGCGCAGGCGATGAGGGAGCCGAGCGGGTCGGTAAGCCCTGCGTCGTCGTCCCGGCGCTGGCGGGTGGCCAGCAACAGCAGTCCGTCCCCGGGCAGGAGACGGTGCGCGCGGTGGAAGAAGCCGGACCAGCCCTCCTCCATGGCCGCGGGCATGTCACTGGCGGCCCCGCTGGTGAGACGGTCGGTGGGCGTGGGGAGAGCGTCGGGGTGGAGTTCGGCGAGCAGCATCGTGAGCCTGCTGGGCGCGCCGTCGGTGTAGGTGACCACGGGGGTGCGGGCGTCCATGCCCGGCGTGGTGTCCCGGATGGAGAGCTTGAGCAGCGGTGCGGGGACTTTTCCGGGGCGTTGGGTGAACTCGGTGCGGATCTTCTCGATCGCCCAGTCGGGCAGCACAGTGCCAGGTGCGGGTACGGCGTCAGGCTGGTCGGGGTCGGGGAGCCAGAGGGTGGTCGGGAGCGGGCGGCGGGGAGAGGTGCGGTGGCGAACGGCGTCCTGGGAGCGGGTCATCTGTGGATGGCGCCCGGGAAGGGGGTCCGGACCGTCTGGTGCTGACGTGAAGTAATAGGGATGCGACCGTGCGTCTTTGCCATCGTTACTGAAGGCGTTCGAATCGATTGCCCGTCAGGTGCTGGCGTCTCCCACTGGGTGCACGGACGGGTCAGCGGAGCGCTTTCCCCAGGTCATCGCAGTAACGGGCCAGTGGCGAGCCACTGCCGAGCCATCGCGGGAGTGGATCGTGAGAGGGGCAGGCACCGGCTCGAAAAATCTCTGTGTTCGAGCCCAAAGGGGTGAGACCGTGAAGCGGTACCGGTTATCAGGGCCGGGCCAACGCCGGCTCCGGGTTCAGGGCGAAGAGTCGCAGTGGCGCGAGGGAGCCGCCGTTCTTGAGTTCAGTCGGCGCTCCCTCCAGTGACGGCTGAATGAGTGCGATGTGGACGAAGGCACTCATACCCGCGCCTAACGACGTAGTCGGCTATAGCGCGCGTCCTCTTTCTGGGGGTGCCTGCGCCCTCCAGGGATAATGCTGGGCATGGAGCTGCGCGGGGACAAGGTTGTGCTGCGACTGGTGGCAGGCGGCGATGGGGCGGTTCTCGACAGAATCGTGCGGGAGCCGGAAGTTGCGGCGTGGTGGTCGCCCCCGGACGACTTCGAGGGAATGCTCGCCGTCGTCTTCGAGGGCGAGGTCATCGGGGCGGTCCAGTTCGAGGAAGAGACCGACCCCGAGTTCCGCCATGCCGGCATCGACATCTTCCTGTCGGCAGGGCATCACGGGAAGGGACTTGGCACCGATGCCGTGCGCACGCTGGCCCGGTGGCTGGTGCACGAACGCGGTCATCACCGGCTGACCATCGATCCCGCCGCAGCCAACACCGCCGCGATCCGCAGCTACCGCAAGGTCGGATTCAAGGCCGTGGGGATCATGCGCGCGTACGGGCGCGACCACCGGTCGGGTGCCTGGCAGGACGGGCTGCTTATGGACCTGCTCGCCGAGGAGCTGGCCTGACCGGTCGGGTTGCCGGGGCATCGGGCGTGACGTGATGGGGGGCCGCACGGGTTCTTCGGGTGTGAAGACGAAGTGGGCCCGTGCGGCCTTGTCCCATCCTGCCTTCACCGGCATCTCTCATGCACATCTCGGCGGTTTGATCGAGGAGCTGGCCCCTGGGTGGCAGGCCCGTCGGGAATCCGCGCTGCGCGAGGGGCGCGGCGGGGACCGCCGCCGCGCGGCCGGAGCCGGACGCAAGCACGAGCTGGACTTCACCGACCGGGTGCTGGTCACACTGGTCCACC
This sequence comes from Streptomyces sp. NPDC001339, assembly GCF_042895955.1. Classification (NCBI taxonomy): domain Bacteria; kingdom Bacillati; phylum Actinomycetota; class Actinomycetes; order Kitasatosporales; family Streptomycetaceae; genus Streptomyces; species Streptomyces sp. NPDC001339. The sequence continues at coordinate 745,153 of NZ_JBIAWT010000002.1, read as the reverse complement.
TGCGCACCCAGCTCCCGTATGCCGCGCTCGCAGAGCTGTACTCGGTGGGCCGCTCCACCGTCACCTAGGCCATCGCGAGATCCGGCCCCTGCTAGTCAGCCGTGGTTTCGCCGTCCCCGACCGGCCCGGCCTGCGGCTGCACACCCTGGCCGACGTCTTCGCCTACGCGGCGGCCGAAGGCGTGACCCTGCGGATCGATGCCACCGAGCCCCAGGCCCACCGCCCCGGCCGCTGCGCCTTCGTGCCGGGCAAGAAGAAGCAGAACACCTACCAGACCACCACGATCAGCAACTCTCAGGGCCGCACCCTGTGGTCTGGGGCCGCGCGGCCAGGCCGCATGCACGACCAGAAAGCCGTCCGCACCGAGGGCATCGCCGAACAACTCCGTCTCCACCCGAAGGTGAAGGCCGAGGGCTACCGGGGGCTAGCCAACGCATTCCCCGACCAGGTCAGCGGCCCGCCGAAGAAGCCGAAAGACGATGCCCTGCTGGGCGAGCAACACACCTGGCGCGAGCAGCGACGCCACCAGTTCTCACGCCGGATCTGCGTCGAGCACGCCAACGCCGAGCACAAGCAGTGGCGCCCGCTGCAACGCTTCCTCGGACGACGCGAGCTCTCCCCCGCCACACACCGGGCTGTCGCGGGCCTGGTCTCCGACCGGGCCGCCCAGCGGGCCACCCACCCCAGACCCAGCACCGAACTCGTGCCCGTCAACCTGCAGCCCGCTGACTCACCCACCAGCCGGAACCTCAGACCAGCACGCCCGAACATCAATAGCCGACCACGTCGTAAGAGCTCCTGGGAGTCTCCCAAGCGCGCCAGAACCACCCGAGCACTGCAGAGCAGACGTGTCCGATAGGTCATGTGACGGGTTGGCTCGTGACACTCAGTCCAAGAGCCGGGTCACGGTCCCTGAACCGGCAGCGCGACCGCGGTGCCGGAAAGGGAAGTGCTGACCGTCCTCCAACGCGACGGGCCGTTCGAGCCTGACCGTCACTGTTGCCATGTGAACCGGGCGCAGCGCGTCCAGGCCATGGGGCAGCGTCACGACGCCCCTCACCGCAGCAGCGCGCAGGTAGAAATCAAGTTCCTGGCCGGCCAGTACTTCTGCCCCGCCCTCTTTCTCTGGCAGCACTGCCATATCGGCAATGAAGGCAGCGCGTGCGCCGATCGAGCCCGGCGTCGCGAGCACCTGTCCCCGCTCCAGCTCTTCCGCTAGCGCACCCGGCAGCCGCAGGGCCACGTTCATGCCCGCCTCCGCCTCATCGATGCCCTGCCTGAACAATTCGATGCCGGCGACGCGGGCAAGCGCGCCGCCTCCGAAGCCGACGAGCTCCACCTCATCGCCTGTGCTAACCCGTCCGCGCTCGATCCGGCCCGTCGCCAGGACCTCCCGGACCACCCAGCCCTTGTTCCCAGGGAAGACATCCTCGACGACCATCAGGAACGGCTGCTCCACGGCACTCACCAGTCCCCCACCGCCCCCTCACGGCCACACCACTGAAGACGAACAAGTACCCGAGGTTAGCAATGGTCACTGGTCGTCCAGCGCAGGCCAGGGAGGCGCCCATCCGGGGATCTATCGGACAAGATCGAGCGACGAGCCACCTGCGAGCCACTGCCGAACCCCCAGGGAAGGCGCGGACCGTGAAGCGAGGATGGTCCGAGAATTTCTTTGTGTTCGATTCTGGCGGTTCTCCCCTGGGAACAGTGCTGGTCGCAGAGATGGACCAGTGGCCAGCCTTCGCACAGAGCGGGCCAGTGGTTCGGCCGGTGCGCGGGGCTGGGCCGGGGCCGGTCCGTGGGTGGCGCGGGGTGGTGTGAGGGCTTGCGGCGACAGTGATCGCCACTCCCCCGCAAGGAGCCGCACATGCGCCCCCACCCCACCCCCCGCCACCGCGCCTCCGGCCGTACCCCCTGTACACGTCCAGCCAACCACTCGCCTCTTCAAGCACTGGAAGAGTCCTTCCTCGCGCTCGCCACGGCAGCCCAGCCGCTCACGATGCCTGCCCATCTGGTCTGTGAGGAGCCGGAGCAGCCTGTGCTGCCCATCGACCAGATCCGCTCTCGCCTCGCCCACGCCGCCACTTCGCCGGGGCTGCGTGAGCAGACCTGGCGTGAGGTGGTGCGCCGCGCCCAGCGCCTCGGCGATCCGTGGGACGTCGTGGCCGTGGGAATGACGGTTCCGGTTCTGCGCCGGATGCTGGCCCGCCTGGCCTGCCCCGCCCACCTGGAGCGTGCCGAGGTCGAGCAGGAGGCCCTGGCCTCCATCGCTGCCGCGCTGTCCACCGTGGACGTGGCCACTGCGGACGTTGCCCGGGAGCTTTTCTCGGCGGCCGACCGCGCGGTGCACCGGCTGAGGTACGCCGCTCGGCGCCGCGCCACGCGAGAGACGAGTCAGGAAGCCGCTCACCTGGGCCGCCTCGCCCAGCCGAGGGCGAGGACCATGTGTCAGGCCGCGCCCCTGGGGGTGGGGAGCGCTGAGGCGAGCGACGAGTACGCGGTGTTGGCTCGTGCGGTCAGCGCCGGTGCCGTGGGTATCGCGGAGGCGCAGCTGATCGCCCGTACGCGGCTGGAAGGTGAGCCGATGCAGCGCCTCGCGGATGAGCGGGGTATGAGTGCACGTCAGCTCTATCGCCACCGCACGGCCGCCGAGCAGCACCTGACCACCTACCTGCACCACCAGATGCGCGAGCAGTAACCGCAGTGCATTCGGGGGACTTGCAACCCGCTGATGTCATTTTCCGGGCCGTGCATCTCTATTACCAGTGAGCGGCACCGCCGGATGCACCCCAGCACCATGCACCCGGCGGTGCCGGTCCCCGACGCAGGCCCTTCGGGGGCTGTTCCAGGTCCTTGCTGTGTGGGGTGAACGCACCGTCTCGTGCTGACACCCGAGCACCCTGTTCCCACCGCCTTCGAGGAGGACGGCCCCGGGCGGGGTTCCGTGTTCGCCCCACACCGCACGGCCTTACGTGACGCGTCTGGTCGCGTCGCGCTTCATCGATCCGCTTCTTTCCCCTTGCCGTGTTGTCTGCTGGAGGTGCGTTCGCCATGCTCGCAAGATCTCGTCGGCCGCACCGGCCGCTGAGCCGTTGGATGGTCAGGCTCGCCGTCATCGCGGCGGGCGCCGTCCTGGTGGTGTTGGTGAATTCGCCGCGTGTGTGGGCGGTCGCGGACATCCCCACCGTGATCAAGAATCTGCGGAACTGGGTCGTCGGCATCCTGTCCGGCCTCGCCACGCTCTTTCTGACCTTCGGTGGCCTGCGCTATCTGATGGCCGGGGGCGACCCGGGTGAAGTCGAGTCCGCCAAGCGTGCCTTGAAAGCCGCGGCGATCGGGTACGGGCTGGCGGTCCTGGCGCCTGCTCTCGTCACCGTGTTGCAGCACATCGTCGGCGTCGGCGGCGGTGACGGGAGGTGACCCGCGCCAGGTGCCTCGCACGCTTCATGCCCGGTCTGTGCTTCCTGGTCGTGCTCATTCCAGTAACGCTGTCTACACAGAGCGCCGCACCACGAATGGTGTACACGGCGACAGCGGGTCGGGCGCCCGCGGCTCCGGAGCCGCCGCGGCCCGAGCCTCAGCCTGCACCCGGTCCCACAGCCGCCGCTCCGAAGCCACCTTCCGCCTCGCCGAAACCTGACCCCAAGCCCGGGCCGACACCTGCACCGGGCCGTCCGTCCCCGACACCTTCGCAGTCCTCACAGACGTCGTCGCCCGAGCCGAAGCCGGGTCCCACCCCTCCGGCGTGCGAGGCGGAGGGACGGGAGTGTGTCAAGGACACCTCCTCGGGCTGGGACGTACTCGACGTCCCCGGGATGATCGTGAACGCGATCACCTCGTTCCTCGGCACGCTGATCGAGCAGGTCATGAAACCGCTCCGCGAGTTTCTGGCCGACACCCTGCTGGCGACCCCCGACGTCACCGAGCACGCCGACGTCAAACGGCTGTGGAAAGCCATGCTGGAAATCACCGTCGGGATCTACGTGCTGTTCGTGACCGCCGGCGGCATCACCGTCATGGGCCACGAGACGGTCCAGACCCGCTATGCCCTCAAGCACATCCTGCCGCGGCTGCTGTTGGGGATGGTCGCGGCGACTACCTCGCTGACGGTGATGGGCAAGGCGATCAGTCTGTCCAACGCGCTCGCCCACGCGATCATGGCCACCGACCTGGCGGACGCCGGGCAGGGCATGGTCGAACGGGTCCTGCCGTTCGCCATCTTCGGTGTGGCCGGGCTGAAGCTGTACCTGCTGCTGTTGGCGATCATGATGGTCGCGCTGGTGCTGGCCGTGCTGGTCGGCTTCATGGTGCGCGTGGCGGTGCTGGCACTGGTGGCCGTCAGCGGCCCCCTCGCCCTGGCCTGCCACGCCCACCCGCTGACCGATCCGATCGCCCGGCTGTGGTGGCGGGCCCTGGCCGGGTGCCTGGTCATTCAGGTCGCCCAGTCGCTCACGTTCGTCCTCGCCATCAAGCTGTTCTTCGCGCCGGGCGCCTCGACGCTGGGCATCCCGAAGTCCGACCAGCTGGGCACGCTGCTCGCCGGACTCGGCTTGTTCTGGGTGCTGTTCAAGATTCCCGGCTGGACCATGCACGTCATCTTGCGCGGCACTCCCGCCCACAGTCCACATGCGCCTTCCGCGGTGCGGGTGCTCCGGCACTTGGCGATGTACCGGCTCATGGACCACTACCTGCCCGGCATGAGCCTGCTACGGCGCCGCCCCGGCGGAGGCGACACACCGGGACTCGGCCCAGGCGGACCACGCCATGGAGGGCCGGCAGGCGGAGGCGGGCGTCCAGGCCCGGGCGGCGGCGGTGGACGACCGCCTGGCGCCGGGTCGGGGCGCATTGGAGGGGATCGGCGGCGAGCATTGCGTTCCCGCGGCGCTTCCTCCCCGGGGCGTCCGCACGGGGGATCCGCCGACGGCGGTCGGTCAGCACCGACAGACCGGACGTCCAGCGGGACGCGCCCGGCAATGGCCGTCGGCCACGCGGCTTCAAGGACTCCCGCAGGTTCTGCGTCCGGCGTCCAGGTTCCTCGGCGTCCCGCCCCGCGCGCTGCCCCTCTCACCCGTACACCGACAGGTCCCCGTTCCGTACTCCGCCCCCACCAGGCCCGCCGGATCCAGCAACTCGCCCGGCCCGCCTCGGCCGAGCGCATCCCGGCCCGAGCACCCCTGCCCACACAGGTGTCGCTGCCGCTCCGAGCCGAACGGGCCGCCGCCCCAGCGCCCCACTCCCGCACCGAGCCAGCCACACCACCGCCGTCCTTCCCCGCATCAGCACCGCATGCACGACAGCTGCCTCGACGTAGTCCTGGCGAACGCGTACGCCCACGGCCGCCGCGCCCCCTGCAGCTGCGGCTGCCCCTCGAACCACCCCGGAGGTAAATCCCATGGCAGCACCCGACAACCCCACCGAAGCCCCATCCTCCACACGCATCCCAGCAGACATCTCCCGCCCCGACCGTCTCCTAGGACCCTTCACTGCCCGCCAGACCGCCCTCCTCGCCGCCGCGGCCATCGTGCTGTACGCCGGCTGGTGGGCCACGCGACCCTTCATGGCACCGATCACGTACGCGGCTCTGGCCGCTCCGCTTGCCGGAGCCGTGGCAGCTCTCACGCTCGGCCACCGGGAGGGCATCGGCTTGGACCGTTTCCTGCTCGCGGCGCTCGCCCATGCCCGCACGCCCAAGCGCCGGGTATACGCCCCCGACGGCGTGCCTCCACTACCGTCCGTCGTTCCCGCCCGCTGGGTCAAGGCCGCAGGGCCGCACCCTGCTGCCATGCGCATGCCCTATGACGGCATCACCCCGGAAGGGGTGCTCGACCTGGGCAGCGAGGGGAGCGCTGCCATGGCGACGTGTTCCACGGTCAACTTCGACCTGCGCTCGGTGGCCGAACAACAAGGGCTCACCGCTGCGTTCGCCCGCTGGCTCAACTCCCTCACCGGCCCGGCCCAGTTGCTGGTGCGCTCCCACCGCGTCGATCTCGCGCCCCTGGCCGACGTCCTGCAGCACAACGCGGCAGCGCTGCCGCACCCGGCGCTGGAGGCGGCCGCGCGTGCGCACGCCGACTTCCTCTCCGACCTCGCCGCGAGCGGCAACCTGCTCGGCCGGCAGATCCTGCTGGTCGCCCGCGAGGAAGCCGCCGCCTCCAGCGTGATGCGGAATTCGGGAGCGGTGCGGGTGATCCAGCGCCTTGACGAGGCCGCCCGCGCCCTGGCACCGGCCGAGATCACCGTCACGCCCCTGGACGGCCCGCACACCGCCCGCGCGGTGCACGCGGCCTGCAACCCCGAAACCCCCACCCCGCACATCAACGGATCAGAAGGTGACCTCGCATGACCCGACGTCTTCTCAGCCGCCGTCACCACCCAACCCCGGCCCCAGCCATCGACAGTGCGGCATTGCTCGACGCGACCGGGCCCGAGGCCATCGAGGTACATGCCCGCGCCCTGGCCATCGGCGCCCACCTGGCCACCACGCTCGCGGTCACCGGCTACCCCGCGGAGGTCACCCCCGGCTGGCTCGCCCCGCTGCTGAACTTCCCCGGGCCCCTCGACCTCGCCCTGCACATCGAGCCCGTCCCCAACCCGGTAGCCGCCGCCGGCCTGAAAAAGCAGCGCGCCCGCCTGGAATCCGGCCGCCGCACGGGCTTCGACAAGGGCCGCCTGGACGACCCCGAGGTGGAGGCCGCCGCTGCGGACGCCGCTGAGCTTGCGTACCGCATCGCCCGCGGCGAAGGAAAACTCTTCCACGTCGCCCTCTACCTGACCGTGCACGCACCGGACGAGGACACCCTCGCCGAACAGGCCGCCGCCGTCCGCGCCATCGCCGAGTCACTGCTCATGACGGTCGCGCCCACGACCTACCGGGCGCTGCCGGGCTGGCTGGCCACCCTGCCCCTGGGCATCGACACGCTCAAGATCCGCCGCACCTTCGACACCGCAGCCCTCGCCGCCTGCTTCCCCTTCACCAGCCCAGACCTACCACTCACCACGGGCGAGGATGGTTCGGCCTCCGGGGTGCTGTACGGGCTGAACACCGTCTCAGCAGCGCCCGTCGTCTGGGACCGCTTCGCGCAGGACAACTACAACTCCATCACCCTGGCCCGCTCCGGCGCAGGCAAGTCCTACCTCGCCAAACTCGAACTGCTCAGACTGCTGTTCACCGGCGTCACCGCCTCGGTGATCGATCCCGAGGACGAGTACGTGCGCCTGGCCGAGCGCGTCGGCGGCACCGTCATCGCGCTGGGCACCGACGGCGTACGCCTCAATCCCTTCGACCTCCCGGCGGGGGACGAGGGAGAAGACGACCTGACGCGACGGGTGTTGTTCCTGCACACCTTCCTCGCCGTCCTGCTGGGCACCGATCTGGCGGCGGACGAGAAGGCGGTGCTCGACCGGGCGATCCTCGCCGTGTACGCCCAGGCCGGGATCACCGCGGACCCCCGCACGTGGACGCGCACCCCACCCACCCTCACCGATCTCGCCGCCGTCCTGGCCGACGACGCGAGCGAGACGGCGAGCGGCCTTGCCGACCGGCTCGCCCCGTACACCACCGGCTCGCACGCCCGCCTGTTCAACGGTCCCAGCACCGCAGCCACCTCCGGCCATCTGGTCGTCTACGCGCTCCGCCAGCTGCCGGAAGAGGTCAAGGCACCGGCGATGCTGCTCGCCCTGGATGCGATCTGGCGGCAGGTCGCCCATCGCGCCCAGGCAGGCCGGCACCTGGTCGTGGTGGACGAGGCATGGCTGCTGATGCGCGACGGAGCCGGGGCCCACTTCCTGTTCCGCATGGCCAAGGCCGCCCGCAAGCGCTGGACCGGCCTGGCCCTGGTCACCCAGGACGCCGACGACGTGCTCACCTCCCCGCTGGGTCGGGCGATCGTCTCCAACGCCGCCACCCAGATCCTGCTCCGCCAGGCACCGCAGGCCATCGACACGATCAGCGAGAACTTCCACCTCTGCCATGGTGAACGGGAATTCCTGCTGTCCGCTTCCCGTGGTGAGGCTCTGCTGCTGACCGGTGACCGCCGGCACAAAGTCGCTCTGATCAGCGTCGCCGCTCCCGGCGAACACAACGTCATCACGACGGATCCCGGTGAACTGGCCGCCGCCCAATACCCAGGCGGTGAGGATCCCCTCTCCGTCGAGGGCTGTGCGGGCGAGGGCACCGGCGTCGACGGCGACGAGGGGTGGGCGCCGTGACCGGGTCCATGGTACGAGCCACCGCCCAGCCGGGCAGCCCCTTGGTGGACTTCCTCACCCGCCCTGAGACGTTCGTCTCCACCGCGCTCCACGCCGCCCTCGACTGGTGCACCGCAGCCGCGCCCTTCCTGATCCCCACCGCCCTCGTGTCCACAGCATCTGCGTACTACGCCCGGCGCCGACTGCTGCGTTCACGCCGGCAGCGCCTCGCCGACGGCGCCCGCTGTGTGGAGATCCTCGCCCCGCCCCGCGTCGCCCCCAAGGGCGGGGAAGTCCTCTGGGCACAACTCGCCGGACTCCTACGGCCCTGGTGGCGGCGCATCACCACCGGTCAGCCCCACCTCGCCTTCGAATACACCTGGGCCCATGATGGCCTGCGCATCCGTCTGTGGGTCCCGGGCACGGTGCCGATGGGCCTGGTACGCCGCGCCGTCGAAGCCGCCTGGCCCGGCGCCCACACCCGCACCACCGAACCCACCCCCCTCCTCCCCAACACAGACACCGCCGCCTGCACGGTCGGGCGTCTACGGCCGGCCCGCCCCGACATCCTGCCGCTGCGCACCGACCACCCCACCGACCCCCTACGCGCTCTCCTCCAGGCCGCCACCGGCATGGCCGAGCACGAATCGGCCTGCGTACAGATCCTGGCCCGCCCCGCCACCGGCCGCGCCCTGCGCCGCGCCCGCCGCCAGGCACGACGGCTCAAAGCCGGTCACGCCCCGGCCCGTCTTCCCGCCTTGGCAGCGCTCCTCCTCCATCGTGCCCAACCCGCCGCCACCGGCAAGCAGGACCCCGACCACAGCACCGCCGTACGACAGATGGTCGCCAAGCAATCCGGAGCCCAGTGGCAGTGCACCCTCACCTACGCCGCCACCTGCTCACCAAAAGCGGAGCGAGCCCAGGATGTGGCGCGGGGCCGGGCCCACGCGATCGCCTCCGCCTTCGGCCTGTACGCCGACCGCAACTACCTCACCCGCACCCGCCTCCACCGCCCCCAACCCCAACTCACCGCCCGACAGTTCCCGTCTTCCCGCCCGGCGCTGCTGTCGGTGCCGGAACTCGCCGCCCTCGCCCACCTCCCCTACGACCCCGACGCCCCCGGTGTGCGGCGGGCCGGTGCCCGCTCCGTCCTGCCTCCCCCGCAGATCCCCGAACCCGCCCCCGGCAACGGCGTCAAACCCGTGGGCCACTCCGATGCCGGCGCCCGCCGGGGCGTAGGTCTCGGTGTCGCCGACGCCCGCCACCACCTCCACGTCATGGGCGCGACCGGCTCCGGCAAGTCCACCCTCCTGGCCAACCTCGCCCTCGACGACGTACGCCACCACCGCGGCGTCATCGTCATCGACCCCAAGGGCGACCTGGTCAACGATCTGCTAGATCGCCTCCCCGACACCTGCGCCGACCGCCTCGTCCTCATCGACCCCGACGACCCTCACAAGCCCCCGTGCCTGAACGTGCTCGACGGCACGGACATCGACGTCGTGGTCGACAACATCACCGGCATCTTCCGCCGGATCTTCACCGCCTTCTGGGGACCCCGCACCGACGACCTCATGCGCGCCGCCTGCCTGACCCTCCTCAAACACAAAGGCCACACCGGCCAACAGGTCACCCTCGCCGACATCCCCCGCCTCCTCGGCGAAAGCGCCTACCGGCTGCGCATCATCCCCGCCCTCCACGACCCCGTCCTGCGCGGCTTCTGGGCCTGGTACGAGTCCATGTCCGAACCCTCCCGCGCCGCCGTGGTCGGCCCGGTGATGAACAAGCTCCGCGCCTTCCTCCTGCGCGACTTCGCCCGCCGCGCCATCGCCGCCGGCCCCTCCACCTTCGACCTCACCGACGTACTCAACGGCGGCATCCTGCTGGCCCGCCTGCCCAAGGGCGCCCTCGGGGAGGAGACCGCCCGGCTGCTCGGCTCCTTCATCGTCGCCGGAACCTGGCAAGCAGCCTCCGCCCGCGCCCGCACCCCCGAACACCAGCGCATCGACGCCACGCTCAACATCGACGAGGCCCACAACTTCCTCACTCTCCCCTACCCGTTGGAAGACATGCTCGCCGAGGCACGCGGCTACCGCCTGTCCATGCTCCTGGCCCACCAGCACCTCGCCCAACTCCCACGCGACCTACGCGAAGGCATCTCCGCCAACGCCCGCAACAAAATCTTCTTCAACGCCTCCCCCGAAGACGCCAACGCCCTAGAACGCCACACGCTTCCGACACTGGCCGCGCACGACCTCGCCCACCTCGGTCCGTTCCAGGCCGCCGCCCACCTGCTTACCGGCGGCGCGGAATCCACCGCCTTCACCCTCACCACCCGCCCCCTGCCACCACCCGTGCCCGGCAGGGCCAAAAACCTGCGCACGGCTGCCGCCTGCCGCACCGGGCCACGACAAGCCACCCGCCCCTGAACAACCAGCCCACCAACCCCTTCGCCCCACCCGAAGGTGAACCGCCATGCCCGCACTCCCCCGACCCGCCACCGGCCCCGGCTCCCGCTACACCGCCCGCGCCGCCACCACCCGCACCCGCCCCACCCGACACACCGACATTGCCGCCCTCACCCGCCGCCTCACCCCCCGCGACCTGTGGCTGATCCGCATGCTCCACGAGCACCGCGTCCTGACCACCCACCAGTTCGCCCGCCTCGCCAATACCTCGCCCCGCTCCGCCCAACGCCGCCTGCGCACCCTCCACCAGCACACGGTCCTGGAATCCTTCCGGCCCCTCACGCAGACCGGCTCCGCCCCCGAGCACTACACCCTCGGCCCCGCCGGAGCCGCTCTCCTCGCCGCCCACGCCGACCTGGACGTCTCCGCGCTCGGCTGGCGCCCCACCCACACCGGCCGCATCGCCTATTCCCCCTCCCTCGGCCACGACCTCGGCGTCAACGACCTCCTCACCCACCTCGCCGCCCACACCCACACCAACCCCACCACCGGACTCTCCCTCTGGCTCTCCGAACACTCCGCAGCCCGCCGCTGGGGCGACATCATCCGCCCCGACGCCTACGCCCACTACCACGACGGCGATCAACTGCTGCCGTTCTTCCTCGAATACGACACCGGCAGCCAACCCCTCGCCCGCGTCGAAGCCAAACTCGCCGGCTACGCCGCCTTCACCACCGCCACCAGCACCCGCCCCGCCCTGCTCATCCACACCCGGACCCAGTCCCGCGACCAGGCCCTCCGTCACCGCCTCGCCGACACCGCGCGCAACCTGGACCTGAACGTGGCCACCTCCTCCGCGGACTTCACCACCACCAGCCCCTGGGGACCTTGGTGGACACCCCTCCAGGCTGGCGCCCGCCGCACCACCCTCACCGTCCTCGCCACCCACTGGCCCGCCCTCAGCCCCGCCTCCGGCCTGGAACCGACCGACGCCGACACCGCCCTCACCCTCCCCGTCCCCGCACTGCCGCCCGTCTCCAAGGCCGACTCGTGAGTTCCCTGGTCGGCAAGGCGGTCGCCGGCGTTGGATGCGCGGTCCTCGCCCTGCCGCTACTGGCCGCCCTCACCATCGCCGCGGCCCTCGGCGGTCCGTCCCTCGACAGCAGCGCGTCGGCCGCCGCCCCGAGCACACGCGCCCTGAACGACATCCCTTCGCTCATGCTCGCCCTTTACCAGCGCGCCGCCCCCGAATGCCCCGGCCTGTCCTGGACCACCCTCGCCGCCATCGGCAAGGTCGAGACAAACCACGCGCGCCACCCCACCATGACCTCCACAGCAGGCGCCGTAGGGCCGATGCAGTTCCTCCCCTCCACGTTCACGGCCTACGCGCACCCCGTGCCGCCCGGTGGGAAGAGGCCGCCCACGCCCTGGGACCCGGTCGACGCCGTGTACGCAGCGGCCAGGCTGCTCTGCGCCCACGGTGCCAGGCACGGCAAGAACGTGCGGGACGCGATCTTCGCGTACAACCACTCCCACGCCTACGTCAGCGAGGTCCTCCACGTCGCACACGCCTACGCGGCTCACACACCCGACCCAACAGGAGCTGCTGTCAAGGCGGTTTCCTTCGCCCGCTCCCAGCTCGGCACCCCCTACGTCTGGGGCGGCGACGGACCCTCCGACGGCGGCTTCGACTGCTCCGGCCTCACCCAGGCCGCCTACCGCGCCGCAGGCATCCCTCTCCCACGCATCGCCCAAGCCCAATACGACACCGGCCCCCACCTCCCCAAAGACGCCGCCCTCGCCCCAGGCGACCTGCTGTTCTTCGGCCCCAGCCCCACCCGCATCACTCACGTCACCCTCAACATCGGCGGCGGCCAAGCCATCGACGCCCCACACCCCGGAGCAGTCGTCCGCCAGGCGGCAGCCAGCACCACCGCCCCCACCTTCCAGGGCGCAACCAGACCCACCGCACGAAGAGGCGGTGCCCGGTGAAGCAGATCGAAGCCCGCGAAGCCGTCACGCTCCTGCGCGCCATGACCCGGGTCCTGTGTGTGGTGGGGATCCTGGCGCTGGTCTTCACCACGGTCAACGTCACCCGCTTCGCCACCAGCCGAGACGTCCCCCTCCCCATCGCCGTCCTCCTCGACCCCATGATCGGCACCGCCCTGGCCGGCGTCCTCTACGTCGACGCACGCCTGGCCGCCTGGAGCATCCGCCCACCCGCCTGGTCCACCACACTGCGCTGGAGCGCCGGATCCACCGCCGCTTTCATAAACACGTGGGAAAGCCTGTGGCCCGACGGGCAGATCGGCTGGCCCGACCACGCCGATCCAGCGGCCGTCCTGCTCCATCTGACCCCCGCCCTCCTCCTCATCGCCCTCACCGAAACCATCGCCGCCTACCGCCGCACCATCACCAACCTCCTCGACCAGATCGGCTCCGCCAGCCCCACCGACCCGGCCGATCCGACCACCGAGCTGGCCGAACCGATCGGTCCGACCACCGCTCTCGCACTCCGATCAGCCACCGAAGCCACCCGACCAGACGCCACCTCACCGACGGCGAACACCGCCTATCCCGATCCGACGGCAAGCAACATCCCCGACGCGGCCGACACCCGGCCCGGCCCGGCCGACAGCACCCCGAACCGCCGCTGGCCCGCCCCCGACCCGCCAGCTCCCTGCATCGGGGCGGCAGACACCGGCCTATGGCCGCGCGCCATCGCCGTCGATGACACCGCACGCGCCGCCACTGGAAGGCCGGCGAGCATCTGGCGGCTGCGCACCGATCTGCACATCGGCCCCGAACGCGCCCGACAGATCCACCACCATCTGCAAACCCGCCACCCCGACCCACCACCCCCAATCGAATGAACCGCCCCGCCCCACCTCACCCCTGGACCGATCGACCGGCGAGAACGAAACCGCATGCCACCGGCGGTGCGCCGATCGGGATCGGCGCACCGCTCCACCCCGATCTGTCCGCGATCTCGCGCTACCGCTCTGACCAGCTCCGATCCCGTGCGATCGGGTCGCTTGACTTCCCGCCGGGTTCGAGCGTCCATGGTCACGGCCAACGAACCGCGGGCCGCACGACACAAGCCCGCGCTCGCCACGGCTATGTCGCCGGGACCACGCGATGCGCACGCGCCCGGCGAACCCCACGGGCCCACACATGGGCCGCCCCGGCCGGGGACCTCAACCACCCGCTCACAACGGAATCGAGGACCCCAACATGTCCGACACCACCTCTGACACCACACCGACGCAAACCCCCGCTTCTGCACCGCTGACCGGTCTGACCGGAGCGCAAGCCGCCATCTATACGGAACTGATCGGCCTCACCGAACCGGCCACCGTCGTCGAGCTCGCCTGTGCCGCAGGCGTCGGCAAATCCACTGCCGGAAGGGCACTTCCTCTCCTCGAACAGCGCGGCCTGGCCGAACGCGCCCCCGGCGGCCACGACGGCCCCCGGCGCACGCCCGACCTCTGGTACCGCACCGCCCCCGCCCACAAGGCCAACGGCACGCAAGACAACGACAACACACCCACTCCCGCCCAGCCGGAACCCTCCACGCACGACACAACGCAGCCAACCGACAGCGCTACGGAAACCGACGACTCCTCGGACCAGACCCCTCCGGAGACCACGGCACCGGACACCGACAGCGCAGATACGGACGCAGACACCAGCAACACCGGCACCGGCACCGGAGATTCCAACATGCCCCAGGACGACAGCCCCCAGGACACGGGGAACGACGACAGCGAGGGCACCAGGGCGAACAGTTCGCACGGTGAAGAGGGCCCCGGCAGCGCTCCCTCACCGCAGGTGAGCGCCGAGCCCCCGACCGTACCGGCACAATCCGCAGCTCCTACGGACAGGCGACTCGCGCCGGGAGCGCTCCGACAGATGGTCATCGAGCACCTCCGGACACACCCCGATGAGGCATTCACCGCCACCCGGATCAGCCGCATCATCGAGAAGTCCTCGGGTGCCATCGCCAACGCCCTCGACAAGCTGGTCAGTCAGGGTATCGCCGAGCAGGTCAGCGACCGGCCACGCACGTTCCGGCTCGCCAACTCGACCGTGAACAACCCCTAGTAGCCGCCCACCTGCGCCGAGGGCCGGGTGCACCCCGCATACCAGCGGTGTGCACCCGGCCCTCGCCCCTCGGTCAGCCCTTTTGGCCGCCTCGCCGCCGTCTCGGCACCCCCGCCGCGGGACGGCGGGGGCGTGCGACTATCGATGGGGGCACGGCGCGGCGTGCGTCATTTCGCAAGAACGAATGCCAAGAGATCCATCAGGCCGACTGAAATAATGGCATACGTCACGTATCGCGCAGGGTACTCGTACTTTTCCCTCTTCACGCCTCGGCGCCATTCCTCGCAGTATTTGAGGAGCAGTTTTCTGGGCGGAAGAAAGCCGATCGTGATTCCGATCCATGTGAAGGAGTACAAAACCAGCATCTGCCGCGCATTCCAGTGCTGGTACTGGAGATTGCCTACCACGATCATACCGAGGCAGCATCCGACAGAAATGATGGCACACAGCACAGTCAGCTTGCGTACCTTTATCCATCTGTCCATTGCGAGGCAGAATAGGAAGGTGGCGAAAGCTGCCATGAGCAGCAGGTAGACGAGGGGAAGCTGCGCGAGCATGGCCGTCCTTTCGGCAGCGTCCAAGGGCTGGTGGCAGATGTGCCGCCAGCCCTTGGACGGGTTCTATACGTTTTCTCTTCAGAATCCGATGGCTCCCAGCAGGCCGGTGACCGGCGATATGAGATCGGTCCCGATCTGCGTGATCTTCGTGGCGACAGGGGCCACTATCCGTTCGATCTTGCCGAACTCTTCGACCCTGCCGAGCTGTTCGATCCATTTGGACTGGCCGAAGGTGAGCAAGCTCAGGCCGGCGCTACCGAGGGATTGCCAGAACTCGCTGCTCGTCACTCCGTAACCGATTCCGGTGAACAGGACATTGAGTCCAGTGAACACGAGGGAGGTTTGCCCGAAGCCGGTCGCGAAAGCTTCAATGACCGGTACAGCGGGCGGGGCAAACATTCCGACCGCCAGGCCGGCGAGACCGGTGACAGCGGAGGCGAATCCGAACCCGATGCTGGCCCAGTTAGTGGCGTTCGCCAGCCACTGCGCGGTCTCCTTCCACCAGGGAAGGTCATCCTTGGTCTTGTCATTCTCTGGGGTATCGGCCGGGTTCTTTCCCGCTGCCTTGGCCTTGCGGGCTTCCTCGGCTGCTTTCCTGGCAGCTGCCTCGATTTCGGCCTTCCGTTTGGCCATGGCGATCTGGTGCGCTTGGGTTGCGGCGGATGCTGCCGTCTTGGCGTCTTTGCCGGCTTGCATGGCGGAGGCGCGGGCCGAGGAGGCCGACGCCTGAGCCGAGTTGGCGGAGGACACCGCGCGGCGCGCGGCGTCCACAGCGCGGTTGGCCGAGTAGTTCGCCGAGCGCGCGGCCGTGCGGGCGGTGGTGGCGGCTTGCTTCGCCTTGTCGGCCGAGGCTTGTGCGTTCTTGGCTGACTTCTCGGCGGCGTCCGCGTTCGCGTCTGCCTGCTTCGCGTAGTGGTCGGCCTGCTGGGCTGAGTTCTTCGCCTTGTCCGCCCACTTCACCGCATCTGCGGCGGCGTCGCGGGCCTTCGCCGCTGCCTCCTGCGCACGGGCGGCGTCCTCCTGCGCCTTGTGGGCGATCTTCGCGGCAGCGGCGATGGCGCCCTGGATGGCGGCGATGTGGGTGGCGGAGTCGTGGTCGAGCTGTGCGGTCTTGTGCTGGACCGAGGCGAGGAAGTTGCGGCGCATCCATGCCGGGCCTTCCAGTGCGGCCTGGGCGTGGGCCTTCGTGTACGGGCCTGCCTTGGTGAGGATGGCAGCGGTAGCGACCGCGTCGTCCTCCTGCTGCGCCGTCTCGTACCCGCTGCTGAGGAATTCGTACAGGGCTTGGGCAGTTCCGGCGTTCATCGCGTCGTTCGCCGCTCTTTTGACGGCGCTGCCAGGGTTGCCGGCCAGGACGCGGGCGATCGCGACGCTGTTGTCCATGGCGGCGGCCTCGATGACGCCGGTGGCGAGGAACGTCGTGGCGGCGTCCGGGGCGTCGCTCTCCAAGGCCTTGGTCGCGGCGTCGGCGACGTCCGGGGCGGAGATCTGGGCAAGGTAGAGGACGGTCTCCCGGTCGTCCTGCCGCTGCGCGATCTGCCGGTCGGTGTCGATCCAGGCATGGATGTCGGCGTCCGTGCCGGACAGGGCGAACCGTGCGGCCTCCCGTGACCAGGCGCCGCGGGAGTTCATCAACGCGATGGCCGCCTTGCGCCCGAGGGTGGTGGCAAGGCCCGTGTCGCCCGCCTTCAGTGCCGACTCGGCCTTGGAGACCAGGTCCTTCGTGGCCTGCTCTGCCTGCTCGGCCTGCGTACGTCTGCCCCCGAGTTCTCTCTTCTCCTGCTCTTCGATCTGTGCGAGCAGGCGGGCCTCTTCCATCGCCTGCTTCCTGTCTTCGTCCAGGCGCTGCCACTCGGCCTCCCGCGCCTGCTTCTCCACCTCGATCGCCTGGGTGACGGCGTCGGTGGCGGTGTTCGCGGCCTGGGTGGCTGCGTTGGCGAAGTCGCTGGACTTCTTCGCGTACTCGACAGCCTTGCCCGCGTACTTGGCAGCCCACTCGGCAGCCTCTGCGGACTTCTCCGCGTGGTCGGCCGCCCTGTTCGCGGCGTCGCGTGCGGTGCGGGCGGCCTGCGCTGCTGTGTTCGCCAAAGCTTGCGCCGTGCCTGCGGCGTTGGTGGCGATACTTGCGTTGCTGCTGGCGATCCGCGCCTGTCGCTTGGCCTCCGCGGCCTCCGCCTGCGCCTTGCCTGCAGCGGAGGCGGCCGCGGCGGAAGCGTTCGCGGCAGCGGCGGCATTGCGGGCCGCCGACGCGGCAGCGGACCCGGCGCTCGCGGCCTGGGCCGAGGCACTGGCAGCAAAGTCGGCGGCCTTCGCCGCGCTACGGGCCTTGGCCGCGGCGTTGCGGGCGGCGACGGCGGCGTCCTTGGCCGCGGATGCCTGGGAAGCGTCCTTGGACGCGGCGATGGCAGCACCGTATGCCCTGGCGGCAGCAGAGCCGGCGGAGGCTGCGGCCTGGCTCGCGGCGGTAGCGGCGTAGGCGGCGCGGCGGGATGCCTGGACGGCGGCGTGGGAAGCGCGGATAGCGACGCGGGCCGAGTCGGCCGCACCTTGCGCGGCCCCGGCTGCCTTGCGAGCCGCCTTGCCGGACTTGACCACATCGTCCTGGGCCGCCTTGGCCTCGGCCGCAGCAGTCTCCGCAGCTCCCTTGGCCTTCTTGGCGGCCTCCACGGCGCGGGCGGATGCCTCCTCGGCCTGCTTCGTCTTCGCGTCGGCCTTCTTGCCTTCGCGTTCGACGACCGCGACGAGTTCCTCGATCGTCGCGGCTTCCTGGTCGCGGGCGCGGGCGATGTGCTGGCCGGTGTCGAGGAACCATTCGACGTCACTGACGGTGCCGGAGAGAGCTCGGGAGGCATACTCCTTCACCTCCGGGCCCGCCTGCACCAGGAGAGTGGACACCTCGACGCGCATGTCTTCCAGGCGGGCGGTGTACTGGCCTTCGGTGAGGAACTTCTCCAACGCGGCCTGGGTGTCCGCGTCCAGGGCGGCGCTCCCATCACGGCGTACGGCCTTGGCGCCCATGGCCATCACAGTGGCAGTAGCAGCCCGCAGGTCTTCCATGATGCCGGCCTTGAAGCCGCCCTTGAGGTAGTCGGCAATGGCCGCGTCACCGCCGTCGAGCGCCGCGGAAGCCTCACGCCGGGTGCCCTTACCGCCGCCAGCGAGGGAGGTGGCGACAGCGACACGGCTGTCTTCCGCCGTGGCCTTGGGAAGTTCGACGGTCAGGAAGATCTGGATGTCGGCGTCGGACCCGATCAGCGCCGCTTCTGCTGCGGCGCGGGTGGCCTTGCCGCCCAGCAGCCAGGCATTGACGGCCTTCGCCCGGTCGGTGTCGGGCAGAGCGAACGGGTCACCGTCGTCGCTGTCGGTCGACGGGGTGTCGGCCCGGGCGGCTATGGGGTTGAGGACGAGGCTTGAGGTGGTGGCGACGGCCGTCGTGGCCGCTATAGCGGTAAGTAATCGCCGCCTGCTCCAGTAGGTGGTGTCCAAGGTGGTCCTATCCGATGGCTCCTGGCGGTGGCGCACAGACGGCAGCACGCCGCCAAACATGTTCACGTCGTCGTCATCGCGCATGTCCCGGTAGCAGTACGGGCGTTGGGCAGAGGCACAACAGAGCGCGTCTCGTGACGATATGCAAGTAGAGGGTCTGTTGGCTAGGTGTGTGCATGCCGTGAAAGCCGTGAGAAAGAATACAAACCCCCTATGTGCCGGTTTAGCTTCATTTGCGTCAGGTTTGTTGAGTGACATGGGATACGAACCCGTGTTTGCATTTTGCCTCACCGTGCCCGCACCACACCGCACTTGATGCAGTGTGCCCTGGAAGGGACGGCAGGCGCGGCTCAGCTCACCTTCACACAAGGGAACTTGCATGAAGCTCCTACGGCGGATCACCGCCACGGGTGCGACGGCCGTGGCCTGCGCGGCTACGGTCTTAGCCACCACCCCCTCCCCTGACTCCACGCGGCAGGTGTCGACAGTCCCGGTCGCGAACAGCGAGCCCGGCTATGCGATCGAGGACTTCACTTACCCGGGCGCGGACAAGATCAAGGAAGAGAAGGGGATCGCGCTCAAGCGCGGCGACGGCCACATCACCCTCGCCGAGTGCGCCAGCTCCACGGGCCTGTTCGAGGTGATGTCACGGAAGAACGGCAAGACCTGCTTCCGTATCACCGGCAACTCCGGCTACCTCGCCCTGGAGATCCCGGCCGTTTTCACCGTCAAGGGCAGCGTTGACCACGCCGTCGACCTCACCCTCACCGCACCGGACAACACAAAGCGCGTGGTGGAGGTCCCCAAGAACGACAAGAACGAGTGGACGCCGGTCGGTGAGTCCGACGACCCCGAGCGCCGCGAGCACATGCTGGTCGAGATCAGTGTCGGACAGGGCAAGCCGGCCTCGACGTTGTCCGGCGATGCCGCTCGTCCGTGGCTGGCTCGTGTCACCGTGAACACGCCGGGGCACGAGGGCGGACGGAGCTGTAGCGGCGCTCTGGTCGACAGGACCTGGGTGCTGACGGCGGCAAGTTGTTTCGCTGACAATCCGGCCAAGCCGATGCGGGCCGCGGCCGCTGCTCCGACGCTCGACGCCACAGCCACGATCGCCGGACAGGCCCCCGTAAAAATCGACTACTTGATACCACGTAGCGACCGGGACGTGATGCTCGCCCGGCTGGCCACTCCGGTCACCGACGTCACCCCCGCCACGCTGGCTGGAAGCGCCCCCACCGATGGAGCTACGCTGGTCGCCGCGGGATTCGGTCGTACCGACACCGAGTGGGTGCCGAGCAGCCCCCATCACAGCAATGTGGCCCAGAAGAGCACCACCGCCACCACCCTGGGGCTGGGGGGCGGTCGGATCTGCAAGGGCGACGCCGGAGGTCCGATCCTCGACGGCAAGGGACACATCACGGCAGTGCAGAGCCGCGCCGACGGCGCCGGCTGCCTGGGGCAGTCCGGCCAGGGCGAGGACGCGATCGCGGCCCGCACCGACAACATCGTCCCGTGGCTCGACGGCAGCACCTTCAGCGGCAAAGCACGGTTCGGCCTGGACGAGAGCGTTGGTACGCGACGCGTGTCGGGCGGTGCGGTCGAGGAGCTTGTCGCACGACCGGCCGGTGGCGCCGAGCTGGGTGTTGCAGGCAAGACCGGCACCGCGCTGAAGCTGAACGGAACGTCGGCGTACGCGGCCACGTCCGGGCCGGTGGTGGACACGACAAAGTCCTTCTCGGCCTCGGCATGGGTCAAGCTCGACAACAAAGACCGCAACTACACCTTCCTCTCCCAAGCAGGGAACCGTGCGAGTGGGTTCCAGCTCTACTACTCCAAGTACTACGACAAGTGGCTCTTCAACCGGCACGCCAAGGACACCGACGACACAGCCATCGTCCGCGCGATGAGCAATGCTTCCGCCCAGTCGGGTGTGTGGACCCACCTGACCGGTTCATACGATGCGGACAAGCAGTCCTTGTCGTTGTTCGTGAACGGCCAGTTGCAGCAGTCAGTGCAGTTCACCACGCCGTGGCGCGCCAGTGGCGGCCTGCAGATCGGCCGACTGCTCTATCAAGGCGCGTGGCAGGAGAACACTCGCGGCCTCATCGACGACGTGCGGCTGGTGCAGTCGGCGGTGAGCCAGGACGATGCAGCGGCGATCGCGGGTGGCAGTCTGCCGGCGCATCTACAGGAGCTGGCCTCGTTCCCGTTGGACGAGGCATCGGGTAGCGCGCGGGTCAGCGGAGGCAAGGGCGCAGGACCGGTCGCAACACTGGCCGGCGGCGGAACCGAACTGGGCGTCGAAGGCAAGATCGGCACCGCGCTACACCTGAACGGGACGTCGGCGTACGCGGCCACGCCCGGGCCGGTGGTGGACACGACGAGGTCGTTCTCGGTATCGGCCTGGGTCAAGCTCGACAACAAGGACCGCAACTACACGTTCCTGTCCCAGGCGGGAGACCGCGCCAGTGGGTTCCAGCTCTACTACTCCAAGTACTACGACAAGTGGGTCTTCAACCGGCACGTCAAGGACACCGACGACACACAGATTGCCCGGTCGATGAGCAAGGACTCCGCACAGACAGGTGTCTGGACCCAGCTGACCGGCGTGTACGACGCGGCGACTAAGAAGATCCAGCTGTTCGTCAACGGCACACCACAAACAGCAGCCGACTTCACCACCCCCTGGCGCGCAAGCAGCGCCCTGCAGATCGGCCGCCTCTTCTACAAGGGCACCTGGCAAGAACACTTCGCCGGAACCATCGACAACATCCGCATCTGGGATCGGCCCGTCGAGGCCGGCGAAATCATCAGCGACGGCCTGCGAATCAATAACTAGCGGTCGGCGAATCACACTCTCTTAGCGAAGGCTGGTCCGGCAGATCCTGCCGGACCAGCCCTCAGCTTCTTGCGGGCGTTGGTGCCCTGCTCTCTGCACTGGATTGCTTGATTGGTGAGGATTTAGGATGAAACTGCATGGCAGATTCACGCTGCCGTTGATATTTGTATTGGTCATGGCGCTTGCGGCAATCCTGTGGGCAACCGTATCGAGTAGCTCGGTTACCAGATCGTCTGCTGCGCAACCCTCTACCGTCGATGAAGCCTCCCTGGCCGAGAAAGCAACCTTCACCCTTGATGAGGGGGGTGGTTCGCGGCGGGTGTCGGGCGGCGTCGCCGAGGAGTTCGTTGCGCAGTTGAGTGGTGGCGCCGAACTGGGGGTTGCGGGCAAGGTCGGTACCGCGCTGCAGCTGAACGGGACGTCGGCGTACGCGGCCACGTCCGGGCCGGTGGTGGACACGACGAAGTCGTTCTCGGTCTCCGCCTGGGTCAAGCTCGACAACAAAGACCGCAACTACACCTTCTTGTCCCAGGCAGGAAACCGTGCCAGCGGATTCCAGCTCTACTACTCCAAGTACTACGACAAATGGGTCTTCAACCGGCACACCAAAGACACCGACGACACAGCCATCATCCGATCAATAAGCCAAGACTCTGCACAAGCCGGAGTCTGGACCCAGCTAACCGGCGTGTACGACGCAGCGGCCAAGAAGATCCAGCTATACGTCAACGGCACACCACAAACAGCAGCCGACTTCACCACCCCCTGGCGGGCGAGTGGTGGTTTGCAGATCGGCCGACTGCACTACCGGGGAGCTTGGCAGGAGCACACGGGCGGCCTCATCGATGATGTACGGACCGTGCAGTCCGCAGTCACGCCGACCGACGTCGTGGCGATCGCGGGTGGCCGTCTGCCGTCGCATCTCCAAGAGCTGGCCTCGTTCCCGTTGGACGAGGCGTCAGGTAGCACGCGAGCCAGCGGAGGCAAAGGCGCAGGACCGGTCGCCACACTGGCCGGCAGCGGAACCGAACTGGGCGCCGAAGGCAAGATCGGCACCGCACTGCACCTCAACGGGACATCGGGATATGCGGCCACGTCCGGGCCGGTAGTGGACACGACAAAATCGTTCTCGGTCTCCGCCTGGGTCAAGCTCGACAACAAAGACCGCAACTACACCTTCTTGTCCCAGGCAGGAAACCGTGCCAGCGGATTCCAGCTCTACTACTCCAAGTACTACGACAAATGGGTCTTCAACCGGCACACCAAAGACACCGACGACACAGCCATCATCCGATCAATAAGCCAAGACTCTGCACAAGCCGGAGTCTGGACCCAGCTAACCGGCGTGTACGACGCAGCGGCCAAGAAGATCCAGCTATACGTCAACGGCACACCACAAACAGCAGCCGACTTCACCACCCCCTGGCGCGCCAGAAGCGCCCTGCAGATCGGCCGCCTCTTCTACAAATACACCTGGCAAGAACACTTCGCCGGAACCATCGATAACATCCGCATCGCTGAACAGGGTTCCACTGTTCAATGCTCTCTCACGTATACCGTCGGGCATCGCGGCGCACCTGAGATTGCTCCGGAGAACACAATTGCCTCACTGGAGGCGGCGGCTGATCGCGGCGCGGAGTGGGTCGAGACCGATGTGCAGTTCACCAAGGACGGTCAGCCGGTCATCATGCACGACGCGACCGTGGACAGGATGACCAACGGGACGGGACGCATCGACCAGCTCACCGCCGCAGAGATATCCAAACTGACGGTGAAGGGCGGTGGGAGCGTGCCCACCCTGGAACAGGTGCTGGCCTCGCTCAAGGTCAGGTCCACTCGTCTCCTTTTGGAAATCAAGGGGCCGCAGACGTCCGCAGCCGTGGAGCATGCACTCAGACTCGTCGCCGAGGCAGGCATGACTGAACGCACGATGGTCCAGTCCTTCGATGAGGATGTGGTGCGGCATGCAGCCGACTCAGCGCACAGGACCAAGGTCGCGCTGCTGCGGTCCAGCCTCGACCCGGACCCCGTGGCCACGGCCCGCAAGTTCTCTCTCAGTGCGTACGCGGTGAACTTCAAGGGGCTCTCCGCCCGTCCTGCGGCGGTGAACCAGCTCAAGGCAGCCGGCGTTCAGGTATTCGTCTGGACGGTCAACCGCGAAAGCGAATGGCAGGCAGCGACGTCATGGGGCGTGAACGGCATCATCACAAACCGCCCGGATCAGTTCCTGCCATGGTGGCAATCCCGGTGTGGCGGAACAGTCTCCCCTCAGTGATGGGCAATGCCATCGCGGCTTGTAAGGGCGGTCCGGTAAAAGAGATCTCGAACGTGCTTGCCGACCTTCTCGCTCATTGGTCCCCCTGCAACAGTGACGCTGCGCAGGCGGGAGCTGCCTAGCATGGCGCGGTGGACATGGCTCTTCCGGCGGCAACCTCGGAGAGCCATCGGGTCCTTCAGCCGGTCGAAGACGTGCTCGGCGCAGACCCGTATCCCGCGCGTACGGGACTGCGAGGCCGCCCCGGGCGGTGCCGGGGCGGCCCCAGGGGTCAGGTGGTGGTGGCGAGGGCGGCGGTGGCGGCCTTGCCGATGGCGGTGGCGGCCTGGGCGGGGTCGGTGAGTTCGAGCAGGGTGGTGCCGGGTAGGGGGCGGGGGTCGGGGTCGAAGGCGAGCCATAGGACGGCGCATCCGGCCTGTCGTAGGGCGGTGATGCGTTCGGTTGCGCGGGTGGCTTCGTCGGGGTGGTAGTAGCCGTCGGAGGCGATGACCAGCAGGCGGCCTGCCCCCTGTTGGGTGAGGTCGAGGGCGGCGGTGAGGGCGTCGGTGGCTTCGGCGAGGCTGTGGCCCAGCCCGTTGGCGTTGAACTGGGTCACGCGTGCGGGGGCGCGGCCTGGTGCGGTGATGGCGGTGATGGCCTGGTCGTAGGCGACGGTGGCGGTGCGGGAGTCGGGGTCGGTGAGGGCTGCGGCCTTGGCGACGATCCAGGCGGCCGAGGCGATCGGGGCGGTGGCCGATCCCATGGATCCGGAGACGTCCACAGCGATTCCGACGCGGAGTGGTGGGGTGGGGTGGGGGCGGTGGGTGGTGCGGGTCCAGGGGGTTGCGGTGGGGGTGACGCCTGCGGCGCGTTGGGCGTCGCGGGCCAGGGCCTGGCGCATGTTGAGGCGTCCGGGCGGGGCTGCCGAGGCGGTGGTGGTGGCAGTGCGTTCCCGGTAGGCGGCAGCCCGCAGGGCCCGGGCCAGTTGCCCGGCAGCGGCCTTCTCCGCAGGCGCCGGGGCGCGGGTGCCGGTCACCGGCGAGCGGCGGCGGCCCTTGCCGGGCTTGTTGCCTGGGGTGTGCGGGCGGCCGCCGGGGGCGAAGACCTTCGCGGCGGTCTTCGCGGCCTGCCGCGCCTGCTCGGCCTGGGCGGCCTTGGCCCGTGCGCGGGCCGCGCGGGCGGCGGCAACCCGGGCTTCGGCAGCAGCCTGCGCAGCCTCGTTCGCCCGTACCTGGCCGACGACCTTGCCGATCGCCTCGGCCAGCTCGCCCTTACGGCCGCCATCCGGTCCCGGGGGTGGCTCGGGTGCGTTGGGTTGGGTGCCGAGGGCCTGGCACCAGGCGCGGGCGTGCTCCATCATCGTCTGGCCGTCCCCGTCCGCCGTGCTGTGGGCCGCTGTCCAGATGTCGGCGAGGGTTTGCAGGAGGTCGGGGCCGAGGATGCCGGTGACAGTGTTTTCGAGGGTTTCGGTTTCGTCCGGGTCGAAGATTCCGGCGTCGCGGCGGGCCAGGATCAGCCCGGCCGCCATTGCGGCCTGCCAGCGGTCGGTAGGGGTCTGGGCGGTGAAGTCGTCCAGGACCAGGGTGTGGATCGAGACCCGCAGGTAGCGGCGGTCACCGGGGCGGCGGTGAAGGTGGGCGAGTTCGGCGCGGGACTCCTCCAGCACCTGCGCCGCCGTATCCAAGGCCGTTCCGCGCAGTGCGGGCGGGGTGAGCCAGTGACTGTGGGCGGCGTGGGCCGCCTCGTGCACCAGGGCACCCCACGCCACCGGGTAGCGTTCCTCATCGCCGGGGCGCTCGGGGCGGATGGTCGCCGGGTTCATCGGAGCGAAGAGGGTGGCGTCGATCTCCAGCTCGGCCAGGGTGGGGTAGAAGGCGGCCGGTGCGCCAGAGCGGGTGCCTGGCTGGCAGGTGACCAGGACGTCTTCGCGGCTGGTGAGTTCGGGCAGGCGGGCGCTGAGGGCTGCGCCGATGCGCAGCCAGTGGCTACTGTGGGCGGCAGGGCGGGGTTCGGGGATGAGGCCGCCGTCGTCCTCCCAGCGTGCGATGGCTTCTTCGGCTTGGGACAGGGCGGGGGGAGTGGGCTGGAGGTGGCTGTGCAACTGGGCAGTCATGGCAGGTTGTTCCCTTCGTGCGAGGGTGCTGTGGTGGTGTGGGTGGCGCGGAGGTGGGCAGGTGGGGCCCGGCGGGTGGCCGGGCCCGGGGTGGTTAGAGCTGGCGGCCCAGGGCCAGGGCAGTGACCGGCCTGCCGACGGCCTTGGTGACGATCTCGGCGACGGTGTCGCGGTCTTCCAGGGGAGCGATGCCGACCAGGTTGGAGAAGGCCGCCTCGGTGCCCAGGACATCGGCGATCTTCTGGAAGGCGATCAACTCCCGTAGCTGGGGAGCCCATCCCAGTTCGCCTGTCTTCTGGCTGGTGGCCAGGCGCCGGGCGATGCGCACCGCCGTGGAATTGATCTTCAAGGAGGCTGCCAGGTCGTAGTCGGAGCCGACCTGGATCTGCACGCTGAACCGCGAGGCCAGCGCCTCGGTCAATACCGCGCCGTGCACGCCCGGGTTGTGACCGGCGATCACGTAGAAGCCGTCGGCGGCGGTGATCGTCTCGCCCTTGTGGGCCTTGACCTGGATCTGCCGCCGCCCGTCCATTGCCGGATACAACGCGGCCAGCACCTTCGGCGAGATGAGTGTCGCGTCGTCCAGGAGCAGGGCGCGGCCCTCCTGCATCGCGGTGACCAATGGCCCGTAGACGAACTCGTAGCCGCCACTTTCGTCCTGGGTGTATTCGCCGATCAGGTCGCCGACGGTGGTGTCACCGTCCCCGGCCACTGTGATCAGGTCCGGGAAGGCCGCCTCGATCAGCGAGGTCTTGCCCGTGCCCGGCGGTCCGTACAACAGCACCGCCACGCCTGCTTCGCGCAGTTTGCGGAGTGCTTCGACGTCGGGGAGTTGTGCCAGGGCCCTGGGGAGGTACTGCTGGCCGTTGGGGCGGGTGACCGGCTGCGGCCTGCCGCCCGGTGGCGGAGCTGCCGTCGTCTGGGGGGCGGTCTGGCGTGGTCCGGGCAGGGGCGAACTGGTACCGGGTGGAGTTGAAGGCGTGGCCTGGGCTGCGGTGGCGGTGCAGGGAGTTGCCCGGTACATGCGCGGTTTGGCGCCTACCCGCTGGGCCTCGCCTCGGGCCACCAGGGTTTCACAGGCGTTGCCGACGGCGCCCCCTGAGTGCCCCAGCATCTTCGCCAGTTCGGTCACACTGAACATCGCCGTCGGCTGTCCGGCCAGGATCTTGGCGACGGCCGCCCGCAGTTCACCAGGGCGCGCCTTCGATGGCGTAGCGGAGGAGGTGGGCGAGGTGGGGGTGGCGGGTGCCGGTTGGGGCTGGGTGGTCACGTATGGCTCCGATCGTGCGTGTTGCGGAGGGGCAGGGCAGGTTGACTATTTGTCAGCGGGCGGCGCCTGGCGCGGCACGGTGGGCTGTCGGGGCGGTCGGGGCTGCGGGGGCTTGGAGTCCAGCGGCGGTCGGGGCCGGGGGATGCGCGGGATGGCAGGGGCGTTGTCGTCTGACGCGTGGTACATGGGCGTGCTCCGTCTTCGGGCGTATGAGGTGGGACTGCCGCGCTATTTGCAGGCGGCGTTGTTTCTCGGGTGATTGATGCAGCGGCGACAATTAACTGACGGGACGCCAGTTTTTGGCCGCACTTCACCCCAGGCGCGGATATACTCCGCGAAGAAATCGGCGGGATTTCAATTCCCGTTTCCCCGGGAACAATTCAAATATAGCTCGACTCGCACCACGCCTAAAGCCGGATTCCGGCTTGATAATGCTGGAATTCTCGTGAATTCACGACGGGTTTTCAGGGGAATTTCCGGCGGCACGACACAAGGCGTCGTGGTTCGCGGGATGCACGACAGTTTTCCAGTCGCGCGGCCCC
>NZ_JBIAWT010000002.1:0-717292 GCF_042895955.1 Streptomyces sp. NPDC001339 | reverse complement strand
CCCGGCGCGGCCCCCGGCGCGGCCCCCGGCGCGGCCCCCGGCGCGGCCCCCGGCGCGGCCCCCGGCGCGGCCCCCGGCGCGGCCCCCGGCGCGGCCCCCGGCGCGGCGGCACCCTCGGCTACGCCCGGGCGCCGCCGCGCTTCGCGGTTGTGTGGTGCTGCGCTTCGCGGTTGTGTGGTGCTGCGCAGTTCCCAGGCTAGGAAGTAGTGGGCAGCGTCAGGCGAGGCAGTGGGGATGGGGCTGCGCCGGAAGAGCTGCGGATGGCCGCCGGCATACGCGCGAGGCTCGGGGCCCGGGGCCTGTCACAAGTAGATCGGGATGCTTTGCTGCACCGATATACAGTCGGCCCCGCCCAGCAGTGGCTCGCAGCCGGCCTGACCTGCGGTTATCAGCCGGCCAGGGGCGTCGCATCCAAGCGCGTACATGGAAGCGACTGTGGATACGACCCCCGATACGACAGGGGAAACGACATCGAGCCTCCGCGGTAGTTCATGAGGCGCGGAGCGGGGTTTACCTGCGGCTTTATCGAGACCGGGTCCGCTGAGGGTGGGGCGCCCGGGAGGCGAGGAGGGCTCGGGTGGCTGGGTCGGGCTCAAGACCGAGCTCGCCGAGATGGCGTTCGAGGCGGGCGTAGGCGTGTCGGGCGGCGTCGTGGCGGCCGGCTGCTTGGTAGAGGCGGATGGTGTGCTGGGCCAGCCGCTCGTGGTCCGGGTGAATGGACCCCAAGTGCTCCAGCAGGGGCAGGATGGCGTCCCGCTGCTGTGGGTCTGCGGCTGCACGCTCGGCTTGATGTGCCAGGCGGAGGGCGGCGTCGGTGGCCTGGGTGGTGAAGTGCTCCCGGAGCGCGTCGGCCCACAGGTAATCACCGCTCTGCGCGAAAGGACCACGGTAGTGGCTCAACGCCTCGCGCACGGCCGACACTGCGTCATTCTCCGAATCGTGCACTCCATTTCCAGAAAGCGCATGCTTGAGAGCGCATGTGAAATCAACCAGGTCGGTTTCAACGAGCTCGGGATGGAGCTTGTGGAGTTCTCCTTGGCGGAGGATGAATTCCTGCGCGGTGATTCCGGTTGCTGCGCGCAGGGCGCGGCGTACAGCGCGGCGTAGGTTTTTCAGTGTGCCTTGTACGTTGTCGGGTTCGAGGTGGAGTTTGTCGGCGATGTCGGTGGCCAGGAGGCCGGTGGGGTGGGCGGCGAGCAGGGCGAGGAATTCATGGACTTCAGGCCGGAGGTTAGTGCCGATGGGTTCAGCATGGCCACGCGCGAACAGGGTGATGGGGCCGAGAACGTGAAGCCGGACGGGCTTGGCCTGTGCCGGGCGGAAGGTGCTGGTGGGGTGGGGGCCGCTGGGGTCGGCTTCCTCCTCGGGCTCGGGCTCCGAGGTGGCTGCGGCATCGGGCTGCTTGTCGTGTGGGGGTGTGCTCTGGGTGGGGAGGATGCGCAGGTTGGGGCGTTGGCCGTGGGCGCCGAGGAGGACTTGGGTTACCTCGCGGCTGGCGTCGGGTGTGAGGTGGAACAGCTTCAGGCCGGGATGTTGTTGCGGGTGTGTGCTAGGCCGGTTGGTGGTTCCGTCGGTCGCGATGTGCCAGTGCTCGGCGTCCGGGAGCGGGGTGTCGAGCGTGAGGACGGCCAGGATGCCGGGCCGGCTGCGGGCTGCCATTGCCTGGAGCTGGCCGAGGTAGGCGCGCTCAGCGGTGGCGAGCAGGAGCAGGGTGCCCGGGGCAGCCTCGTCGGCCGGATCTGCTGCCTCAGGTGGGGTTGTCGGGGTATCGCGTTCGTGCTGTGCGCGGGCGTGGGCGATCAGGTGGTGTTCGGCAACCTGGACGGCATGGGCAGTATCGGTGGTCTGGGTCAGGGCGGTGAACTCCGCTGGCAGTCCGGGCAGCAGGCGGGCGGCGAGTTCTGCGGGGACGACGGCGCTGACGCGGGGTGGGCCGGGGCGTTGGCGTTCGGCTGCGGTGAGGATGCCGGTGAGCAGGGCGCGGGCGGCGTCCTCGGCGCCCGGTCCGGTCCAGGTGCAGCCGCCGGTGGTGGCCAGGATGTCGAGGGGGACTTCGGTGTTGTCGTCGACTCCGATGGTCACCGTGTCCGCGCTGCGGGGCTGCTGCGGTGGGTGGCGGCGGGTGACCAGGGCTTCGGGGTCGTGGGGGCGGCGGGGCTGTGTGGCCGCGTGCGCTGCTTGGGCGGCCTTGTCGACCAGTGGGCTCAGGGCCGGCGCTTCGTCGTCGGGTCGGCGCAGGCGGCGTTGGTGCACGTACCAGTAGCGGCGGGCGGCCAGGAGCCCTGCTGCCCCAGTGATGCCGATCAGGCCGGCCTCGCCGAAGCCGATGGCGGCGGGGCCGCTCTCCCTGTCTGTCCTCCCGACGGTGGCATCGAACTCGCGGTCTGGCTGGGATAGGGAGTGCGCGCGGTCGAGGTGCTGGCCAGCGGCCGGTTTCCGGTCGGGTGCTGGCCGTGCAGGCATTGCCGAGGCGGACGGAGACGGTGGTGCAGTCTGCGATGCGGCGGGGCTTGCTCGGTCAGCGCTGGGCGGTGGTGCCGGGGGCTGGTGGGCGGCGGGGATGGTCAGTTGCCAGCCGGGCCTGAGACGGTCCGGGTCGGTGAGCTGGTCCCCGTCGCGTTGTACGCGGTCTTTGTTGAGTGCGTAGATCCGCGGCCACTTCAGTGCGTCTCCCAGATAGGTGTGGGCGATGTCCCACAGGGTGTCGCCTTCCTGCACGGTGTACTCGATGTGCCCGACTGCCGCGGCGCTGGCATCCTGCCCCGGGCGGCCCGGATGCGACGCCACTGCCGTGGCCATGGCCTTCTGCGCCGAGGGGGTGAGCGGGGCGGTTACGGCAACCGGTGCCCTGGCCGCGTCCGCTGGGGAGACCTGCTGTGCGGTGGCGGTTGAAGGGCGCCAGAGGCTGAGCAGGGCGATGACGAGGGTGCCGATGCACAGCGCGGCCAGCGAGCTCTTCACGGACACAGCAGCCACATGGTCGTTGTGGGCGCGACGGTCGTGCAGCAGCTGCGGCAGGTGGGCGGTGTACCAGCAGACTTCCCGGAGCACGGTGTAGGCGAAGGCGGCCCAGCACACCCAGCCCACAACGGCCAGCAAGTCGAGAACCAGGGGGTCGCTGAGCGGCTCGGCCAGTCGTTCGCCCAGTTCGTGCCAGGAGGAGATGTGGTCGGGCCAGGGGACGCCGGTGGCCTGCCACAGGAGGTAGGGCATTCCGGCCAGCAGGGCGAGCGTGAGGGTGAGGGTGCAAAGCACCGTGAGAGCCGCGGTCAGTCGCTCGCGTAGTGCACTGTGGTGGGTCATCGCCGGGTTCGCTCTCTGCAGCCGGAAGGGGAATCAGCCGCTATGGGATCGCGCGTTCGGCGTTTGCCGTGGCCGACGCGTGCAGGGTGAGGGTGTGCAGGCCGATGAGCTGGAGGATCTGTGTGCGGTAGCGGTGGGTGACGTGGACGGTGACGGCGTTGCCCTTCACGGAGGCGGTGCCGCGGTCTCCGGCGGAGGCGACGTAGGTGCGGGCGGCGCGGGTGGCGTTGGCGCTGACGAGGCGGACGTCGTCGTGGAGTCGTGAGTGTCCTGGGTGACGTAGGCGGCTGATGTCGAGTTGTTGTGCGCCGGTGCGCGCGGCTTCCTGCGCCACGTCGGCAGCTCGGGCTTTGCCGGCGAGGGCCAAGCCGCCGTCGACGACGATTCCGGCGAAGAGCCACAGCGCAGCCATGATGCCGATGACGAACGCCGTCACCTCACCGCGGTCGTCTCCCTTGGAGAACCCGGTGCGGACACGCGCCAGGTGTGCTCGCAGGCGCTGTTTCACGGTGCTGTGCTCCTGAAGGAGTCGACGGCGGAGACGGCGGTGCCGGCCAGAGGAACGTGGCCGGGCAAGCCGGTGTAGGTGAGGTCACCCAGGTCGGCGGTGCACGCAACCCGCGTCGAGACGTTGGCGCCTGGGGTCAGGCCACCGGTGGTGACGGTGACGCCGGGGTGTCGGCAGGCGGCTCCGGCTTCTTTGAGCGCTGCGGTCACGGCATGTCGGGCCTGGGTGCGGGCAGCGCGCTCGCTGCGGGCGAGGGAGGCGGCACGGGCGGCTTGGTGGGCAGCGTCGGCCACGACGAGGCGGGCGTCGGCGAGCCGCCCCAGTGCCACGACAACCAGCAGGATCAGCATCAGCAGTGGGGTGGCCAGCACCAGCTCCACCGAGGTGGATCCGCGGTCGCCATCGTGCTGGCCGCGGTCCATCCGTGGCGTCATGACCGCTCTCCGGAAGGGGTGG
Organism: Streptomyces sp. NPDC001339; assembly: GCF_042895955.1. Taxonomy (NCBI): domain Bacteria; kingdom Bacillati; phylum Actinomycetota; class Actinomycetes; order Kitasatosporales; family Streptomycetaceae; genus Streptomyces; species Streptomyces sp. NPDC001339. Next base: position 713,025 of record NZ_JBIAWT010000002.1, on the reverse strand, counting down.
TGATTTTCTCGGTGGGGCCTGACGCGGTCCCGGAGGCGTGCAGGGCCAGGCCGGGGACGACCGCTATCACCGTCCCGCCGACCCGCGCGGTGGTCTGCGCTGTAGTGCGGTCGACCGCTACGGACGGGGCGGCCAGGATGCGGCTGCCGAGGACGGCAAGACTGCGCCGGGCCTGGGCCCGGCCGTCCGCAGCGGTGGCGTCCTTGACGCGAGCAGCGGCCAGGGCACGCTGAGCGGCGAACTGCGCGATGTGCCGCGCATGCCAGACCAGAGCGAACTGGACGATCAGCAACACCAGGAGCAACAGCACCGGGACGACGAGCACCAGCTGGGTACTCGCCGATCCGCGGTCGTCACGCAGCCTGCGAAGAAGTGGGTTCACGGCGTCTAGTCCAGGTCAATGCCTTTGGCCTTGGCGGTGACCTTGGCGACGATGATGCCCACCACGGTCATGGCCAAGATGGCGAGCAGAGCTGTGATCAGGACGGTCTCGGTGGTGTAGCCCGCGTCCCCATGGTCGCGGGCCTCCTGACGTACTTTGGCCAGGTGGTCGCGCAGACGGCGAGCCAGGGTGTTCAGGTGCGACATGCAAGTGCTCTTTCGTCTCGTTCAGGTGGTTCGGGTGGTACGGGAGTAGGCCAGGCCCGCGTGGGGGGTGAGGGGCAGTCAGCTCATGGACAGCACGTGTGCGAGGGCCGGGTAGCCGATCAGCAGCAGGAAAGCGGTGAACAGCCCCACCACCGGCAACGACATCCGCTCGGTGGCTGCCTGTGCGTCCCCGTCGGCCTCGGACACCCTGCGGCGCCGCATCGCTCGCGCCTTCGCGCCGAGCGAGCCGCGGACCTTGGCGCCTTCGGTGCCCGCAAGGCTCAGCGTCGAAGCGAGTTCCCTCAGGTCGGCCACGGCCAGCTGCCGTCCCAGCTCGCCCAGGTGGGTCCAGGGCGTGGTGCGGGTGAGCTGCGCGACGTGCAGTGCGTGGCGTAGTCTGCCCGCCGCCCAGCTCTGCGGCATGGCGACGGCCTGCGCGAGTGCTTGCTGGACGCCGGCGCCGCCGGCGAGTGCGATCACCGTCAGGTCCAGCACGAGGCTGAGGGTGTGGCGCATCTCGTGACGTCGGCGTTCCGCCTGCCTGCGGATGCCGAGATCGGGGACGAAGAACAGCACCGCGGCAAGGACGAGCGAGCCGGCCAGTGGCATCCACCACCCCGCTGCAATATCGGCCCCCATGCGCAGCAGCACGGTCGCAGCCCACGGCGTGACCAGCCCGACGGTCGCGCAGACTGCCTTGCTGGCCAGGTGCTGTTCCTCGCCTGTGCCGCAGGCGGCGAGGTCTGCGCGCAGTGAGGCGGTGGGGAAGCCGAGCGCCCGCACCAGCGGTACGGCGCGCCGCCCGAGTCGGGTCGCCCACTCCATCTCCTCCCTCGCAGCCGCCTGTGAAGGGGCAGGTTGGGTCTGGGGGTTGAGGGTGGTGAGGACGTCGGCGAGCGTGGGTCGGGGCGGGCGCAGCCCGTAGACGAGCGTGGTCGCTCCGGCGCCGAAGAGCACACCGAGGAGAACGACAATCACGAGATACCTCCCGTTTCGGCGGCCGAGGCACGCCCGGCGGGGTCGGTGCTGATGAGCCGGACCGGTTCGTCGATGCGGCCGATGGCGGACAGGTAGGTGAAACTGATCGCGAACAGGGCGCCCACCACGGCCAAGACGGCCTGGCCCGTCCAGGTGTCGAAAGGATCCAGGTAGGGACGGTTGAGAACCACTAGCCCGAGCGTCATGCCGAGGGTGACGATCACCGTGACGCGTACGCCGGTGCGTACGCTGGCGCGTCCGGCGTCGATGCGCTGGCGCATGGCTACCTGCTCGCGCACCGACTCCGCCAGCTCGCCCAGCAGCGGCGCCAACTGGCTCGCCTGCTGTTCGGCCGCCATGACCAGCGCGGCTACCACCACATCGGCCAGCGGATCGTCCACGTCTGCGGCGAACGCTCGCAGTGCGGCGGGCAGAGGGTGCCCCGATCGGGTAGCAGAGGCGAGTTTCCGCATCTCCCTCTCCAGCGCGGCCGGTGCGATGTCCGCCGTCGCCAGGACGGCCTGTTCCAGGCCGGCCGCCGCGGAGAGCGTGTCGCGCAGCATCTCCGTCCACGCCGCCAGCGCTTCCATCCGCTCCGTGCGCCGAGCTGCCGCTCGGTCCGGTCCGAGCAGGCCGGGGAGCGTGAGGACGGCAACCGTGGTCAGCACCGCCGCCACCGGCCACCTCGTCAGCGCCCCCGCGACCACCCCGACGGTCACCGCAACGACTACGCGCCGACTGGTCCAGTCCGCAGGCAGCCGAGTGACTACCCCGCGCAGAACTCCAGGCCGAACGTCGCACTCTCCACGCCGCACGATGCCGTAAACCAGCGCCACAATTCCCAGGCCGCACACCGTTCCGCACGCCACCGCCACGGCCGTCAACGCTCCCGGCCCCAGGCTGAACGCGGACATCACCCCACCCCCCAGAACGAGAAGGCAGAGCCCTCAACTTCCAGTCCAGCCGCCACCAGCTCGTCAACAGTCTCCGTACGCAGCGGGGCGGCCGGAACAGCTCGGCCGTCCGGGCCGGTGCGGTAGACCTCGTTGGAGACGACCTGGGTGCCGTCGGCGTCGATGACCTCGCGCACCGAGTCGATCACTCGGCACCCGGCGGCGTCCCAGCCCAGGTGTACGACGAAGTGGACCGCGGAGGCCACCATCAGGTTTGTCGCCTCCAGCGAGAGCCGCTCGGGGGCTTGCGCGGCGTAGGAGGCGAGTTTGGTGAACACCCCGCGTGAGGTGGAGGCATGGATGGTGGACAGTGAGCCGTCGTTGCCCTGCGACATGGCGTTGCACATTGGGATGACCTCGGCCCCGCGGATCTCGCCGACGATGACCCGGTCCGGGGACATCCGAAGTCCCCAACGCACCAGCTCTGCCTGGTCGATGCCGCCCTTGCCCTCGATGTTCGGCTCCCGCGCCTGCATGGCCACCACATTCGGATGAGCGACCGTATCCGTATCCAGGCCGAGCTCGAAGGTGTCCTCGATCGTCACGAGACGTTCCTCGGGCGGGATCTCGTGGGCGAAGGCCCGCAGCACCGTGGTCTTGCCGACGTTGGTACCGCCGCCGATGACGATGTTCTTCCGCGCCCGCACCAGCGCCGTGAGAAGCGAGGCGAGCTGCCGATCGCATACGCCCAGGCGCACCAGCTCGGCCATCGAGGCCGCCGGGAAGCGGTGGCGGCGGATCGTCAGCGACACCCGGCCGGTGACGGCCATGACCGCGAAGAGGCGTGAGCCATCGGCGAGTTGGAGGTTCAGGCGCGGCATGCCCCGATCGAAGCGCCGCTCCTCGCCTCCCGTGCCGGCCGCGAGGGTGCGCACGAGTTCCACCAGCTCAGCATCCGAGGCCGCTACCGGCCCCTCGCGGCGCCACGCCCCGGCCGCGTCCTTGACCCACACCACGTCGCAGCCGTTGACGCAGATGTTCTCGATCGTGGTGTCCGCCAGCAGCCGCTCCAGGCTGCCCGTGCCGAACAGCGCATCCGTAACCGCCTGAGCGACCCGCTCCTCGACGGCCGCATCGATGATCTTGCTGCCTTGCATGAGGGCCAGACGGCGCTGGGCGCCCAGTTCCTCGGCCAGCAGCCGCCCCACGGTGGCCCGGCGCGCCGACTCGTCCTCCGCGGGCAACCCCGCCGCCTCGCGCTCGCCGGCATACTCCGCCAAGCGCGTCGCGACCCTCTGCCGCACCAGCAGCACCAACTCCTGCTCGCCGTGAGCCGGTACCACGCCAGGCGGTGGCATCAGCGTCTCGCCCACGAGGGCCTCCCTCCATCGCCCGCAGCGGGCACCGAAACCTGCCTGTTGTTCTCACCCGCCTGGCTTTCGGTTGCACCGTCCCGGTGCTCGGCCAGCTGTCGGGCCAGGGTCCGCGTTGCGGTCAGCAGCCGCGGCGCCCGGGTTCCCGTCGTCCGCAGAGCGCTGCGACGCGGCCGATGCATCGCCGCTACGGCCTTGGCATCCCACGGCAGGAACATCGCCCGGTCGATGCCGAGCGATGCGGTGATCTCGTCTTCCCGGTACGGGCACGGCCCCACGATGGCGAGCGTCAAAGGCCCGGCGAGCGCCTCGGCGTCCAGTCCGTACGTGGACACATGCGTCAGCGAATCCGCCCCGCCCCTCGTCACCAGTACGACCTGATCAGCGGCCCGCAGCAGTGGCTCGACGTCGTCGCCCAAGCGCCCGGCATCGAGCAGGACCGTGCCCCGGTCGCCCTCCGCGCCCAGCAGCACCCGACGGCCGCCCTCGGTCGCCAGCAGTCGCACCGCCTCCGTACACGGACGACGTCCCGGCACCGCGACCACCGCCCGCACCCCGAACGGCAGCTCCCCCACTGCCCCCAGCAGCGAACCCGGCTGCGGTTTCCCAGCCGCGGCCGCCACATCCAGCAACGACGGAGCGGCCGGCAACCCGAAACGCATCATCAGGTCCCCACCGGACCCGTCCGCCTCCACCACCACCGGGCGCCCTCCGCCGTCCGCCTCTGCCGGCCACGTCGCAGCCAGCGCCAGCGCCGTCGTCGTCACCCCCGGCGCACCCGTGATCGACCCGACCACTACCAGCCGCCTCACGAGAGAACCATCCCTTCCGCAGCCCTCACGGAGCCTCACGCCCCTCAGCAGGCAGCACCACCACACGCGGATGCTCCAACTGCGCCACCCGACGTGCCGCCGCGGTCTCCACCAGCACCGAGACCACCCGCGGTCCACCCGCCGACTCCGGCGCCCGCACCCCCGTCACGGTCCCGGACACCCCCGAAGGCGCCTCCTCTTCCCCTCCCGCAACGCCAGCTCCTGCTGGCCCCGGAAGGACCGCCACACGTTCCCCCTGGGACAGATCCGGCGGCGCGCCGCCCGGCTCCACCGGGATCGCCACCTGCGAATGCCCTGGCGGCGGAAACTGTGCACTTGTTCCCACCTGCCCCGGCGCCAGGAACGCCCCAGCCACCAGCGGCACCCGCGCCCTCCGCCCCACCACCGTGTCCTGGTCGGCAACCGGCACCACCCCCGTCTCCGCCGCCACCTGCACCGCGTGCAGGTCCCCCCGCTTCAGCACCTGCCCCGCTGGCACGTCGCGGGTCAGCACCAGCACTGGCGTCCGGTCTCCCATGGCCTGCGCGACTACGGCGAACCCGACCGCCGACACCGCCACGGCCCCCAGTCCCGCCCACACCCAGCCCAGCCGACGCCGACGTCCGCCCGTCACCGCAGGCTTCCTGCCAGGGCCCGACTGGCGCGCCCCGGGGACCCCAGTACCGGTGCCTTTCACAGCCGAAGAAGACAAGGAGGTACCCACAATCCACCTCACTGATAAGGAATTACGACTTCCGTCGAACGGCCTGCTCACAGAAGCTGGATGCCACTCCAGCCGGTCAGCGCGTCACGACGGCCTGCACTTCATCCACCACCAACTGGCGCTCCGCGGCCATCCCCAGCCCCCGTACCGTGCCGCTGCGGCCGTTCCCGTGCCACTCGACGTCCCAGGTCACCCGCACCGATACCGTGAACGCGCCCTTCGGATGGTCCAGCGATGCCCGCTGATAGGTGTATCCGCAGTCCGGCGACGATGCCCTGGGGCCATAGCGGTCCGAGTACGGCGTCCCCGGTCCCAGACACTCCACGGTGCCGCCATCACCCATCGACCACACCGCCTTGCGAGGCCGAGCCGTCGCTGTCACCTCCACCCCGTCCACCGCCACCGAGGTGGTAACAGGAGCCCACGTCTCCCGCTCCACCCACATCCACGTCGGCACGTGCACCACCTGGGAGGCCCCTTCAGGTGGACTCGTACGAATTACCGGCCTGGGCAACTTCAACCGCTCCACCGCCCGCTGTACCACCTCCCGCATCGACACCCGCCGCCCCGCGCCCGGCTCGGGGCTATGCGGCCCGTCGCCATCGGCGATCGGAAACATCCCCTTCCCTGCGCTGAACAGCCCCAGCATGGACGAGCTGCTCTCCCAGTCATCCGGCGCAACGGCCGAGGGATTCTTTGTTCCTTCGAGGCGCGTACTCGCGTGTGCTGACCGTGCTGCGGCAGCTTTCCCACTCGGCTCACGCGGCTGCTTCGATACGCTGCCAGCGGCCACCTCACACTTGCCCGGGGCGCAAGTAACACCGCCGTACAGGTCTCTGAACTCGTCAGCTTGGGCAGGCCATGCAGCGGCAGAAAGCGCGAGGATTCCCACCCACACGACCGGTACGCGAGCCCGGAGGTTCCGGCTGTCACCCCTGATCAACACGACCCGGACTCGTGCATATAGAGCCTGTCAACCATCCACTCGCCATCGGCCCTCCGTACGGTCGCATCAGCCTTGAAGTGACTGCCAGGCACGTCATTCTTCAGCTCGCCATTGAGCTTGTACTGAAGCCACTTGGTGCCGTCGACACAATCCCGGATTGTGACCTCGTCATCGGTCGCGGATACCGCCTCCGGCGCCAGGCGAGGATTTCCTTTACTCACGACCCCTTCTTTCACGGCTCGCCTGAGGCCGTACTTCATCAACTCCAGGGCTCCGCCCGTCGCATGCTCCTCAAGATGCGGCGAACCGGGGTCGGGGGACGCAGACACCGCGACCAGGTCACTCCACATCGCACGATAGGCCGCAAGGGCCTCCATGCGCTCCGCATCGGGCTCACGAGACGCCGTCGCCCCAGCGGTCCTCTTGGGTGGCGGCTTGGCATCGGGCGGGTTTCCTGCGCACCCACCCACGAAGGTCAGGGCAATGGCAACCGTGCAGGCCCAGTGAAGCTTCCACTTCGCCTCTCCGTTTGACGTCACGATCCCCCAACTCTTCGTCACTCAACGACCCCCAACTAACCACTCTCTGTAATTGATTGCAAATGGGCTACCCGGCGTTGCGCCGTCCAACCACGAGAGAGCGAACAATCCCACCCATCTCCTGCCCCAGCCGCCGGAAGACCTCGCTTGCCCCGCACGACAGGGGACGCAGGCTGTTGCCGATGCGGCAGCAGACTGCGTGTGTCACCCGTTGACCCGGACTCGGGCCCTAGGAATCGCCGCCCAGGCCACCTTCACCCCTTCGCACCTCCGAGCGGTGAAACCCCAGGCGCCGCAGGTGAGCTGATGAACGATATGGAGCCCTCTCCCTCGCTCCCCCAAGACTTCCAGCAGCGCGTCCACGCCTCCGCCTCGCTTCTCCGGGGCAGGCTCGAACAGGGCAGCTGCCGGAAATGCGGGGACCGCCGGAATCCGCGGGTCCCGATCCTCCACCTCGCAGATCAGCTCGGCTGCCGTACAGCGCAGCCGCATCTCGTACGGGCCGGGCGCGTGCTCCAGAGCATTGGCGACCAGTTCGGACACGGCCAGCACCGTGTCATCGAGCACCTCATCATCGCAGCCGACCTGGTCCAAGGCGCAGATCAACGCAACTCGGGCTCGCGCTGCCACATCGGGGGTACGGCTGGTCCAGCGCCAGAGAACTCTGGTGGCGCCGTCCGATGCGGGCGGGTACGTCGAGGTCATCGTCGCCCCCCTCGCGCTGCGTGCCGCCCGCGTCCGACGCGACGGTGGCGCCCGCGCCCCGGGCGTACGCACATGCTCGCTTCGGCGAGGATGGCGGGGCTCGCGTGCGTGAACAACAGAGACAGGGATGCGACGACGTACAGGAGTGGAACCATTACGGAGACCTCCATGGCGATCGCGATCAGGGCGCGACCACCGAACCGTGGTGCTCATGAAGAGCGGAACCCACTGGCCAAGAGATCTTTGAATGGGGCTGGAATGCCGTCTGCGATTCTCCTCTACCCTGCGAGTGTTGGGGCATTACCCGTCGAGACGTTCAGCCCGGGGAGGGCGAAAGCCCTGGGCATGTGACGGTAAGGTCAGACCTCCAGGGCTCGCAGGGTCAGTGCAGATACGGTTGTTGGCGCCTTCATTCCTGCTCCGTTGTCCGGACTGAAGCGCTCTGACTTCTCCGATTACTTAGATACGAGAACAGGAACAGCCTCTCGGGGAGGTTTCTCCCGCCTCTCCCTCCATTTTCAGGGGGCGTAACTACTCTGCATGCTAATAATGCGCGACTGGCCCCAGAGCGCGATGTAGCGGCAATTCCGGATCCGGAGCATTGACCTGGTGTTGTCGAGGTGGCCCTGCCGGATCGCGGCCGGTCGGGCGCCGAAGAACCGACGCCCGCTCGGCCATGCCCGCAACGCCACCTGCCCCACGACACCACCAGGTGCCGAATCACAGCGCCGCATTCCCCAAGTGGTTCAGGGGTGCCGGAGCCTCACCCGGACGGCGGACGACGCCGAAGCAGTGTGTGTTCGTCACCGGTGTGACGGCGGTGACGAGAGTCAGGCAAGGGGTAGTCGAGCGTAGGTCTCCCACTGGTACATGTGCTGATCGCGGTTGAGCAAGATCAGTTCGACGCTGCGGACATGGGCGGTGGACGGCTTGCTGTCTACCGCGTCGAGGGCGGCCTGGACGGGGGCGGCCGGTCCGGTGTCGTTGCTGTAGGCGATGGAGACGTGGGGGGCAAAACCGTCGTCCTCAGGGACGTCGGACCAGACGGTGCCGATTGCCTCGCGCAGCGCGGAACGTACTTCTGTCGGCGGTGCGCTGGGTGTTGCTTCCCACCGGACGGCCTCCGGGGTGATCTCGGGGCAGTCCAAGGTCAAGTCGAAGGCCGGGATAGTGGAGAGGCGTTCACCAGCCGCGTCGAGGATCGCCTGGACATCGGTCTTGCGAACCTCGCTGGCGAAGCCGAGGCCCTGGGTGGTCAGGTGCAACCAGGAGTCCGGTACGAGGTCCAGGCCGTTGACATCGGCCAGTGCGAGCCGGTAGTCGGCGGCGAGCCGGTGGACGTCAGCGGCGTCTTGGAAGGTGAAGTGGAAAGTGAGGAATCTGCTTCCTTGCTGCCAGCCCGGCCTCCACCACCAGTGGTTGGCCATGTGGCTGTGCTGCGCTCGGTGTCCTGTCATGCCGGGATCCCATCAGTTCGTGAGTGTGCCTGGCGAGAGCGCCAGCTGGCGTGGAGCCGATTCCAGATGCCAGCTCTTCACCGCCGATTGCAGGTTGGAGGCGGTGCGGCTCTTGGCCATCGGCGATCGGGCGACGAAGGCAGCGAACTCGTGCATGCGCTCGGCAATCGGTGCCAGTCGCTGCTCGGGCGTCAGTGTGAGGACCGGGCGTAGGGCCTCCGCGGCACCGTCGGATTCCCCCATCGCGACGTGGGCGCAGGCGAGGGTGATGCGCATTTGCGCGGTGGTGCCGTATGCGTGCGGCGACGGACCGACCAGGGCGTCCGCCGCCTCCTTGAGCGCCGCAGATGCTCGCCCGGTACGCAGTTTCACCCCCGTCGAGTAGTTGACTCTTCGGAGATCCGGACATGACAGGAGGCCGCCCACGTCGTCTTCGCCCTGTAGCGACTCCTGCGCCTCATGCGCCCGGGCCAAGGCAGCGTGGGCTTCCTCTGCGGCTCCAAGCCGAGAGCAGGCATCGGCCTCCTGACACGCCAGCAGCACACCCACGGTGCCCGATGGCTGAAGTGCGGCGCCCTCACGAGCGAAGGCAATGGCATCTCGAAAGCGGCCATCCCAGAACGCGATCTTGGATCGAGTCGAAAGAGTCCAGGCCCGAAGCTCGGTGTGGTCGGCGAGGGAGGCACACAGCCACGCCGCGCGTCCCTGGGTGTCGGCGTAATCGAGCCGGGGGCTCAGGTCGGATGACATCCACGCCAGCAGACAGCACAAATAGCCAGCCAGCACGTACAGTTCACTGGACTGCTGCGGTCGCTGATGCCCCCTCAGCAGCTCGAAGATGCGATCGCGCAGCCGGCGGGCATCACGAAAGACGATGGCCGGATCACGGCACAGGTAATCCCTCCCCAGTGCACGCACGTCTGCCGTCAACTGCTCCAGTGCGATGTCCCCGACGTTCGTGGACTCAGCCCACTGCGCCCAGACTGCTGACTCAGTAGCCGCCGCCTGTACGGGGTCCGCTTCAGGTTCCGGGACGACCACGTCCGCGGGCGGTGCAGGGCGCTGGGGAGCTTGGGGACGGGGTGCGCCATGCTGGAGGAGCTGTAGATCCCCGGGAGGCATTTCCTGTCGGTCTTTGAAGTCGATCAGGTCCTCGGCCGTGCATCCGAAGACTTCCGCCAAGACCACCAGGACGCTCGGAGTGGGCCTTCGGCCAGTCCGACTTGGCCACTTTTCCCATCTCGCCGCCAACGAGGCATCTGCTGCGACGGCCACACCCGGACGGGTGGAGGCCAGGTCGTTCACCCGGTCCGCAACCTCTTGCAGTGTCAGACCATGGGCGAGCCGCCATGCCGCCCGCGGCCGGATCCCGAACTGCCCACGAATCTCTAAAGCGATCTGTCCCGGCGTGCAGTCCGCTTTCTTCATCGCCGCCCGCAGTTGGTCCGCAGCAGCCCGGCTGGCACCTGTCGCAGTCGAGGCCATCTCACTCCTTGGAGGTCTTCGTGTGGATCCACGGTAGAGCCGCGCCAGAGCCCTTCGACATCAAAACTGAGCAACTACGAGGCACGGGTGTCCAGTTCTCCTCGCGTGTCGCGGCATCATCCCAGGTGAAAGCGGCTGCGTGGTGTCCAAGAGAACTGGTCACCGGTGCCCGCGACAGGGGCTTCCAGGATTGAAAGCGTGGGAGTGCGCCCACACCCCCGCTGGGCGTACGCCTACCTGGAGGTGTCCCATGCCCCCGCACCGTGTATCAAAAGCCGAGCTCCTCGGACCTGCGTGGCCAGCCACGGGTGCCGAGATCTATGACGAATCACCGCCCGCCCCCGTGAGCAGTGCGCCGTCCTGCCACAGCAGTGAGGTGAAGATCAAGACCAAGCGAACCCACCCGTCCGGCCACCGACAGACCTCCGGCTCCGCGAATCGTCAGCAGCTCGCAACCAGCGTCCAGGCGGTAGACGCAGATGATCTCGCAGTCGGTCAGCTCGGTCGACGAAAGCGTGAGGCAGAGCACCGTAGGCGGGACCGGGCGATGCACGCATCCCCACCACGGTCCGAGGTGAACAGCGAAGACTTCCCGATCGACAGGGAGACGATCAGCACGACGATCCAACGTGCTCTCCGTGTCGGATCCGGCCGACCGGCCCCCGGCGTGCTGAGGGATCTGGAGGAGGAGTTGCGGGGACACATCGGGCTCCTTCTCCTCGAGGTTCGCAAGCCTGCCCGGTATCCGGAGGCCGGCAGTATCGAGGAGCACCGGCTGAAAGCCCGGCTCGATGGGATCGAACGGCATACCCGTCAGGGGCTCGGACAGGGTGCGCTCTCCGCTCACGTCCAGGTGCACCAGCTCGCTCGGGACTGCCAGTACCTGCTGGCTTGGCACATGGCGGAGGCCCGACGGTGACTGCTGCGAAGCCCCCGCTGGCCTTTGTATACGACCGGTGCGCCAGTCGCGTCCGCCGCCAGCTCGGCATGCGGCTGGTCGGCTGCCAGCACTACGCCAACCGCCTGGGTTGGCCCCTTGCCGGCCACTGGTGCGACCTCGGCGATCACGCCCTGAGCACGCACCGGCCACAGCTGGCCGCGCTGCTCACCGCCATGCGGGCCGCGGCGGACCACCACGAGGTGCTGTGCCTGGTCCACACCCTGGACAGGCTCGCAACCGATGCCACACACCGTCAGCTGCTCCAACAGCGTGTCGTCGAAGCCGGTGGTCGGACGGTCACCACGTTCGATGAACCCCACTGGCCCACCCAGGACGCGGTTCTGGTCCGGAGGACGCCGTGACTCCCCAGCATCGGCGGATCGTCACGTATCTGACATGCCTGGCCGCCCTCGCCCTCGTACTGGCCATCGGCGTCATCGGTGGTGGTCATGGCTAGCCCCAGCCAAGGTCCGCAGGTCGGCGATGAAGTCCAGTACGCGCCTGACCGCCAGGCGGTCGTCACCGACATCAGGAACGGCATCCCGTACCTGCGAGCAGCGGGGCGCCGGTCGTGGCCGGCTGAGGACCCGGACACGCTGAGAGTGATGCGGACGCGGTCGCAGCGGATCGCGGACGGTGACCCGCGGTGAACGGCACCCACGGCCGACCGCAGCCCGGTCGCCAACCCGGTTGTCCTCCTACCTCGCGCCGGTCACCCTCGCAGTCCTCGGTCTGACACCGCCTCTCGATCGACGGTGGCGTAGCAGACGCCTCGCCTCCTGGCCCCAGCCTTTCCCTAGCGCCAGAGCGGCCAGTGAGGCCGTCAGTACAGCGCATATGGCCCGCAGCCTCACTCCTGGTGCGGCAATCGGGAGCGCCTCCGATAGACCGCTTCGGGCGGGGATGCCTTGCCTCGCCTCGCGGGTCCCAGCCCGAAGCACCCCACCGAACCAGAAGCACACGACGTAAGGAGTAGCTGGTGTCCGTTCCGCTCTCGAAAGCCGATGTGGACTGGACCGCGTTGCGGAATTTCGCAGCGCTGCGCGGGCAGCTCAGGGTGTCCCTGACACCGGCGTGCAACGTGAAGTGCTGGTTCTGCCATAACGAAGGCGATGTGCCCCCACCGTTCACCCACCTGCACCGCGACGCCAAACCGCGCGCCCGTGAACTGGCCGCTGACCACTACGTGAACGTGCTGCGTGAGCTGGTCGGCGCAGGTTTGAGGCGGGTGTACTTCACCGGCGGCGAGCCGCTGGTGTCGAAGCTCGCCCGTCCGGTCCTCACCCAGCTCCCCGTTGAGGGCCCAGATGTGCCCTACACGCTGATCACGAACGGGCTCCTGGTGCGCACGCACCAGGACTGGCTCGCCACGACCGGCCTGGACAAGGTGAAGGTCTCCCTGCACTACTTCTCCGACGACTCCTTCAGGGCCATCGCCCAGACCCGCTCCAGCGTCACAACCGTCCTGGACGGCATCGAGGCCGCGCGGGAGATGTTCGAGCGGGTCGAGCTGAACACGCTCATCCAGCGCGAGAACGCCCACGAACTGCGCGACATCCTCACTTTCGCGCTCGACCGCAGGATGCCGGTGCAGTTCATCGAACTGGTCGACACCGACTTCAACGCCGACCGGAAGACCTCCGCGGTCGGCGCGCAGGGAATCATCGACTACCTGCGCACCCTCACGCGTGAGGAGGAGGTGGAGGTCTCCGGCGTCGGCCAGGGCCGCAGGATCTTCCGCGTCGACGGCATCGAGATCGACGTCATCCACCGCGAACTCGGCCGCCACCACGTCGGCCAGTGCGGTACCTGCCCTGTGCGAGCCAGGTGCGTCGAGGGCTTCTGGGCCCTGCGCATGGACCACGCCGGCGGGCTCCAGCCCTGCCTGCTCCGGGAGGACCTGCGCATGGACATCCGGCCCATGCTCACCCATCCGGAGACGATCCCCGCGGCCGTAGCCCAGCACGTCGCCGCCTTCACCGAAGGAACCCTGTGAACCCCCTCCGCGCCCCCTACGCTCCCACGGCACAGGAAAGCCGCGGCAGGCCGTTCGTAGTGCTAGAAGGCGTCTCCGGAGTCGGAAAGTCCACGCTCACCCGCCTGCTGGCCAAGCGGCTCGGCGCCACGGCCATCCACACCCTGCCCCAGCCCCACACCAGCCTGTCTCCTGCCATCAACGCGCAGCTTCGGCCGCTGCCGCAGTTCGCCTTCTACCTCTCCGGACTCCTGCACACCTCCGACCTCGTACGCGAGGCACTCAGCCGCGGGCCGGTGGTCGCAGACCGGTACGCCTCTTCCGTGCTGGCCTGCCACGCCGCCGTCAACGGAGTCGGCCTGAACCAGGTGAAGGAGCTGTTCGCGCCCTTCAAGCCGTACCTGCTGGTACCGGACGCCACGTTCTACCTCACCAGCTCCAACCATTCACTGAAACAACGGATGGGGACGAAGACAGACGTAAAGCAGGACGACACCGACCTACTCACCGTCCCCGGCCGCCTGGCCAGACTGCAGGCGAACTTCCAAGCCGTCGCCGACGAAGACCCCAGCGCGATCCCCCTCCCCACCAACCAACGCAGCCCCGACGACCTGGCCGACCTCATCGTCAAGCACCTGGAGGCACAGCGTGCTTAACCCGATCGACACCGATACCGTCTTCCACGACGACCGCATCACCGGCGCATTCCCGGGCGAGATCCACGCGGGCGTGACCTGGTGGGCTGGCGCATGCTTCGTCGTGGTCACCCGCGCCCGCCAGATCGCAGTGGCCAGCGACGGCCACCCCACCACCGCAGAGTTCCACCGACGGTTGTGCCGCGGAGCCATCAACGCCCAGCACTTCCGCTGCCAGGTCGCCGACCTCGGTCAAGCCAACGAAACCCAGCTCCTCCGCGCGATGGAGGCCCTCGGAAACGTCCCCGGCGCCCTGCTCTCCACCACCATGGAGGGCAGCCGACAGACCGTCACCATCCACCTCTACAACGCAGGTGGCCAGCCGCTCACCGAGGACACCGGCCTTGCGCAGGTACGGGAGATGATCGCCGCCGATCGCGTACCCATCCCCGTCAACGACCAGGCCAGGGGCCACATCACGGCACGTCCAGACCTCGTGGAGACGGCATGATCGACGCGGCAGAGGTCATCCACAGCGGCACCAGCATCCTGTTCGTCACCCTCGACTCGCTTCGCTACGACGTAGCACGCGCTGCCCTGCACGCCGGCCAGACCCCGCACCTGGCCATGCTCCTCCCTGACGGCCAGTGGGAGGAACGCCGCACCTCCGGCACCTTCACACTCCCTGCCCACATCGCATTCTTCTCCGGCTTCCTGCCCAAGCTCCCCCAACCCGTACAGCCACCACGCCTGTGGGAGTGCCGCCCGCCCGCCTTCAAGACCGTCGATCCCGGCACGTTCGTCTTCAACGCGCCGAACCTCCTCACCGGACTCGCCCAGCACGGCTACCGCACCGTATGCATCGGCGGCGTGACGTACTTCTCGCGGGAAACCCCACTGGGGTCAGTGCTTCCGGACATGTTCCAGGAGGACCACTGGCGTCCGGAGTTCTGCTCACCGGAGCCCGACTCCACCCGCCACCAGGTCGACCGGGCCCTCGCCGTCGCCGAGGAGCATGCCGGCCAGCCGCAGTTCCTCTTCGTCAACGTCTCGGCCACCCACGTCCCCCACGGCCACTACGTCGGGGACAGCACCGACTCCTGGCGCTCCCAGGCTGCCGCCCTCGCCTACGCCGATGAACACCTCGGCCGCCTGATCGGCACCCTCACCAGCACCGCCAGGTGGCTGATCATCATGTGTGCCGACCACGGCGACGCCTTCGGCGAGGACGGCTACCACGGCCGCGGCATCGCCCACCCCACCGTGCTGAACGTCCCGTTCGCCGCATGGCTGACCACATAGTCGATACGCTCCCGGGCCATGACCGACGCACCCGACCGGGAGCCGCCGCGCGACGCCTCCGTCATCGTGGCCCGTGACACCAACGGCATGGTCGCCGTCCTGACCGCCGCATTCCCCCAACACGGAGGCGACTACCTCTTCCTCCCCGGGGGACGCCGGGAACCTGGCGAGACACCGGAACAATGCGCGCGGCGCGAACTACGCGAGGAAGCCGGCGTCACCGCCACCGCCTGGCGCCCCCTCGGCGCATACGCCATCACCCTGCACTCACCCGCCCGCATCCACCTCTACCTCGCCGAAAACCTCACCCACGGCCCACAACAGCTCACACCGAGCGAAGAGAACTTCAAGCTCACGTGGTGGCCATTGCCCGACGCCATCCAGGCCGCCACCGAAAGCCGCTTCCTCCTCCAGGGCGGCCCTCTCGCGCTACTACTCGCCCAGCAAGCCACCTCAACCGACAAGAACTGAACGACTCCTCCGTCCTGTCCCGTGCCGCGCACCGAACTCGAAGCCCCGCCGTTGAAAGTCGAGCGCACCATCGGCTGGTGCATGAACGCCCGCCGCAACGCACGCGACTACGAGCGGCTGCCTCAGCACTCCGAAGCCCACCTGAACTGGGCACTCATCACTGTGATGACCAAGCGCCTCACCCTCAATAGCCCCCGCACCAGTCAGTGGACGAGGAAGCCCAAGTCCCGCTGACACCGTGGACATGGACACGACGCCCTTGATCAGCTACGACACCAAAAGCCGTGGGGATCGCGCCCTGGGCGGAAACCTGAGGCGTCCGCCAACTGAGCGGCATCGCTGAAGCCCCTGGCGAGCGCAGTGGGCTCGTGGGCGTCGCTGGCGAATGTGATTGCCTGACCGCCCTCCTGGCGCCACCACGCCAGGACCTGCGGGTGCAGAGGGACCTTGGTGTTGACTTCGAGGACTTTGTCGGTTGCGGCAAGGACGCGTAGGACGTGGCGGTACTCCTCCTCGAAGTCGAGCGGGTCATACGGCTTTGCGTCCTTGGGCCAATAGCGCACCGGGTAGTCGATGTGAGCGAGAACTTCGAACGCCTCGAACTGCTCGATCAGGCGTGCGGTCTCTGCCAGATAGGCACGCACAACCCGATCCGGCGGCTGATCGTCATAGCGTCCGGAGACCTCGGTGAACCCGCTGCCGCCCGCGGTCGGTGCGGAGTGCACGGAAGCCAGCACCCGCTCGAAGTCGCCCGCCTTGAGCAGGGCCGCAGCGCGGGAGGCATGCCAGTGGGGTTCGCTCAGCTCGACGCCGGACAGGATCCGCAGGCCTGGGTGACGCTGTCGGCACCGTTCCAGGCACTGCCGGTAGCCGTCGAGGTCGAGTGGAGGCGGAGTCAGCACGCCATCGACGACCAACGGCCGCCATGCCTCCGGAACCTCTTCACCAGGTGTGAGGGTCCAGGGGGTCAGGTCGGCGTGTTCGGTGAATGCCACCGACGGAAGACCGAGCTCGGCCGCGCGGAGACACGTTTTTTCCATCGATCCGGCCAGTGCGTCCCAGGACCACTGGCTGTGCACATGGCTGTCCGGCGGCAGCATGCCCCCGACCTCTTCCAGACTCATCTTGGTCATGAGCGACATAGTCCGGTCTGCCCCTGGGGCAAGGTCAACTCAGGCACTGCGGGACCGGCCGCCGACGTCCGGCAGCAACAACCGGTGACACCTGTGGCTGAGCGCTTCAGCTGGCCGTTGGCGCTTGAGTTGGCCCCGCTGAGCATCGCGGTTGGCCCGACATGGTGGCGATCATGCGCAGTCGGCGACGGTCGAGTCGACCTTGCTGAAGAGGGCGGACCTCGCGGTCCGCGGTTGCCTCCCGTAGGTCTCCCGGACCGGTGGTATCGCCGTAGGCGGCGCGTCACGGCATCGGGAGGAGCGTGTCCGTCCGCACCGACGGCACAAGGCAAAGGCAAGGAGGTTACCCGCTCCTTGCCACTCTCAACTTATAGCGCACCGGGGGCCTTGCGGCAAGACCCGGGTCGTGCTGCAGAATCTCCGGCCGAGGCCAGAACCTGCGGAAATCGTGGATTCACGAAGTACATGCGTTTTTGCTGATCTCTGGGTCTCGCGGGACGTGAAACCGCCGGTGGGACTCGCAGTGCGGTTGCGGGCACTCGGCGCAACCTTGTTCAGTGGGGGATTTGATGATTGACGTGATCGTGGTCGGCGGCGGACCGACCGGTCTGATGCTGGCCAGCGAGTTGCGGCTGCACGACGTGCGTGTGCTCGTGCTGGAGAAGGAGGCGCAGCCGGCCAGCTATGTCCGCGCGCTCGGCCTGCACGTGCGCAGCATCGAGGTGATGGACCAGCGCGGTCTGCTGGAGCGGTTCCTCGCGCACGGCCAGCAGTACAAGGTCGGCGGTTTCTTCGCCGCCATCGACAAGCCCTGGCCCGACCGGCTGGACACCGCGCATGGGTATGTCCTCGGCATCCCGCAGACCACCACCGACCGCCTGCTGGCCGAGCGCGCCACCGAGCTCGGCGCCGAGATCCGCCGCGGCTGCGCACTGGTCGGGCTGAACCAGGACGAACACGGGGTGACCGTCGAACTGGCCAATGGGGGTACCCCCGCCAGTGAGGGCGTAGCCGGCGGGGGAGGCACGCGCCTGCGCTCGCGCTACCTCGTCGGTTGTGACGGCGGCCGCAGCACGGTGCGCAAGCTGCTCGGCGTCGGCTTCCCCGGCGAGCCCACCAGGGTCGAGACACTGCTGGGCGAGATGGAGGTGGCCGTGCCGCCGGAGACGCTGGCCACCGTGGTGGCCGAAGTCCGCAAGACTCAGCAGCGGTTCGGTGTCGGGCCTGTCGGGGACGGGGTGTATCGCGTCGTCGTGCCCGCCGAGGGGGTGGCCGAGGACCGTACCGTCCCGCCGACCCTTG
Organism: Streptomyces sp. NPDC001339; assembly: GCF_042895955.1. Lineage (NCBI taxonomy): Bacteria > Bacillati > Actinomycetota > Actinomycetes > Kitasatosporales > Streptomycetaceae > Streptomyces > Streptomyces sp. NPDC001339. Next base: position 694,767 of record NZ_JBIAWT010000002.1, on the reverse strand, counting down.
AGGAGTTCAAGCAGCAGTTGCGGGAGTTCGCCGGCACCGACTTCGGTGTGCACTCGCCACGCTGGCTCTCCCGGTTCGGCGACGCCACCCGGCAGGCCGAGCGCTACCGCGTCGGCCGGGTACTGCTGGCCGGCGACGCGGCGCACATCCACCCGCCAACCGGCGGACAGGGCCTCAACCTCGGCGTCCAGGACGCGTTCAACCTCGGCTGGAAACTGGCCGCCGAGGTCGGCGGCTGGGCACCGCAGGGGCTGCTGGACAGCTACCACACCGAACGGCACCCGGTGGCCGCCGACGTGCTGGACAACACCCGCGCACAGATGGAGCTGATGTCTACCGCGCCGGGTTCCCGGGCGGTGCGCCGGCTGGTGTCGGAACTGATGGACTTCGAGGAGGTGAACCGGTACCTGATCGAGAAGATCATCGCGGTCGGGGTCCGCTACGACTTCGGCGAGGGGCATCACCTGCTCGGCCGCCGGATGCGGGACGTGGCCCTGAAGCGGGGGCGCCTCTATGAGCTGATGCGCGGCGGCCGCGGACTGCTGCTCGACCAGACCGGGCGGCTTTCGGTCGCCGGGTGGGCAGACCGGGTCGACCACGTCGTCGACGCCAGCGAGGAACTGGACGTGCCCGCGGTGCTGCTACGACCGGACGGTCACGTGGCGTGGGTCGGTGAAGATCAGCAGGATCTGCTCAGCCAGCTACCCACGTGGTTCGGCGCTACCGCCAACTGAGCGCTGAGTGCCAGGCACCAGGCCGGGCCAACCACAGTGCTCAGCGCGGCCAACTCATCCGCAACGGGACGACATCGGGGCCGCCAGGCATGGCAGGACGGGCGGCTTCCGGGGTGGCCAGCAGGGCGACGATGGTGACCGGCTGCTGGCAATGCGGGCAATTGCGGGTCGCCGTGGGTTCCATAGCCGAAGCGACTGGGTTCGCTGTGAAGCGCCTCGATTCGATGACAGCGGACAGTGGCCCTGACCTCTCGCTCTGCAGAGAGCGAGGCCAGCTTTCGAGGAGCGGCCAGCCGACAGAATACGGTGACCCCTCACCCTCTCCCGTGTATCCGGAGCCCATCCTTACCCCGTGTCTCCACCCCAGACGCCGCTGACTGTCCCAGATGGGCCCCTGGGCGGGGCAGGGGACGCGCTCAGAACTGCGCACGATCGCCGATGTAACGGGTCATCTCGCAGGCCATCCGCGAGATATCAGCGAACTTGACACACAGTTTGGTATCGGTACCCGTGTCGAAAGTTCCCCACGTGTGGCTCAGCGTACTTCCCACCCGGTGTGCCCGTGCTGTGCTAGAGCGTCGGCCATTCGTGAAGAGGCTGACCTTCCGGCGCTGGGCCCCTCGTGACGGATTGGTCCAGATCGCCGTCACGGAATTCAAATGATTGCGGCCCTCCAGGCGGATGCAGACCTGGGGTCCCGAGAAGTGATGCGTACAAGCGCTGGTATCAGCCGCAGCCGGGGCCGCCGCCACCATGGGGAGCAGTACCGAAACCATCAATAGAGGCACCGAACGCTTCAAAACCGGCCCAGATGTCATGAACGTCACGCTTGATCAACGCGCCTCCTGGACGAAGGAATCGTCGCCTTGTCTGCGATCACCCAACCAGCAGATTCCCATCCTCCCCATAGAGGCAGGACTTGCTCATTGTTAATCCAATTGTCGAAGCCGGTGATGACGGCCGGGAGCGGTGTCCCGTCACCGTACGCGCCGCACTGCGCACCGCCATCCGCGCCGTCTGGCAGCACGTCCCCGAGCCGGAGGGCGACTTCACCCCGCATGTCTGCATCACCTACAGCGACGCCAATGGCCCCGGGTCCTGTACGGAACGCCCTCTACTCGATCGGTGCCGCACGCACGACAGCGCACTTCACGCACGTCGAACTGATCACGCTCAACCGTGACCACCAGATGTATGAGTGGCAGTCCCCATGCTTCTGCCCCACTTGGCTGACGGCACGCTCGGACCGCCTCATTGGACAGCGCAGGTACGGGGAAGTGAGCCAACTCTTTGGGCACTTTCACACGTTAGTGCGCAGTACAGCTGCCGTGGGCACGGTCACGGCGACTCGGATAGCGCCGGTGGATGACGGAGCGATCTGGGCAATGCTGTCATCGTCGGCATGCCGCGCAACTACCGAAGAGGAGCCGGCGCGCGTCTTCAGATGGCGCACGGTCCAGCCCGCGCTCGCGAGATGCTCCTGAGCCCTCTTCAAAGCCCGGAACGTCTCGTCCTCAGTGAGCGGTGCAGTCGACCAGGCATGGTGAAGCCACGTGCCGTCGGCGTCCTGGACCGTGCGGGGTCGATCGTCCTGCTCTGGGGCATGCGGGGCGCGGAGGGCGTCGTAGATACGGCTGGAGTGGGCTAGGACCTGGCGCTCGGCGCGCTCGTCGTGGTGGGCGGAGCGCAGCGTGGACGGAGTCGCGCGGGCATTTCCAGACGCTTCGGGCGCAAAACACGGCGAGGTAGCCTTGATAGTGGTGAGACCCTCGCCCTTCTGACGGTCCACAACACCGGCCAGGGCCTGCATCCAGAAATCGTCGGTCACGGTGCGCATGTGGACCCGGGGAAAGGGATCAGACCAATCCCCGTCTGTGCCCGGGGATTGGAATTCATACCCCAGCTTCACCCAAGCATCCCTGGCCTGCCGCACAAGCTTCTTCGCATCGACGCCCGGAACGCCTGTCAGCCGGTACATGCGGGTAACCTGTACGCGGTCGTCATAGCCGCTCTCATCACGAGCCAGGCAAGCTCCAGTAGTTTTCCGAACGGGCTTCAGTGTCGGTGCCGGCGACATGCCGTCCACCGCCTGATGGATGATCTCCTCTGCACGTTCGATAGCCTGATGCTCGTTCATTTTGACTCGTTTCGGCGTCGCCCCGCCATCCGGTCGTCCGTCCGTCTGCATCCCGCAAGCTGCAACTGTGACCGACACAGACACCAGCGCAATGGCTGAAACCACTCTGCGCACGTTCACGAGCGCCCCTGCCTTCTGGTCACACTCTTGGCCAATTCCTTGAACGGACCTTGTTCTAGCCTTCGGCGTTGGAGGCGGCCACGGCAGAGATCTCCACGCCTGCCTTCAAGTAGCGCATATCCCTGTCGGTCCCTCAGCAGTTGCCGGCCAATCAGTACTCGTCAACAGTCTTCCCCTCAGGCACCTGGAAACATGCCGAAGTAAGGTCCACGTAAATCATCGAGGGAGCATTGGAACTGGCTCGCTGCGTCCTGTCAAGCAGTCGGATATTGACCGAGAACTTCCTCTTCGTGGAATCAGCGATCAGCTCAAGGCTCTTGCTAGGGCTCTTATCTGGCCCGTAACTGACAATCTTCCAGTCATTCTTGGGGAGGTTCTCCTTCAGGCGCGCCATGGCCTGCTTCATGTCCTCAACAGACACCCCCGAGAGTGACCACGGGTGATGAATCGTGTAGAACTTTGCCGGGCCCTTGTCCCCGCACTGAGACACTCCTGGACCCGGCTGACTGATACGCCCTTGCAGACCAATTGCATCGAAGAGGTTGCTGGAAATATCCTTCGCCTCTTTTCGCGCTTCAGAGATCTGTCGAACCTCCGGCGTATATGCAGGTTCCTTACCAGAGTCGGTCACACTCGAACACCCCGCCAGCGTGGTAGATGCGGCAATCGCCACCATGACAATGAAGTTCTTTGGATGGTTCCCTTGAGATTGTTGAAGACTATTTAGCACGCTGAACTTCCTCATACTGGCTCACCACGACCGCTGCCTGGTTCCGAAGGCTCTCTGTCGGCTGAGTTCGTCCGGTTTCAGGGTCGAACTTCCATTTCCAATAGTCACTGTGACCCGTGGTATCGGTACTCATTTGATTGGCTCCAAAGACGTCGTCACTGGGGGAGATGAAGACGCCGCCACCGACCTTCCACTGTGCTCCGCCATGCCCGAACGCACCTATGTCCGGCACGAAATCCCAGTCGGCTTCCTCGTTCCACACGTGCCCCTTGGGGACGTCCAGGTCCGTGGCCTTTCCCACCTGAACACCAGGGCTTCCTGCGAGCACCACGTCATCGGCGTTGAGATCGCCCTGCCGCGCAGCGGAGCCTATAAGTGTGGTGCCGTAAGAGTGGCCGATAGTAGTGAGGTGGCCGCCGGCCTCCGTCCCGTTCGAGGCATTGAGGCCATCAATGAACTTATTGAACGCCGGTGCACCGTCATCCGCATAGTGACTGAATGGGGAATCCTTGACGATGTCTTGCGGCGCGTCGTACCCAAGCCAGGTAATGGTCGAGACCTTCTGACCCCCGGTCATTGGAACGGCCGCTCGCCAGAGATCGGTCATCCGGCTGATATCTCCTTGGATACCTGCGAGGTTCGATCCGGTACCAGGCACATAGACCGCAGTGTGGTCGGCTGTGTCCGGGTTTCCGTTGGCGATGATGGCACGACCGTTGCCATCTTCCCTGAACCCCAGCAAGTACGCCTTAGGAACACCTTCCTTGTCGCTGCTGTCAAAGCGGTTCTGGATGGCTTTCATCCCCCGGAGTCTGCCCTCAATTTCCTCCTTCTTCTGATTCCAATCCTTCCATTGCCGTGTCGGTTCGAGCACACCATGCATCGGTAGCCCAGTCACGGGGTTGATGCGCATCTGATAGTGCTCGGGCTCCTTCTTGAGCCAGGAGTTCAGTTGCAGCTGCATGCCGCCCCGCGCCTCGGCAAGTACGACACGATTTGCTTCATCACGTACGACGGAGGGGACCCCGTCCAGAGCGCCGATGCTCGCAGGGTAAAGGGCGGTGTACTCCTCGCGCTGCTCCTGTGTGAGGCTTTCCCACCACTTCTTGTTATCGGCAGGCGACTTGTCCTTAGGGATGTCGCTCTCCTTGAGAAAACCGCCAGCAGCTTTCCGCACGTCTTTCAGGTCCTGCCCTGCGTCGGCCCAGACCGAGTCGTCGACCTTCAGCCCTCGAGCCGCCTTGAGTTTGGTCAAGACCGACCGATAGCGCCCGTCCACCTCGACCGCATCACGTACCGCGGCGGCAATACGCTCGGCGATGTCCTCTGCTCTGCCCTTGTTGAGGTTGCCGCCCCCCTCGGCCTTGCCGGGGAAGAACGGGATGGGGGCGCCAGGCACCGCGGTACCACCCGTATCAGCGGCGAAGGGGACCGAAGCCGGGTACTGGACCGAGCCGTCCGGCTTCACTGTGAAGCCAAGCTGCTGCGCCTCATCCAAAGCGCTCTTGAGTTTCCTCTGCGGGCCGGCGAGTTCCGAAGCGAAGCCGTTCAGCGCGGTACGGATCAGACCGCACTCGGTGTGGATGTACTGGAAGTTGCGGCTCAACTGCTCCAGGTCGCTGATCGCGTCACTGGCTGTGTCACCGGACTGGGTGTCGCGGAGCTTCGCGAGCATCTCGCTGTCGACCCTGTCCTTTGCGGCTCTCGCGCGACTGCTGACCTCTGCCCAGCCCTCGGCTGCATCCTTGTATTCCTGGGCCTTGAAGTCCCGCAGCTGCTGCCAGGTAATCACCGTCACCGCCCCACCCTTGAGTCGCGACCCTGCTGCTGCGTAAACGAGCGCGCCACTCTCGCGTCGACCTCGCCAAACTCCTTGCCCGCCGCCCTGAGCGCGCCCTCCAGTCGGTGGCACTCGGCCTTAACGTCCGCGAGGCGATCGCTCCATGAGGTACGCACCTCGTTAAGGACCGCTGGAGTCATGAACCCTTCGAGCCCCCACGTGACACCCTCATGCGCGGTATTGAGCCTGGTTGCTGCGGAGCCTGTGCTCGCCTGCAAGGCAGTTGCGACACCGGAGGCAGCAGTCCATGGGCCCTGACTCGCTTTCAGGTCGGGAGATCCGCTGCCACCGCCACTTCCCCTCGCCTGCGTCGAGGCGAGCGTCATTCGGGCACTGCGATCAGGGTCTTGAGCCGCACCCACCGGCCCGTTTTGCGCTGCCTTGACCAGCTGGTCCCACTCCTCCAGGAACTCCATTTGCCCTCCCCAACCCACGGCCTGCTGCACACGGGATCGACGCTACACATGACAGCGCACTCCGTCACACGTACCGCTCCCTATACCGCCTGGGTACACATACTCAGTCTGGCCGACGCGCCTCAACGTGATCGCGTCAGCGGACCTCCAGAGGCGGCGTTACGGTCAGCGGAACTCAGACAAGGCTCAAAGCAGCCCAGCGCAGCACCACGCACATTTTCGCGCGCGATCACGTTTGCTGTCCTTCGTCTGCAGTCAGCCAACTGCCACACCGCATTTTCAGAATGGCATGAGGTGGACGCCCGTCCGATGCGCGCCCACCCCACAGCCATGCCATCCGTCGTTGCTAGTGGAAGAAACCAGCAGCACGACGGTCTGTCGCCTGGTAGTCCGCGCTGCCCGCACGGATCTTGGTGGAAACCTGCTGCAAGGTGCTCTGGATGTGGCTCGCCCGGGAGTTCCACTGCCGCTCCGCGGCCTGGAATGCCTGGTGTGCCTCGCCCTCCCAGGAATCGGAGACACGCCTGACCGCGCCCCAGATCTTGTCGAGCTCGGCCTGCAGTTCCTTTGCGGCCCGCTCAATATCGGCGGCGGTCTGCTCCAGAGCGCCATAAGTAACCCGAAGGTTCTGGTCGCCGGCCATACTCTCCCCCACTTCTCGGAGTTGATACTCGGTGGTTGTGATGTGCCAGCCGGGGGCTATGCCCCGGCCCTACGGCACTGGCTAGTAGTTGCTGATGCCGCTGGCTGAGCCGGGGGCGAGGTGGCCACCCGGCGCGCCCCCGTTCACGTCGATGCTCCGGAAGCTGGACAGCACCTCGGAGTCATTGGCGTCGCTGGTGACGCTGGTGCGGGCAACGGCGTCGTTGATGCCGTCGAGCATGCGGCGCAGCGCGGCGTGGTCCTCGTTGAGCGCGTTCTGTGCCTGCCGGAAGGCGCTCGCACCCTGGCCCGTCCACGCGGTCTCGACGGCCGCGATGGCGTTCACCAGCGTCCGCAGCTGGGCCGACATCGACTGGCTGCCGCTCTGGATCTCGCTCTTGAGCTTCTCGATTTCCGCATACGTAAGTGCGGTGTTCCCTGCCATGATCCGCCTTCCCCCAGGAGTGAGTTATCAAGCCGAGAATATCTTTCGGCCCTCGACTTCGATTGAAAGCCGCATCCCTCTCTGGATGCGACCCGATTATCTAGCTGCTCTCTCAGTAAGCGACCGCAGTCTCGATCCCCTTTCTCGAAGTCATAGTTGCGTTTGCCGACGCCGGGCGATCACAAAGCCGCCAAGAATGAGAGCCAGTACCGCGGCACCGACTCCGGCGATGATCGGCCAGGTTGTGGAGCCATTGCCGTCCACCTGACGGGTCTGCTTCTGCACCGCGCCAGCGCTGTCCTTGCTGCGCTCTGGTTGCGGCGTCGTGGACGGCGCGGCAGTCTCGCGGGCGGCGAGCAGCGGGTTGACGTCAGCGGGACCGGGATCGCCCTCCTTGTCCAGCAAGACCTTGCGTGGCCGGACAATCCCGTAGCCCAGGTACTGGCTCGGAACCTTGCCGTCCTCCGGCTTGCCGGCGGTCTCCATCATGGCCCGCAGAACCTGGTTGTTGGTCCAGTTCGGGTGGGAAGCCCAGATCAGGGCCGCCGAGGCCGATGCAATTGCGGTGGCGTAGCTAGTGCCGTCTGCAGTGCATCCCACCAGTTCCTTTGTGCACCGGGTCGGAATGTCGACTCCTGGTGCTGCCAGTGCCACTTGAGGCCCATGAACGGAGAATTTTGCTACTTTCAGCGTTTTGTCGACTGCGCCGATCCCGACGGCTCCTGGGAGGCTTGCGGGATAGGCAGGGGCATTTCCCTCGGCACTGTGATTCCCCGTGCCCGCAAAGATCAGACTCCCTTTCTTGTTCGCATAGTCAACCGCTGGTTGCAGCTCGGCCTTCGCTTCCTTGCTGGCTCCTCCGGCACGGGAGATGTTGATGACCTTCGCCCCCTGATCCGCTGCGTAGCGGATGGACTTCGCCATGCTGGTGATCCCGTTTACTCCTCCGGCGCGGACGGGCAGGACTTTCGATCCCGGCGCCAGACCCCAGGCTCCGTCTCCGCTCCGCCGACCAGCGATGACCATCGCCATACTCGTGCCATGGCCCTCGGCGTCATAATTCGCGCTGCGTTCTTGCCCCGAGAAGTCCCTTCCGGGCATCAGCTGACCGCGCAGCTCAGGTACGGAGTCATCGACACCGCTGTCGATCACAGCAACGGTGACGCCTTCTCCCGTGCTGGTCTGCCACATGCGCTCGGCCTGCATCGCGTCCAGATACCACTGGCGTGATCTCTTGTCTGCCGCAGCAATTGGTGGTGCGAGCAAACCCAGGCATAGGGCCGAGAGGGAGATGCACACAGCCAGCCGGAATGGGTTCTTCCACCGCACGCGAATTGCCACACGAGTCACGGTGCGGTTGCCTCCTGTCCCTTGCACGATCGGGCCGGGGCTATTCGATGACGGGTGGCATGACAGGTCGGTGTTGCGTCGTCCACGTCTCGTCATCCTCCTGAAGGTAGTCGGGCCGTTGAGCGGAGCTACGCCGTCCTCGGGAAGATGACGGCACCCCCGGCACGACGTGCGTGGCACTGGAGGGGTTCCCCCGGGCCAAACCGGTGCCTCCCGACGTGAAGTCCCCCGCCACACCACGCGATGTCTGCGCTCTGCTGCCTGTCCCTCCCTGTTCAGACGCCGAGCCGTGTACCCCACGGTGTTGCTCCCCACCCATTACTGGTCCACCGGTCCCCGCGCCTACAGTGCCGCCGGGCTCGTATGCCCAGCGACGCCCTGGGCCCCCGTGGCTCACACTGCTGCTGGCACTGCCCGGATGGCCGCCGCCCGGAATGCCCCGAGCCATCGAGCCACGTTCCTCGCCCATGACCAGCCCACGGGGCCTATCCATCATCTCCCCGCGATGCGAGGCCAGGCGCTTGCCAGAACTTCCCGTCCCCTCGCCAGTCGTTCCGCTTCCAGAGGCAGGGGGATTCCCTCCGGAAACCACCGGCCTGGACGGGGAAACGCCGTGTTCCTCACCCATCACGGTCCCGCCCGGCAACCGCGGACGTCCGGCTGCGGTGTCCCGTTGAGCGGTAGTGCCGACGATGCCTTCCCTCATGGCGCTGCGGGATCGCTCCTGCACCATGCCGGAGCGGGCGGTATCGGGCTGCGGGGCCCGTGTCGTCTTTCCACGCTCCGTGGGGGCCTTCACTGTCCCGGGGATCGCATGTGGACCAGGTACGACGGGATTGGTGGGATTTCCGGAGATCCCAGGGTTGGTAGGAATCGCATTGCCCTGCGACGGCATCGTATCGGGCGTGATCACAGGCGCGGTGGCGTTGACAGCCATCCCGACGTGCTGGTCCTGATGCCCGGCAGCAGGAGTAACGGACCGGTGCCCCCCTGCGTGTTGCTCACCGCTGCTATTGCTCCACGCGGAAGTTGCTGCTGGAGCGCCCGCCGCGCTCACGCTCCCACTGTTCGAGGACTGGTCCAGGACATAGTTCGTACCGACGCCTTCGCCCCAACCCGCTGGCGACGGTACGAACCCCGAAGCCGGCCTGAAGTTCGGCGGTTCCTGGCTCTCGATCTTCGCCTGGGCCGTGCGGTAGTAGGAGGCCAGCCGGTTCATCGCGGCTACGGCCTCGTCGCGCTCCGGGTCCTTCATGATGAGCGCGTCCGTGGCGCTGCGCGCAGCGGGTGCTGCGCCGTCGAGTTCGACGAAGTTGCCCTGCTTGGGTGCGGGCATCAGCTTGGCCGAGCCCAGTGCGCCTGCGGCGTCTGTCAGGGCGTCTCCGGTGTTGGTGGCGAACTGTGCCAGCTTGTGGCTCTCCTTGACGGTGTCGTGGCCCCACTCGCGGAAGGCTTCAGCACCCTCGCCTTCCCACTGCACCTGCTCGATGTGCGCCTTGAGCTCTGTAGCGATCCGTTCGATCTCCTTGCCGGCGTCGGCAAGGCAGGCGCCCTTGTACCCGATCTCCATGTGGTCCCCGTCGGCCACCATGCCGTACAGGGACTGGTGCGTGGCGTTCTCGAAGTTGGTGCAGCCGTGCCAGCTGGAGTTCCCCGCCATCTCTCTTCCTCTTCCCCCTCGCGTCAGATGCCGTCGGCGCCCGCGGACTGCCCTTCGCCCCTGCCCGGAGCGGCAGGACTGGCGGCATCGGCGGGCTGCTGCTCCGGCCGCGGTGCCTTGTACAGCTCCTGAGTGCGGTGCTGGATGGCCGCCAGGCGGTCCTTCACGCTCGTGTCGATGCCCTCGTAGCCGTGCTCGGCGACCTGGGAGCCGATGCCCAGCGTGTCGATCTGGTCGCCGAACGCCTTGGAGAACGTCTCCAGCTGGGTCAGCACCTTCTCGTACGCCGAAGCCAGGCCCTCCGCCTCGCCGAACCCCTGCCCGAAGGAAGCCGGAGCGATCCTGCGGTGGCTCAGCGTCCCAGGGGCGGCGTTCGATGCCTTCAAACGCTCCAGCAGGGCATCAACGCGCTTCTTGAAGTTCGCCAGCGTTTCGGCCTCGACGGCCAGGTCGGCGCTCTTGTCCTGCGGCGCCGCCCCGTTCACCCGCGTACCTGTGGTCGCGTCAGCCTCCATGGCGCGTCCCTCCCCCGGAAACTGCTACTCGTAAGTCACCAACGTCAGGAGCCACTCTAGCTACCACCTCTGACAACGACCGCCCGTTTTGCGCTCACGCGTTCGAAAGCTCCAACTGCCTGTTAGTCGTAACAGCAAGAGTAGTTGACCGTGCTTTCGAACTCATGAGCTCAGGCCCCGTCGACATGAGTACGGCTACTCATTGACGCGCGTGGCCCGCCCGCGTATGTCCCGTTTGCGTATGTCCCGCCAGACGACTGCCGTGCCCGCGATGACCGCGACGGCGACGCCGCCCGCCCCGATGCCGTACGTCGCGTACCGCTCCATCCGCTGCTGCGGGCTCTCGCCATTGGGCCAGGCGGTGGGGTCCGGGAATGGGGCCTTGGCCAGGCCGCTGTCCGCGCTCGGGCGGTCGATGGGGTGGGCGTCGTCGGTGAGGGCGCGTACCGGGTCGACGACGCCCCAGCCTACGAAGGGGTCTTTGCCGTTGACGGTGCGTTCGGCGGTCTGCTCGATCTGGGCGACGATCTGGTGCTCTTTCCAGTCCGGGTGCTTGGCCTTCAGCAGGGCGGCGACGCCGGCGGCGTAGGGGGCGGAGAAGCTGGTGCCGTTGTCGACGCACTGGCCGCCCTTGGGGACGGTGGAGACCATGTCCACGCCGGGGGCGGCCACGCCGATGAAGTCGCCGCTCTGGGAGAAGGGGGCGCGCTCGTTGTTGCGGTCGGAGGAGGCGACGGCGAGCACGCCGTCGTATGCGGCTGGGTAGGTCTCTTTGAGCTGGCCGTCGAGGCCGTCGTTGCCTGCCGAGGCGACGACGACGATGTTCTTGTGCCGGGCTTCCTTGATGGCAGCCGCCAGGTCGGAGGTGGTGGTCAGCGGCTTGGTGGTGTCCTGGGAGATGTTGATGACGTGCGCGTCGGCGGCGATGGCCTTGCGGATGGCCTGGGCCAGGGTGGCGGCGGTGCCGGTGCCCTTCTCGTCGTTCTGGCGGAAGGGGATGATCGTGGCTTCGGGGGCCAGTCCGACGAAGCCGGTGCCGGCGCGTGGGCGGGCGGCGATGATGCCGGCGACCTTGGTGCCGTGGCCCACCGGGTCGTACGTGCCGTCCGTCGGTGCCTTGGGATCCCCCGCCGTTCCGTTCCGGCCGTCCTTGGTGTTGTGCAGGAAGTCCCAGCCGTGCTTGGCGTCGACGGCTTCGCTCAGCTGCGGGTTGGTGTTGTCGACGCCGGTGTCGATGACGGCGACGCGTACGGGGCGGCCGTGCGCGTCCCGGCCCTTGGTGTCCTGCCACAGCTGGTCGAGGACGACGCGCTGCAGGGCCCAGGGGCGTTCCTTGATCTGTTGCTTCATGGGGAAGGTGCAGACACCGTTGCCCTCAGGGACCGGGGTCACGCCCTCACCGTCCTCGGCGCGGGCGACACCGGCTGGGGCTACGGGTGCAATGCCCCCGATCAGTGCCACGAGCAGGGTGGCCGCCGCGTGTGCGGCTGGTGTTCTCCTCCTCACTGCGTCTCCCCGTTCCTTATGAGCCCTGGGGCTGGCGGGCGGCGTTCGCATCCAGCCGGGGTCCCATCGGCAGGAACTGCGACCAGTTCGTCGGCACCAGCACCGGTTTGATGTCCTTGTAGCCGAGGAGGGTCTGTGCCCGGTTGGTCTCCTGCGGGCGCTCGCCAGAGTGCTGTTCCTTGGCTGTGTCTGGGTTACCGATGCCGGATTGTTTGGCGTTGCTGTCGTTATTCGTCTGGACCCCGTAGCGCAGGCCGGTGTCCGTGACGAGGAAATGCGCTCCGGAACTGGCGTCGCCCGGCTGGATCTGCTTGTAGAACAGGCCGGTTCCCGGGGTGACGTAGGCGCTGGTGCCGCCGTTGGCGATCTGCTGGGGGAAATCTGCTCCCGCCCAGGTGCTCAGCTCCGTATTGCCGATCTTCGACACCGCGCGCAGCACGCTGCAGACCGTACTGCGGTCGCCCTGCGCCGTGGCCGTGTTGACCTGCTCGGCAACGCTCTGCGGCCAGTGCTTCTCGGCGAACAGGTGCTCCGCCTGCGGGGTGAAGGACTGTGCGTCCACCTCGGTGGGGCGGTTGTGCTGCTCCAGCGGGGCCGTCTGCTTGGAGAACAGGAGCAGCTTGGCCACGAAGTCGGAGACGGGGATGACCTTGCCCGGGAGTACGACGTAGTGCTGGGTGCCGGCGCCGGTCGTCGCGCGCAGCACCATGCCGGTGCGGTTTTCGCGTGCGCCGAGGCCGTTGACGTGGGCGGGCTGGTTGACCGTATCGGGCAGGGTGGGGAAGGCGATCGGGGTGCCGTCGTGGAAGGTGGCGAGCCAGTCCTTGGTGACCTGCTGTGGCTGTCGGTTGCCCACCAGGGCGCGCAGCAGCAGTTCCGTGTCAGCGCCGCCGTCGATGAGGTACTTGGTGCCCTTCGGGTCGATCAGATAGCGGGGCCCTCCGGACTCCTCGGATCCTCTGGTTTCTTGGACGTAGAGGGTCTGGCCGCCGTGGAGCCGGCCCGGTCCCTCCACCTTGTCCGTGTCGCGGTCGGCAAAGAGGAAGGTGGCCTTCTGTACGGACTTGCCGTTGCTGCCGGGCTGTTCGCAGACCGCCCAGCGTTTGCCCTTCGCTGCCTCGGCCGCTTCCGGGAGACGGTCGGGGGCGTAAGGGATGCCCAGGGTCGGACCGTGGGGGAGTTTTCCGCTGTCCAGCTCGCTCTCGTCCACCTTGAGTACGTCGAACCGGTCGGGCTTGAGCAGCAGCCGGGCGGAGGCCATGTTCAGGACGGGGTGCAGCTGCTTCTTGCCGCCTGTCTCCAGGACCACGTACAGGGTGGTGGATTTGCTGCCGAGGATGACGTGTGCGCCGGGGGTGTCCCAGCCCTTGGGGGCCTTGGGGCGGAACATGCCCCAGGCGCCGAATCCGGCCAGGACGAGTGCGGCGATGACCAGGCCGGGCAGTACCGCGCGCAGTGGGCTCGGGGCGCCCTCGTCCGTACGGTCCGGGGAAGGCTGCAGGAACGCGGCCACCAGACGTTTCTTGGCGAAGGTGTAGCCGTTGAGCTCGTCCCGCCGTGATGCCATGACGCTGCGCTTCCCCCCTGCTTCCTCTGCGGCCGTTCCTCAGCCGTCCGGTCCTGCGTGTTCTCGGGCCTCGGGCCCCTGGCGTTTCCTCAGCCGCTGGTCATGCTCCGTGCCCGGCTGTACAGGTCCAGGACCGCCAGGCACAGCGGCATCAGGGACAGCAGCAGGAATCCGTCGGCGAGATCGAGCACTCGGCCCCAGAAGGGCGTCAGCCCCTTCTTCGGCACGGTCAGCGCGACCGTTGTTACCAGCGCCACCGCGCCGATGACCACGAGTGCCAGCCACAGCGTACGCAGGTCCAGCGGGGTGCGGTCTCCGGTGAGGAAGTCGTTCAGCGTCCCGGCGGGCGGGTTAAAGGCCACGCCCAGTAGAAGGAGGGAGAGCGCTGTCAGACCGGCGACGGCCGTGCAGGCGACCTGGGCGGTGTAGCGGAAGAGCCGGGCGCGCAGCAGCGTCGCCAGGCCGGTGGCGAGGGCGAGGAGCTGTGACCATATGGAGGAGGAGAAACCCAGGACGCTCGCGGCGCCGACGAGGACCGCGCAGCAGCCGCCGAGCAGTCCGAGCAGCAGCTCATGTCCGCGGCGGGCCTGAGCGGCGACGCGCTCCTCGTCGACGGGGTCCAGGCCGACGGGCTCCTCACCAACCCTCACCTCTGCCCCCGCCTCCCGTCCCTCGTTCAGGCTGCGCGGTGTGACGTACCCGATGGGCAGCCGGGCCAGGCGTGTGGCCAGTCCCGGCAGGAAGGCCATCAGGCCGATGGCCACTGGCGTGCAGACGGCTGCGACCTGGGTAGCCGTGGCTTCGCTGATGATGGCGAGGAATGCGGCGAGGGTGCCGATGGCCGCGGCGAACGTGGCGGCGATGAACGGCGCATCACCGGACGGCGACAGCACGACCAGCGTGACGGAGACCACGAGTACGGCAATACAGCCCAGCAGGAACTGCAGTCGCCCGGCCCCGTGGCCGGCGTCCGGGCCGACGATCCCCGAGCCTGCGCACAGCACGACCGGCAGTGCGCCCAGGCCGAGTGCGACGGCGGGCGGCTGGTCCCCGTAGACCCGGGCCCGGACCCCCGCGAACGCGGCCAACAGCACACCGGCCGTGCCGGCGATCACGCCCGGCAGACCGTGCATGTCGTGCCGTACCGGGTCGGCGGACCACAATACGAGGGCGAGGAGGACGAGCAGCACCCCGACGCCGATCAGGCCCGCCCCGCGCAGCAGGCCGTCGTTCCACAGGCGCCGGTCGCGGGTGACAGCCGCGGCCACCGCGTCGGAGACATCGTCGAAGACCGCCGGGGGCAGCGACTGCGCGAAGGGGCGCAGGTGCAGCATTTCGCCGTCGACGACGCGCTGGTCGGCGAGCGTACGGGCGCTGTCGAGGGCGCTGCCGTCGGCGCGGAAGAGGTAGTAGCCAGTCGGCGCACCCGGGGGCTGTCGTTGGCCGGTCAGGCGCAGGATCTCCGGGTAGATGTCGGAGACCGGGATGTTCTCGGGCAGCGCCACGTCGATACGGCTGTCGGGGGCGACCACCGCGACCCTGCGGAAGCCGGTTCCCGTGCTCGTGCTCATCGTGTTCAGCTCTGCCCCCTGCTCACTGGTCATCCGGCCACTCGGCTACTCGGTCACGTAGTCACCGCCACGGTCGCTCCGTACGCGGTCGGTGCCGCGACGCCATCGTGCCACCGCACTTCTGGGCCACCGGCTCCTTTGCGTCATCGCGCCGTGCAGCCCTTCCCATCTGTCACATTAGTCGGCAGTAGGATCGCCTGGTGCGGGGGGCGCCGTCGCCAGGGGGCGATCGGTACGGAACTTCCCTCCGTGTCGAGGGATTGATGCTCGGTGAGCCAGATCGTCGTCAAGCGCCCGCCGCGGGCGCTTCCGCCCGGCCCCGCCACGGACGAGCTGCAGCTGCAGGCCCCGCCGGAGCTGCCGCGCGGCCAGCAGGAGGGCGTGCTGATGCAGCTCCTGCCGATGATCGGCATGGGCTCGTCGGTGGTGTTCTTCTTCATGCCGGGCCTGCCTGGCTTCATGCGCATCATGGGCGCGCTGATGCTGCTTTCGACGATTGGCATGGTCATCGCCCAGGTCGTCCGCTACCGCAGAGGCACCCAGGGCGAGATGGCGCAGAGCCGCCGGGACTACCTCAAGTACCTGGCGCAGACCCGCCGTCGGATCCGCCGTACGGCCACCGCCCAGCAAGGCGCCCAGCACTACCTCCACCCCGCGCCCGACCAGCTGTGGTCCCTCGTCGCCGAGGGCAGCCGCATCTGGGAGCGCCGCATCGGCGACGCCGACTTCGCCCAGGCCCGCATCGGCCTGGGCACCCAGCAACTGTCCACCCCGCTCGTCGCCCCCGACACCGCCCCCGTCGACGAACTCGAACCGCTGACCGCCGGCATCATGCAGCGCTTCCTGGCCGCCCACGCCTCCCTGCACAACATGCCGGTCGCGGTCTCCCTGCGCGCCTTCTACCACCTCACCGTCTCCGGCGACCCAGCCTCCGCGCAGGGCGCGGCCCGCGCAATGATCGGTCAGCTCGTCACCCTGCACTCCCCCGCCGACCTCCTGGTCGCCGTGGTGGCGGCCCCCGGCGCCGTCGGACGCTGGGAGTGGACGAAGTGGCTGCCGCACGCCCAGCTGCCCGGCTCGGCCGACGGGGCCGGCACCCGGCGTCTGTTCACCGACGACGTCACCGAACTCGAAACCCTCCTGGCCGGCCACCTCGCCGACCGCCCCCGCTTCAGCCGCGACGCCCCGCCCCTCCTCGACCAGCCTCACCTCGTCGTCATCCTGGACGGTGGCATGGTCCCCGCGGACTCCGCGCTCGCTGCGCCCGAGGGCCTCCAGGGTGTCACCGTCATCGAGGTCGTCTCCGGCGAGCTCGACGAGCCCCGCGGCGGTCTGTCGGTATCCGTCCACCCGAGCCGCCTGCGTCTGGAGTCCGCCGTCTCGGTCTATGACGGCACTCCCGACCTGCTCTCCCTGGAACGCGCCGACACCCTCGCCCGCCAGCTCGCACCTCTGTACGTGGACGGCACGGACGAGGACGAACCGCTCCTGGCCAACCTGGACTTCACCGACCTCCTCGACCTCGGCGACCCCGCCCACATCGAGGTCGCCCGCACCTGGCGCCCCCGCTCCCAGGCCGAACGCCTGCGCGTCCCGATCGGCATCGACGAATCCGGCCAGCCCGTCATGCTCGACCTCAAGGAAGCCGCCCAGAACGGCATGGGCCCGCACGGCCTGTGCGTCGGCGCCACCGGCTCCGGCAAGTCCGAGCTCCTGCGCACCCTCGTCCTGGGCCTGTCGGTCACCCACTCCTCCGAGACCCTCAACTTCGTCCTCGCCGACTTCAAGGGCGGCGCCACCTTCGCCGGGATGTCCGCCCTGCCTCACGTCGCCGCCGTCATCACCAACCTCGCCGACGACCTCTCCCTGGTCGACCGCATGGGCGACTCCATACGCGGTGAACTCCAGCGCCGCCAGGAGCTGCTACGCCAGGCCGGCAACTTCGCCAACATCCACGACTACGAAAAGGCCCGGGCCGCCGGCCACGCCCTCGACCCGCTGCCGTCCCTCGTCATCGTCATCGACGAGTTCAGCGAGCTGCTCACCGCCAAGCCCGACTTCATCGAGATGTTCATCCAGATCGGCCGCATCGGCCGGTCCCTGGGTGTCCATCTCCTCCTCGCCTCCCAGCGCCTGGAGGAGGGCCGCCTGCGCGGCCTGGACACCTACCTCTCCTACCGCATCGGCCTGCGCACCTTCTCCGCCGCCGAATCCCGCGTCGCCCTCGGCGTCCCCGACGCCTACCACCTCCCATCCGTCCCCGGCTCCGGCTACCTCAAGCACGGCACGGACGAGATGACCCGCTTCAAGGCCGCCTACGTCTCAGGCCCCCACCACTCAGCCAACAGTCCTACGGACCACGGCGCCCTCCCCGTCCAGCAGCCCGCGGCCCTGTTCACCGCCACGCCCGTCCCCGTCGCCAGCACTCCGACCACGCAGCCCACCCCCGAGGTCCCCGCACCGGCCGACGACGCCCACGGCGCCTTGGCCGATACCGTCCTGGACGTCATCGTCCGCCGCCTGGACGGCCAAGGACCGCCCGCCCACCGGGTCTGGCTCCCGCCCCTGGATATCTCCCCCACCCTCGACCGACTCCTCCCAGCCCTGACCACCACCCCCGACCGCGGCCTGCACGCCTCCACCTACCGCGCCACCGGCCAGCTCACTGTCCCCTTCGGCCTGGTCGACAAGCCCTTCGAACAGCGCCGCGACCTCCTCCACCACGACTTCTCCGGCGCCACCGGCCACCTTCTCGTCGTCGGCGGCCCCCAGTCCGGCAAGTCCACCCTCCTACGCACCCTCATCAGCGCCTTCGCCCTCACCCACACCCCCCACGAGGTCCAGTTCTACGGCCTCGACTTCGGCGGCGGCGCCCTCAGCTCCATCGCCGGCCTCCCGCACGTCGGCTCCATCGCCTCCCGCCTGGACCCCGAACGCATCCGCCGCACCATCGCCGAAGTCGCCGGCATCCTCGCCCGCCGCGAGGAGTACTTCCGCACCCACAACATCGACACCATCGCCACCTACCGCCGACGCCGCGCCGAAGGCCACCTCCCCAACCAGCCCTACGGCGACGTCTTCCTCGCCATCGACGGCTGGGGCCCCTTCAAGGACGAATACGAACTCCTGGAACCGGTCGTCACCGACCTCGCCTCCCGCGGCCTCGGCTTCGGCATCCACGTCATCCTCACCGCCTCCCGCCACCTCGAAGTCCGCGCCGCCCTCAAGGACCAGATCCTCGGCCGCCTGGAGCTGCGCCTGACCGACCCCATGGACTCCGAATTCGACCGCAAAACCGCCGCCAACGTCCCACCCGGCGTCCCCGGCCGCGGCCAAACCCCCACCAAACTCCACTTCATGACCGCCCTCCCCCACACGCACCAGGCCGACGGCACCCCCACCGAACTCGCCGACACCACCACCGAGTTCGTCCATACCGTTACGGAAAACTGGTCCGGCCCCTCGGCCCCTGCCGTCCGGCTCCTCCCCCACGCCGTCCCCGCCGCCCACCTCCCCAAGGGCTCGGACTTCCCTCACCGCGGCATCGCCCTCGGCCTCGACGAGACCAACCTCGAACCGGTCTACGCCGACTTCGAAACCGACCCCTTCCTCCTCATCTTCGGCGAAAGCGAATCCGGCAAGACCGCCACCCTCCGCCACCTCGCCCACAAAATCGCCGAACGCTATACCCCGGACGAAGCCAAAATCGTCGTCGGCGACTACCGCCGCACCCTCCTCGACGCCATCCCCGACACCCACCTCCTCGAATACGCCCCCACCGACGACTCCCTCGACATCCACATGAACGCCCTCGCCGGCCTCATGGACCGCCGCCGCCCCACCCCCGACGTCACCCCCCAGCAACTCCGCGACCGCAGCTGGTGGACCGGCCCCCGCTTCTTCATCCTCCTCGACGACTACGACCTCATCGCCACCACCAACAACCCCCTAGCCATCCTGACCGACAAACTCCCCTACGCCCGCGACACCGGCATCCACCTCATCCTCACCCGCACCACCGCCGGCATCTCCCGCGCACTCTACGAACCCACCCTCCAACGCCTCACCGAACTCGGCGCCCAAGCCCTCATCCTCTCCGGCGACCCCAACGAAGGCGACATCCTCGCCAACATCCGCCCCCGCCCCATGCCACCCGGCCGCGCCCACTACATCACCCGCAAACGCGGCACATCCCTAATCCAACTCGGCTGGCAACCCGACCAATAACCGCACCCAGCCGGGTGGCTACCGACGGCAATTACTGTCGATAGGGCCTCCATGCCTATCGTGCACAGCCCGCCACCAGAAGAACCACTTCAGATCATCCGTCAAGCCGTCGGAGAATGAATTCTCGCCAAGCGGATTACCTTCTCAGCACAGGGATCGGCTCGGGGGGGGGGGAGGTGTCTTGGCCCGGCCCAGAACCAGCGGCATGTGGCTGTTGAGTCTACGACGCTCCGCTGGAGGCGCCCGGACATGCTGTCCGGGCGCCTCCAGCCGCAGGCTCGGCGGGACGTGCGGACGCGTGTTGACCAGCGCGGGGCATGATGGACTGACTGCTCGACAACTACAGTGGAACGTAGGGATGGAGACAATGAGCTGGCTGTCCACGGCATTGTTTGGCCACAGGGGTGAGACCGCCCATACAACCACCGGAAAGCGCTCGCCAGAAGCGGGCGCGTCCGCGGAGTGGACTGACGAGCCAGTGCCCGATGGGCCATTCAACCGACGAGTCGAGATAAATGTACAGATCGCTGATCGCCCCGAGGAAATCGCTCTAGCCAAGCGACTGTTCACGGATCGGGGATGGAGATTCAGATCTGGCGAAGGAGGCGACGGAGTTGAGCAGGAACAGGGCTTTGTTCCATGTCTCGTCGAAGTTCGTCTCGACGGAGCCAAATTCGGGTCCCGGGCGGGTGCGGTGGAACAGCTGCGTTCCGTTGCCGCCCACCGTTTGACGCTGGAGATCCGGGACGCACGGGTCATCAGCCCCCCTGCCCAGCAACCGACTCGGACGACAACCTGGCACGTTTACCGGAAGCCGATGTGGGGAAGCAGCGGGCGAGGTTTTAAAGGCAAGCTGGCGTCACTGTGGGTACACTTCGGGCGCGCCGACATTCAGCAGACAATTGTCCTCTCCGGCTCTTCGACCGACAAAGATGCCGCACGCGAGGCTCTTGCCCTCCGGACTTCGGGACAGTCAGGTTTCGACATACAGGCGCACGACGTGCGCCTGTCCATCGGCCCCAGGGCAACCAATACCAACAGGCACCTGACCTGGTGGCAGAAGTGGGGCAGTGCAGCCGCCCGGGGGCTCCTCATGCTGGGGCTCATGGCCTATGGCGGGCTCTTCCAGCACTTCACCGGCCTGTGGACCGCGCTGGGGGCCTTCCCGCTCCTGGCTACCGCGTGGTTTGTCGGGGAGTGGATCACCGGCAACGCACATCGCCCCCGCATCGTTCGATTGGCCGCCGGGGCGGTGATCGTTGGAGCACCTGTCCTACTGGGATACCTCTGGGAAGCAAAGGAAGCAGCCGGCGCTCCCTCCTTCGTCCCGTCCATTGCCATCGGCGGAGGGGCCTGGCTCATCATCCGAGGTTGTTGGTTCGCCCTCCGGAACTCATGGGTGAGCCGTCATCTCTTGGCCGTGTTGTCGTCCATTGTCCTCCCTCTCGCGGTAGCCATCCCAGCCTTCGGATATTTTCTCCAATTCGGCTACCTCGAAACGTTCGGCATTCCGACGAGTGCAGGAACTACAGAGGTCTTCTGGCAGTACGCGATCGCTCTGAAACCGACGGGTATCTGCCTGCTCTTCGTGGCCATCTTTGCTGCGATCGCAGGATGGCTGCGCCACTACCACTGGATAGCCTTCTCGCGGAACTGGGCCATGATCATGGTCCTGCTGCTCGCCCTCCTGTACACGCTCGTGGTATTGACCACGGGAATGTCCAGGGTGACCGCAGCAGCAGAGACCACCGCCCGGGATGCTATGAACGGGAAGCAGCCGAATCCTTACTTCGGAATCAAAGGCACGCTGATGTGCGTGACTCCCGTCTCCGGGAAAGTTCCCGTCTATAATGGCCCGTTGCCGAAAGGTCATCCTGTGCTCATTTTCGGGACGTCCAATGGGCGAATGTGGCTCTGGGATCCAGAACGCGCCAAGCATCCTGACGGACCCAAGCCGACCATGCACGTACAGCTGTTCAAGGTCTCCACATCGATTCCCAACGGAAATGGCCGTACCTGCACTGAATCTTGACGACTCAGCCTAGTTCCACCGGGCTTGCCGGAGTTCAGCCGTCGTCGGGAAGTATCCGGTCCCCAACGGCGGATATACACGGCAAGGTGTCGCAGGGTCAGCCGTCAGTCCGATGGTCTTGAGGCGCTGTGAGATCGGACGGCACGTCATCTGTGTGGTGATGTCGAGGCACCAGCCTGGCACCAGCAGCGGGACCTCGACCGCCGCGTCCGGGCTGATGGTCACCTCCTGCGTGTCGATGAAGACGGGCACCGGCAGCGACGACCTCAGCCGCGATCGGGCCGCGTCCACGGCCGCCGCGTCGCTCGTGATGGTCGTCTGCTCGACGTACCGCTCCAGCAGCCCGTAGTACGGATCGGCTCCGCCGGCCTCACCCGTCACATCGCCGTCCTCGTCCCCCGCACGATCCACCGGGTGCCCAGCGCTGTGCCGTCCTCGGCGACGACCAGGCCCTCGGGCAGGTCGGCGTCCGACAGGCGCCCCACCGTTACCGCGTGGGACTCGGGCAGAAGCACGATGCGGGAGCCAACCGCGGTGTAGTCGAGCCCGGTCTCCGCCAGGTCCCGCAGGTGGTCACCGGTCGACCAGCCCGCCAGGCACTGCGCGCGAAGCACTCCTACCGCCCACGTACGGGGAATACGGCCTCCACACGCACCTCGGCGCCGGAACCCCGCAGCCGGTGGCCGTTCCCATCTGGCTCCCCCACCGAGGACTCGAACCTGCGGCCATGACCTGCGTCAGGTTCTGCGTCGTGCTCTCCGTCGGGGCATCGCACCGAGCCCGTGTGCCATACCGGGCTTAGCCCGCCAGTTGCACCGACGATCACACGTGCACGCCTCCTGGCGGGCCTGGAGTACGTACACAACCGCGTGCACAACCAGTGCACATTCACGCGGGAACTTCCGGGAAACCGCAGGTCAGGGGAGGCAGTCCGTCGGGGCGCACAACGGCCCTCACCAGGGTGTTTTCCCTGGTCAGGGGAGGAAAGGCGGACGAGTCGGCCTGTACGCCGGGTACACCTGGCTGAACCGCTAGGGCCTGCCTGATGGGTCAGTCGCCGGGCCCGCCAGGCGGCCCTGGGACACGACGGCCGTTACTGAGCGGCTTGGAAGCGGGCTGGAGTAGACAACGCTCGTGGTGACGGAGCCCAGAGCGGCGATGCGGCCCGTGGTGCGTTCCAGGTCGCGCATCGAGCGAGCGACAACCTTGAGAACGAAGCAGTCCTCGCCCGTTACGTGGTGGGCCTCCTCGATCTCGGGTGTGGTCTTGAGCAGGTCGTGGAACGGCTTGTAGTTGCCCGTGGGGTAGCGGAGCCGGACGAAAGCAAGGATGTCGAGCCCCAGGGCCTCGGGGCTCACGACGGCGGAGTAGCCGGAGATGACACCGCTTTCCTCCAGCCGTCGGACTCGTTCCGTGACGGCGCTCGGCGACATGGAGACGCTACGGGCCAACTCGGCATAGCTGGCACGCCCGTTGCGTTGCAGGGCTTCTAGGATGCGTATGTCGGTAGTGTCAAGGGATTCAGCGGCCATGGCCGATAAATACCACGGAGTCCACGGCGAAAGGCGAGCAGAGGCGTGGATCGTGGGTTATAAGGGAAGGGGTAGAAAGCATAGCGTTCAGGGCATGACCAAGACCCAGCTCAGCGCCGCCCTTCGGGTACCGCCGGCGGCACCCGCCGAGGCGGCCACCTTCTTTACCGCACGCCTCGCCTTCCAGGCAGATGTGTCCGATGTCCATGCCTCGCTGGAATCCGACAGCCCAGGCTTCGTGCTCGTCGACTCACGGGGAGACGCCGCGTGGGCGCAGGCACACGTGCCAGGTGCGGTGCACCTGCCCACTGCCGAGATCGCGGAGCGCGCCGCAAGCCTGTTGGATCCGGCGGTTCCGATCATCACGTACTGCTGGGGGCCCGGCTGCGACGGCGCGACCCGTGCGGCGCTCGCCTTCGCCCAGCTCGGCTACCGCGTCAAGGAGATGATCGGCGGGATCGAGTACTGGATCCGCGAAGGGCTCCCCGTCGAGGGGCCAGACGGCGTTGAGCAGCGGGTGGCTGACCCGTTGACGGCACCGGTCGGGTCCGCGCACTGCGCTTGCTAATAGGTGGATCTCCGGCGAGTCACCCTCGCAGCCAGAGGCGGCCGCGGTGACGGTGACCGCGCGATCCGGCGGTGGCTTCGTTGAGGGGCGGCCGAACAGTTCTCAGCCGGGTTGGCGGACGGGAGAGCAACGGTTGTCGCAGGATCGCCTGAGTTGGAAGCGGCGGCGTGCTTCCGCCAGGCTGTACGTGCCGTTGAGCCCGCCTCTGACAATCGCGGCATCGTGGTCATCCTGGCCATCGTCTTCCCATGAGCAGACGCGGCACATTTCGAAGCCACCGCGTTCCCTGAGGGTCATGTGAAAGCAGCAGGGGCAGGCGCAGGAGCCGTCCTCCGGCACGCCGTGGTTGTTGATGAATGGCACAGCCACCTCCCCATAGTGCATGAAGCCGCGTTGGGGCAGGCCAAAGAGTCATAGGTGACCTACCGGACACCCCCTACTCCGGACAGGTGTACCGACATGGGAAGACGTCAATTTCCGACGCCCCATTCTCCATAAAGGGTGACCGTGTCAGCGATGCAGAGGGAAAGCCGCGATGTCACCCACACCAGCCCCACCCACTCACCTGGGCGATGAACCGAGCCCCGCTCAACCGCTCCGGGTACCGCCCGACGAAGTCACTGCGCCCGGGGAGATCACACTCGAAGTGCCGGATGAGGTGCCGAGGCTGTCCTTGGCCGCTGCCGCCGTTCTATTGGAGATCTTCGTCGCCGCTGCCGACCAGCTCCCGCACCGCCCGGACAGCGTTCCAGCTGGCGCTCTTGCGGAGAGTCGCTGTACGACAGGACGTCCGCCCTGCCCCACCACTACCTGTGACCTGCATGCCGGGGCGGTTGAGTCGGAAGGACTTTCCAGATGACGGCCTTCGCCTTCGCCGGCCGGTGTTCCACCGAAGATCTGCAGGACCCGGAGGCTTCCCGGGACTGGCAGCTCACCCGCGCCAGAACACTCGTTGAACCGGCGGGCGGCCGCATCGTCGCCGAGTACTTCGACGTCGGGCACAGCCGTTCGCTGCCGTGGAAGCGCCGGCCGCGTGCCTCCCAGCTCCTCGATGCCCTCAAGGATCCCGATCGCGGCTTCGAGGCGGTGGTCGTCGGTGAACCTCAGCGGGTCTTCTATGACAACCAGTTCAGCCTGACCTTCCCGCTCTTTGTGCACTACGGCGTCGAGTTGTGGGTTCCCGAGGTCGGCGGGCGGGTTGATCCCAACAGTGAAGCCCATGACATGGTGATGTCCGTCTTCGGCGGCATGAGCAAGGGCGAACGCAACCGCATCAAGATCCGCGTCCGGGCCGCCATGTCCTCCCAGGCTCAGCTCGAAGGCCGCTTCCTCGGCGGCCGACCACCGTACGGCTACCGGATCGTGGACGCCGGACCGCACCCCAATCCGGCCAAGGCAGCCGACGGTAAGCGTCTACACCGGCTCGAAATTGATCTCGTCGCCGCCCCGATCGTCCAGCGCATCTTCCGGGAGTACGTCGAGGGCCGCGGCTTCTACGCCATCGCTGAGGGGCTGACTGCCGACGGCATCCCGTGTCCGTCCGCACATGACCCGGCGCGAAACCGGCACCGGGAAGGCCTCGCCTGGACCAAGGGAGCCGTCCGCGCCATTCTCGTCAACCCCCGCTACACCGGCCACCAGGTCTGGAACAAGCAGCGAAAACAGGAAATCCTCCTCGACGTCGAGGATGTCGCGCTCGGCTATGAGACCCGGATGCGGTGGAACGGCTCCGACGCATGGATGTGGTCCAAGGAGATCGTCCACCCGCCGGTCATCGACCGCGCCGACTTCCACCGCGTCCAGGAAGTGATGGCCGCGCGCGGCACCAGCCGCCGCGTCACCAAGGAGCGCCGGGGCCGCTGCCACGACTACCAGCTGCAGGGACTGGTCGACTGCGGGCTCTGCCAGCGCATCATGGGCACGCAGTGGTCGCACGAGACGGCCTACTACCGGTGCCGTTTCCCCCTCGAATACGCGCTGGCCAACAAGATCGCCCATCCCCGCAACATTCTGTTCCGCGAGCAGGACGTCGTACCGCGGCTCGACCAGTGGATCTCCCTGCAGTTCGCCCCCGGCCACAAGACCGCCACCATCGAGCGGATGCATCAGGCCCAGCTCATGCGCGCGCAGAGGGCCGACCTCTCCGCAGAGGCGAACGCCGTCGTCCGCGACTGCAACGTCAAGCTCGCCCGGTACCGGTCGCTGATCGACTCCGGAGCTGCCAGCTCGGAGACCGTCGCCCAGTGGATCGCGGAGACCGAAACCCGCCGCGCCAGCGCAGCAGCCCAGATGCGCACCCGCAAGCCCACCCTGCTCACCCGCACCCGGATCACCGAGCTCGTCGACGCAGCGGGCAGCACGGCAGACGTGCTGCAGACCGCTCCCGGAGACAAGAAGAACCGGTTGTACCGGGCGCTGGGGGTACGCATGACATACCAGCCCGCGAAACGCATCATGCGGGTCGGGATTGCTCCCGACCCGCATGACGTTGGTCAATGGAAAGTGTCCGAGGTCCGAGTTGTACCGGGAGCCTACGGATCACGCCGCTCACCGCCGAATTGGAGCTGGTTTCAGCGTAGTCACAGATCGGAGTCCTTGGAAGGGGCTTCAGGCAAGAGATGCCCATTGGGCACCATGTGCTTAACGGGCATCTCGCCCGGCAGGATGGGGCCAAGGCCGAGACTCCTGACGAGTGCCTCCACTCCTGCCTGCTTCGCCGCAGCACCACAGACGCTCCGATAGCGGAGCTCACCGCAGCACCGCTGGAAAGGCCGGACTGAGGACCGTATCCGGGCCACCAGGAGCATTTCTCCTCCGCCGGAGAGCCGCGATGTCTGCCGCCCAGCCCCACCTACCTATTCAGGTTCATCTCCACCCTCGTGGAGAGAGCACGGTAATTCGGCGCAGGCCCGGCAACGGCGAACCGAGATGCATTCGGCGTTGCCGTGGGTACTGAACTTGATTGGGTGATGTCGGCCCGGTTTGCCTGCCGGTCGGCCTCCGCTACCCGGAATCCCGAACCGCACCCTCGCCCAACTACACGCCCGTCTACCGTCACACGACGGCACCTGCACAGATCAACTCTGACAGTTATTCAGACACAGGCCCCGGCCGTGCCGGAGTACTGCCGCTGGACACCAGCCGACGTGACCCCCTTCTTCAGGAAGCCGGTGTCGTCCACGACCAGCACGCCGTCCGGGCAGCCCAGCCGCTCGGCGATGTACTCCTGGACGTCGTCGCGCACCTCGTCCGGGTCCCAGCGGCATGAGGCCAGCAGCCGCTGCAGCCCATCCGGTGTCCCGTGACCGTGACCTGCGTACTCCGCCAGCTGCCAGCCGTTCTTCCTGCCGACCGGCCCCAGTAGCCCCCGCACGTAGTCCCGCATCCGCCGCCGCGGCTCCGCGCGGCAGAACCGTCCGCCCACCCGCACCAGCAACGACTCCAGATCAGCCGACCACGATCCGATCTCCATACGTTCCACACCGGACCAACGGCGCACCGCGACGACAAGTCACGAAGCGCCACCACATGACGTGCCGTCAGCCAAATAGCCTCAGAAACAGCACTCTGACCAGCGCAGATACCAAAACGCTGCTGGAGTATTAGGGCCTTTCCGATGGGGCATGGCCGGGTCCGCGACGCTCCCCCAGCTGACGCTGGGAGGTGCCCCCAGGCACGGCGCCTTGCGATGCGCCGCACCAGACGCCGCGGACCTTTCGGCCCTGACCCATCGGACAGGCCCTAGCCGAATCGCTGAGCTAGCCACTGGTGGACGGCGAGCGCGGTGGAGTCGGCGTGCTCCTCCAGCATGCTGAAGTGGTTGCCGGGTACCTCCAGCCTGGTGTGTTCCAGCGGCCACTCGGGCCGCCACAGGCTCCTGGTGGTGTCGCCGAGGACCTCGGAGAGGCGTTCCGTCGAGGCAGCGCCGACGAACAGGGTGGGGGTGGACACCGGCTGCGGCTGCCAGCCATCGAACAGTTCCGCGTACCGAGCCATCGCGGTGAGCTGTTCGTCTGCGACGGGCAGTTGCGGGAACCGTTCGGTCAGCCAGCGGCTGATCGTGATCATGCCGGCCATGTCGTCGCCGGCCTTCGCGGGCGAGTCGAGCAGTACCAGCGCGGCAGGCGGAGTACCGGCCGCCTCCAGGCGCCGTACGATCGCGTGGGCCGGCCAACCGCCCGACGAGTACGCCACCAACGCGAACCGGCGTCCGGCGAACCGGCGTCGCAGGGCCTCGACCTGGACGTCCGCCGCCGCCCGCACGGTCTGCGGCAGTGGCTCGCCCGCGCCGTAGCCGGGCAGACCGGTCGCCCAGACGGAGCGCAGACCGCGCAGTGCCTTGGCGAACCTGAGGAACTGGTGGGCTCCTGTGGGGGCGATGAGGGACGGCAGGCAGACCAGTGCGGGATCGTGCGCGCCTGCCGCCAGATGCAGGGTCTCGGGCTCCGGGGTGGCGGTCTCCGAGGCGAAGGCGGGCCGCAAGCGCGCGGCGACCGACAGCAGGGCGCTCGCCTCGGCCGGGTTCCCCTCCTGTACGGCCGTGTCGAACAGCATGCGGACGGACAGAGCGGTGGCGGAAAGAGTGGTGACGGACGGGGCGGTGGCGGACGCGGCGCTCGCCGGCGGGGCTGCGGCACCGCCGACGGGCCTCTCCCCCGCCGCGGGCGACGGGCGTGGTGTCGCCACCAGTGCGTCCACCTCCGCGGCGCGGTGCTCCAGGAGATGGGCGCCGAGTTTCTCGATGGAGTCCGCCTCGAAGAGCAGGGTCGACGACAGCTCGCCCAGGTCCTGGCGGAGCGCGTTGGTGAACTGAAGGACGAGGATCGAGTCCATGCCGTACGCGGTGAGGGACGTGTCGGGTTCGATCTTGTCGGGGGAAACCTTCAGGATCTCCGCCGCCTTCTCCGTGAGATGGGCGGCCAGCAGCGCGGCTCGGGCCTCGTCCGCAGCCACAGCCGGGGCCGGCGGCGTTGCCGCCTCCGCAGGTGCCGTCGGTGCCGTGGGAGCGTCCACCGGCCGCCGCTCGGTGTCCGCGACCCGCTGGCGCCCGATGCCGTCGCTCTCGGCGGCGATGATCTGCTGCCCGAGATCGCGGGCGCGCGGCAGGAGGGAGACGACCGAGGAGAACCCCTCGCCGCGCAGTACCTCGCGCCAGGCCTCCGGCGCCAGCGCGGGTGAACCCGGGACGCGCAGGGGTGCGTCCTCGGAAAGCCACCAGCCTTCGAGCAGCCCGAAGGTGAGGTGGCTGAACACGTCAAAGGCGGTCAGCTCGTTCAGCAGCAGCCACCCCTTGTCCCGCAGCGCGGCCTTGGCGTTGCGCAGCGTGTTGCGCATGTCCCGGGTCGCGTGCAGGACGTTGGCGGCGATGACGAGGTGGTAGCTGCCCGTCTCGATACCCTGCGGCGCGAGCGGCTGTTCGACGTCGAAGCGCCGGCAGTCCAGATAGCGGGCGTCGGGCCCGTACCTGGCCTGGGCCCGGTTCAAGAACGCCTTCGACAGGTCGGTGTACGTGTACGTCTCGATGCTGTCCTGGTACGGACGCAGCGCGGCGAACATGCCGACGCTGGTGCCGCCGGTGCCGGCGCCGATCTCCAGGATGCGGATACGGGTGGTCGGGTCCTGGCTCAGCAGCTCGGCGACGATGGTGGCGGCGGCGGTGGCCATGGTGCGGTTGAAGGTGTCGGCCACCCTGTTGTTGCGGTAGCAGCCCTCGACGAGTTCGACGGAACCGCGCGGGAACATGACGTCTGTCGCCGGTACGCGGCCGGTGAGGATGTCCGGCAGGGCCTTCAACGTGGCGTCGACAAGGGCGAGTTCCGCCGCCCGGTCGGGGTCGGCCGACCATCGCGCACACGCGTCGGCCCACCGCTGTTCGAGCACCGCGAGGGGCGGCGCGTGGTCCGGCATGACGCGCAGGGAGTGCTCCAGCCAGGCCGTGTAGCGCTCGTGGATACCGCCCCGGGAGCGCAGCGCCGTCAGATCGCCGTGCGCGGGCTCACCTGCCCGGACCACGCCGAGGGACTCCAGGTGCGCGCGGATCAACTGGGTGAGCAGCGGGTCGCGTTCGGTGCGGCGCCAGTCGGCGGCACCCTGCAGGAAGCGGTCTTCGCCGTCGGACAGCTCCGCCGGGGCGGTGACCGCATCGGCGGGGATGCGCAGGGGTGAAGGCCCGTAAACGGTCGTCCGGAGCGTCGTGTCGATCGGCTCGATGGCCGTCGGGTCGCTCAGCTTGACGAAGCTCACCTGTGTCTGCGGGCCGTCGAGGAGGACGCGGAGCGCGGCCATGGCCTCCGGCGGCTCGATCGACGTCAGCCCCCAACGGGCCATGCTCTGCTGGTGGAACGCGGAGGCGACGCTGCCGGTGGAGCCCCACCAACCCCAGTTCATCACCTTCACCGGGCAATTCAGCTGCCCGTCCAGGGCGTGGGCGTAGGCGTCCGCGAAGGCGCAGCCGGCCGCGTAGTTGCTCTGTCCGGCCGCCGTCGTGAACGACTGGAGCGAGGAGAAGAAGAGGACGAAGTCGAGCTGTTCGCGGCCGAAGACCTGGGCCATGGCCACGCTGGTGTCGATCTTCGCCGCGAGGCTCGCGCGGAAGTCGGTCTCCGCCATGTTGGCGAGGCTGCGGTCGCACAGCACGAGCGCCGAGTGGACGACGCCGTGGATGCTCCCGTACCGGGCGCGGATTTCGTCGTAGGCCCTCCGCAACGCCTCGGGGTCGGTGGCGTCGGCCGAGATGTAGTGGACCTCGCCGCGTCCCCGGATGTCGTGCAGGCGTGCCTCGACAGCGGCGCCCCGCGGCCGGCGGCCGATCCATACCACGCGGGCACCGTGGCGGGCTACGACGTGCTGGGTCCACGCCGCACCGAGGCCACCCGCGCCGCCGATGACCACGTACACGCCGCCCTCCCGGTACGGGGCCGTCGCCGGGTGCCCGGCGGAGCACGGCGCGAGCTGCCGACGCAGCCACTGGCCTCGGCGGCGGGCCCAGGTGCCGCCGGGGGTGCGGACCGGGAGGTCGCCGAGCGCGGCCGGGCCTGCCGTGTCGTCGAGGTCGACGCGGCGGACCGTCCAGTGCGCGTACTCGCGTTCGAGGGAGCCGAACAGGCCGTGCAGGCCGGCATGGGCCGGGCGGATCGGCTCGGCGGGACGGGTGGCGACGGCGCTCCGGGTGACCAGCGTGATGCCGAGCGGGCGGGCGTCGTACCCAGCCAGCAGCAGCGCCTTGACCAGGCGGAACGCTGCGATCACGCCGTGCTCCTGCGCGGTGGTGAAACCCGCGGCGTCCGTCGGGTGCGGTGCGGTGTCGGGTGCGATCCACAGCACGTGGTCGACCGGTCCGGCGGACCGCAGCGCGGTGAGGTTCTCCTCCACCGAGGCGGTCGGCGCAAGGTGCCATGCCGACGCGAGAGGGGAGTTCCGGGCGATCTCGGCGAACTGCTCGTCCGACGCGCCGACCACGAGCACGCGGTCCTGCGGGAGCGGCGAGGCTTCGCCGCGCACCGGCTCCCATACAGGGGCGAAGAGGGAGGGCACGGGCTCGGGCACGGCACGCGAGGTGTAGCCGGTCATACGGACGCGGACGTCTCCCGTCTCGTCGACGAGGTCAATGTCGAGCCGGCTGAGTGCGCCCGCCGTCTCCTGGCCGTCCGCGACGCGGACCACGGCCCACATGGTCCGCGTGCAGGGTCCGAAGAGGTCCAGTGCGTCCAGGGCGAACGGCACCATCACCTCCTGGGACGGTGCTCCGGAACCGTCGAGGTCCAGCGCCGTGGACGCCTGGATCGCCGAGTCCGTCAGCGCGGGGTGCAGCACGTACGGATACGGCTCCCCCGGTGCTGCCGAGAGGCGGGCGACGACCGTGCCGGGGCCGACGTATGCCTCGTCGATCGCGCGGAGCGTCGGTCCGTGGGTGATGCCCATCGCGACGAGTGTCTCGGCGATGCGGCTGCCCGGCACGCGGGTCCGGCAGGTCGCCCGCAGGGCCGCGAGGTCCACGGGGGCCGGGCGGGGCGTGGTGGACCGCAGGACGCGGCCCTCGCAGTAGGAACCCGCGTCGTCGGTCCCGGACACCACCGTGAAGGTGACGCCGTCAACGGCCGGCTTCGCCACCACGTCGACGTCCAGGGGGCCGTCGACGGCGAGCGGCCGGACCCAGGTCACGTTCCGCATCGTGAGCGGGGTACCGGCGTCCGCTCCGAGGGCTCGGGCGGCGACCTCACGGGCCAGCTCCAGGTGGACGACACCGGGCAGGACCTGCTGGCCACGCACCAGATGGTCGCGCAGGAAGCTCTCGTCCCCCGTGAGTTTCACCGTGCCGCGTACGGCGCCGGGCTCGCCGGGCACCGGAGCCGTGTCACTCATGAACGGGTGGCGCGGGGCGACGGGCACGGGTGCTGAGGCAACGGGTGTGGGTGCGGCAGCGGCGGGAACCTCCGGCGTGGCCCAGTGGCTCTCACGGGCGAACGGGTAGGTGGGCAGGGGGACCCGCCGGTGGCCGTGGCGCTCCCTGGGGAAGAGCTGCGCGAAGTCGATCTCCGCGCCCCGCACGAAGAGTCCGGCGAGTTCGGCGAGGTCCGTGGGGGTGGCAGCGGGCGCCTCGGACGCCTTGGTCTCACCCGTTCGGGCGCGCGGTCCGTCGAGGCCCTGCTCCAGGACCTGAATCAGGTCGTCAAGGCCGTGTACGACGCAGGCGAAGCGGTGCGTGAGGTGCGCGCGGCCGACGGCGAGGGTCCAGGCGATGTCGCCGCAGTCGAGCGTGGTCTCCCGGCGGCAGTGCGCGGCCAGGCGGGCCAGTTGCTGGGCGAGTTGGTCCCGGGAGCGCGCCGACAGCACGACGAGGTGGGCCGGGGCGGGCGCGCGGGAGGCGGTCACCGCCGGCGGTTCGTCGAGGACGAGGTGGGCGTTGGTGCCGCTCGCGCCGAAGGAGCTGACGACACCGCGGCGCGGGGAGCCCGCGGGCGTCGGCCACGGGTGGGTGCGGGTACTCAGGTAGAAGGGGCTGCCGTCGAGCGGGAGGGCCTCGTTCGGCTGCTCGACGTGGAGCGAGGCGGGGATCTGCCCGTGCCGCATGCCGAGGAGGACCTTGAAGATGCCCGCGACGCCGGCGGCGAACTGGGTGTGGCCGAGGTTCGTCTTGATCGAACCGAGGGCGCAGTAGCCGGACTTGTCGGTGCCCTTGCGGAACGCGCGGGTCAGCGCCTGGAACTCGATCGGGTCGCCGAGCTTCGTGCCGGTGCCGTGCGCCTCGACGACCTGGATCGTCTCGACGTCGACGCCGAACCGCTCGTACACCTCGCTCAGCAGCCGCTCCTGGGAGACCGAGCTGGGGGCGGTGATGCCGTTGGTGGCGCCGTCGTGGTTGGTGCCGGAGGCCTGGATCACCCCGTGGATGTGGTCGCCGTCCGCGAGGGCGTCCGCAAGGCGTTTGAGCACCAGGACGCCTACGCCCTCGCCGGGTACGAAGCCGTCGGCGCGGTGGTCGAAGGTGTGGCAACGGCCGGTCGGCGAGAGCATCTTGGCGCGGCCGGCGAGCCCGTACAGCCGCGGCGTGGACTGGACGAACACCCCACCCGCCAACGCCATCGAGGTCTCACCGGACCAGAGGTCCTTGCAGGCCAGGTCGATCGCCACGAGCGAGCTGGAGCACGAGGTGTCGACGGCGATCGCCGGGCCCTTGAGGTCGAGGAAGTAGGACACCCGGCCCGGGATGACCGACGCCATGTTGCCCCACAGGGTCTGCGCCGGTCCGTCCCGGTCGAGCAGCCCCTGGTAGTCGCCGTCCCAGCAGCCGACGTACACGCCGCAGTCGCGCTCGCTGACGGCACGCCCGGCGTAGCCCGCGTCTTCGAGGGCCTTCCAGGACTCTTCGAGGAGAAGCCGCTGCTGGGGGTCCATGGCGGCGGCCTCGACGCCGGAGATGTTGAAGAACAGCGGGTCGAACTCGTCGATGCGGTCGAGGAATCCGCCGCGCGTGCACTGGGGCCTGCCGGTGGAGTCCAGGGACGGGAGGGGCCATCGGGTCGCCTCGCCGACCAGGTCGTGGCCCGCCGCGAGGTGCTCCCAGAGCTCGTCGAGGGAGTCGGAGCCGGCGAACCGGCCGCTCATGCCGACGATGGCCACCGGGCCACGGGCGTTCGGCCCGGGGCGGGGTGCGGCAGGTACGGCGGTGGCAGTGACGGTGGGCAGCGGGGCGAGCGTGACCGTGTCGCGGTGCGCCTCAAGGAGGTGTGCGATGAGGCGGTCGGCAGAGCTGTGGTCGTAGATGACGCTGGTCGTCAGGTCCAGGGAGAGCGCCTCGTTGAGCTCGTGCACGAAGCGGACGCCGAGGATGGAGTCGAGGCCGTATTCGGCGAAGGCACGGGTGCCGGATATCTCCTGCTCGTCCATGACGAGGGCGTCGGCCAGCTTCTCGCGTACGAGGCGGCGGACCCGTACGTCGACGTCGAGCGGGGGCGACGCGGCCGGTACGGCGGCAGCGGCATCGACCGCGACGGGGGCGTCAACGGTTTCCGGAACGCCGGCGGTTTCGGGCACGGCTGCGGTCTCGGGGATGGCGACGGCCCCGGGGACGGCTTCGGTCTCGGGAATGGCGACGGCTCCGGGGACGTCGACGGTTTCGAGGTCCCCGACCCAGTACCGGTCCCGCGCGAACGGATACGTCGGCAGCGGGACCCGCCGGGGTGTGGCGGAACCGTGCAGGGCGGCCCAGTCCAGGGGCACGCCCTCGGTCCACAGGGCCGCGAGCTTCGAGAGGTCACCCGCCCTGATCCAGCGGTTCACCAGGAGGTCCCGGAGCTCCTCGTCCTCGGCCAGCTCGGCAACCGCGCTGCGTGTGCTCCCGACGTCGACGGTGCCCCGGTGCAGGCCGCGGGGGGCCGAGTCGCCGTCCAGGTATCCGCGCAGCACACGGCGCAGTTCGGGCACCGAGGCGACCACCACGGCGAGGCGTTCCGCCATCGCCTCGCGACCGGTCTGCAGGGTGAAGGCGAGGTCCGCAAGGTCGACCTCCGTGCGGTCGAGGTGGTCCGCGAGGCGCGTGGCCTGGTCACGCAGGCGTTCGGAAGTGCGGGCCGACAGGACTACCAGTTGCTCGGCCCCCTGCTCGACCCCCTGCCCGGCCGACGCCCGGCCGGATGCGGGCTCGGACACGTTTTCCTCCAAGATGACATGAGCGTTCGAGCCACCGGCGCCGAACGACGAGACCGACGTCAGACGCGGGCGGTC
The DNA here is from genome assembly GCF_042895955.1 of Streptomyces sp. NPDC001339. Classification (NCBI taxonomy): domain Bacteria; kingdom Bacillati; phylum Actinomycetota; class Actinomycetes; order Kitasatosporales; family Streptomycetaceae; genus Streptomyces; species Streptomyces sp. NPDC001339. Next base: position 659,952 of record NZ_JBIAWT010000002.1, on the reverse strand, counting down.
GCTCGGCCAGTCGGCGAGTTCGCGCTGGACGAAGAACGGGGTCTGTTCCAGATCGAGGTTCGGGTTGAGTTCCTCGGCGTGCAGACTGGGCGCGAACTGTCCGTGCCTCAGTTGCAGGACGGCCTTGGTCAGGCCCGCGATGCCGGCGGCGGCTTCGAGGTGCCCGATGGACGACTTGACGGAGCCCAGGGCGCAGAACTGCCGGTCGTCGGTGTCCTGGGCGAAGGCAGTGGTCAGGCCCGCCACCTCGATCGGATCACCGAGTTCGGTGCCGGTGCCGTGCGCCTCGACGTACCCGACGTCGCGGGCGGAGACACCGGCGCGGTCCAGGGCGTCACGGATCACCTCGGCCTGCGCGACCGGGCTGGGCACCGTGTAACCATGGGTGCGGCCACCGTGGTTGACGCTCGTGCCCCGGATCACGGCAAGCACCCGGTCGCCGTCGGCCAGGGCCCGCGAGAGGGGCTTGAGCAGTACGGCGCCGACGCCCTCACCAGGCACGAAGCCGTCACCGCCGCTGCCGAAGCTGCGCAGCCGGGGCCCCGTCGACAGCATGGTGGAGCGGCACAGTTCGACGTAGTCCAGCGGGTGCAGGTACAGGTTGACCCCGCCCGCGATGGCCGCCTCGCAGGAGCCCTGGTGCAGGTGCTCGCACGCCTCGTGGATGGCCGTGAGGGACGCCGAGCACATCGTGTCGATGGTCAGGCTCGGCCCGTGCAGGTCCAGGACGTGGGAGGTACGGGCGCTCAACGACGCGAAGGACAGGGCCGGTACGACCGTCTCCCCGGACGGCAGGCGGCGCGCGGCGTGCCGGGCATGGCCGGACTTGGTGACGCCGACGAAGACTCCGACCTGGTGCCCGAGCGTCTCGGGGGTGTGGCCGGCGTCCTCCAGGACCTCCCAGGAGGCCTGGAGGAACAGCCGCTCCTGCGGGTCCATCGCATAGGCGTCGCGGGGGGCGATCCGGAAGAACAGCGGGTCGAAGGCCGCGAAGTCGTCGACGAAGCCACCCCACTTGCTGTAGCTGCGGCCGCTCGCGACGGCGGCGGCCCGGTCGGGCTCGTAGAAGCCCTCCAGCGGCCACCGGTCGGCCGGGATCTCACCGATGCGGTCCCGCCCGGCCTTCAGGTTCTCCCAGAACTCGGTGGGGTTCGCGGCGCCCGGGTAGCGGCCGCTCATGCCGATGACGGCGATGGGCTCCCGCTGTCCGGGGGCACCGGACGGAGGTACGGCCTGCGCCGGTACGGCGGTCCGGGCGGTGTCCGCCGGGCTGTGCCGGGACGCAAGCCGCTCGGCGATCGCCCGCAGGGTCGGCAACTCGTAGAAGAGGGTCTTCGAGACCGTGCCGTACAGGAGAGACAGCTCCTTGTTGAGCTGCACCACCATGATCGAGTCCAGTCCCGCCGAGGTGAGCGGGGCGTCGGGGTCGACGGCGGAGGCCGGGGTCCTGGTGACCCGGGCGAAGAGGCCGGTGAGGCGGCGGAGCGTCTCGGGTTCGTCCCCGTCCGGGGCCGCCGGGGGCGCGGACGGTGCGACGGGTGCTGCCGTCGCCGTCGGAATCCGGGTCAGGTCTCCGTGGTGGACCCACACCTGCCCCTCCCCCAGCTGCCAGGCGTGGGCGAGTGCCGCGAGGCCGTCCGCCGACTCCATGGGGGTCAGGCCCCGGCTGTGCCGGAGCCCGGCGAGGGCGGCGGCGTCGACGGTCATCCCACCCTCGCGCCACAGCGGCCAGGCGAGCGACAGGGTGCGTCCCGAGCGCTCCCCTGCGGCCACGCGTGCGTTGCGCAGCGCGGCGAAGGCGTCCAGGAAGGCGTTGGCGGTGGCGTAGTCGGCCTGTCCGGGGTTGCCGGTGATCGCGGAGCCGGAGGAGCAGAGCAGCAGGAAATCGAGGGGAGCGTCGCCGATGGCACGGTCGAGGTGGACGACGCCGCCGGCCTTCGGCGCGAGGACGTCGGTCCACTCCTGCGCCGTCTTGCGCACCAGCGCGGCGTCGTGCACCACGCCCGCGCAGTGGATGACGCCGTTCAGGTCCGCGTCCTGCTCCCGGATCGTCCGAACGAGGTGGCGCGCCTCCTCCCAGCGTGACACGTCCGCCCGCGCGTACCGGGCGATGGCTCCGGCGGCGCGCAGTTCGTCGAGGAGCCCGTCGATCCGCGCGTTGCGCGGTGAGCGGCCGGTCAGGACGAGCGTCGGCCGTACGGCGTCACGCGCGATGGCGCGGGCGAGAACGGCGCCGATGCCGCCCGTGCCGCCGGTGATCAAGTAGACGCCGCCGTCGCGCCACGGCACGGTCGTCGCATCGGACGGGGGCGACGGCTCCGCCCGCTCCCAGGCGAGGACGGAGCGGACACCGTCCCGGTGGCGGACGAGGTCGTCCGCGGTGGCGTGCGCGTTCTCCTCGATGACCGCCTCGGCGTCAAAGGTGTCGTCGAGGCAGACGAGTTGCGCGGTGAGCGAGGGGTCCTCGGCGGTCGCGGTGCGCAGCAGCCCGGCGAGCGCCAGGTGGACGGCGTCGTCGCCGCCCTCGGGTGCCACGACCTGGACGAGGGTCCGGCCGACAGCCGGGTCGGCGACGAGGTCGCGGACGATCTCGAAGACCTGCCGTGAGACGTCCTCGAAGCGGTTGTCGAGGCGCTGCTTGTCCGTCCCGACGGTGAAGCACCGCGCACCCCGTTGCTCGACGGCCTCCCGTGCGGCGGCGAGCGCTCCGCACAGGATCACCACTCGGCGGTCCGCCGGGGTGCCGGCCGACCCGGACTTCGGGGTCCAGCGCGGGACGAGCAGCGCGGTCCCCGCGACCGGCGACGCCGGCTGCTGCGGAGCGGCGCCGGGGATCCAGTACCGCTCGCGGGCGAACGGGTAGGTCGGCAGATGGACGCGCCGGGGCCCGGATGCCTCGTACAGCGCGGACCAGTCGACGGCGCTCCCTTCGGCCCAGCGGGCGAGCAGACGGGCGAAGTCGCCGTCCGGCGCGACGGGCGTGGGTTCGGCGGGCCGGGTGACGCTGCCCCGGACTCCGTCGCCGACACTCTCGCCGTCCTCGGTGAAGGCACGGAGTCTGGCGGCGAGTTCGTGCTGGGAGCCGACGACCCAGCCGACGCGCTCCCGCATCGCCTCGCGCCCGGTCTGCAAGGTCCGGGCGAGCGAGCCGAGCGCGCACGGTTCGGGGGCCTGTTCCAGGTGCGTGAGGAGATCGCGCGCGACCTGGCGCAGTTGCTCGGGGGTACGGGCCGACAGGGGGATGGCGACCGGGGTGCCGGGGTCGTCGGCGCGGCCGGTGTCGCCGGCGACATACTCCTCGACGACCACGTGGCAGTTGGCGCCGCCGAACCCGAAGCTGCTGACACCGGCCCGCCGGGGGACGAGGACCCCGGCGGGCGCGGGGCGCCGCCGCCACGGCTCGTTCTCGCGCACGATGCGGAACGGGCCCCGGTCGAGTTCGAGGTACGGGTTGGGTTCGGCGCAGTGGAGTGACGCCGGGATGACACCGTGTTCCATGGCCAGCAGCACCTTCACCAGCCCGGCGACGCCGGCCGCCGCCTCCAGGTGGCCGATGTTCGTCTTCACCGAGCCCAGCGCGATGTCCGCGCGCGTGCCGCCGAGCCGCCGGAAGGCGGTGCGCAGCGCGCGGACCTCCACGGGGTCGCCGAGTGCGGTGCCCGTGCCGTGGGTCTCGATGTAGTCGATGGTGTCCGGGTCGATCCCGGCCAGCGCCGCGCCGACCAGATCGGCCTGGGCGTCCGCGTTCGGTGCCGTCAGGGAGTTGGCGCGTCCGCCGTGGTTCTCGGCGCTGCCGACGAGCACACCGAGGATCGCGTCGCCGTCGCGTTCGGCGGCGTCGAGGGGCTTCAGCACGAGGGCGCCGACGCCTTCACCCCGTACGTAGCCGTCCGCGTCCCGTGCGAAGGTCCGGCAGCGTCCGGTCGGGCTGAGCATCCCGGCGCGGTGGGCGCTGACGAAGGTGTCCACGCTCAGCAGGAGGTTGACACCGCCGGCGATCGCGACGTCGCACGCGCCGGAGCGGATGGCCTCCATCGCACGGTGCACGGCGACGAGCGAGCTGGAGCAGGCCGTGTCGACGGGCTGGCTCGGGCCCCGGATGTCGAGGATGTACGAGATCCGGTTGACGAGCATGGAGTGGGCGTTGCCGGTGGAGGTGAACGCGTCCGGCTCGACGCCGTAGGCCGTGAGCAGGGTCGCGTAGTCGGTGCCCGAGACGCCCAGGAACAGTCCGGTGTTCCTCGGCAGCGTGCCTCGGGTGTGGCCGCTGTGCTCGATGGCGCTCCAGACCGTCTCCAGGGCGAGGCGGTGCTGGGGGTCCATCAGCTCGGCCTCGCGCGGGTAGATCTGGAAGAAGCCCGCGTCGAAGGCGTCGACGTCGTCGACGACGCCCGCGTGGTGCGGGAAGTCCGCGTTCTCGGCGATGCGCGCATAGGTCTCGTCGTAGCGGTGGACCGGGAACTCCGAGACGCAGTCCCTGCCTTCGACCAGACGGGACCAGTACGTGTCGAGGTCGGGTGAGCGGGGGAAGCGGCCCGAGGCGCCGATGACAGCGATGGGCATGGGGCGCCGTTCGCCGCGCGGCGGGGCAGGGGCCTCCTCCCCCAGGCTCTCCCGGATCGCTTCGGACACTTTGGTCACTTCGGTCGCCTCAGCCGTCTCCGGATCCCTCTCCGGATCCGTCTCCGTCCCCGTCTCCGGCGATGGCCGCGCCGCGCGCACCCGGTCCTCGAACTCCGTGACCAGATGCCGCGCCAGCGCGTCGAGGGTGGTGACGTCGAAGAAGACCGCGGGGGTCAGGTCGATGTCGAGCGACTCCTTGACGAGCTTGCTGAAGGCTATGAGCGAGACGGAGTCAAAACCGAAGGCGTCGAACCCGGTGTGGACGTCCAGCTCATCGGCCTCGAACTTGAGGATGTCCGCCGCGAGACGGCGCAGTTCGTCGACCGCGAAGGCGACGAGGGCTTCGTCACCGCTCGGACGCGGCACCTGTGCGGTGGGCGCCGACGGCGGTTGGGGGGTCTGCACAGGTGTTCCGCTCCGTTCCACGTCCGGGTACTCGGTCGCCGGGTCGCCGTCGCCCCACCGGATGCCCACGAGTTCGGCCAGCATCCGGCCGTCGCTGTCCGTCAGGCGGACCCGGCCACCGGGGGTGTCGGCCTGTGGGGGCAGGTCGAGGACCACGTACGTCACGTCGTCGGCGGTGGCACGCGGGGCGTCGAAGAGGCGTACCTCGTCGATCAGGCCGGGGATCTGCCGCGCCCACGCGGGCTCGCCGGCCCGCTTCGCGGCGAGCTGGCCGCCGTGGGCGATCGCCGCGAGGACGTGCGGGGCGATGCTGACATTGCCGCGTGTGTGGTCCTGGCGGAGTTCCGGGACCGCGACGGTGAGGACGAGTTGTCCGTCCGGCAGCCAGTGGGCGCCCTGTACACCGCAGTGGAGCGGTTCCGGGGTGATGCCGCCCTCCGCCAGTTCGGCCAGGACCTCCTCCCGGTCCAGGGTGCGCACCGCGTCACGCGGGTGCGGCACGGCGTCCGGTGCTGCCCCCCGGTCGTCCGGGTGCAGGCCGAACTCGGCGACCGGGGCGCGTGCCCCGGACCCGTCCTCGCGGAACACGGCGGCGACGGCGGCGTCAGGGCTCACCCTGGTCACGGTGGTGACCAGACGCGCGGTATCGGCCCAGGGAACCGGGGCGTACAGGCGTAGCCCGCTCACCCGCGGCGTCGCGGCGAAGCCGGACACCTTCCCGGCGGCGAGCGCCAGGTCCACGACGAACGTCGGGACGATCCCGCGCTCCTTGTCCTGCCGGAAGCCGTAGTCGGCGAGGTCGTCGAGGTGGACGTCCAGGCTGTAGCGCACCCCGTCGACGTCGGAGCGGTTGGCCCCGAGGAACGGGTGCGGCTTCTCGCGCAGCGCCAGCGGCGCGGTGACGGTGGGCGCGCCGGGCTCGGGGTCCGTCCAGCACCGCACCCGCGCGAACGGATAGGCGGGCAGGGAGATCCGCCTCGGCGGTCGTACGCCCGTGAGCGGCGCCCAGTCGACACCGCGTCCGCCGGTCCAGGCGACGGCCAGGTCACGGGCGACCACGGTGGCGGGGTCGGGGTCGGCGAGCGCGGCGGCCTGGTCGCGGTCGCCGGAGAGGTAGCGGTCGACGGCCGCCACGGCGCCTGCGCGGTCACGCGCGAGGAAGGCCCAGCGGCGCGGCAGCTCGTTCTTGCCGACCCGTAGCGTGTGGGCGATCGAGGGCAGATCCGCCTCGTCGGCCGCCGCGAGGTAGTCGCGGAAGCGGGTGAGCGAGGTCTCCAGCGCGGCGTCGGTCATCGCGGAGAAGACGAACAGCTCGGCCTTCCCCGGACCGCCGGTATCGACCGGGGGCTCGGCGTCGTCGTACTCCTCCAGGATGATGTGCGAGTTCATACCGCCCGCGCCGATGGAGGTGATGCCGGCCCGCCGGGGATGGACGGTTGTGGTGCCGTCGTCCACGGTGACCGCCGGCTTCCACTCGGCGAGTTCACGCTGCACCCGGAAGGGTGTCGTCTCGAAGGCGATGTCCGGGTTGAGTTCCTCGCTGTGCAGCGAGGGGACGAGGGTGCGTTCGCGAAGCTGGAGGATCACCTTCGCGAAGCCCACCATCCCGGCCGCGTGCAGCAGATGCCCCAGGTTCGACTTGACCGAGCCGAGCGCACAGAACTGGGTGTCCTTCGTGTACCTGCCGAAGGCCGTGGTGAGCGCCCTGACCTCGATCGGATCGCCGAGTGAGGTACCGGAGCCATGGCCCTCCACATAGCTGATCGTGCGCGGGTCGACACCCGCGTCGTCGATGGCCTTCTCGATGGCGCGGGCCTGCATGCGCGGGCTCGGGACGGTGAACCCGTTGCGCACCCCGGCGTTCGACAGCCCGGTGCCCTTGATGACGGCGTAGACGTGGTCGCCGTCCCGTTCGGCCTCGACCAGCGGCTTGAGGACGACGGCGCCGACACCCTCCCCGAGGATCGTGCCGTCCGCGCCGAGTCCGAAGCTGCGGATGACGTCGGAGGTGGCGGTGGTGAAGTGCTCGTGCGAGGAGGTGACGAGGTTGTAGGGGTGCAGCAGGAGGTTCACACCGCCCGCCACGACCATCCGGCACTCGCGTGCCCGCAGCATCTGCACGGCCTGGTGGACGCAGATCGACGACCCCGAGCACATCGTGTCGAGGAAGATCGACGGCCCGGTGAAGCCGTAGAAGTACGACAGCATGTTGGGGATCGTCCCCGTGTAGCTGCCGGTGGCCGGGGCGCCGCGCGTCAGGCCGTTCTGGAAGCCGTACAGCCCGTAATGGTTGCTCATCGTGCCGACGAGCACGCCCACGTCGCCCTCGTACTGACGGTGGATGGTCTCGCGCGAGTAGCCCGCGTCCTCCAGTGCCTCGACACCGGCCTGGAGGAAGAGGCGGACCTCCGGTGACATCTTCTCCGCGTCGCGCTGGGAGATGCGGAAGTACCGGGGGTCGAAGGTGTCGATCTCCCGGAGGAACGTTCCCGTCCTGATGGCGCTCTTGCCGAGGACGCTGCGCTCGGGGCTGAGGATCGCGTCGTGGTCCCACCGGTCGCGCGGCACCTCTTCGAAGAGGTGGCGTCCCTCTTCGAGAACCGTCCACAGTTCGTCGAGGGTGTCGGCGCCGGGGTAGCGGCCCGATATGCCAACGATCGCGATGTCGTGGTAGTCATCGGGCGCGGGGTCCTCCCGTACGACGGCCGGGGCGGTGTCCTGCCCTACGACGGCCACGGTGGAAGGCTCCTGCACGACGGCCGGAGTGGGGATCGTCTCCTCGTGCGACGCCGTCTCCGGTCGGGCGCCGAAGTGTGCCTCCAGAGCCGCCCGGTGCTCCTCCGTCAGGTAGCCGACGACGCTCGCGATGTCCAGGTACTCGAAGAAGAGCGTCTTGGGCAACGGCCCGACGATCTCCTGGAGGCGCTCGGTGGCCTCCAGGATGCCGAGCGACTCGATGCCGTACTCGACCAGGCCGACGGTCAGCTCCAGGGCCGCCGGGTCGTGGTGCAGCACCTCGCCCAGCACGTCCTTCACCAGGTCCGTGGTACGCGCGACGAGGTCGCCCTCGGCTAACCCGACGGTGCCGGGGGCGGATTGCGGGGCCGGCTCGTCGCGCCGCTCGGGCGTGAGAGACGCCTCGGCGCCGTATGCGACGACGATGTGCTCCGGAGTGTCGAGCAGGGCGCGTCCGAGGACGCGCAGCCCGTCCTCGGTCGGCAACGGCTCCCAGCCGCGCTGCCGGCGCATCGACGCGCGGGTCACGTCGTCGACCGTCATCCCGCCCTCGGCCCACAGCGGCCAGCTGATCGCCACGGTCCGGCCGGCCCGCTCACCGGCGTCGACGAGTGCCTGCCGGTGGTGGGCGAAGGCGTCCAGGAAAGCGTTGGCCGCCGCGTAGTCGCCCTGGCCCGCGTTGCCGTACACCCCGGCGACGGAGGAGAAGACCACGAAGAAGTCGAGGGCGAGGCCGCGGGTGGCCGCGTCGAGGTGCAGGACGCCGCTCACCTTCGGACGCAGCACCTCGGCCACGTCCTGCGGATCCTTGGTGAGGAGGTAGGCGTCACGTAGCGTCCCCGCCGCGTGCACGATCCCGTCCAGCGAACCGTGCTCGCGCACGATGACGGCCACGGCACGCTCCACGTCCGCCGCGCTGCCGACGTCGGCGGCGAGGTAGTGGGCGTCGACGCCGGCCGTCCGCAGCGCCTGGAGCGCCGCGTCGGTGCTCTCCCCCACCGGGGTACGGCCACTCAGTACGACGGTGACACCGGGGTGCCGCGCGAAGTACCGCGCGACGCTGCGGCCGATGCCGCCGAGGCCGCCGGTCAGCCAGTAGACCCCGCCGGACTTGAGCGGCGGGACCTGCGGTCCGGCCCCCGGTTCCAGGCCGACGGGACGCCAGGCGCGGCGGGTGTCCTCGGAGGTGCGGCGGACCTCCGCGTCGGCGGCGGCCGGGTCGGCGGCCTCCTGGCGGACGAGGTCCGCGACCCGCCCGGCCGGTGCGGCGGTGAGCCCGGCGACACGTACGACGCGCCCGGAGACGGACGGGTTCTCCAGGTTCAGGGTCCTGAAGAGGCCGGCGAGGGGGGCGTGGAAGAAGCGCGGTACCCGGTCGTCGACGAGGACGAGGAAGCGGTGCGCTCCCTTGGGTTTGGAGCGCAGCAGTTCCCGCACCCGCCCGAGGACGAGGTCCAGCGTGTCGCCCACGCCGTCCGCCACGGCACCGGGGGTGATGCCGGGGAGGACGGTGAACGGGTGGCCCGTCGCGGCGGACACCTCGGAGGCGAACGCGTCCGGCCGTCCGGTGAGGAAACCGTGCACGGTGACGGGACCGCCCGTCTCCCCGGCCGGAGCGTCCACCCAGCGGGAGGTGGCGGCCACGACGCGGGGCCCGCCGGGGCCGGCCGGTACAGCGGGTTCGGCGGGTTCGGCGACGGTCCGCTGGGCCAGCCCGCGCAGCCGGGCCCGGACGGCCCCATCGCCGGCGCACAGGTCGATGTCGAATGTGGCGAGCCCGCTGCCACCGCCGCGCCGACGGACCCAGGCCCAGGTCACGTCCGGGCACGGGTCGTGGACGTCGAGCCGGTCGAGAGTGAGCGGCAACGCCAGTGCCCGGCTCGTCTCGGGGGCCATGGCGGCCTGGAGGAGTACCGATGCCTGGAGCGCGGCGTCCAGCACACTCGGCGGCAGCACCACGGCGTCGTCGGGGGCATCCGAGGCGGGCCGCTCGATACGCGCCAGCAACTCCCCCTCTCCCAGCCGGATCTCGGTCAGCCCGCGCATCGCGGGTCCGTACTCCAGGCCGGCCTCGTGGAAGGCCGCGTACGCCTCGGCGGGGTCGTGGGGGGTGTCGCAGGAGGCGCGCAGAGCGCCGAGGTCGAGTGTCACGGGCTCTTCGGGCTCCGCGGGCTCCTCGGGCGCGTCGATCACGGCGGTGCCCCGGCTGTGGACGACGGCGGGCGCGTCCCCGCCCCCCGTGCGGATCTCGTACCCGAGGGTGCCGTCGTCCTGGGGGGTGAGGGCCACGTGGATTTCGAGCGGCTGCCCGTCCACCGGCAGCGGGCGCAGCCACGCGGTGTCGCCGAGGCGGACCGTCGTACCGGAGAGGTCGGCGCGGCGGGTGGCGTACGAGACGGCCGCGCGGACCATCTCCAGCTGGGCGGCGGCCGGCAGGACGCGCGTGCCCTGGACGCGGTGGGCGTCGAGGAACGGTTCGTCGCCCGTGAAGACGGAGGTGTAGCGCAGTTCGTCGAGGGCGGAGGCGTTGCGGTGCAGCAGCGGGTGCAGCGCGCCGCCCGTCGGTGTCCCGTCCGCCGGGTGGGTCCGGAACCAGTGGCGTTCCCGTGCGAAGGGGTACCCGGGCAGCCGTACGCGACGCCCCCGGGCGTGCCCGGCCCAGTCGACGTCGCCGCCCTCGGCCCACCGCGTCGCGTCCGGGTCCGGCTCCCCGGCGGGGGTGTGCGCGGCGGCGTCGGGGAGGGTCCCGTCGGCGAAGTCCGCCAGGGCGGTGAGGAGTTGCTGCCGGTCCTTCACCACGAAGGCGACCCGTGCGGCCATCGGCTCGCGGCCGGTCCGGAGGGTGTACGCGATGTCGGCGAGACCGCTCGGCGCGGCGCCCGGCTGGGTCAGGAAGGCGTGCAGCCGCCGCGCCACCTCCCGCAGCCGCTCCGGGGTGCGTGCCGAGAGCGGTACGACGTGCGGGCCCTCGGCCTCGTCCGCCGCCTCCGCCGGGTCGCTGGCGGGGTATTCCTCCAGCACGACATGGGCATTGGTCCCGCCGAACCCGAAGGAGCTGACGCCGGCCCGGCGCGGTGCGGGGGTGCCGTCCGGGCCCATGGGCGGTTCGTCCCAGGGCTGGGTGTCGCGGACGATGTGGAAGGGGCTGCCGTCGAGGTCGATGAGCTTGTTCTGCTCGGTGAAGCCGACGGTCGCGGGGAGCGTCCGGTCAGCGAGGGCGCCGACCACCTTGACCAGGCCGGCGACGCCCGCCGCGCCCTCCAGGTGCCCGATGTTGGTCTTGACCGAGCCGATGCCGGTGGTCCCCGGCTGCGGCTCGGTGCCCTGCCCGCGGTGGAGGTCACGGAAGGCACGCTTGAGTGCGAGGACCTCGATGGGGTCGCCGACGGGCGTGCCGGGTCCGTGGGCCTCGATGTAGGAGACGGTCTCCGGGCGGATGCCCGCGCGGGTGTAGAGGCCCTTGATGAGGTCGGCCTGCGCGTCCGGGTTGGTCACGGTGAGCGAGCTGGTGCGGCCGCCGTGGTTGGTGGCGGCGCCCTTGATGACGGCGTGCACGAGGTCGTCGTCGGCGATCGCCCGCGCCAGGGGTTTCAGGAGCAGGACCGCGCCTCCCTCGCCTCGTACGTATCCGTCGGCGCCCTGATCGAAGGCGCGGCAGCGGCCGGTGGGCGACAGCATGCTCGCCTGGCTGAAGGCGACGAAGTGCTTGGGCGACCAGCACAGGTTGACCCCGCCGGCCAGGGCCAGGTCGCAGTCACCGTTCTGGAGCGCGGTGACCGCCTCGTACACCGAGACCAGCGAGCTGGAGCACGCTGTGTCGTTGGTGATGCTGGGGCCCCGGAAGTCGAAGTAGTAGGAGACCCGGTTGGAGATGATCGAGTACGCGGTGCCGGTCGGGAAGTAGGCGTCGGTCCGCGCCCCGTCCCGTTCCATCAGTTCCGCGTAGTCCGCGTGGCAGACCCCCATGAAGACGCCGGTCCTGGTGCCCGCCAGCGCGCCCGCGCGGTAGCCGGCGTCCTCGACGGCCTGCCAGGCGAGTTCCAGGGCGAAGCGCTGCTGAGGGTCCATGCTCTCGGCTTCGCGCGGGGAGATGTTGAAGAAGGCGGCGTCGAAGCAGTCCGCCTGCTCGATGAAGCCGCCCCAGACGCTGTTCGTCTTCTCGGCGCCGCGCCGAGGGCTGCCGAACCAGCGCTCCTTGGCCCAGCGCTCGGGCGCTACTTCGGAGATCAGCGAGCGCCCCTCGGCCAGGTGGCCGAAGAACTCCCGCAGGGTGTTCGAGCCGGGCAGGCGGAGCGCCAGCCCGACTATCGCGATGTCGTGCGCGGACTCGGGCCGCTCCTGTGCGGTCATCGCTGTCCTCCGACGAGCAGCCCGGTCTGCCGGCGGTCGATCACCGTCGTCAGGTTCAGTGCGGCCTCCGGCGCGGTCCGCGCGTGGTCGTGGCGGTCCTGCACGAACTGCTGGTTGAGTACGGCGGTGGAGAGCAGGTGGATGAACGCGTGGTCCTCCTTGGTGCTGATCTCGGCTGCGGGGGTGGTCATCACCTTGTTCACCAGTCGCTGCGCGAAGACCGGGTCGATGCCGTCGATCTGCTCCAACTCCCTTCTGGAAAGCACGAGTTCGAGATAGTCGGGCCGGTGCTCCTGGAAGGCCCCGGCACCCGGGGCCCGGTAGGGCTGCTTGCGCCGGGTGAGGGGTTCGCGCGGAAGGCTGTCCCGGAAGGCTTCCTTGAGGATGGCCTTCTCCTCCCAGCCGTCGTCGAAGCGCAGGTTGACCGAGGCCGCCGCCCGTACGACGGCCGGGTCGAGGAAGGGGCAGCGGTTCTCGACGCCGTGCGCGAGCCCCATGCGCTCCCCCTGGCTGGAGAGCAGGTAGCCGGCGAGGAGGGTCTTGAACTCCAGCCACTGGGCCTTCTGCGTCGGGGACAGCGCCGCATAGCCGGGCGTGTCCCGGACCACGGCCAGCAGGTCAGCGAACGGTTCGGCGCGGTCCTTGAGCAGGCGCTGCACGAACCGGCCGTTCTGGTAGCGCAGTTCGTGGGAGAACAGGCCCGGCATCCGCTCCTCGGCGAACTGGCTGAGCAGGCCCGTCACATGGGACCGGTGCTCGGGCCCGAAGTGGGCCAGTTCCGGGTGCAGGACGGCGATGCGCTGCTGCCGCTGCGCGTCGGACAGTTCGTGCCACGCGGCGCGCAGCATCGTCTCGCGGAAGAGCGAGTAGCCGAGGAAGGCTTCATCGGCGCCCTCGCCACTGAGGATCGTCTTGATCCCGGCATCGCGCACATGCCGCGACAGCAGGTACATCGGCACGAAAGCGGTGCGGAACACGGGAAACTCCGCGTGCCAGACGGCCGCGGGGAAGTTCTCCGTGATGTCGGCCGTGGAGATGGTGACGGAGGAGTGGCGCGTGCCGAGGTACGTGGCGACGGACCGCTGACTGCTCGACTCGTCGAGGGTCCGGTCCTCGAACTCGACGGAGAAGGTGCGCACCTCGTGGGAGGAGAGGTCGGTGGCGAGCCTGGCCACGATCGACGAGTCGAGGCCGCCGCTCAGATAGACCCCGACCTCGACGTCGGTGCGCAGCCGCACCTCGACGCTGGTGCGCAGCGCGTCGCGCACGAACGCCGCGGCTTCCGCCGGTGTGCCGGTGAACGGCTCGGCGTCGACGGCGAGTTCCTCGTACGTCCGCAGGGTCCGCTGCCCGGCCCTGATCGCGAGGAGACCGCCGGGCGGGAGCTGGGCGACGCCCTTGAACGGGGACCGGTCCGGCAGCGGGGTCCAGATACCGTAGATCGATTTCAGCTCGTGGGGGTCGAGTGCGAAGCGGAAGCCGGGGAAGGCCCGGAACGCCTTCATCTCCGAGGCGAAGAGGAACCCGTCGGCGCAGGAGGTGTAGAAGAGCGGCCGTTTGCCGTAGCGGTCGCGGGCCAGGAAGAGTTCGTCGGCGACCGTGTCACGGACGGCGAAGGCGAAAGCACCGTTGAAGCGGGTCAGGCAGGCGGGCCCCCACTGGATCCACGCCTGGAGGACGACCTCCGTGTCGGACCGGGTACGGAACTCCCGGCCGAGCCGGGTGAGTTCGGCGCGCAGTTCGATGTGGTTGTACAACTCGCCGTTGAAGCAGATCCAATAGCGTTCCGAGACGTCCGGCATGGGCTGCGCGCCGGTCGCGAGGTCGACGATCGACAACCGGACCGTCCCCATCGCGACACCGTTGTCGAGGTAGTACCCCGCCTCGTCCGGCCCCCGGTACCGGATCTCCGACAGCATGTCGGTGATGACGCCCCGGTGAGCGCCGGCGTCGAGCGAAGAGGCGAGGAAGCCCGCTATCCCGCACATGCCGGACCTCCCTGCCGGTCGGCCACGAACCGGTCGATTTGCTCCAGCGTGGAGGGGACGTCGAGCAGGAATTCCTCGCTCTTGATCTTCAGTGAGAATTCCTCCTCCAGATACCCCATGAGACGGATGTATCCGAAGGAGTCGATGATTCCGTCCTTGAAGAGATCGCTCTGCGGCGTCACTTCGTCACCGAACTCGATCAGGAACTGTTCCTCGATGAACCGAATTATCTTGTCTGTTCTGGTCAATGCCTGTTCCTTGCTCGGCCGGTGCGCCGTAGGGCCGAGCGTGGTCACCTCGGCCGCTGCGGGGGGAATGGTCACGGGGGGCTCCGTCCGGTCGCGTCACTCGCACTGAGCCTTGGCTTCCCAGTACATCCACGCCGTCACGGCCAATGGAAGCTCCCCGGGAGCGAATTCGACGGCTCCCTTCGGTCCGGCGGTCGCAATCGGGCGGGGTGGGGTGATCGGGGGACCGGACCTCGGCGCGAGTTCCCCCCTTGGGCGGCACCGCGGGGGGACGGTCGGCAACCGGCCGGCAAGCGGTCGGCAAGGAAAACGGAAGGACTCTGCAAGGGGGGTGGCACACCATGACCCCCGAGGTCGGACCCGGACAGCGGGTGCGGATCGTGCCGAAGAGAACGAGCAAGTGGAATGGGGTTGTCGAACATGTTCGACCGTTCTTTGTGGCGTCTGCCGAGCTCGCCGACCTGGCCCGCGCAGAAGTGGATGGACGAGTGGCGTTCCCTTGCAGAGAACAATCCATCGCAGAGAAATGAGGAATCGGCATGGTGCAGAACGTGAGCGAGAAGGTGAATGCGTTTCTGCGGATTCTGGAGAAGTATGACTTCTCCGGCGCGCCGGCGATGTGCACCGACAAGGCCACCGTGTGGCAAAAACGACAGCACGGCGGACCAGGCGATCGGCGAGCGGCTGGAACAGTTCGAGTCCTTCATCACCAACGTCAAGTCGCTGCGGTACGACGTGGAACGCCAATTCCAGCACGAGAACGAGGTGCTCCAGCAGCACGTTCTTCACCTGGATATGACGGACGGGTCCCACCAGGAGATCCACGCCCTGCTGTATTTCTGATTCGAGGGTGACCTCATCGACCGCATCGAGGAGTACCACTACTCGATGTCGACGGACTAGCCGCATGCACCGGAAGGTCAAACCCATGAAGATCGGCATCATCGGAGCGGGCAACATCGGCGGCAACCTGACCCGGCGGCTCACCGCGCTCGGGCGCGAGGTGTCCGTGGCCAACTCACGCGGGCCACAAACCCTCACGGCGCTCGCCGAGGAGACCGAGCGGCGTGCCTGACTCCGCTCATGGGCGGGCTCATCGATCGCTTTTCCGGATGAATGGGGCCTGCGATCTTTCGGCTACCTGCCCTGCGCCGAGGAGTGCGCACTTTCAACGAGAGGGAGAAACCATGGCCGGCTTGTCTGAACCGTTCACCGTGGGCGACCTCACGGTCCCCAACCGGATCGTGATGGCCCCGATGACCAGAACGGCGTCCCCCGGCGGCGTGCCGGGCCCGGACGTCGCGGAGTACTACGCCCGCCGGGCGGCCCACCAGGTCGGGCTGATCATCAGCGAGGGCACGTACGTCAACCGCCCCGCCGCGGGGGCGTACGACAACGTGCCCCATTTCTACGGCGAGTCGGCCCTCGCCGGCTGGGCCCACGTGGTGCGCCGGGTGCACGAGGCCGGCGGCCGGATCATCCCGCAGTTGTGGCACACCGGGGCCGCCCGCACCGCGACCGAACCGCCCGCCGATGTCCCGTCCGGGATCGGACTGGACGGCGCTCCGCTGGGCAGGGCGATGACCCAGCGGGACATCGACGACGCGGTGGCCGCCTTCGCGGAGGCCGCCGCGACCGCCGAACGACTCGGGTTCGACGGCGTCGAGGTGCACGGCGCGCACGGCTACCTGATCGACAACTTCCTGTGGGGCGTCACCAACCGGCGTACCGACCGCTACGGCGGCGAGCCGGCCTCCCGCGCCCGCTTCGGAGCCGAGGTCGTGCGGGCCGTCCGCGCGGCCGTCAGTCCGGGGTTCCCGGTCTTCTTCCGGCTGTCCCAGTGGAAGGTGGGTCAGTACGAGGCCCGCACCGCCCAGAACCCGGACGAGCTGGCGCACTTGCTGACACCACTGGCCGACGCCGGTGTCGACGTGTTCCACGGCTCCACGCGCCGCTACTGGCAGCCCGAGTTCGAGGGCAGCACCCTCAACCTGGCCGGCTGGATGCGCAAACTCACCGGCAGGCCCGCCGTGACGGTCGGCTCGGTCGGCATGGACCAGCAGTACGGCGAGGGCGACTTCACCTCCGGCTTCACCGGGCCGTCCGGGGTGACCGGTATCGACGAGTTGGTGGCCCGCCTGGAGCGCGACGAGTTCGACCTCGTCGCCGTGGGCCGGTCGCTGCTGGCCAACCCGGACTGGGCGGCACTGGCCCTGCGCGGCGAACTGGCACGGGCCGTCCCCTACGACCCCTCCGTCCTCCAGACCCTGGCCTGACAGCCGTCTCACTACGTCCCGGCGGGAGTTGGCCGCCGGGACCGTCGTCACCACACGTTTCTCGTCACCCAGTCAGCACTGGAAGGTCGGATCCATGAAAATCGGCATCATCGGAGCGGGCAACATCGGCGGCAACCTGACCCGGCGGCTCACCGCACTCGGGCACAAGGTGTCCGTGGCCAATTCGCGTGGGCCGCAGACGCTCACGGCGCTCGCCGAGGAGACCGGCGCCACCCCGGTCCCCGTGTCCGAGGCGGCACAGGACGCCCAGGTCGTCGTGGTGACCATCCCCCTCAGGGCGATCCCCGACCTTCCCGCAGGATTTCTCGACGGCGCGGCGCCCTGCGCCGTGGTCATCGACACCTGCAACTACTACCCACAACGCGACGGCAGGATCGCCGTCATCGAGGACGGACTGACCGAGAGCCGATGGACCGAGCGGCAGATCGGGCACCCTGTGATCAAGGCGTTCAACGGGACGTACGCCCAGGACCTTCTGGACCGGGGCCGTCCCCAGGGCAGCCCCGGCCGTCAGGCGCTGCCGGTCGCCGGTGACGACGCAGGGGCCAAGCAGACCGTGTGCGACCTGATCGATGAACTCGGCTTCGACACCGTGGACGCAGGTGGTCTTGACGAGTCGTGGCGCCAGCAGCCCGGAACGCCCGTCTACGGAAACCGGGGCGATGCCGACACCATCGCGAAGGCACTGGCAGCGGCCTCACCGGAACGTACCGCGCAGTGGCG
Organism: Streptomyces sp. NPDC001339; assembly: GCF_042895955.1. Classification (NCBI taxonomy): domain Bacteria; kingdom Bacillati; phylum Actinomycetota; class Actinomycetes; order Kitasatosporales; family Streptomycetaceae; genus Streptomyces; species Streptomyces sp. NPDC001339. The sequence continues at coordinate 642,582 of NZ_JBIAWT010000002.1, read as the reverse complement.
TGCCTGACTCCGGTCACGGTGTGCAGCGGCACCGGGCCCGGGGCACGGCGGCAGACTCTCCAAGAAGGAACCGGCCGAGAAAACGGCGGGAACCGGCCCCGCAGGACCGCAGCCGGGCGGTGGACAGGCCGCCGTACGCCTCCGTGGTCGGCCAGCAGCCGCAGCAGCTCCTCCACGGCGGCCGCCGACATTGGTTCCAGCCGCACTCTCGACAAGAAACAGAGAGATGAGAATCGACATGGGTAACAACATCAGCGAGAAGGTTGACCTGTTTCTCCGGCGCCTGGAGAAGTACGACTTCTCCAGCGCCCAGGAGATGTGCACCGACAAAGCCACCGTATGGCAGAACGACGGCGAGGAAGAGCAGGCGATCGGCGAGCGGCTGGAACAGTTCAGGTCCTTTGCCGCCACTGTCGATTCAATGCGGTACGACGTGGTCCGCCAGTTCAAGAATTCGGACGAGATATTCCAGCAGCAAGTGCTCCGCCTGAACATGACCGACGGGTCCAGCAACGAGATCCATGCCCTGCTTTATTTCCGGTTCGAGGGCGACCTCATCGACCGGATCGAGGAGTACGTCTACCCCATGCCGACGGGAAATGAATCCTGATCCTGCTCGGCGGCAAGACAATCAACTCGACCGCATAAATCCGAAGGGAAACGGTTATGGAGAAGCTGCAACCGTCCGCTCGCCCAAGTCGTCTGCCGTCATTGACCGGCACGCGGGCTTTCGCGGCCCTGGCCGTGCTGATCACTCACCTGACGGGCTTGTACCCCGGACAGCCGCATGTGTTCATGACCATCGGACCGGTCGCACTGACTTTCTTCTTCATACTCAGCGGCTTCATTCTCGCATGGGTCGACGATCCGAACGACACCGCGATGAAGTTCTGGCGTCGGCGCCTGGTGAAGGTATTTCCGAACCATTGGGTGACGTTTGCGATCACCCTGGCGCTGATGGCCTCCGCAAGCGTTCCCATCATGGCAATAAACACGATCCCGGTGTTTTTTCTGGTCGAGCCCTGGGTGCCCAACTTCGACACCCTCGGCGGGCTGAACGGCATCAACGTGCCGACCTGGTCCCTCTGCTGCGAGCTGGTCTTCTACCTCGCGTTCCCGTGGCTGATCCGATTCATCAGGCGCATCCGTCGAGAGCGGTTGTGGCTGTGGGTGACGGGCACCGCCGTGGCGACCACCCTCGTCCCGTTCGTCGCTCTGCTGCTGCCGACGCACCCGGCCACCTCATGGGAATCGACGATTCCGGAGTGGCACAGCTGGTTCGTGTACAGCTTCCCCTTCACCAGGATGCTTGAATTCGTCCTCGGCATCCTGTTGGCGCGCGTCATGATGAACGGGAAGTGGATCCGCCTCGGCATGGCGCCGGCGTTCCTTCTGTTGACCGTCTGCACGCTGATCCAGGCATACCTTCCCGGCATATTCCGCATTTCCGCCGGGATGACCGCGTTCCCGGTCGCCCTGGCGATCGCCGCATGTGCCAGCGCCGACATACGCGGTGTGCGAACGCCTTTCAGTGGCCGAATCATGGTGTGGCTGGGAGAAATCTCGTTCGCCTTCTACATGGTGCACTGGCTCGTGATCCAGTACGGCCCGCTCGACGGCATCAACGGAGTAGAGACCGGCTCTCCGATGATGACGCTGGTCCGCATTCTGCTGACTGTCGTGATCAGCTTCGCCCTCGCGGTGGCCCTCTACACAATGGTCGAACGTCCCGCGGTTCGACGCTTCAGCCAGAAGCCCAGACAGGCCGAGAAGCCGATTCCGGTCCCTGAACATTCTGCCGCTCGGTAGGTCGCCGCAATCCCGTCGGTCTGGAGATGTCCCGCATGACGAACACTCGCACTGCCTCGGGTAACGGAATCCCCGATTTCCCGGTCAGCAGGCCGGATTCGTGTCCCTTCGACCCGGACGAGACCTACACCCGGCTGCGGGCGGACGATCCCCTGTCACTGGTGCGCTGCCCGGCTGGGATGGACGCGTGGCTGGTCACCCGGTACCAGGACATCCGGAGCGTGCTCGCGGATCCGCGGCTGAGCTCCCGCGCCGCGGGTTCGGACCACATGCTGCCGTCCTACGACGGCCGCGACCCGCTGCCGGGCTTCATGATCCAGTTGGACGGCACGGAGCACGCGCGGCTGCGGCGGCTGATGATGGGCGAGTTCACCGGACGGCGGGTGGAGGCGCTGCGGCCGTACATCCAGAAGATCACCGACGAGCACACCGACGCGATGCTCGCCGGGTCGAGCGCCGACCTGGTGCAGGACTTCGCGCTGCCGATCCCCTCACAGGTGATCTGCGAGATGCTGGGCGTGCCCTACGAGGACCACACCGCCTTCCAGCACGACAGCGAGGTGCTGACGAGCTTCGAGGCGGACGAGGCCGCCCGCGCCGCGGCCACCCGGCGGCTGGAGGACTACCTCGGCGAGCTGATCGAGAAACGGCTCGTCGAGCCGCAGGACGACATGCTGAGCCGGCTGATCGCCCGCGCCGCCGAGACCGACCGGCCGCTGACCGTGCCGGAGCTGTCCACGCTCGGCGTGCTGACGCTGGTCGCCGGGCACGAGACGACCGCCAACATGATCACGCTGAGCATGGCGGTGCTGCTGGAGGATCCGGAGCGGATGGCCGCGCTGCGGGCCGCCCCGGAGACGATCGGCACCGCCGTGAAGGAGCTGCTGCGCTACCTTACGGTGATCCAGTTCGGGCTGGTCCGGTACGCCACTGAGGACGTCACCGTCGGCGGCACGAAGGTGAAGGCGGGTGAGTGGGTGGTCGCCGCGCTCCCGTCCGGAAACCGGGACGAGCGGGTGTTCCCCGACCCCGACACCGTCGATCTCGGCCGGCGGGCCCGCACGAACCTGGCCTTCGGCTTCGGCCCACACCAGTGCATCGGCCAGCAGCTGGCCGAGGTCGAGATGCAGGTCGCGCTGTCCACCCTGCTGCGCCGCCTGCCGGGCCTTCGGCTGGCGAGGCCGCTGGAACAGGCCGACTTCAAACTCAACGACATCGTCCACGGCCTGCGCCGTATGCCGGTCGTCTGGTGACGCCGACTCGCCGAGCCGTTATTCCTGCCGAACCTTCGATGCCAATCCGGCGAAATTTTTTCAGGCTGATGCCGAAAAAAGCGGATGCGTTGAAACGTTGTATTGAATTACGCGATGCAGTGCATCGAAACATTGACGTCGACCACGCCTCCGGATGCAATGAAGAGTAAAAGTAGCGGAATTTCCGCCAGCACGGTAAAGAAAGGAGTGAAACCCATGGCGAGCCAAGACCGTCCCACTGCAGCGGTCTTCCAGGAGCTGGAGGGCAAGCGGGCCGTCGTCACCGGCGGCAGCCGCGGCATCGGCGCCGCGATCGTGCGCAACTTCGTCGGCTCCGGCGCCGCCGTCGTGACTGCCGCCCGCAGTCCGCAGGGGCAGACACCGCCCGGCGCCACGTTCGTCGAGGCCGACCTGAGCACGTCCGACGGGGTGCGCGCGTTCGCGGACACCGCGCTGGACACCCTGGGCGGCGTGGACATCATCGTCAACAACGCGGGCGGCTGCCGTTCGTTCCACAGCGTGCTGGACCTGGAGAACGACTGGCAGTACACGATGGACATCAACTTCCTCGCCCCCGTCCGGCTCAACGCGGCACTCGTGCCGTCCCTGCGGGAGAGCGGCGGCGGAACCGTCGTCCACGTCTCGAGCACCGCCACCATCGCGGCGTACCCGATGCTCTACCACTACGCCGCCGCCAAGTCCGCGCTGGAGACGTACAGCAAGGGCCTCGCCACCGAGCTCGCGGCGGACGGCATCCGCGTGCTCTCCGTCTGTCTGGGCAACGTGGAGACGCCGGCCTCACAGACCGCGCGCCGCCAGATCGTCGAGTACTTCGGCGGCGACCCCGGCAGCGCCGATCTCGACGCCCTCGCAAAGGAGTGGGCCGCCGAGATCCCGCTCGGACGCATGGGCGAGTCCCAGGACGTTGCCGACGCGGTGAGCTTCCTGGTCTCGCCCCGCGCGTCGTGGATCACCGGCAGCAACGTCGTCATCGACGGCGGGAAGACCGCGAGCCTGGCCTGAGAGCCCGTGGCGCCGATCCGGCTCCGGCCACCGCCGGGCCACGACGCCACCACCCCGTATGCACCTCTCGACACCACGCAAAGGATGCGCACGATGACCACGGCAGAGGAAGAAGTACGGTCCTACCCATTCGGCCCGATCACCCGGCTCGACCTGGACCCGACGCTGGTGGAGCTGTGCGGCGAACAGCCCGTGCTGCGCGTACGCCTGCCCTTCGGCGGCGACGGCTGGCTGGTCACACGGCACGCGGACGTCAGGACAGTACTGGCCGACCCCCGGTTCAGCCGCGCCGCCGCCGTGGGTGACCACGTGCCCCGCACGGTCGCGGTCGGTCTGCCCCGCACCTCGATGCTCAGCATGGACCCGCCGGAGCACACCCGGCTGCGGCGCCGGGTGATGAACGCCTTCTCCGTCCGCCGGCTGAAAGCACTGCGCCCGCGCATCCAGGAGATCGTGCACGAACTGCTCGACGCCATGGTGGCGACGGGGGCGCCGGCCGATCTGACCACGGCCCTGACCTGGCCGCTGCCGATCACGGTGATCTGCGAAATGCTCGGAGTGCCCCTCGCCGACCGCGAACGGTTCAGTGAGTGGGTGGACGGCCTGCTGATGCTGGCCGACCCCGAGCAAGCCGCGCGGGCCCGCGCACAGCTCGACGAGTACCTCGCCGGTCTGATCGCGCAGCGCCGCGTCACCCCCACCGACGACCTGCTCGGCGAACTGGTCGCCGAGGACGACGAGGACGACCCGCTCAGCGAGGAGGAGCTGATCGGTCTCGGCGTCAGCCTGCTCTCCGCCGGACAGGAGGCGACCGCCAACCAGATCGGCAACTTCGTCTACACGCTGCTGACCCGGCCCGCCCTCTGGCAGCAGCTCAGCGCCGACCCCGCGCTCGTCCCCAAGGCGGTTGAGGAACTCCTCCGGTTCATCCCGAACAGCGCGACCGCCGGCTTCACCCGTGTCGCCACCGAGGACGTGGAACTGAGCGGGCAGCTCATCCGCGCCGGTGACGCGGTGGTGGCCGAACTGGGAATGGCCAACCACGACGCCGAGGTGTTCGAGCGGCCCGACGAGATCGACTTCCAGCGTGAGCGCGTCCCGCACGTCACCTTCGGGCACGGTCTCCACCACTGCCTCGGCGCCCAACTGGCCCGGTTGGAGCTGCGCGTCGTCCTGGAGATCCTGATCGACCGTATGCCCGGTCTGCGGCTCGCCGTTCCGGCCGACCAGTTGTCCTGGCGGACCGAGCGCCTGGTCCGCGGAGTGGCGGCGCTGCCGGTCAGCTGGTGAGAACCGCCCGGCGCCCCGATCACACACAACTTGCCGACAGCACCGAAACACCACAGGAGAGCTGATCATGGCTGTACCACGGGATGCGGACACCGCGCCCGCCCACGATCCGGGCAGGGGGCTCGCCGAGGTTCTGGCATCCGTCGATCCGGGCCAGGCACTCGCCGAGGTCATGGCGGCCGTCATGGAGAGCCACGGGGACCGGCCTGCCCTCGGTGAACGGGCCAAAGATCCGTCGACGGGGCAGCTGCTCCCCCGGTTCGACACCGTGAGCTACCGCGAGCTGTGGGCCCGCGTCCGTGCGGTCGCCGGCCGGTGGCACCAGGACCCTGAGTACCCGCTGGGCGCGGGGGACCGGCTGTGCACCCTGGGCTTCCCGAGCATCGACCATGCGACGCTCGACCTGGCGTGCATCCACGTGGGCGTCGTACCCGTGCCCCTCCAGCACAGCGCGCACCCGGACCAGCTGCGGGCGATCATCGCGGAGACCGAGCCACACGTCCTCGCCGCGAGCACCGAGCACCTGGACAACGCCGTCGACCTGGTCCTCGGGGCGACGTCGATCCGGCGCCTGACCGTGTTCGACCACCGCCCCGAGGACGCCGGGCAGCGTGCCGCCCTCGCCCTCGCCCGGCGGCGCCTGGCCGAGGCCGGCGGCCCGGTGGTCGTCGACACACTGGCGGAGGTGATCGACCGGGGCGGAGAACTGCCAGCCCCTCCCCTGTTCACCGCCGACCCGGGCGACGATCCGCTGTCCCTGCTCATCTACACGTCCGGCAGCACCGGAGCCCCCAAGGGGGCCATGTACACCCAGCGGCTGGTCGGCACCGCATGGTACGGGTTCAGCTACGGGTCAGCGGACGTGCCCGCGGTCAGCGTCCTCTACATGCCGCACAGCCACCTCGCCGGCCGCTACGCGCTGATGGGCTCGCTCGTCCGGGGCGGCGTCGGCTACTTCACCGCCAAGAGCGACCTGTCCACCCTGTTCGAGGACATCGCGCTGGTCCGCCCCACGGAACTGACCATGGTTCCGCGCATCTGCGACATGTTGTTCCAGCGGTACCGCAGCGAACTGGACCGGCGGGCCAGTGAGCCGGGTGACGTCGAGGCGGCGGTCAAGCAGGACCTGCGGGAGAACGTCCTGGGCGGGCGGGTCGCCAAGGCGTTCGTCGGTACCGCCCCGCTGTCCGACGAGTTGGCGGCCTTCGTCGAGTCCTGCCTCGGTATCCACCTGTACACCGGCTACGGGTCCACCGAAGCGGGCGGGGTCCTGCTGGACACGGTGGTGCAACGTCCGCCCGTGATCGACTACAAGCTGGTGGACGTCCCGGAACTCGGCTACTACGGCACCGACCTGCCGTATCCGCGCGGGGAACTGCTGCTCAAGTCGGAGACCCTCGTTCCCGGGTACTACAAGCGTCCGGAGCTCACCGCCGAGCTCTTCGACGAGGACGGCTACTACCGGACCGGCGACGTCTTCGCCGAGATCGGGCCGGACCGGCTCGTCCACGTCGACCGCACCAAGGACACCCTGAAACTCTCCCAGGGCGAGTTCGTGGCCGTCTCCCGCCTGGAGACCGTCTTCCTCGGCAGTCCTCTCGTCCGCCAGATCTACGTGTACGGCAACAGCGAACGCGCGTACCTGCTCGCGGTGGTGGTGCCCACCCCGGACGCGCTGGCCCGGTACGGCGGGGATCTCGCGTCGCTCAGGTCGTCGCTCGGCGCGTCGCTCCAGCACATCGCCAGGGAAGCCGGACTCAACTCGTACGAGATCCCGCGCGACTTCCTGATCGAGACCGAGCCCTTCAGCCCCGAGAACGGCCTGTACACCGAGAGCCACAAGGTCCTGCGCCCCCGGCTGAAGGAACGCTACGGTGCCGCCCTTGAACGGTTGTACGGCGAACTCGCCGAGGGACAGGACCGGCAGCTGCGCGAGCTGCGGCAGGCCGGGACGGACCGGCCGGTGGTGGAGACGGTCGGCCGGGCCGCCCAGGCGCTGCTGGGCTCCTCGGACGCCAGCCCGAGCGCCGGCGCGCACTTCACGGACCTGGGTGGGGACTCCCTGTCCGCGCTGTCCTTCTCCCAGTTGCTGGCGGAGATCTTCCACGTCGAGGTTCCGGTCGGGGTGGTCCTCAGCCCGGCCAACGACCTGGCAGGGGTGGCGCGGTACATCGAGGCGGAACGCCGGTCCGGGGCACGGCGGCCGACGTTCGCCTCCGTACACGGCGAGCACAGCACCGAGGTCCGTGCCGGTGACCTCGACTTGGAGAAGTTCCTCGACGCGTCGACGCTCGCCGCCGCCCCCGCACTGCCCCACCCCGACGGCGGCGTGCGGACCGTCCTGCTGACCGGGGCCAACGGCTATCTGGGCCGGTTCCTCTGCCTGGAATGGCTGGAGCGGCTGGCCTCCTCGGGCGGCAGGCTGATCTGCATCGTCCGCGGCAGCGACTCGGCCACGGCGGCGCGACGGCTGGCGGAAGCGTTCGACAGCGGCGACGCCGCACTGCTCCGGCGCTACCGGGAAGCGGCCGGCACGTCCCTGGAGGTGCTCGCGGGGGACCTCGGCGAGCCGCGTCTTGGCCTGGACGAGGACACCTGGCGCAGACTGGCCGACACCGTGGATCTCATCGTCCACCCGGGCGCCCTGGTCAACCACGTGCTGCCCTACAGCCAGTTGTTCGGCCCCAACGTCGTCGGTACGGCCGAACTGATCCGGTTGGCGCTCACCACGCGGATGAAGCCCGTCACCTACGTCTCCACCGTCGCCGTGCAGCTCGGCACCTCGGCCACGGCACTCGACGAGGACGCCGATATCCGCGCCGCCGTCCCGACGCGGCGCGTCGGTCAGGGCTACGCCGACGGATACGCGACCAGCAAGTGGGCCGGCGAAGTCCTGCTGCGGGAGGCGCACGAGCGGTACGGCCTGCCGGTCGGGGTCTTCCGCTCCAACATCCTCCTCGCACACACCAGGTACACCGGTCAGGTCAATGTGCCCGACCTCTTCACCCGGCTCCTGCTCAGCCTGGTCGCCACCGGCGTCGCGCCGAGCTCGTTCTACCGGAGCGGCGCCCGAGCGCACTACGACGGTCTGCCGGTCGACTTCAGCGCCGAGGCCATCACCACACTGGGCGCGCGGGTCACCGAGGGCCACCGGACCTTCCATGTACGGAACCCGCACGACGACGGCGTCTCGCTGGACACCTGCGTCGACTGGCTCACCGAGGCCGGCCACCCGATCCAGCGGATCGACGACTACGACGCATGGCTCACCCGGTTCACGGCCGCGCTGCGTGCCCTGCCTCAGAAGAAGCGTCAGCACTCGCTGCTGCCGCTGCTGCAGGCCTTCGCGCAGCCCGAGGAAGGCGGGGTCGGCCCGGCGCTCTCCGCCGAGCGGTTCCACGCAGCCGTGAAAGACGCCGAGATCGGTCCCGGCAAGGACATCCCCCACCTGTCGGCCGACCTCGTCCGCAAGTACGTCACCGACCTGCTCGGGCTCGGCCTCCTGTAGCCGGCCCGCGAGACCACCGGTGACATCCCGCACCGCCCCGAACGAGGACGAGCACCCATGAATCAACTCAGCGGTCCGCGCGATCGCCTCCATGTCCTGGCCGAGTCGGACGGCCCAAGAACGACCGGCGGGTTTCCGTCCCCGCCGTACCAGTCGTGGATCCTGCGGTTGCGGCCCCGTAACGCCGCCGCGCTCCTGGAAGCGGTGAGCGAGGAGAAGGCTCTCCGTGAGGCTCGGCTGCTGATCGGCGACGGAGCCGTGGGCTGGGCCGTGGAGGTGGCCGGCCTGATGGCCGCGGCAGCCCCCGACCAGGCGGAGGGGCCCGTCGCCGCCTCCCGGCACACGGGCCGGCAGCCGACCGCACCGGCCGGGGTCTCCGTGCTGTCCAGGGTTCCCGACGATCTGAGGGCGCGCAGTGCGGAGGCGCTGGCGCTGTACTTCCTCACCTGCCTGGCCGGATACGCCGACGACGACATCCCGGAGATCGTCGGCGTGCCCGTCCGCGAGTTCACCCGTCGCAACCTTCCCGTGGGCGGGACGTTCCACTCCCTGAAGAGCCAGCTGGACTGTCTGGTAGGTGAGTTATTCCGGTCGTGCCATGACGTTCTCGGCCCAACGGAGGCGGCGAACGTCACCCGCACGCTGTCCGAGGCGCTGGTGGCCAAGGTGCAGCACATCCTCCTGACCCTGGCCGAGCAGGCCGAGAACGAGCGGCGGGGCTGGTTCGGAAGCGCCGCTGCACACCATCAGGAACTGGTCCTCGACATCCTCGACGGCGCGGACGTGGACGCGCCGCAGGCGTTCCTGCGGCTCGGCTACGACATCAGCCGCAGCCATCTCGCGCTCGTCGTCTGGCGCGACGACTGGGAGACCGGTGGTACAGCGGACCTGGCCGCCGCCGCCACGGAGCTGCTGCGCAGCGCCGGGTGCTCCGCACTGCTGACCGTCCCCGTCGGAGTGTCGTCGCTGTGGGCGTGGGGCTCGCGCACCCGCGGACGTCCCCTGTCGCTTCGTCAGCTGCGCCACGGCGACGGACCGCACCGGCAGGTCGCCACGTCCCCGGCGGTGCACATCGCGGCGGGGCTGCCGGGTGAGGGGATCGAGGGCTTCCGGACGAGCCACCGGCAGGCCAGGGAGACGGCCGGGATCATCCACGCGGCCGGCGTCGGCGCCGGTGACCGAAGGCCGCCGTACGACTACGCCGAACTGGAGCTGGCCGTTCTGCTCCGCTCCCGGCCCGACCTCAGCACCGAGTTCGTCCGCCGCGAACTGGGTCCGCTGGTCACCGACGACATGTCCGAACTGAGGGCCACCGTCAAGTGCTATCTGGACATGGAGCGCAGTATGTCCGCCGTCGCCGACCGACTGCACATCGCCAAGAGCAGCGTCGCCTACCGGATCAGGAAGGCCGAGCGCCTCCTGGGCCGCCCGGTCCAGGAAGACCGCCTGCGGCTGCACAGCGCGCTGCTGCTCTTCGACGTACTCGGCCGGGCCGCCCTCGACGGTCCCGATGCGGGCAGCTGACCGAAACCGACTCGCCATCACCGAATTTCCGCTCTGGGAGACGCCATGCCATTTGCAGTTCTCTTCCCCGGACAAGGGGCGCAGTTCCGGGGAATGGGCGCGGATGTTTTCGACCACTATCCCGCGCTCACGGAGTTCGCCTGCGATCTCCTGGGATACGACCTCGCCGCGGTCTGCCGGGACAACCCTGACGACATCCTGGCGCGAACGGAATGCACTCAGCCGGCGCTCTTCGTCGTCAACGCCCTGCACACGTTCGAGAGGGAGCGCCGCGAGGAGCGCCGCGCCGACTACTACCTCGGGCACAGTCTCGGCGAGTACAACGCCCTGCTGGCCGCCGGGGTCTTCGACTTCCAGACCGGACTGCGACTGGTCAAGAAGCGGGGCGAACTCATGGCTGCGGCCTCCGGTGGAGGCATGACCGCGGTGCTGGACATCTCCGGGCAACGCCTCCTTGACATCTTCGAGGAGGACGGCGTCGAGGCGGTCGACGTGGCGGGCTTCAACACCGACGACCAGACCGTCATCGCGGGCCCGGACGAAGCCCTGCGCGGCGCGCATCAGGCGCTCACGCGGCGGGACGTGCGCTTCGTCCCGCTGCGGGTCGGCGGGCCGTTCCACTCCCGGTACATGGACGCCGCGCGCGTCGAGTTCGAGGAGTACCTGAGGGAGTTCACCTTCGCGCACCCGCATACACCGGTGATCGCCAACGTATCCGGTCTCCCCCATGTGCGGGGCGAGTTCGTCCGGACTCTCGGTGACCAGCTCACCCGGCCCGTGCGGTGGACCGACAGCATCCGCCACCTGCTCGACCAGGACTCTCCGCTGGAGTGCGAAGAGGTGGGCGGCCGGTCCCTCGTCGGCATGGTGCGGAAGATCAGCGCTTCTGGTCAGCGGGCGCCCCATTGAGGTCGTGGACCACCCCTCAACCGGCCGCCACCTCCTCCGCGGCCCCACGGCCCAGGAGGTCGTGGAGGAGGCGGGTGGCGGGGAGCTCCGGGTGAAGGTAGATCTGTTCGTCCCGCTGGGCAACGGCTGCGAGGAGCGCGCGGAAGGTGGTCTTCGCGTCCTCCGTCCGTCCGGCCCGGTGCTGGGCCTGGCCGAGGAGGCCCAGATGGAGGGGGCGGCGCACATGGGTTCTGCAGTTGCGGAGTTCGGCGAGGGAGGAGTGCATCAGGGCGAGGCCGTCCTCCTGTCCGGAGTGCGTGCGGCCCCAGCCCTCCAGCACGCCGAGCATCGCCTTCCAGTAGCGCAGTCCGTGTTCGCCCGCCAAGCGGGCTCCCTCGGCACCGGAAGCGCGGGCCGTACGCGCATCGCCTTCCCAAGCCGCCACGACCGCGTCCACGTAGAGAGCGAAGGAGCGGTCGGAGGGCCTGCTGTCGTACTCGGTGAAGCGCAGTATTTCGCGACGGCGTGCCGTGGCGGTCTTGCGGTCGCCCATGAGCCAGTGGGTGAAGGTTTCGTAGGATCGGCAGGAGACGCGTGGGTCGTGCTGAAAGGTGCGGGCCAGGGAGTGACCCTCGCTGGCGTACCGGTCCGCCATGGCGACGCCGTGCTCCAGTTCGGCGAGCGCCTGCCGCAACCGGCCGCGGACGTGCAGGACGAGGCCCTCGCCGTAGGCCGCGCCGAGCACGGCGACGGGCTGGCCGGTCCGGTCGGCGAGGTCCCGCAGCAGGCCCGAGAACTTGCGTGAGGCGTCGTAGCGGCCGGTGACGATGTACGCCGCGCACAGGGCCCAGAGCACCGACGGGTCTTCGGGGGAGCGAGTGGCTGCGCTGAGGGCCCGTCCGCGGGCGAGTGCCGTCTCGGCCTCGACATGACCGTAGCCCCGGGTAGTGGCCAGCACCTGGCCGAGTTGAACGTGCAGCCGCTGGTTCAGGGGCGCGGCCGAGGGGTCGCCGGGCGGCAGCAGGCCGACCAGGTGCACCGCGCGGCGCAGGCAGATCTCCACCTGTTCGTAGGCGAGTTGCTGCTCGGCCTGCTCGGCGGCACGCAGCAGCAGGGGAAGCGTTTCTGTGATCGGCAGTGCGCTCTTGGCGTGCCAGGCGTGGTGGGCGATCCGTTCGATCTCCTCATCCTCCACCTGTCCGAGCCTGCCACTGGATATCGCCTCGACGAGCCTCGCGTGCAGCCGCCGCCGGTCTTCGCGGGGGAGCTCGTCGATGAGCGTCTCCTGGACCAGGGCGTGGGTGAAGTGGAGCCGGTCCGGGTGGTGGGGGTCCTCGCCGAGCAGCCCGGCTCGGATCGCCGACTCCAGCGCCGTGGCGACCGGTTCTTCCTCGGTGGCGGTGCGTTCCAGCAGATCGGTGTCGACCTCGGTGCCGATGACGGCACACAGCCGCAGCACGCGCAGCACCGCCTCGGGCAGTGCGGCGAACCGCTGGTGCAGCGCCTCGCGGACGCCCGTCGGGACGCGGGTCAGGAGCACGTCCGCCGCGTCGGGCCGCCGCAGGCTGCGGGCGTCGCCCAGGAGGGAGAGGAGCTCCATGACGAAGTACGGGTTGCCTTCACTGCGCCGATGCAGCAACTCGACGACCCGCGCGTCGACGCCGGGCCCGGCCTGGGCGACGACGAGATCGGAGACAGCGCTGCGGGACAGGCCGCCGAGCCGCAGGGTCTCGGTCCTGGGGCCGCGCAGGACTTCGGAGAGCATGCGGCGCAGCGTCGCGTCGGACTCGATCTCGTACTCCCGGGCGGTCAGGACGATGCCGAGCGGGTGGCCCTGGCTGCGGGTGCTCAGCAGTCTGAGGAGGTCCAGGGAGGCGGTATCGGCCCAGTGCAGGTCCTCCATGAGCAGGACGAGTGGGCGCTGAGCGGCGAGGGCGAGCAAGACTTCGCAGACCGCGTCGTGGGTGAGGAACCGGGCCCGGCCCCAGTCGGATTCAGCGGCCGGTCCGCCGGGCCGGGCCGCGCGCTCGGGCATCAGCGGGGCAAGCAGGGAGCCGAACGGTTCCGCCGCCTCGCGGAAGGCGTCCGGGCGAGTCGCGGACAGGCGGCGGAGAATCTGGGTCCACACCCAGTACGTCGGCACCCCCTCGTCCAGGAAGCAGTGACCCCAGATCACCTCCAGGCCGGCGTCATCCTGATCGTCACCGTCCTGGCCTGCGCGGAGGGCTGCCAGCCGCGGTACGAGTTCGAGGAGCAGACGGGTCTTGCCGACGCCGGCGGGGCCGAGGACGCCCGCAACGTGGCCGTGACCGGCGAGCGCGCTCGCCGCCGCGGCTGTCAGGCGCTGCAACTCCTCGCTGCGGCCGGTGAACGGCGACTGGGCGCCCGGACCTCCGCACTCCGGCCGTAAGGCCTCGGTGCGCGTGTCGTCCTCCCGGGCCTTCCCACCCTGCGCCGGCCGCGCGCGCTCATGGGGATCTGCGGTGGTCGACCGCGAGTCCGCGATGATCGTCACCGGCCGGCGTGCGGATCCGCGTCCGGCGGTGGGGCCGTCCGCCCTCGTCCCGTCCGCGGCAGCGCTTCCGTCCTTTCCCGGTCCCGCGGACAGCGTGTCGTCCTGGGGAGCGTCAGCACCGCAGTCTGCTACGAACGGCTCGTCCGGAGCCGCTGCTGCCCTGCCGACCCCCTCGGATGCCTCGGCCGCTGTCGGTCGCTCGGGCTGTTGCGCCGCGCGCGGCGGGCCTGCCTCCGCCCCTCGTGCACCGTCGCCGTCGTTCGCCGTGGCTCCGCCGATCACCGTGGCTCCCAGCGCGGGCCCGGCCGGTTCGGGGCGACCGGGACGCGGTCCCGCGGCGGGCCCGCCCACCCCTGGCTCCTGGCGCAGGATCGCGGTCCTGATCCCGCGGAGTCCGGCGGCCGTTCCCACGCCGAACTCCTCGTCCAGGTAGGCGCGGGTCCGTTCGTACACTTCGAGGGCCTCGGCTTGACGCCCGAGCTGGGACAGGGCCGTCATCAAGTGGCCGACCAGGCGTTCTCGCGCCGGGTGGAGGCGCACCTCGCGGTCGAGGCCCGCAGCCACTTCCTGGGCCGCTCCAAGTGCGAGTTGGGCCTCCGCGCAGGACTCCACGGCTGTGAGCCGGACGTCTTCGAGGCGTGAACTCTCGTCGCTGAGCGGAGGATGGCCGTTGAACTCCGCATAGGGCGAGCCCCGCCACAGTGACAGGGCTGCCGTGAACCGGTCCCGCGCGGTACGCGGGTCGCCTCGTTCCAGCAGCCGCCGCCCTTCGGCGACCAGGCGCTCGAAGCGGCAGCCGTCGACTTGTTCGGAGACGAGTTCCAGGACGTAGCCGGGCGCGCGGTGGCGCAGCACGGTGGGGCGGTCCGGTCTGGACGACGACTGCAGTGCGCGGCGCAGGTGGGACAGGTGGCTGTGGAGCGTGGCCAGGGCCTGACGCGGGGGCTCCTCGCCCCACAGCTCCTCGATGAGCAGTTCCGTAGGCACCACGCGCCCCAGGCGTATGAGGAGCAAGGCGAGCAGGGCCCTGCGACGTGGCGGACCGAGTGGGAGATCGCGGCCGTCGTGACGTGCCGACATGGGGCCCAGAACGCTCAGTAGGAGGGGAGGCTCGTGCGGCCCGACCTCAGGTGTCTGGGTGGTCGGCGGCGTATTCGGCGTCAGGAATGAACGCATTTCGGTCCCAATCGTTCTCGCACGCGCGATCGTACTGACGGGCGGATGGCGCAGTGCGGCCGTGCCCTTCCGCACCGGAGCCTTACACAGAGAACGGTGGTGAAGCGGCCAGCCCTGCAAGGGCTTCGACAAGATTGGCCGAAAATCCCTGCATTTGACGGCAGAAGTCCGGCAGCGTCCCGACCAGTCCGCTGCAAGGAGGGTGCCGCAGACGCCCGTCATCGGAAACCACCCCCGAACACGGAAGCCGCGGTCGAATCCCGCGATGGCACCTTCGCCGTCACCCGCTGGACAGACCTTCACCAAGGCTCCTCGCCATGGGGAAGGAGTCAAGAAGTATCGTTCCGATGCGCATGTGCGGTGCCGGTCGACTCGCAGACTTCATGGACCGTTCAGGATCCGGGCGGTCTGCGTTTGCCCACCGCTGGTGATGACTACGCAGAAGACCTTCTGTGGCCCGTCCGCGCACAAAGTGCAGAACGACAGGGAAGTGCCGTCAGCAGCAAACCCAGCCAGTGCCGGCATCGACGCGCGCGGTGTCTCATGTCCTGTCCCCACCTCTCGATGGTCCCGCCACCGTCCGCCCCACTTCGGTGTCCGGACCGGCAGCAGCGGCTCGATCCGCGCCCACTGGGCATCAGTCAACGGCACTCCGGGGCCACTGATCAGATGGGCAGAAAGCACGGCCTAGAGTGCGGCAGGTCACCAGCTGATGGGAACGCCGGAGAGGTGCTGGGTGAATGTCTGAGTATGGCGGCGGAGTTCGCTTTCCGGGACGGCCAGGCTGAACGCATCGACGCCGCTTCCCACGCCCTCGCCACTTACATGACTGAACTCGTCGCGTCCAAGCAGAAGAGTCCCGACGACAGCCTCCTCCACGACCTCGTCACACACAGCGGTGACGACGGCCCCCTCACCCAGGACGAAGTTGTCTCCCTGGCCGTGCTCCTGGTGGTGGCCGGCCACGAAACCACCACCAACCTCATCGGCAACGCCGCCCTGGCGCTTCTCCAGCACCCAGCCTCGCTCGCACAACTGCGAGACGAGCCAGGGCTGATGAGCGCCGTACTCGACGAACTGCTGCGCTTCGACTCCCCCTGGGCATCGCCACATTCCGCTACAGCACCGAACCGCTCACCCTCGGCGGTACCGACATCCCCGCCGGCGTGCCTGTACTCATCGCCCCCGGAGCTGCCAACCGTGACCCGGCGCGCTTCGCCGAGCCCGATGAACTCGACCTCAGCCGCGACGCCAAGGCCCACCTGGCCTTCGGCCACGACATCCACCGGTGCCTGGGGGCGCCGCTCGCCCGAGCCGAAGCGGAGATCGCACTCCGAACGGTCATCATGTACTTCCCCGGCATCCACCTCGCCGCCAACGGCGAAGACCTGGAATGGCGACAAACACGCCTGATGCGCGGCCTCAAAGCCCTACCAGTTGCTCTGTAGCCAGACCCGTGTCGACGCCGCCTGAAAAATAGCTCTGAATCGCTCTTGGTGCTGGAGCCACTTTTCACCCGACGCCCACAGCGCCCAGTCCGCAGACATGAGCGGAGACTGTGCGCCGCACCTACCACGCCCGCAAGGGCTAGGACGGAGAACCGTCTCCGCCGTCGGTTGCACCGAGCCGGTCGCCGCGCGAGCCCAGGGCTGTAGCTGCTCTCCAGTTGCAGCACACGAATGCCTTTCTCAACGCTCTGACTCCCGACCGTCGCGCTGCCGGTGAACCTGCTGTCTGGTAATCACGCCGACCGCTCGGCACAGGCCATTGAGGAAGCCAACGGTACGGCACTTATCGCCGCCTTCGGGGTCGACGCGAGTCCTCGGGAGTTTTCGGAGCTGTCGACCGATTGCGCACAGATCCGTATCCGGTACAGTCATGTATCGGATACGGATCTGTATCGTATGGCTAGGGGTATGGCTCACGCGAGCTGCTAGGAAGCAGGAGGTCATCCGGTGCCGAAGTCACCCACCAAGCGCCGGCCGCGTACCGTGGCCAGCCTGCTGGACGGCGCACTGGAGGTGTTCGCCGAACGCGGCTTTCACGGTGCCTCGATCGGCGACATCTGTGATCGCGCGGGACTGACCCGTGGCGCCTTCTACTCCAACTTCCGCGACAAGCAGGAGCTCTTCCTGGCCCTGTACGACGCGCAGGCCGACCGGCTGATCGAATTCCTGGACGCTGCCGCCGAGACCGGGCGTACCACCGAAGATCCGATCGGCCACCTGATGGGAATGCTCGCCGCGCGACAGGAGGAGGACCGGCGGTGGTTCCTCATCAGCTCCGAGTTCGTCCTGCACGCAGCCCGCGACCGTGAGGCCGCACGCCGGCTGGCCGAGCGCGAGGACGCACTGTGCGACCGCATGGCCGAGGCAGTCGGGCGGACGCTCGCGGGCGCCGGACGCAGACCGACCCTCGATCTGCGCGAGCTGGCTCGTCTGCTGATCGCCCTCCACCAGGGCTGCAACGCCCTGCGCCTCACGGACGAGGCGCGCGGTGAGGCCGGTGACCTCCACAGGCGCATGCTGCCGCTGCTCATCCACGTGCTCTCCGAGGAGACCGCCCCCAGATGACCCCGTCGGCCTCCACGACGGGGAAACCGCTTCTTCCGCCCCCTTGAGGAAAGGTGCATCCATGCCCGTCGACCCGGCCATCGCGGCCGTCCTCGACCAGGTGAACGCCTCCACATCGATGCCCATCCGCAGCACCGACCCCCGGCTGCTGCGCGAGGCGGAGGGGCAGCTGGCTGCCATGGCGGCCGGCTGCCGGGTTGATGTAGGGGCGGTGCACGACACCGCTGTGCCCGGCCCCGCCGGAAACATCCCCGTGCGGATCTACCGGCCGGCCTCCGCGGAGCCCGTCCCGACGGTGGTCTTCTTCCACGGCGGTGGCTGGATCACCGGCGACCTCGACAGTCACGACCTCGTCGCCCGCCGCCTGTGCCGCGACGTCGGCGCGGTCGTGGTCGCCGTCCACTACCGCCGGGCCCCGGAACACCCCTTCCCTGCACCCTACGAAGACTGCCTGGCCGTTGCGCGCCACGTCGCCGACCGCATCGAGGAGTACGGGGCCCGGGGCGACCGCCTCGCCGTGGCCGGGGACAGCGCCGGCGCCAACCTCGCCGCCGTGATCGCCCAGACCTTCCGCGACGAAGACCGCCCCCTCGCCGCCCAGCTGCTCGCCTACCCGGCAACCGACTTCGACGGCCAGTACCCCTCCCGGACCGAGAACGCCACCGGCTACCTGCTCACCGCCGACAACATCGCTGACATCCAGCACCTGTACGCCGGAGACGACCCCGCCGTCCGCAGCTCGGCCAAGATCTCCCCACTGCGCGCCGAGAGCCTCACCGGACTCGCACCCGCGATCGTCGGCACCGCACAGTACGACCCCCTGCGCGACGAGGGCCTCGCCTACGCCCAAGCCCTCCGCAACGCCGGGGTGCACGTCTTCGTACGCAACTACGACGGCATGATCCACGGCTTCCTGAACATGTTCCCCCTCTCACCAGCCGCCGATGCCGCCCTCACCGAGCTGTGTATCCAGCTCGAACAGCAGCTCACGTCAGCAACGGCCTGAACGAAAACCACCGCTTGCCCAGCCCCTCGCCACACGAGCGCCACAGCAAGCCCTCCCTGCCCTACGCCACTTGATCCCCAAGTGACGAGAAGAGGCCGCGTTGATGGCGTCGCGACGAGATGCGTGTACACCCTGTAGTGACAGCCAAGGGGTGGCGGCCAAGGCGGCCGGCCCTGCGGCGACGCGGCGCCCGGGTTCATGGGGCGCGCAACGTACCCTTCGCGTATGTCTTCCGGAATATCCTTTGTGTGGGATGGGCGGCCGGACGCGGCAGAGCGTCTTGAGGACGAGATGTTCATGGGGATCGGCGAGTCCGTGCCGGAAGTCGTCGAGGACCAGGACGAGGAAACCGCCGAGGACCAGGACGGCCAAGAGCGCCCGCGCACCATCATCGGCGCGGTCGCGGCCCGCCGGGACGGTTCCCTGCTGGGCTTGGCGGAGGTGTACGAGGAGCCGGAAGGTGATCGGGCCGCGCGCGTACAAGGGCTGTACGGGCCGCGCATGGCGCGCCGTATCGCGACCGGCTACTACGACCAACTCCCGCCTACGGACGAGGAGTTCGACGTCTTCGTCGGTCTGTACCGGCATGCCGCGCAAGGGGCCGGTGGCGCTGGATACCGCACTCTGCGGTTCAGCGGCATGGACACGGGCGTCGACGGCCGGGCCGCGACGGAGTTGAATGCCGATGTGTGCCGCGAGCTCGCGCGGGAATGGAGCGCCGAGCCTGCCACCTGGCAGCCTCCCGACGGCTTGCCCGACGTGCCGGTCCAGCAGCGGCCCGGCCCCGGTCTCACGCTGGCGGCACCGGACGCCGAGATCTCGCTCGGACTGGTCGGATGCGGGTCTCACCTCAACGCCAGCGAGGGGATCCGCCATCACACCACCGCCCCGCGCGTCCTCGCCGCGCTCCTCGCGCACCTCCTCACCTGCCTGCGCCGTGACCATCCTGACGTCACCGAGCTGACCATCAGCGAATTCGACGACGAGGTGGTCCGCCGTGCGCTGCCGCTGGCCGGTCTGCGCATCGGAGCACGCTTCATGGAGTACGAGTTGCCATTGACCCCTGCGTGACCCCGCACGTCACGGCCGGCATGTCACAGTCGGCGCCGCCGGGTCCGCTGCCCCTTGCTGCGACGGAGGGGACATAAAAGGGCGGATCGTATCCGGCGGCCGGGCTACGGGGTTGGCCGGAGGCCGGTGATCAGCAGGTCGATCTGGGCGTCGAGGTCCGGCTGGTTGTGGTCGGACCCCGCGTAGGTCAGGGCGAGTGCGGGAGCGGTCAGGGCGGTGAGGATCACCTCGGGGGCGACATCGGAGCGGATCTCACCGGCGCGCTGGGCCTGGGTGATGAGGTCGACGGCGGAGGCGCGGCGCGGGTCGAGCACGTCGCGTTCGTAGCGTGCGGCCAGAGCGGGGAACTGGCTCTGCTCGACGGCCAGGAGCCGGAGGAGGCGCCGGGACCGTGGGTCGCGGGCGCGGCGGGCGACGCCCTCGGCCACGGCCAGGAGTCGTTCCCGTAGGGCGGCGTGCGGCGGGACCGGCGGGGGCGGTTCGGTCACCGCGGTCAGGACATCGGCCAGGAGGGAATTCTTGTCCGGCCAGCGCCGGTACAGGCTGCCCCTCGACACTCCGGCCCGCTGTGCGACAGCCACCAGCGAGAGGCCGCTGAGCGTCGCGCCGTCCTGGCCGATCAGATCCAAGGTGGCCGCTATCACTGCGGTGTCGATGCGCCCCTGCCTGGGCCTGCCGCCCGCTCCCGGTTGTGCGGCGCCTTCCCGATAGCCGGCAGCCATGATCCCTGTCGCCTCGCCCTCTGCCTCCACGGGCACACATGCCCTCTTCTCCCCTTCGGGGAAAGCGTACACTAGTTTCGATACAGGGCTGTCCTGTATCTCTATTTCTCGATGTCGAACCCTCAGGAGGTTCCGTGAGGCACGCCCGCCTGCCCGGCTGGGCCGGACATGTACTGCATCTGCGGCCGGGACGCACGCCGTATGCGGCGATGCTGCGGGCCGCCCTTGCCCTCGCCGGCCCGGTGGCCGTCGGCATGGCCAGTGGCAACGTCGAGCCGTGGGCCATGGTGGCCATCGGCGCCCTGCCCGCGGTCTTCGCCGACCACGTCGACGGCTACCGCGGCCGCCTTGCCGGGATCGGCCTGCCCGTCCTTGCCGCCGTTGCCGGCCTGGCGGTGGGCATGCAGGCCGGCGGTGGCGGCTGGCAGAGCGTCGTGATCCTCACCTTGGCCGCCTTCGTCTCCGGATTCGTCAGCGTGCTCGGCCCGACCGCCTCAGCGGCTGGGATGGTGTTCCTGGTAGTGGCCGTCGTCGGCGCCGGTATGCCGATGCCGGGCCCGTGGTGGCAGTCGCTGCTCCAGCAGTTCCTCGGCGGCCTGTTCCTGCTTGGGCTGTCCTTGCTCGACTGGGCCATGCTCGGCCGCCGCCGGGCCACCGCCGCGGCACCGCCCGTCCGTGGCGACAGGCGGCTGGGCCGTGCACGCAGCCGCCTGCCCGAGCTGATCCGCACGCCGGTGGCAGCCCTGTACGGCCTCCGGGTCGCCGCGTGCATAGCTTCGGCCGGTGTCCTGACGATGGCCGTGAACCTGCCCCGCTCCTACTGGATCGGGCTGACCATCGCCTTCGTCCTCAAACCCGACTTCGGCCACCCCCTCGCCCGGGGCGTGATGCGCAGCATCGGCACCGTGGCCGGGGTGCTCATCGCGGGTGCCGCCCTGGCCTGGGCCACGCCCGGCTTCGAGTACCTCGCCGTGATCACCGCTGCGGCCGTGCTGCTTCCCTGGGCTTCCGCCCTCAACTACACGCTCCAGACGGGCGCCGTGACCGTCCTGATCCTGCTCCTGTCCGAGCAGTTGAGCCACGCCGGCACCGCCATGCTCGCCCCCCGCCTCGCTGACAGTCTTATCGGCATCGCGATCGTCGCCGTGGTCGGACATCTGCTGTGGCCGCACCGCCACCATGCCAGGGTCGGCTTTCGCCTGCCCGTGCCGGCTTGCAGTTGACCGGCCGTCCCAGGCCCGGCCTTCTAGGCATCCTGGCGCACACAGCCGATCAGGGCGGAGTAGACGATCGCGGCCGTCGGACGGCGGCAGGGGGAGGCGCTTCGGTCCGGAACGGCGCAGTGGGCCAGGCAGCCTGCGCGGTGGTGACCGGTTGCTGACCGGGGCGTGGAGGCAACGCAGCCGGGGCTGAGCCCGTCTGTCTCCATATACGCATGTCTCCTCACACCTATGTCTCCTCTCTGCACACACGTCTCGCATGGCCTCGAAGGCCCCGATTGCTGGATTTCTCATGCTGCGCTCCGCCCGACGGCGATCCGTCCCCGTCCTCACCGCGGTCCTGGCCGGGCTGACGGCCGTGGGGGCCTTGGGGACGGTGCTGGCTGGCTGCGCGCCTGACGAGGGGACGCGGGATGCCGGTGTGGCCCCTTCGGTGTCCGTCCCGGCCAGTGCCTCTCCGCTGTGGCCCGGCCGGTCCCCCGCCCCGTCCCGCAGCGGGCCCGCCCCTTCCGCCGTGCCTGTGCCGGATGTCACCGTCCCCGGGGGCTCCGACGGCGGTCTGCGCAAGGTCTCGCCGGAGCGGCTTCTCCGAGCAGACCCCGGTGTGCCGGAAGTGGTGAAGGGCTCGCTGGGGGACTGCCCTGGTACGCGCTGCCGGTTGCGGGCCCCGTCTATGTGGACCTCACCGGCGACGGGAAACCCGAGCTGGTGCTGGCCTTCGACGACGCCGGACGTACGTTGATGTGGGTGTACACGGCTTCGGGGGACTCGGTGCGGCGGGTACTGGACTACGCGGGGCCGTCACAGATGGCCGCCGCCACCGTTGGCCGGGACCTGGTCGTGGACGAGTCCGGTGGGGGCCGTAAGGCGACGGTTCGCTACCGCTGGAACGGCGAGGTGTTGGTCCCCGTGCCCGGCGAATGACTCTGCCCCCCGCCTCGCCCCTACCATCTGCCGATTGCTGTGAAGATTCCATGACCGAGGATTCCATGCCCCGTCTGCTGCTCGTCGAGGACGACGAGGTGATCCGCAATACGGTACGTATGGCGCTTGAGCGCTACGGATACCAGGTGTCCGTGGCCGAGGACGGCCTCACCGGCCTGGAGCGCTTCCGTGAGGAGCAGCCGGACCTGCTGCTGCTCGACGTGATGCTGCCCGAGCTGGACGGGATCGGGCTGTGCCGCCGCGTCCGCGAGTTCAGTCTGGTCCCGATCCTGATGATGTCGGCGCGGGACGATGCGCTGGATGTGGTGTCGGGCCTGGAGGCGGGGGCGGACGACTACGTCACCAAGCCGGTGGAGAGCGCGGTGCTGGTGGCCCGTATCCGTTCGCTACTGCGCCGGGCGAGCTTTGCCAGGCACCCGTCCGCGCAGGACGATGGGCAACCTGAGCGGGCGCCGGATCCCGCTGTGCTGGTCTTCGGCGAGGTGTCGATCGACCCGGGTGCGATGGAGGTGCACCGCGGCGGGAAGCCGGTCTCCTTGACCCCGACCGAGTTGCGGCTGCTGCTGGAGTTCGCCGCGAACGTCGGGGTCGTGCTGGACCGGCGGACGCTGCTGCGCGAGGTCTGGGACTACTCCTGGGAGGGTGACAGCCGCGTGGTCGATCTGCATGTGCAGCGGCTGCGGGCGAAGATCGGTGCCGAACGGATCGAGACGGTGCGCGGGTTCGGCTACAAGATGCGGCGCTGATCATGATCGGGATGCGAGTGCGGGCGGCGTCGGTCTCCAGGCGCCGGCGGTCGCTGCGCTGGCGGGTCGCCACGCTGGTGACGGCCGCGGTCTGTGCCGTGGCCGTGGGGATCGGCGTCCTGGTGCACCAGGCCACCCACGCCCGGGCCCTGAGCCAGGCCCGCGACACCGCGCAGCGCCAGCTCGACCTGGCGGTCACCACCTACTCCCGGACCGGCAGCACCCAGGGGTCGGGAGCCCGGCTCGATGCGCCCGAAGTGCCGGACGAACTGCGGAAGTTGGTGCGCAGAGGCCATCAGGGCACTGCGTTCGGCCGGAACCGGTACGGGCCGGCGATGTGGGCCGCCCGGCCGGTCGGCGACCGGATGCTCAGCGTCGACGTCGACATGCGCGCCGACCTGCGCAATCTCAAGCAGCTGGACGCCACCATGGGCCTGGCCGGGCTCATCGCCGTCGGCGTGGTGCTGCCACTGGGCGCGCTGAGCGCGGAGCGGCTGGCGCGGCAGCTGCGGTACGCGGCCGGGACGGCGCGGCGGATCGCGGACGGCGACCTGGACGCGCGCATCGGCGCGGGTGACCGGCCGGGCGACGAGATCGCGGAGATCTCCACCGCGGTGGACTCCATGGCGGCCTCGCTGCAACAACGGCTCCGCGGCGAGCAGCAGTTCACCGCCGATGTCGCCCACGAGCTGCGCACACCACTGATGGGCCTGGTCACCTCGGCCGAGCTGCTGCCGGAGGGCGAGGCCGCAGGCTACGTACGGGACCGGGTGCGGGTCCTGCGCACGCTGGTCGAGGAGCTGCTGGAGATCTCCCGGCTGGACGCGGGCGTGGAGCGGGCGGATCTTGCACCGTGCCCGCTGGGTCCGCTCATCGAGGAGTGCGTGCGGCGGACGGGACTTGAAGCCAAGGTGCGGGTCGTCGACGGGGCCGTGGTCGAGACCGATCCGAGGCGGCTGGACCGTATCGTGGCCAACCTGGTGGCCAACGCCCACCGGCACGGCCGGCCACCGGTCGAGGTGACGGTGGCAGGGGCGGCCATCACCGTACGCGACCACGGCCCGGGCTTCCCCGGCGCGCTGCTGGCGGACGGCCCGCAGCGGTTCCGTACCGGCGCCCGGGAGCGCGGCCGCGGCCACGGCCTGGGGCTGACCATCGCCCTGGGCCAGGCGCACGTCATCGGCGCCGGACTCGACTTCGCCAACGCGGCGGGCGGGGGCGCGATCGCCACCGTACGGCTCCCCGAACACCCGCTGTCCTGACCCGCGCCCGCCCATCGCCTGCGCCAGGTCCAGCACCGATACACCACTGATACACAGCCCTACAGAACCGATACATCGCCTCGCAGACCCTATACACGCCCTAGAACCGGCGGATATCCCGCCATCTCCAGGCGGAGATCTTCACCTCCCACGATGGCTGCGGCCGTCGCGGATGACCCGCATCCGCGACCAGATCCGCACACCACGGACTCGGAGGTGTTCTTCATGGGCGCTGCACACACACGGACCAGACGACGGCCGACGCGAGGGCACGGACGGCGGCGCGCGGGCCCCAGGCCGGGCCTCAAGAGGCGTCGTCTGGCCTGGACGGCCACGTCCCTCGCTGCCGTCCTGGCCCTGGGCGGCTGGCTGCTGTACGCCAGGCTCGACGCCAACCTCGCCACCACCGACGTGAACGCCGCCCTGGGATCCGACCGTCCGGCCCGCGGCCCGGACGGCTCGCTCAACATCCTGCTGCTCGGTTCGGATTCGCGGGCCGGACAGAACGCGGAGTACGGCGCGGACGGCGGCGGCGCCCGCTCCGACACCGCGATGCTCGTCCACCTCGCCAAGGGACGGCGCAAGGCCACAGTGGTCAGCATCCCCCGCGACACCATGGTCACCCGCCCCGCCTGCCCGCTGCCGAACGGCCACACCTCACAGGACGCCGCCGCGGCCATGTTCAACTCCGCGTACTCCGTGGGTGGTTCGGCCTGCGCCGTCAAGACCGTCGAACGGCTCGGCAAGGTCCGCATCGACCATGTCCTGGACGTCGACTTCACCGGGTTCAAGGGGCTGGTGGACGCCGTCGGCGGCGTCACCGTCACCACCGACAAGGCCATCCACGACAAGGACAGCCATCTCGACCTGGACGCGGGCCGCCACCGGCTCAACGGCGAGCAGGCCCTCGGCCTGGTCCGTACCCGGCACGGCATCGGGGACGGCAGCGACCTGGGCCGGATCAAGCTCCAGCAGACGTTCATGGCCGCGCTCGCCCAGCAGCTGAGCGGCTCCGGTCTGCTCACCGACCCGGTGCGGCTCTACAAGGTCGCCGACGCCGCGACCAGCGCACTGACCACCGACAAGGCCCTGGGCTCGGCACAGGCCCTGCTGGGCCTGGCCCGCAGCCTGGCGGACCTGCAACCGAACGAGATCACCTTCCGGACGCTGCCCGTCGGCCCGTACCCCAAGGACCCCAACCGCGTCACGGTCAAACAGCCCGAAGCGGACACCCTCTTCACCGCCGTACGCGACGACACCGCCCAACCGCCCGTGACCACGAAAGAGAGGTGAGCCACGCCATGGCCAACCACCACTCCGCCCCCATCGATCAGACCCTGCGGCTCTTCCCGCCCCGGCCGGATACGTCCCCGCCCCGGCGCCCGTACGCGCCGGGCCTGGACGGCCTGCGCGCCCTCGCCGTCACCTCCGTGGTCCTCTACCACGTCAACCCGGCCTGGCTGCCCGGCGGTTTCCTCGGCGTCGACGTCTTCTTCGTCCTCAGCGGCTATCTGATCACCGACCTGCTGCTGGCCGAACACCACCGCGGCGGCCGGATCGACCTACGCGGCTTCTGGGTACGCCGGGCCCGTAGGCTGCTGCCCGCCCTCGCCCTCGTCCTGCTGACCGCAACCTGCGCCGCCACCGTGCTGCACCCCCACCGGCTGGCCACCGCGGCTGGGGACCTGTTCTCCGCCGCCACCTTCACCAACAACTGGTGGCAAATAGCCACCGACGCCTCCTACTTCGCACACTTCGGACCCCCACCACTCTTCCAGCACCTGTGGACCCTCAGCCTGGAGGAGCAGTTCTACCTGCTATGGCCCCTGGCGCTGCTCGTGCTCCTGCGGGCGGTGCCCCGCAAGGGGGCACGGGTGGCGCTGGTCCTCGCCGCGGCCCTTGCCTCCGGCACCGCGATGGCCCTGCTGTACGCGCCGGGGACAGACGCCTCCCGGGTCTACTTCGGCACCGACACCCACACCTTCCCCCTGCTGGCCGGCGCCGCGCTGGCCCTGCTACGGCCCACCGCGGGGCTGCTGCCCGGCAAACTGCTGCGCACTGTACGGCCGTTGGACCTGGCGGGCGCCGCGGGCCTGGCCGCCCTCGTCGCTGTGGCCCTCACCGCCTCACAGAGCGCCGACGCCCTCTACCCCGGCGGCTTCACCGTCGCCGCACTCGCCTCCGCCGCCACGGTGCTCGCCACCGTGCAGCCCCTCGGCCTGCTCGGCCCGGCCCTGGGCGCACCCTGGCTACGCTGGATCGGCAAACGCAGCTACGGGATCTACCTGTGGCACCTGCCCGCGATCGCGCTGGCCACGCCGGATGGTGCTACGCCCGCCGACGTGCCCCTGAACGCCCTCGCCGCGGCCGTTGCCTCCGTCGGCCTCGCGGCTCTCTCGTACCGGCTGGTGGAAGAGCCCATACGGCGCCACGGATTCCGTACGGCCACATACCGGCTGCGCCGCGCCCTGGCGACCGGCACCACTGCCCGGCGCACCGGGGCGGTGCTGTGGACCAGGGCCGTGGCCGGTACCGCCGTGGCGGCCGTGGTGGTCGCGGGCTGCGGGGTAGCCACGGCCCCCAAGGACGGCAACAGCGGCGCCGATCAAGTCAAGGAAGGCCAACGCGCCCTGGAGGACGGCTCCCCGGCCGCTGCCGCCGGAAAGGTCACCGCGATCGGCGACTCGGTGATGGTCGCCGCGGCCCCGGCTCTGAAGCAGAAGTTCCCCGGCATCGCCATCGACGCCAAGGTCAGCCGCCAGCTCTCTGCGGCTTCCAAGGAAATCGACGCGATCAAGCAGAAAGGCCCGCTGGGCGACGCCGTGGTCATCGGCCTCGGCACGAACGGGGTCGGCGGGGCCAAGGACCTCCAGTCAGCCATCGACGCCATCGGCTCGGACAAACGGATCGTCCTGGTCACCGTGCACGCCCCCAAGCAGGGCTGGCAGGACAAGGTGAACCAGGCCGTCAAGGACGTGGCCGCGAAGAACTCCTCCCATGTCGCCGTCGCCGACTGGGACCAGGCCATCTCCGGCCACACCGACCTCCTCGCCAGCGACGGCATCCACCCCGGACCCGGCGGCGGCAAGATCTACGCCCACACCGTCGCCGAAGCCCTGGCCAAACTGAAGGGCAGCCGCTGACGATGCGTCCACGTAGGAGCTCCTGAGGACCGGCATGCCGTATGCCGCTGACCGGATCCGTTGGCGTGCACGCCGCTCCGGAGCGGCATACGGCGAGCCGGCAGACAACCCACTCTTCAATACCGAAGGATGCACTCGCGTCGCATTTCCCGAATTTCCTTCGGCGCCAACCGCAACCCATCGCCGATACGAACCCCCACGCCACGCGCGGACAACAGTGCAGGTCACAGCGCTGACGGCACGAGGTCGCAAAGCCCTGAACACACACGATCCCCACATGAGCCCGACACGAACCCCCACGACGGAGCTCAGGAGAAACCCCAGGTCAGCGCACTGCTCCGCCAATGGCCTGCGCGCCCATTTCGACCGCCCATCCATCCCCCTCACGCAAAAAGCCTGGTCAGCGCACTGACCAGGCTTTTTGCGTGTGTGTCCGAGGTCCGAGTTGAACCTTACACACATGCCGGTGATGCGCGGGAAGCTGCGGCTGGCGTAGTCCCAACACGGCCGAATTGGAGCTTTTTCCATCGTAGTGGCACATGGAAGTCCTGGGAAGATTCGGAGACAAGAGCTGGTCGTGCCGTCCTCCTTCCAGGCTGCGGCTATGTGCTGGCTATAACGATGAATGACCTGCTTCGCCGCAGCGTCGCTGACTACTCCGATCGCAGAGCTCGACTGCGGCGCTGTCGGCAATGCCGGGCCGTAGCCCCTATGCGAGCCACCAGCCGCGTCACCGCTCGTGCGGAACGCACCGCTGCCGTCGCGGTACGGGGTGCCGAAGACGGTCACCTCCGAGGGGTGATGAGGACCAGCGGCTCGTCCTCGTAGCGGTAGAAGCCCTCCTGGTTGGTACCCCTCCCAGGGGCAATGAGGACCACCACTCCCCTGGGCCACCAGCCGCGAACAGCAAGTGTTGGTACCCCTCCCAGGGACGATGAGGATGGGTGCGGCACTCGGCGGGTGCGATCGCGGCCATGGCGTTGGTACCCCTCCCAGGGACGATGAGGACTGCCGGAGGAGCGGGGGGCTGGAGTGGCTTTGTCCACGCCGAAGAGCAGCGTTTCTCGACGAGTTCCGGAGGCACCACGGCTGCCGACCTGGAGGGCAGCGGACGGGAGCACGGGACGACCGGCCGGTGGCAGCGACCGGCGCCCGGCCGACTGCCTCTCACCGCGGGCACCGACAATAGCGCTGGCTACGGAGCCAGGAACGGGGTCGTGACCTCGCCGTCGCCGGCGAAACCGCGGTCGGCACAACTGCCTCCCGAACCCATCGGCAACGACATCTCGGCGCAGCCGGTGCCTCCCGCGGTCGTCGACAACTGCTGTTGGGAGTCGTCGATAAAGCCACTGGGGGTCGCTGCCGCGTTGGTATCCCTCCAGGGACGATGAGGACCCCGGCCCGCTCCGGAGCCTGAGCAGCCGCAGTCGGAGTTGGTACCCCTCCCAGGAACGATGAGGACCGGACGCCGCCGTGGTCATCGTGGTGAAGGTCGACGGTTGGTACCCCTCCGAGGGACGATGAGGACTTGTGGCACAGCGTCGGCGCCTGGTGATACATCCCGTGTTGGTACCCCTCCGAGGGGCGATGAGGAAGGGAGGGATCGGGGGCGGGCTCACCAACGGCGCCTCGTTGGTACCCCTCCGAAGGGCGATGAGGACGGGCTGACGACGAGCTCGCGCTCGCCCACCAGCTCCTGTTGGTACCCCTCCCAGGTCGATGAGTGCGGCAGGTCTCCGAGGAGACCACCCTGGTGCGCGCCAGCTGTTGGTACCCGTCTGAGGGGCGATGAGGACGGTGCGGCTGGATGACCGTAAGCGCCTGCGGGTGCCGTTGGTACCCCTCCCAGGGTGATGAGGACACGAACTCGGAGCCGCCGGCCTGTCCGGCACCAAGCTGTTGGTACCCCTCCTCGGGGCGATGAGGACGATCCGCTGGATCGAAGACCCGGCCCTGGATGCCCTGTTGGTATTCCTCAGAGGGGTGATGAGAACTCGGCCCCGGTGCCTCGGGCAAGTCGATGTACGCGTTGGCACCCCTCCCAGGGGGTGATGAGGACATGCCCTGATGGTTCGTTCTCCCGCGTCGCCAACATGTTGGTACCCCTACCAGGGGCGATGAGGTCGGCAGAGGCTGACGGGGCCAGGGCTACTGCTCCTCGTTGGTACCCCTACCAGGGGTGATGAGGACGTTCAGCCGTACCGGCGGCACCAGCATCAACCTGCTGTTGGTACCCCTCCCAGGGGTGATGAGGGCGCTATCGCCCCGACTGCTGGTCAGCTTTTCTGGGAGTTGGTACCCCTCCCAGGGGCGATGAGGACAGCTGGCAAAAGCTGGCGGAATCTCCCGTGACACGGGTTGGTACCCCTTCCAGGGGTGATGAGGACCCGCGGGGCACGGGCGGGGAGCCGCCGGCCGGACGTAGTTGGTACCCCTCCCAGGGACGATGAGGACAAGACGGCCACGTGGGCAGGCAGCCGGTGGACTACTCGTTGATACCCCTCCCAGGGGCGATGAGGCCCAGCGACCCGGCGGGTGGTCAGCTGCCCGTCGTCACGTTGATACCCCATACCAGGGGCGATGAGGACGAAAGTCTTCGGGGCCGAGCGGATCGCGGCGTTGTGGTTGATACCCCTGCCAGGGGCGATGAGGGCGCGATGAGGATGAGCACGTCGGCCCCCGCCCGCCGGCCGCCGTGGTCGTTGGTACCCCTCCCAGGGGCGATGAGGACGTCCGGCACGTGGCCCCTCTCCATCCTGGAGGAGCTGTAGTTGGTACCCCTCCCAGGGGAGATGAGGACGCTGACGCGCCCGGCCGATCAGCTCGGCGAATGCGTGTTGGTACCCCTCCCAGGGGCGATGAGGACGGCCACGCCCAGCCCGCGCGAGAGCCTTACGCTCAGGTTGGTACCCCTCCCAGGGGTGATGAGGACAGCTGCCGCACCTGCCGAGGTGACATCTACCTCCCCGAGTTGGTACCCCTTCCAGGGGTGAGGAGGACCGCCGGGCGGAGGATGGCGGTCGCCGTCGTGGCGCATGTTGGTACCCCTCCAGGGGTGATGAGGACCATGGGCCGTACTCCGATGCAGAACATGAAGCAGCTGTTGGTGCCCCTCCCAGGGGTGATGAGGACTTGAGGTGGATCCCGACCTGGCGGAGGCAGCCCGCGTTGATACCCCTCCGAGAGGCGATGAGCACTGACGACCACCGCAGCCACCACCGCTGTGCTCGTGCGGTTGGGACCCCTCCGCTGGGCGAATGAGCCCCACCGAGCGGTTCCAACGTGACCCGCAGAGTTCGGATGTAACCCCTGATATGGGGCGAATGAGTGATGTGAAGTTCTCAAACAGCAGGCTCTGCAAGGTAGTACGCAATGATTGCACGTCCCACTGACATCTTCTGCGGCTGGAGGCTGTCTGCGTGTGGGCTGGGGCCGCGAACTCGGCCGGCCAGTTGGACCTGGCGAGAGGCTACCCTTCCGTAGGCGCGTACATCTCGCCAGCCCGGCGTCGCTGTACATGCCCGATTGGCCCGTTAGGGGACGCAATGTGTGCGCCTTCGCTTTGAGGCAGGCCCGACACGCACCATACACACATGCCGGTGATGAGGGGTGAGTTGCAGCTGCTGTAGCGGGGTCGGGGTGTTCACGAGTGCTGCTGATCAGGTGGGACAGAAGCGATTGAAGATCGCTTCCCAATTGGCCGAAGATCGTTTCCCGCGTTCGGGGCGGCCACTCGATATGGAGTGGAGCCAGGGTGGTTACACAAGGCAGAGTGGGACGGTGAGTGAACTGTGGGCACATACCCTGACGTGGGCAGACGTGGATCCGGCTCGACATCCGTTCGAGATGGACGACGATGGAGCGGAGGAGTTGGCGAGCCTTGTCGCGTCCTTGCTGCCCAGCGCTGAAGTCGCTCGCGAGGATCGCTGGCGTTCGCTGGATCCTGTCACCGAGTTCCTGGCGGGCCGGTACGGCCGGTGGGCCTGCGGATGGAACTGGTCGGTTGGCGAGGGTGACGTCGACGGAGGTGTCGTCGGGGCGTGGTGCTGTTCATCCGACTCTGTGACGACCCCGGATGCGACTGCCCGTCTGGTAGTTGAGGCCCTTCAGGAATGGCGCGGCTGGCTTGAGGACCTGGCGGAACGGTTCGCGGACCTGGCTCCGCCGGATGACACGCCCGTGTCTTCGGCGGACCTCTGGCACTGGGAGCGGGCGTGCACACGCCTGGTCACCGTGGTGGCTGACCGCACCCAGGCCGAGAGCGGCTGGTACGGGCATTGCATGCAAGTCCTCCGATGGTTTCTCGCCTACAACGGCATCGACGAGGGACAGGCTCAGGAGATCGTCAAGAACGCGGTCGGCGGCCAGTTCGGCAGTTGGATCACACCTGACGTTCCGGTGGTCGACGCAGTGAGCTCGCGGTTCGCCAGAGGCGTGGGCGGCATCAGATGACTTCCGCGCCCGGCCGGCCGAAGGACAGCCTCGCCGACTGGCTGCTCATCCGGCCGAAGATCTCCTGGCCGTCCTGGCGCGGCGCATGCCTCGCCTCCGGAGCGCCGGCCCACGACGGCTTCCGGACTTTCTTCACGGCAACGCGAGGCGGACGTGACAGCGGGGGAACCGCGCGGATCCTGACCGCCCTCGACTGGGCATTCGCCGACGCTGAGCAGGGCAGGCCGCTGACCTTCGCCCTCATGGCGAAGTGGCAGCGGACCGTGCTGGGCCACGACCTCGTCGGTTTCCGCACGATGCCGGCCTTCGCGAAGGGCGGACGGGAGCGCTACGGCCTGGCACCCGATACGCCGGCGCGATTCGAGCGCTGTCTGTCCGAGAGCGCTCAACCGGATCTACCCCTCCCGTCACGTGCTGCCCGGGCCTACCTGGACACGCTCTTCTTCCATCCGTTCGCGGACGGCAACGCGCGCGCGGCCATGCTGGCGTTGGCCTTCGTCCTGGCGCGGGAAGGCGTCCTACTCGACCAGGTTCAACCACTGCAGACCACCCGCTGGGCCGACGACGCCGAGGGCGCGGCCGATCTGGCGGTGTTGCTCGGAATCCTGATCACCGCTGCGAAGCGGCGTCTGTCCCACGGGAGGCAGTCATGAACGAACGCGATGTCCTGCTCAACGAGCTCGCGCAGGGGCTGCGCCCTATGTCAGAGGGCATCGAATGGTTCGACGTCCTCGGCCAGGATGAGCAGTCTGAGGTGCTGCTGTTCCTGCGCCATCACTGCGTTCAGGCGCGCGCCGTCGCCGAGGATGCGCCGGAGAGCATCCGCCGTGCTGAGCTGCGCCCGACGCATACGCCCGCAGTGTTGATCTCACAAGGCCGGATCGACGAGCAACTGGGAAAGATCGCCGGTCTCGCGCCTCTCGACGAGCGCCGCAAGGCGTTCAGGCTGCTGATCGCAGTGCTCTCGATCGCCGACACACGGCGCCGCGAGCGCTTCTGCTCCGGCGGCTGCAGTCACTGGTGGCACAGACTGTCCGTCGCCTGACAACCCAGCACCGCACTCTGAAGGCCATTGCCCAGTCGAACGTCTTCCGTGTAGCGGATCAGTCCCACCAGAAGTCCCAGTGGTGGGCACCGATGATCCGCTCGGCGTATGCGGCCAGTGTGTATGGCCTGCTGCCCTGCCAAATGTTGTCCGGGCAGAAGGCGAAGTGCTCGGCCGCGACCAGGAGAGCCTCGTGCTCGTCCGCTGGAGGCGAGGCGACGCTGAGGTGCAGCGTGGAGAAGCCGACCGCTACGACACGAGCACCGAACCAATGCTCCCAACCTCGGACGACCGCGGAGAACTTCGCGGTGTCGTTGTCGTAGTTGCAGGGGCCGGCCCAGCCCGCGGCCGTCAGCGCCTCGGCACCGGATGCTGCGGCGACGAGCCCCAGACGCGTCTGGGGGCGGTCAGCGAGGAACGCCTGCGCGAACTCGCCGACCAGTTGATCGGGGTTCGTTGTCGTCTCCCGACTGGGCGCGAGACCGGGCCAGGTCTGCCCGAAGGGAGCCGTGACGGCGAGGCGCCTGTCGGCGTCGATCATGTCGTCTTCGTCGACCGCTGTGTAGGCATCCCACCACCGCGTGAGGAGGCCGGCAGAGTCGTGGCTCGCCGTGGAGGACATCTGCTCGGGAAAGACCTCTCCGGATCCCCACGGGCGAAATTCGCCGTCGCTCGGATCCAGCGAGTCGAGCAGCAGCGGCCACAGGCCGGAACGTGCGTGTTCGGCGTGCATCCGCGTCCACAGCTCGATCGCGGCCGGCCCGTCACTGAGCCACAGGGGCTGTACGTCTCCGTCGCCTACATCGGACGTGACCATCCGACCGGGCGGAAGGCGACACTCAGCAGAATCGGCGAGCAATGCGATCAGGTGTCCCACGTTCATGGCGGGCACCCTAACCGGGTGCGCTGACAAGGGTCGCCTGCTCAGCAGCGACAGGCATCTAGTGTCCTGCGCCAGTAGTTGATCGTTAGTAGTTGCGTGACTTCTGCTGCTGGTACGTCAGTTCCTCGTCGGGGCCCCAAGCTGGAACCGTTGCTGTTGTCTGATGACGAGCGGGCGGTGTTGGAGCGGTGGATGCGGCGGGCGTCGTCGGCCCAGGCGCTCGCCCTGCGCGCGCGGATCGTGCTGGCGTGCGCAGGCCCGGAGATCCCGCCGATCGTCGCGGTCGCGCGCGAGTTGCGGGTGGCCGCCGACACCGTCCGCAAGTGGCGGCGCCGGTTCCTGGCGGATCGGCTGGACGGCCTGGCCGACGAGCCGCGGCCGGGCCGGCCTCCCACCATCAGCGTTGACCAGGTAGAGGCGGTCGTAGTCACCACGCTGGAGGAGATCCCGAAGAACGCCACCCACTGGTCGCGGAAGTCGATGGCAGAGCACAGCGGCCTGTCGAAGTCCACCGTCGGCCGGATCTGGCGCAAGTTCCAGCTCAAGCCGCACCTGACGGACACCTTCAAGCTGTCGACGGACCCGCTGTTCGTGGAGAAGGTCTACGACGTCGTCGGTCTGTATTTCAACCCGCCCGAGGGCGCCGTGGTCCTCTCGATCGATGAGAAGTCCCAGATCCAGGCGCTGGACCGGTCTCAGCCGGTGCTGCCGATAATGCCGGGCATGCCCGAGCGGCGCACCCACGACTACGTCCGCAACGGCCTGACCACCCTCTTTGCCGCGTTCGACGTGGCCACCGGCGAGGTCATCAGTGCCCTGCACCGCCGGCACCGAGCAGCGGAGTTCAAGAAGTTCCTGATCAGGATCGACAAGGAGGTGCCCGCGCATCTCCAGATCCACTTGATCTGCGATAACTACGGCACTCACAAGACGCCCGCGATCAAGACGTGGCTCGCCAAGCACCCACGGTTCCACATGCACTTCACTCCGACCGGCTCCTCCTGGATCAACCAGGTCGAGCGATGGTTCGGCTTTTTGGCTGACCAGAAGATTCGCCGCAGTGCACACAAGAACGTCCAGGCACTTGAGGCCGACATCCGCGCGTGGGTCAAGGACTGGAACGAGGACCCGAAGCCGTTCATCTGGACGAAAACGGCCGAGGAGATCCTCGACTCCCTCGCCCAATTCTGCCGACGGATCTCTGGCGCAGGACACTAGTAGGGCTTGGTCAGGTTCGCCCGTGGGTGGCGTGTCCGCCTGTCTGTGGGTGGCGTTGGTGTGGTGTGACACCTGAAGAGATGGCTGAGGTCCGGGAGGGCCTTGAGACGTTCACGGCAGAGTTGTTTGAGGCGTTTTCGCGTGCTGATCAGCGGCGTTGGGGGCGGGCGTATGTGCGCGGGCTGCTGCTGGACGGGCGGCGCAAGTCGGTGGAGCCGATGGCTGCCCGGCTGGGCGAGGACGGCAACCGGCAGGCGCTTGCGCACTTCGTGACCTCCAGCCCGTGGGATCCGGCGCACGTGCGTGCCCGCCTGGCCTGGACGATGCAGGAGGCGATCGGGCCGACGGCTTTGATCGTCGACGACACCGGCTTCCTCAAAGACGGGGACGCCTCGGCGTGTGTGTCGCGGCAGTACACCGGGACCGCGGGCAAGGTCACCAACTGCCAGGCCGGGGTGTCTTTGCACCTGGCCGCCGACCACGCCTCGGCGCCGGTGGACTGGCGTCTGTTCCTGCCCGCTGCCTGGGATCCCGCCTCGTCGGAGGCGGATACGGACAAGGTCGCCCGCCGGGAGCGTTGCCAGATCCCCGCCGTGGTCGGGCATGTGGAGAAGTGGCAGCTGGCCCTGGACATGATCGATGAGTCGCGCAGTTGGGGCGTGGATGTTCCGCTGGTCGTCGCGGACGCCGGCTACGGTGATGCCACCGCCTTCCGTCTGGGCCTGGAGGAACGTGACCTGGCCTATGCCGTTGGGATCTCCTCCCGGATCAGTGCCCATCTCGGACACGCGAGACCTGTTACCCCGCCCTACCAGGGCAGCGGCCGCCCGCCGGTGGCGAAGTACCCGGACAAGCCCATGACGGTGAAGGAGTTGGTGGTCGCGGCCGGCCGGGAGGCGGCCAGGCCGGTGTCTTGGCGTGAGGGTTCCCGGCCGGGCAAGGGCCAGAGCGGGTTCAAGCGCATGTACTCGCGTTTCGTCGCCCTGCGGATCAGGCCCGCCGGGCGCGAGATCCGCCAGGCCACCTGCGGCCCCGAACTGCCTGAGCGGTGGCTGCTGGCCGAATGGCCCGCAACCGAGCCCGAGCCAGTGCAGTTCTGGCTGTCCAGCCTGCCTTCCGGCATGCCGCTGGCCTCTCTGGTGCGGCTGGCCAAGCTCCGCTGGCGCATCGAGAACGACTACCGCGAGATGAAACAGGCTCTGGGACTTGCGCACTTCGAGGGCCGCACGTGGAACGGCTGGCACCATCACGTCACTCTCGTCTCCGTCGCGCACGCCTTCTGCACACTGCAACGGCTGACAAGAGACCCAAAAGGCGCGGCTCAGGGCTGAGCCTCTACCAGATCGTCCGCGAGCTACAGACACTCCTCACCGTCTGGGCCGGCATCTGCCCCACCTGCCACCGCGACATACCTACCGCGACACCAACCTGACCAAGCCCTACTAGCGCTTCGTCGTTGTTCCACGCTTTCACCGGAACCGCCGCCTCAGCAGCCCCCCGTATCGAACCTGTCTTGTGCAAACAGGCGGCGCAGGACCCGCTCGGCGATCCCCAACCTCCCGCTCGGCCCCGACCTCCTGAAGCCGCTTGGCCAACTCCTTGGCGAACGTGTCCAGTTCGCTACGGCAAGCGGTGATCCGCTCCAGATCGGACTTCCCCACACCTCTCCACGACCTCCGGCGTACCGACGTGGTGAAGGATCGTAGGTGGCCCACTCACGCAGGCGCAGCAGGACCAGGTAACCCTCCCGGCCGACCGTCAGACGATCTTCACCATGGACATCGCCGCCGACCAGCCCAAGCACTCCCGACGCCGCGCACACCAGGCTCGTGACCTGCAATTTCACGACGCACACCGCTCAGTCGTGTGCCGGTGGGGGCGATGGCACTACCCGTTCGCGGCCGCCATTGTCAGAGGGATCAAGGACGATGGCATCGCCCAGCATCAGACAGCTTGCAGGCTTTGCTTGAAAGGACCCTCTGTGGCTCAATCCTTCACCGTTCAGTTGAACGTGGGCGGTCACCGTATCGAAAGCGTCTCCTTGAACTGGGGGCTCAGGGGAAGCGACGTGCGGCAGGACGCTCCGAGCTACGGCACGGACATCGAAGTTCCGGCTGTGGTCGAGCTCCTTGACCTGATTGCGAGTGGAGCAATCGCTGCGGAAGAAGCCCGCGACTACCTGAACCGTCTCGCGACTGTGATCAACGAACGCATGGACCGCGAGTACGACGAACTCATTGAGGCCATGGAGCAGCCCTCGTCCCCCTCCGCGCGCAAGCAGGAACGGTTCGACCATCGGTGGGTCTACGCCATATCGACCGATGACAATCCGGAATCGATCAAGATCGGAGTCGCAAAGGACATTACTCAACGCATAAAGTCTCTGCAGGTGGGATCCGCGGCCAGGCTGGAACTCCGTTGGAGTGCTCGTGGCGGATACCCGCTAGAGCGACACCTGCACAACCACTTCGCGAAGCTGTGTACCCACGGTGAGTGGTTTGGCTTCCAGGGCTTTTCCGATGCCGTCGCAGAGATCGACACGACCGCGCGCCACTTCCTTCGCCGCTACAACGATACTGAGCACACTGAAATCACCCCACCTGCTCGCTGACCACGCGGCGCTACGCTCCAAGCTTCTGGGTTTCCCCGGGGCTTCCCCATTTCTCTGGGCGACCTGCAGAAATTGTCCAAGATCCATCCCGCAAGTACGTCGCAGCCCCCGCCATGCCGCTCAGCGTGGCATCCGCCTGCCCATACGCGAGGACCCCCGAACTCAGCGAACTCGCTGGTAGTGGGGGTCTGTGGTACCTCATTAGAGATGCCCCCGGCAGGGGGTCCAACCATTGGGAACGGGCGCGACCAGCGGGTTTGCGGCGGGCGGGTCACCGTGACTGCGACGTATGACTTGCCGTGGTGGGCTTGGCCTGTTCGTCCTCGCTGCGACAGTTGGCGCGGGCGCCGGGCTCGGCTCGATCGCCTTCCGCTGGTTGATCGAGACCTTCACCTATCTCTTCTCCGGCCACGATGACTACGCGGGCGCGGGCCGCAGCGCGAATCCGCAGGTGCCGTGGCTGGGGCGGAGTGTTGGCGCGGGGGTTGAGGAGGCGGGTGAGGGGGGAGAGCGGCGGTGGTGAGGAGCGCGATGAGGACGAGCATGGTGAACAGCTTGTCGCCGATCAGCCCGGCCTGGCGGCCGATGGCCAGGACGATGAGTGCGGTCACGCCACGGCAGTTGAGCAGGACACCGACCGTCCCCGCCTCCCGCCAGGTGGCACCGAAGGCGCGGTGGGCGAGGGCGGCGCCGACGAACTTGCTCGCCCAGGCGGCGAGCAGCAGGAGCCCCGCGCTGAGGACGCCCAGGCCGCTTAGGGTGGTCAGGTCAGCGGAGAGGCCGGTGACCACGAAGAACGCGGCCAGCAGGAGGGATCCCATCTGGTGCAGGGGCGCGGCGACGGCGGCCTGGACGGCGGGGTCCAGGCGCGGCATGGCGGACGCCGAAGGCGAAGACACCCAGTGCCGCGTGGACGCCGATCCAGACGGTGGCGCTCGCGGACAGGAAGAGCCCGGCACAGGGGTACGAGTTGCAGGAGCTACGGCTCATCAAGGCGTATGTACGACATGACAGTGACCTGCCGGCGGTACGTGTGGCGTGTGAGGAAGCGTTTGGTCCTGGTGTTGAGGTGAAGTACCTCAACGTCGCGGTCTGCTGTGACGACCTTCTCGTTGAGATCGAGGGGATCGTGCCGGGCGTGGGGTGGAGCCGGTGAGCGGCCTGAAGGTGGGCATCGTGCTGCCCGGACGGGAGTCCGTGGTGGACGAGGGCCCGTACCCCGAGAACCTGGCCTCGATCGCGGCGATGGCCGAGGAGCGCGGGTTCGACTCCGTGTGGGCGGGGGAATCCCCCCTCGCCCGCTCACGGATGAACCCCCTGCTCGCCCTCACCGCGGCGGCCACGGCCACCGAACGACCTTCGACGGCTCGACGTAGACCTCCGCCCCCCGTTGGCCGGGGTTGCCGGGGGCGCCGCCGTCGCCTCCCAAAGCGCCGCGCCACGACGCCCGGCCGGAACGTTCCCCGGCCGGGCGTCCGGCGGGCGAACCATGAGGTGCGGGAGGGGCCCGTAGCGGAGAGGATGACGCTGTGCCCGAGCCAAAGGACAGCGAGCGGCTGCGCCGCTACTGGGACAAGCACGCCCGCTCTTACGACCGGCAGATGCGGTTCTTCGACCGCACCCTGTTCGGTGAAAGCCGTACCTGGGTCTGCTCCCAGGCCAGCGGCGATGTACTGGAGGTGGCTGTCGGCACCGGCCTGAACCTTCCTCTCTACCCTCCCGGCGTCCGGCTGACGGGCATCGAGTGGAGCCCGGAAATGCTGGCCGTCGCCCGTCGCCGCGCCGACGAACTCGGCCGGCCCGCAGACCTGCGAGAAGGCGACGCCCAGGCCCTGCCGTTCCCCGACGCCTCCTTCGACACCGTGGTGTGCACCCTGGCGCTGTGCGCGATCCCCGACGAC
The DNA here is from genome assembly GCF_042895955.1 of Streptomyces sp. NPDC001339. Lineage (NCBI taxonomy): Bacteria > Bacillati > Actinomycetota > Actinomycetes > Kitasatosporales > Streptomycetaceae > Streptomyces > Streptomyces sp. NPDC001339. Next base: position 602,798 of record NZ_JBIAWT010000002.1, on the reverse strand, counting down.
CAGCGCGCCATCGCCGAGATGAACCGCGTGCTCAAGCCCGGCGGCCGGCTCCTCCTCCTGGACCACGTGCCCAGCTCTGTCTGGCCCGTCCGCGCACTCCAGCGGCTCATCGAACTCATCACCGTTCCGCTCGGCGGCGAGCACCTGCTGCGCCGACCGCTCCGGCATATTCAGGCGGCGGGCCTGCCCATCGAGCAGCGGGACCGCTTCAAGCTCGGCATTGTCGAGCGCCTCGCTGCCCGCAAGCCCACCAGCCTCCCGTAGGCGTCAGAGGACGGAGGTGACGAGCGATCCGGTTCCTCCGGAAGATCACAGAATCGGGCGCTGGAGGAATCGGCCGTTGGTGATCGTCAGCCGTCAGCGGTTCAGGGGCTGAGCATGCCGAACGCAGCCAACGGCAGCGCGGCGACGTTGTAGGCGAAGGCCCAGAACAGGTTGGCCCTGATGGTTCGCGGGGTTCTGCGAGCCAGCCGGATGGCGTCGCCCGCGGTCCGCAGGTCGCCGCTCACCAGGGTGAGGTCGGAGGCGGTTCGCGGCGCCGGTGCCCATGGCCAGGCCGAGATCGGCCTGCACAAGAGCGGCGGCACAGCGTCACCGCCTCCCGACGCTGGCGTCACGCAGCGACACCTCCTGCTTGGATGAGCCGTTGCGGCAGGTAAGGGGACTCGACCTGGATGTTCCAGCCCCTGTGGCGGACGTGGCAGGTCAGGGCCAGGATGTCAAGGTTGATGGCGGCATCGCAGTCGTCCGCGCGATCAGCCACTCGGTAGTTGTCACGAGGACGGGCCTATGTGAGTTGGTCGAGCTGGTAGCCGGTGTCGCCGCCGGGGTTGTGGATTGCCTTGAGGCCGTCGGTGTCGCTGTATGCGCCTCGAATGACGTGGACCTTGAGGTTTGTGTCGTAGGCGGCTTTGGCGGATCCCCAGTGAGGGAGAGGGATGAGGTATTCGGATGCGAGGAGCTGGCCGGAGATTCTTGGTTTGCCGTCGGCGTCTACGTCCTGGTGGAGGGCTTCCTTGTAGTTTTTGAGGTCTTCTTCCATGACTGCTTCGAGGCCGTCAAACATTTCGTCGAATCGTTCTTCGAGCTGGTCGCGGGCGTCGAAGGGGCGTTTGAAGGTGAGGAAGGCGCGGCGGAAATCGTCGCGGTGGCGGAGGACTTCTTGGCGCCACTTGTGGCCCCAGGTGGTGTTGTAGATGCGGTTGAGCCAGTGGGTGATTTCGTTTTCGTCGATTTCGTTGCCTGTGTTTTCGTTGAGAATTGTCCAGGTCTCGGATACGGGGTCGTGGGGGTAGATGCCGTCGCAGTAGAGGCCGGGTTGTCCGCGGCGTTGCTTGTAGCGGGGTGTGTGGATGATGACGGGCGCTGCTTCGCGGGCGCGGATGCGGTTGATGCGTCCGAAGCGTTGGGCGAGGGCTTCGAGGTCGGCGCAGGCGGTGAAGAGGACGTCGAAGTCGACGTCGAGGCTGACTTCGACGACTTGGGTGGCGACGACGAAGCCGCCCTTGCGGGTTTTGTTCCGTGTCTGGTCGGTTCCGTAGCGGTCGGTGATGGCTTTTTCGATGGTGCCGCGGTGGCCGCGCTTGTAGCGGGAGTGCAGGAGGGTTCCGTGGTGGTCGGGGAGGGCGGCGGTGAGGTTGTCGTAGAGCTGTTGGGCGTGGGCGACGTTGTTGGCGATGACGAGGACGGATTCGCCGGCTCGGAGGTGGTGGGTGATTTCGGTGAGGGCGGCGGGGTCGGTGATGTGGTGGTTGCGGGTTTCGATGCGGTGGCGGGGCTGTTGGGTGCTGTCGGAGTCGTCGTCGCAGGTGACGTCGCCGGTGAGGGTTTCGGTGATGAGGGTGGTGAGGGCGTCGGGCATGGTGGCGGACAGGACGGCGATGCGTCCGCCGAGTTCTTCGAGGGTTTGCATCATGGCGAGGATGTAGCCGAGGCGTTTGGTGTCGTAGGCGTGGAGTTCGTCGAAGACGAAGACGGAGTTGGCTACGTCGATGAGGCGGGAGGAGTATGCGGCGCCGACGAGGGCGGCGCGCAGGAGTTGGTAGGGGGTGGTGATGCGGATGGTTTCTTTGAAGAGTTTGGTGGCGGCTTTGCGGTGGGTGGCGTCTCGGGCGGCTTGGACGCGGGTGGTTTCGTCGTCGTCGGGACAGCAGAACTGCTGGAGCCAGTAGTCGCCGGCGCGGGAGTGGTCGGGGCCGACGAGCCCTTCGCGGCCGAGTTTTTCGGTGGTGCGGGTGGTCATGGCGTTGATGCTGGCGAGGTAGGGCAGGGTGTAGAAGACGCGGGGGGTGCCGCGGCCTTCGGCTTGGAGGAGGGCTGCCTGCTGGCAGCACCAGAGCCAGGAGGCTTCGGTTTTTCCGCTGCCGGTGCGGGCGCGGAGGATGAGGTGGCTGGGGGTTTTCGCTGCGCGCTCCTGGTGGGGTTTGAGGGGGAAGGCTTCCTTGATGGTGCGGGCGAAGTCGGCGTTCATGGGCTGGGTCATGTTGAGGGTGCCGTGGGCGGAGGCGAGGTGGTCGGCGTAGGTGACGGCGCCTTGGAGGAGGACGGCGGCAAGGCCGGTGGCGGGGTTTGTGCGACGGCGCCAGGTGGCCAGGAAGGCCGTGAATTCGGTGTGTGCGGTGGTGGTGTAGCTGTGCCCGGCGGTGGGGGCGGTGGTGGGCAGGCCGCGACGGGTGGCGGTTTCGTGGAGCCAGTGGGCGAGCTGTTCGGCCGTGGCCTCGGGGAGGGGTTCGAAGCGGTCGCGCCATTCGGTGAGGTCTGTGCCCTGATAGAGGGTGGCGAGGGTGGTCTTGCGTGCGTTTTCTCCGGTGAGGGCGCGGTGGTGGGTGGCGATGCCGACGGCGGCCCATGCGCGGTGGGTGGAGTCGGGGATGAGGTGGAGGTATCCCAGGGAGAGCGCTTCGTGGCGTTCGGCCCAGAAGTAGCCGGTTTCGGCTAGTTGGCGTTGGAACTCGCAGTTGATCTTGCCGCAGTCGTGGAACAGGCAGGCCAGGCGCGCGATGGTCCAGAAGTCGGGGATGACGGTGTGGGCGGCGTCGATGCGGCCGGTGCGCTGCTGGATGAGGGCGGCGCTCTTCTCGGTGAGGTCGAGATGGGTGGTGAGTCGTTCGGGGGGCCGGTTTCCGCGGGCGCTTTTTGCGTTGATGTCGCGGAGGTCTGTCATATCAGGCTCCATGCGGCGTGGGCTGGGGACGTCAAGGGCGGTGCCAGGCACGTGGGTTGGTGTCTGGCACCGCCCTTGACGTATTGCGTCAGACGGGTTCGGCGGTGGCCGGGTGGGTGGGGGGCAGGAGGGCTACGGCTTGTCCGGTGGGGGTGCTGTAGCTGTCGGGGACGGTGGCGGTGGCGTGTCCGGTGGGGTCGTAGCGGTAGGAGCCCCACAGGGTGCGGCCTCGGTCGAGGGTGATCGCGGTGGGTATGCGCAGGCTGGTTCCGCCGGCGGCCGGGTGGTCGGCGATCAGGGCGCCGCGTTGTTCACCGGGGGTGGTGGTGAGAGCGGTGCGGCGGGTGGTGAGGGCTGCGAGGTCTTGGGAGCGGCCCAGGCGCATCGGCCACACGGGGCGGCGCAGGCGGTGTTCCCAGTGGTCGAGGTCGTCGAGGATCCAGATCTTCAGGGTGGTGAAGGCGAGGAATTCGCGGTTCTGGGGCCCGTAGTTTCCGGGTTTCCGGGCTGTGGGCAGGGGGTGGTAGGTCTCCAGGTCGGTGCCGCGGCCTTCGGCGTGGAAGGCGGCCGCGAACCGGAAGTCGTGGGGGACTTTGTCCCAGCTTCCGGCGGCGGCTGCGAGCATGCCGCCGATGGTGGAGGGCGGCGGGCAGGGAAGGGTGACCTGCACGCCGGTGTAGAGGGGGTTGCGGAAGGAAGCGACGGGTGTGGTGATGGTTGCTTCGAGGGCTTCGATGCTGGTCACTGGGCGTCCTGGAACCAGTCGTCGTGCTGCTTGTCGGTGATCTCGTCGGCGAGGGCGTTGAGGATGGTGCGGGGGTGGCCGATGGTGACGCGGTCGTTTCCGGCGAAGTGGGTGAGGGCCTTCTCGCGCTGGTCGGTGAGGAAGCCGGGGGCCCATCCGATGCGGACGGGGCCATCGAGCTGGTCTTCCCAGGCAGTGATCTCGGCTTCGAGGGTGGTGGCGGAGAACGTGACCTTGCCGAGCTGGTTTTGGAGCAGCCGGGTGAAGGGGTTGTTGCCGCCCTTCATGGGGGCCAGGACGAGGAAGGCGGGGGTGCGGTCGCCGTAATGGGCGTTGTGCTTGGCGCCGCCCTGGATGGTGGCGAGGGAGCGGAGGATGAGCGCGGTACGGCGGCGGCGTTCCTCGAGGGGGAGGGCGAGCGCGGCGGTGCCGCGCAGGGTGGTCTCGGTGGCGCCTGCGTCCTTGGCTTCCTGCGCGGCCTGCTTGCCGAGGGCCACCTTCAGGCCGCCGCCGTCGGTCTCGAAGACACCGACGCGGGGCAGGTCGAGGAGGACGTCTCCGGCGCAGACGGCGGTGTAGAACTCGTGCTGGTGGATGACCGGGTTCTCGCCGGCGTCGAAGCCGCGGGTCATGGTGCCGAAGTCCATGGTGGGGTTGTTGGGGACGACGGCGACGAAGGTGCCCGTGGCGAGGACGGTGTCGCGCTGGCAGGTCTCGGGGAGGGCGGGGTCCTTCTTCCGCTCACTGTCCTTGAGGGCGACCATGTAGCCGAAGAGGTCGTCGTCAAAGTACTTGTCGGGCCGGCCCTGGGTGAACGCCTGCTGCTTCTGTCCGGATCCGGTGCGAAAGACGCGGGAGCGGGGCTCGTCAGCGGGGACGCTGTCGCGCAGCCAGCGACGTACGGCCTGGGGTGCGAGATAGGGGTAGACGTCGCGGCCGACGCGCATCTGCTTGACGCGGCCCTTTTGGTCTTCGCCTTCGCCGTTGTTGGGGGCGCCGGCGTTGATGTCGAACGCGATCTTGCCTGCGAGGTACGTCACTTGGTGATCTCCTTCGTGATCAGGTTGGCGCGGTGGCTCCGGTGTTGAGGCCGTCGAGGACGCCGTGCACGGTGGTCCTCAGGCGTGCTGTCCGCCTACAGGTAGAGGCGCTTGCGGGCGGGGGCGGCTATACGGCGGCCGGGTCGGCTTCGGTGCCGTCGAGGACGGCGATGTCCTTGGCGGTGATCGTGTCGGGGTCGAAGTCCTGGGCGGCCTTCTCGGCGTCGCGGGGCCGCCATCCGCGTTGGAAGAGGGCGGAGATGGTGCAGGCGAGGAGGTATTCGCGGTAGTACCAGGAGTAGGAGTCAGGGGCGGGGCTGAAGAGGATCTCGAAGCCGCGGCTGGTGACGAGTTCGGACTCGTCGGTGGGGCGGTCCAGGATCCAGGTGATGCCGTGGCGCTGTAGCCAGGCGCGCAGGCGGGCGCTGTTGCCGCGCTGGAAGAGGGTGTAGAAGCCGGTGAGTTTGCCGCCGGGGTCGTCTTCGGTGAACAGGAGGGCGATGCGGGCGGCGGTGTCGCGGATCTCCTGGAGGTCCGTTTCGTTCACGTTGAGTACCTCGTGCAGGTAGGTGGTGAGGAGGTTGGCGGCGGGGGGTGCTTCGCGGGTGGGACCTTCGAGGGTTGTCGAGCGGCCGACGATGTAGCTGGTCAGGCGCCGCGGGATGGTCCAGGGGCGGTGGAAGCAGGCCCAGGCGAGGTTTTCCACGCCGGAGGTGGTGGCGTTGGTCTTCTGCCCACCGCTCTTGCCGGCGGGTTCGGGGGTGGTGAAAGCCCGGACGAGAGTGGGGAATCCATCCCGGTGGGCGTCTCTGCGGGAGGACTTCCGCAGCCATTCGGCCAAGGGCTGGTCGACGGCGTAAGTGTCCAGTGCCTGCCCCTTGTTGTGGTTATTGAAGATGACCAGTTCGATACCAGCGGTGGTTTCGTGGTCGTAGCGGCGCAGCGTCTGGAGGGCGAGGGTCTCGGCCTTGGTGCGAGAGGCTCTCTTCCCGGTGATCATGAGCATCTCGTTGCGGGAGACCTGAAGGTCGACGGCTTCCGCGAGAAAGCCGTCGTCCCAGGTATGGAGGGCTTCGGTGCGTCCTCCGGTGAGGTAGCAGCCGTAGGGGGCCGCGTAGAAGCAGCAGATGCACGGCCAGCACAGGGCGGTGCCGGCATGTCTGCGGGGAGTGGTGTTGCGGTAGTCCACGGACGCCGCGAGCATCATGTCCGCTTTGCCGTAGAAGCCGACGGCCTGATGTCCGCAGAGAGCGCAGGCGGCGCCGGGCCACGTGTCCGGTGCGGGCATTGTGCGCCAGGTGCGGACCTTTTCCGTGACGGTTGTGTCGTCGCGCTTGGCGTTGAACGGGTGGTTCATGTCGCTGTTCGGCCACAGGCTGTGCGAGCACTTGAGGAGGAAGCCGTTCTCCGCCTTACCGTCGCGCAGCAGCGCTGCGGTGACAGCGGCGTCCATCAGCCGGCTCATGACCTCCTGGAAGAGTGCGCTGGTGACCATTGCGGGGGTCTCGACATCGGCGAAGGACGCGATGACGTGGGCCCCGATACGGGCCAGAGGGTGAGGGGTGTCGCGGAGGGTGTACTGGCCGTCGGCGCGGGACGTAGTGGTGGTCATGCGACCACCCACCCGAAGCCCGAGGCGGTTGATCCGCCGATGCCGGTGGACCACAGCGCCTGAAGTGCGGCCGGCGGTCCGCTGACCTCTACCTCGATGGGCGCGCCGAGCTTCTTACCCCAGTGGCCGTGGCCGGTGACGGCGAAGGACCGCTTCGGGCCGATCCAGGTGATTCCTTCGAGCTGGACATCGCTGCCGTGGCCGAAGGTTTCGCACTTGCGGCGGATGCTGTGCTGCAACGCGACGTCGAAACCTGGCTCGCCGGGCAGGAGGTGCTTTCCGCGGATGACGCGGCCTTCGGGAGTACGGGTGGCCTCCGCCTTGACGGTGATGGGGTTGATGGTGCGGAACCGCCCGCGGCCGGAGGCGAATGCAGGAGGATCGACGACGGTCGTCTTCTCCACCTTCAGCGCGGTGCCGCCCCAGTCCAGGACAGGGATGGTGGTGAAGTCCTTCGCCAGCGCGGTGATGATCTCCGGGATTGGGCTGCCGAATTCCACGGTGCCGGTGCCGCCGGCGACGTACTTGCCTTCTTGACGCTTGGGGGTGGGGAAGGTAGGCGCGGAGTGGCCGAACGGTGCGATGCCGTGTGGACCCCATCCGTTGGCGTGGATGGTGGCTCCGAGCTGGGGGTCCTGGCGTTCCAGGGCCTCGTAGAACACGCCGCGTCCGGGGGCCTGGACCTGATCCCAGGGGATTTCCCGGGCCCGGGTGCTGATAGTGACCCGTAGGCGCATGCTTCTTCCCTCCTTTCTGCTGGTTGTGGCCTCGGGCGCACACAGGGCAGAGTGTCTGTCTCGGTGTGTGCCTTAGCTTCAGTTCGGGATGGATGGCAGAAGGTCTATCACACTGTCCGCCCTTATGAGGAGCGGTAGTTGACTGTCTAGCAGGAGCCACTGACAATCGGTCAGTTTGTTCAACGGGCAACAGAAAAGGGGCTCTGGCCGGTTCGGTCAGAGCCCCTTCGGGTGCCCCTGCTCGGGGCGATGAGATGCGTGTCGCACGTGCCTCAAAGCGAAGGCGCACACATTGCGACCCCTAACGGGCCAATCGGGCATGTACAGCGACGCCGGGCTGGCGAGACGTACGCGCCTACGGAAGGGTAGCCTCTCGCCGTGTCCAACTGGCCGGCTGAGTTCGCGGCCCCAGCCCACAAGCAGACAGCCTCCAGCCGCAGAAGATGTCAGTGGGACGTGCAATCATTGCGTACTACCTTGCAGGGACTGCTGTTTGAGAACTTCACATCACTCATTCGCCCCATATCAGGGGATACACCCGCGAACTCTGCGGGCCACGTCGGAGCCGCTCGGTGGGGCTCATAGCCCTGCGGAGGGGTACCAACACGATGACCGCGTCGAAGCAGGCCGTCACGTAGCCAGGTCCTCATTGACCCTCGGAGGGGTACCAACAGCCGGGCGAGCGCCAGCTCGTGCTCGCGGGCCTCGCGCGTCCTCATCGGCCCTCGGAGGGGTACCAACGCCTCGATGCCAAGGGCGCGACGGCCGCGCTCACCGCGTCCTCATCACCCCTGGTAGGGATACCAACCGGGAGTTCTGCCGCCAGTCCAGCAGCCCGGGGCTGGGTCCTCATCGCCCCGGGGAGGGGTGCCAACTCGTCGGGCGGCACGCCGAAGGCGGCCGTGTCGTCGTGTCCTCATCGCCCTTGAGAGGGGTACCAACCGGTACTGCGGCATCGCCGCGTGCAGCCACCGCTGATGTCCTGTCCTCACCTACCCTCGGAGGGGTACCAACGCCAGGCGGTAGACCGTCGGCCGGTCCGGGTGCGTCGTCCTCATCTCCCCTGGGAGGGGTACCAACCTCAGGCCGGCCTCCGTCAGGACGGACAGCTGGACCGTCCTCGTCGTCCCTGGGAGGGGTACCAACCACGACTGGCAGGCCGTGGCCCCGGGCCGGCGCAGCGGTCCTCATCGTCCCTGGGAGGGGTACCAACTAGTAGAGGTTCGAGCGCCGGCCACGGATCTTCGCAGGTCCTCATCGTCCCTGGGGGGTACCAACCTGCGTGTGCGGCCCAGGTCGAGGAACGCGAACTCGGGTACTTATCGCCCCTCGGAGGGGTACCAACATCACGTCGAGCGCGGTGTTCGGGTCGAGTCGGCACGTCCTCATCACCCCTGGGAAGGGGTACCAACGTGTGCGTCCGGGCCCGGTAGGCGAGGGAGTTGAACGGTCCTCATCATCCTTGGGAGGGGTACCAACTCGTTGATCAGGAACGCGGCGGGCGCCGGCAGCGGGTCCTCATCACCCCTGGGAGGGGTACCAACCCGACATCCTCGAAGGCGCGCGGCAGGCCGGCGCCGGTCCTCATTGCCCCTGGGAGGGGTACCAACACGCCGCTGCCGTCCCAGCGGGAGGAGGCGGCGGCGGAGCGTCCTCGTCACCCCTGGGAGGGGTACCAACGCCATGTCCTACGTGGACAGCTCCACCAGGAGTGTGGTCCTCTCACCCCGGGGAGGGGCACCAACGGCCACCAGGACCGCGCAGGCCCCCGGGTAGGTCGTCCTCATCGCCCCTTGGAGGGGTACTAACACCCAGCACGCGATGGCGGCCATCAGCGCGGGGATCGTCCTCATCGTCCCCCTCGGAGGGGTACCAACCGGGGATCTCCACCGGCTGGCCGTCGATGTACATGGGTCCTCATCACCCCCGGGAGGAGTACCAACAGGAGGGTCTGCACCAGCATGACCGACAGGCGCGGGTCCTCATCACCCCTAGGAGGGGTAGCAACACGTCCATGCCGGCCGGCTGGCACAGCTGCATCAGGTCCTCATTACCCCTGTGAGGGGTACCAACTCGCCATCGCCCGTCGGCGGGTTGCCCGGTTGGGCGGTCCTCATCACCCCTAGGAGGGATACCAACTGGAGGTAGCGGTCCCAGCCGGGCAGTGGGTTGATGGTCTTCATCGCTCCTCGGAGGGGTACCAACACGTCCTTGTGGACGTCGGTCGCGTTGCGCTGCGAAGTCTTCATCGCTCCTGGGAGGGGTACCAACGCGGCGGTGAACGCCCGTACCCGCAGTAGAGCACCGGCCTTCATCGCCCTGGGAAGGGGTACCAACCTCAGCTGGCAGCCGCGGATGTGGTGCAGTCCCACCTGCCCCTATCGCCTCTGGGAGGGGTACCAACGTCATGCTGGCTCTTCTCCTTCGGGAGGAGCGGGGCCGCCCTCATCGCCCCTGGGAGGAGTACCAACAGGAGTGGTTCGACCGCCGCGCGGCGTAACGAGCTAGCCCGCATCGACCCTGAGAGGGGTACCAACTCCGAGGCGAGGTCGATCCTGGACAGCAGCCGCGACGCCCTCATCGCCCCTCGTAGGGGTACCAACGCGCCGTGCAGGGCTTTGGTGAGCCGCAGGTGGGCGCGTCCTCATCGACCCTGAGAGGGTACCAACGGGCGGTACGCCAGGATGCGTCCGGGCCGGCCTCGGCCGTCCTCATCGCCCCTGGGCGGGGTGCCAACAGCAGCAGGGCGGAGACAACGGGGACGGCGGCGAAAGTCCTCATCGTCCCTGGGAGGGGTACCAACGTGAGGGCCAGCAGCGGCCCGGAGTCCTGCCCGTCCCGTCCTCATCGCCCCGGGGAGGGGTACCAACAGCGAGTTGAGCAGGGGGGCCGCCGCCGTAGGACGGTCCTCACCGCCCCGGGGAGGGGTATCAACAGAGCCAGCAACCGCATGTGCCCACTGATACGGCGCGTCCTCATCTCCCCGGGGAGGGGTACCAACACGTGGAGTCCCGGGCCGTAGACCTTGATCTCATGTCCTCATCGCCCAGGGGAGGGGTACCAACTGGGTGTGCCGTGTGGAGGCCGGCGACCTCGTCCCGCGTCCTCATCGCCCCCCCGGAGGGGTAACAACTAGGCGGCCTCTGCCCACAGGTTGGTCTGCGCGCCCTGTCCTCATCGATCCTTGGAGGGGTACCAACGCGCGCAACGTGCGGCCGACCATCGCCAGCCGGTCCCGGGTCCTCATTGCCCCTCGGAGGGGTACCAACATGGTGCGGCGCGCGGCGCTGACCACCAACGCTTGCCCTCATCGCCCCTGGAGGGATACCAATGCTTCTCAGGTCCACATCCCGGGCGAAAGGCCGCGTCCTCATCGCCCCCCGGAGGGGTACCAACACGAGGAGCTGCTGCCCGCCGGCGCAGGCGACGCGGTTCCTCATCGCCCCTCGACGAGGTACCAACGTGCGGGCGTAGTGGCCGCTGTGCGCGGTGTACGCGAGTCGTCATCGATCCTCGGAGGGATCTAACTCGTCGACGAGCTGGGTCCAGATGAGGCCGGCGACATCACCCCCGGGAGGGGTACCAACTCGTAGGCGTCAACGAGCTGCTGGAGCGTGGTGCCGAGTCCTCATCACCCCTGGGAGGGGTACCAACTTGCGGGTGGGTGGGGCGACGGGATCCCAGATGGAGGTCCTCATCACCCTGGGAGGGGTACCAACGCGAGGCCCGGCAGCGTCCGCCGCTGGCCGTCGTACGAGTCCTCATCACCCCTGGGAGGGGTACCAACGTGAGGGCGGGCACTCCGTCGACGAGGCTCGTGCGTGCCCTCATCGCGTGGGCGGGGTGCCAATGTGCCGAGCATGTCTGAACTGCTCTGGCATGCGCGGACCTTCATCGGCCTGGGAGGGGTACCAACCGCACGATCACGGCGGTGGCGGCCGTGCTGGTCCCCAGTCCTCATCGACTCTCGGAGGGGTACCAACGTGTTCGAGCTGTCGAGCATGAACCATGCTTCTGGTTCTCATCGCCCCTCAGGAGTACCAAAGAGTTGCGCAGTGAGGAGTCCTGCAGCTCCCGCAGGGCTCCCTATCGCCCCTCGGAGGGGTACCAACAGGCTGGGCAAGGAGTCGGCCAGGCGCACCACGGAGTTCCTCGTCGACCCTCGGAGGGGTACCAACATGAAGGCTCCGACCCGGACGGCGACGTCCTGGCCGGTCCTCATCGACCCTGGGAGGGGGTACCAACCGCGAGGCGGCGGCCCGGTGTGCGCGGATGACTGGGGTCCTCATCGCCCCTCGGAGGGTTACCAACCAGGGGTGGTCGTGGCCGGTCCCGAGCGGGCGGCGGGTCCTCATCGATCCTCGGAGGAGTACCAACTTCACGAGCGGGGACTCGAATCCGTTCCGACCGACCGGCCCTCATTGCCCCTCGGAGGGGTACCAACACGAGGTAGCACGCCTCGGCGACGACGGTCGCAGGGTCTTCATCGCCCTTCGGAAGGGGTACCAACGTGCGCTGGACGGACTCACCGATGCCCAGTATCGCCAGTCCTCATCGCCCCTCGGAGGGGTACCAACTACGGCTACCGCCGTATTGATCTCGCGGTGGTACGGGCCATCGACCCTGGAAGGGGTGCCAACCTCTACCGGCTTGCCACCGGCCGCGCCCGCATCCGCGCCCTCATCGCCCCTTGGAGGGGTACCAACCCGACGTCGAGGGGGCCGCGGTGGTGGGAGCAGCCGGTCTCATCGCCCCTTGGAGGGGTACCAAGGCTGACGGGTCGCTGACGGTGCAGCCTCCGCGCCGGTCCTCATCACCCCTCGGAGGCGTACTAACTCGCCGGTATCGCCGGACTGATCAACATCGGGCCCGGGTCCTCATCGTCCCGCGGAGAGGTACCAACCCGACGCTGGAGGAGCTGCGCGTCGTGCGCTGGCCGCGTGCTCATCGTCCCTCGGAGGGGTATCAACCGGTACTCCGCCGGCGCGAACTGTTCGATCAGGTCGGTCCTCATCGCTCCTCGGAGAGGCACCAACAGGAAAGGGAGCACCAGGTGGCACACCACGAGGTCGATGTCCTCATCGCCCCTCGGAGGGGCACCAACGTGATCAGGCCGGCGCCGTAGCCGATACCAGCCCCGGGGCTCATCACCCCTCGGAGGGGTACCAACCCAGTGGTGAGCGTCGACCGGACGTCGGTGATCGCGGGTTCTCATCACCCCTGGGAGGGGTACCAACATGCGCAGGACGTTGTCGACGACCGCGTCCAGGACGGGTCCTCATCACCCCTGGGAGGGGCACCAACATGAGCGGCCGCACCGCATAGCCCAGGTGCCGTACGGTCCTCATCACCCCCGGGAGGGGTACCAACGGGATGGCTGTGTGGCCCCCCGAGGAACGCGGCGACCGTCCTCATCACCCCTGGGAGGAGTACCAACACAGCACGAACGTGGAGGCGCACGTGAGGGCCGGTGTCTTCATCACCCCTGGGAGGGGTACCAACCAGACACGTCGGAGCCGGATCCGGCCGCCGCCGCACGTCCTCATCACCCCTGGGAGGGGTACCAACACTTTCAAGGGCTACGGGTATCCGGTGCCGCCCGGCGGGTCCTCATCGTCCCTGGGAGGGGTACCAACCCCACGAAGGTGCGCACATTGAGTGCGGCCACGTCGCGTCCTCATCGTCCCTGGGAGGGGTACCAACATCAGCGTCGTCGAGGCGGAGGCTCTGGTCGCCGCTGGTCCTCATCGCCCCTGAGAGGGGTACCAACACGGGATGTATCACCAGGCGCCGGCGCTGTGCCACAAGTCCTCATCGACCCTCGGAGGGGTACCAACCGTCGACCTTCACCACGATGACCACGGCGGCGTCCGGTCCTCATCGTCCCTGGGCGGGGTACCAACAGGAACGGTCCGACAACGGACTGCGGCTGCACGCCCTGTCCTCATCGTCCTTGGGAGGGGTACCAACGACATCATCACCGCCACCGCCCGCGCCGCCGAACTGGTCCTCATCGCCCCCGGGAGGGGTACCAACCCGGAGTCAGGAACGGTGGAGTCGATGACCTGTAGGTCCTCATCGTCCCTGGGAGGGGTACCAACATCACGAAGCCGCCCACCGCAACCTCGCCGACACCCGCGTCCTCATCGTCCCTGGGAGGGGTACCAACAGGTCAAAGAGGGCGATCGTCGCGCCGCCCGACCCGTCCTCATCGTCCCTGGGAGGGGTACCAACTGGAGGAGGTGGACGAACGCCTCCCGGGAGGGCCCGGTCGATATCGCCCCGGGAGGGGTACCAACTCCATGAGCTTGTGGACCCGCCAGACGATGGCGACGAGCTCTCATCCCCCCTGGGAGGGGTACCAACTAGGCGGCGGAGAGCACGTACTCCTGCATGCTGACGGTCCTCATCGACCCTGAGAGGGGTACCAACCCGTACCGGTTGATGAGCCCCGCCAGGATGCGGGCAGGCCCTCATTGCCCCTGGGCGGCGTACCAACCTGGCGGCGAGGGTGAGTAGTTCGAAGGCGGCCGCAGTCCTCGTCGTCGCTCGCAGGGATACCAACCCGTCGGTGATGACATGCACGAGTCGATGCCCGCCGGGACCTCATGGCCCCTCGGAGGGGTACCAACGGCTCGATGGCGGTGACGCGGATCGGCCTGCCGAGGCCCTCATTGCCCATGGGAGAGGTACCAACTCCTGCACGGCGCTGGCGCGCGCGATGGCCGGAGCGGGTCCTCATCGACTCTGGTAGGGGTACCAACGTCCGGCCGCCCGCGCGCCAGAACGTCGCGGTGGAGTCCTCATCGCCCCTGGGAGGGGTACCAACAGGTAGCGGCCGGCCTCGGGGCGGAGCCACGCCTCCGAGTCCTCGTCGACCCTGGGAGAGGTACCAACTGCAGCACCGCGTAGCCGCGGCGGGCGAGCGGGGCGTCCTCATCGCCCCTTGGAGGGGTACCAACATGCCACACAGGCGGTGGAGGCGGGCCTCCCAGGAGGTCCTCATCGCCCCTGGGAGGGGTACCAACATCACGTGGTACAGCCACAGCCCACGGCGCTGGTCGTGTCCTCATCGACCCTGGGAGGGGTACCAATGCCTGGTTGTTGGTGTCCTCTGCAAGCATCCGATTGTCCGCATCGCTCCTCCGTACCAACGACTTGGTACCAGCGGGTCATCCAGGGCGACGGATCTCCACCTCCCTCGGAAGGATTCAACGGCCATATCCGCTGGCCCGCACTGGATGTGACGCTGTCCTTATTGCCCCCGGAGGGGTACCAACAGCATGTCGGCCTGGAGCCAGGCCGCGGACACCGAGCGTCCTCATCGCCCCTCGGAGGGGTACCAACCTGCTCAACAACCACATCGGCGGGCAGGCGACCCCGGATCTTCATCGCCCCGGGGAGGGGTACCAACATGGAGGAGAACTCCGACGCCAGCACCCCGTCACGGGTCCTCATCGTCCCTGGGGAGGGGTACCAACGTGGAGGAGGCCACCGACCCGACCGGGCAGGGCGAGTCCTCATCGTCCCTGGGGGGTACCAACGTACTGGGTCTGTCCCTGTGACCAGCCCACCACGGGTACTCATCGTCCTTGGAAGGGGTACCAACAGGTGGTCGCGGATGCGTACGGGGAGCCGGACCCATGTCCTCATCGTCCCTGGGAGGGGTACCAACGCGCGGGCCAGCTCCAGCGCGGGCGCTTTGCCGTCCTGGTCCTCATCGTCCCTGGAAGGGGTACCAACAGCTGGTGGAGGCGTGCCGCGAGGGCGCCGCTGTGCAGTCCTCATCGTCCCTGGGAGGGGTACCAACAGCACAACCTCCGCGAGGCCCGGATCGCGGCCGGCGGTCCTCATCGTCCCTGGGCGGGCCACCAACGAGCTGCGAGAAGCCATCGAACGGGGAACGTATCCCGTCCTCATCGTCCCTGGGAGGGGTACCAAGGTGCTGTCCTGGTGGCTCTTTGACGTGGTGCTGCGGCGTCCTCATCGTCCCGGGGAGGGGTACCAACGACAGGATACGGATGACCAGGGCGGGGAAAGTGTGGGTCCTCATCGTCCCTGGGAGGGGTACCAACACGATGCGCGCCTCGGCTCCCAGTCCGGTCGTCTCCGGTCCTCATCGCCCCTGGGAGGGGTACCAACTCTGTGCCACCAGCCCAGCCGACGCGCCTGCCGCTGGTCCTCATCGCCCCTGAGAGGGGTACCAACGAGTCGGGATGTGGGCGCGATGACGGGCCAGCACCCGTCCTCATCGCCCCTGGGAAGGGTACCAACAAGTAGCCATTCGGCCCCAGCGCGTCCTTTGCCGTGGTCCTCATCGCCCCTGGGAGGGGTACCAACACGAAGGCCGGGGGTCCTGGCTTGGGGGCCGGCGGGTCCTCATCGCCCCTGGGAGGGGTACCAACTGCGTGGATCGCAGGCCGGAATGTGCCAGCGCCACGGTCCTCATCGCTCCTGGGAGGGGTACCAACGGGGCTGTGTCAGTGGGTGCGTGTGGACACGGGGCGGTCCTCATCGTCCCTGGGCGGGGTACCAACCAGTACCGCCGCGCCCTCGACACCGCCGAGCTTGCTGTCCTCATCGCCCCGGGGAGGGATACCAACCTCATGACCGGCCACCCCGCAGACGGCCGCCGGTGCCGTGTCCTCATCGTCCTGGGAGGGGTACCAACCTGGCCTGGACAGGTGTTGCGGGACGACTGTCCCCGGTCCTCATCACCTCTGGGAGGGGTACCAACACTCCGGCCAGGTCGAGCCGGATGAAGGTGCGACCGGGTCCTCATCGTCCCTGGGAGGGGTACCAACAAGCGGTGCCAACCCACCGTCTGGGCCAGGTTCGCCGGTCCTCATCGTCCCTGGGAGGGGTACCAACTGGCGACCATGATGGGCTTGACCAGGATGAGCGCCGCGTCCTCATCGTCCTGGGAGGGGTACCAACGGCAGGATGTCGGCCGCGACCCGGGGTCGATCGCGTGTCCTCATCGTCCCTGGGAGGGGTACCAACAGGTGGAAACGACGCTGGAGACGCGGCTGGTCCCGGCGTCCTCATTGTCCCTGGGAGGGGTACCAACGCGACCGCACGGTACATGTGGGCGGCGGTCTCCTCGTGTTCTCATCACCCCAGGGAGGGGTACCAACCTGTCGACCACCGCGCCCGGCCAGTTCGCCGAACTCCCGGGCCTCATCGACCCTCGGAGGGGTACCAACGTGAGGGCGGGCACTCCGTCGACGAGGCTCGTGCGTGTCCTCATCGCCCCTGGGAGGGGTACCAACCGGAAGGGCACGTTGCCGAACTCGGCTGGACGGCCGGTCCTCATCAGCCCTGGGAGGGGTACCAACTTCCACGCCGTGCAGATGGAGCCGCTCGGTGACGGCGTCCTCATTACACCTGGGAGGGGTACCAACGTCAGCTCCGGCGTCACGGCGATGACGTAGGACGGGTGTCCTCGTCACCCCTGGGAGCGGTACCAACGCGATGAGGTTGCCCAATGTGGGCACCAGGCCGCGGGTCCTCATCACCCCTGGGAGGGGTACCAAAATGGACTTCACGACCGCCTGGGGTTCCCAGCGGCTGGTCCTCATCACCCCTGGGAGGGGTACCAACAGCACCACCACGTCCGAATCGACGAGCGCGGCCGCAGCCCTCATCGCCCCTGGGAGGGGTGGCGCCAACCTGATCGCCGCTGTCGCGCGCCTGGCGCGCTCACCCCGTCTTCATCGTCCCTCGGCGGGATACCAACAGCTCATCCGCGTCATCGACGCCGGCGACCGACTGGTCCTCTTCGCCTCTCGGAGGGATACCAACTGGCGGAAGACCGCGACCGTCCCGGCCGGGAAGGGCTGTCCTGAACGCCCCTGGTGAGGCACCAACACGTAGCCGGCGCCCTGGCTGTGCTGACCCCGATCGTAGGTGGGCATGTGGCGCGGCTGCGGGGTGACTACCCGCTTCCTGGGCAATCCGTGGTGGGTGTGGATGGGGCGGTGAGTGGTCACGGCGGGGGCGGCTGAAGCCCGCAATGCGGGCAACGGTGGGTGATGGTCGTCGTCAACAGCACTGCTGGTACTGCGTGGTCGCTACCGTCTCCGGGCATGTCTGTGGTGAGCCGGACGGTGGCCGGAGCCGTGGTGCGAGGTGGCGGTTTGCCCCGGTGGCGGGCCTGCGGCACGCGCTGAACACCCTTGGTGGCGCGGGAGGCAGGGGCGGGGCGGAGCGTCAGCGCAGCGGTGAAATGGCCCGGGAGGCCATCGAAGTAGCGGGCGAGGGTGTCGGCCTGGACGTGGATGATGGGGGCAGGAGGCGGTTGATGCCGATGCCTGGGCCGGTCATGCCGCGATCGGTCAAATATTTGAAATGATACGTGAATCACCTTGTATGTTTCGCGCGCTCCCAACAGGAAGGCATGGCTCCGCTTTGCAGGCAAACGCTGTCCGCAGATGAGATCGCCTGGCCGGCGACGCCTCCGCTGCCGTGCGCCCCAGCATTTCCGTGGCGGTGAGTGAGAGTTCGAAGCCCCTCCACTCCGAGATTCACTTTTGCGATTTGCTCCAATTCTCATATGCACGCGCCTTCGGTACGGATGCCATGCTTCCGCTTCGGGGGTGCAGTTGAGTGAGGTGTGCACAATCATTGACCTGCTGATCTATCAATAACGATCACGTGGCGATCCTTTCATGAATGAGAGTGATCGAATTAGCGCCTCGGATCGGTACTGAACGGGTCACGGGCAGGTGCGTGAAATGCCACATCGGTTATTACGTATCGCGTTGCATGTGAGATGGGTTCCCATGGCGGGACGGCCGACGGGGGCAAGGGGAAAGGACTGCGAAGGTGGCTCGATATGACGATAAAGTTCAGTCACTGCACGCAGTCGAGTGATGGCCGGCTGTGTGTGGTGGCCTCGGGGTGCCACCCGAGGCCACCTGATAGGCCGTCAATAACCGTGAAAGGTCTTCGTTGATGACCATCAACAAGAGCCGGGGTTCGGCGATGGAGCCCCCGGCCTCTCGTAAGGGGATTATCCCTTCTCCGGAACGCGGCGAAACCCGTTCCTTTGATCGGTGGGAGGTTCACCTCTGTTCCAGCCTTCTGGTGGTGGTGTTCGTCGTCGTGCTGATCGTGGTGGCTCTCCCCGACCTCTGGCCCTTCATCGTGGGGGTTCCGGCAATCTGGCCGCTTGGCGCGCGTGTCATCGCCCTGCTGCTGGCCTCGTGCCGCCGCAGCGGCGTGCGGTACGTACGTGTACGGACGGCCTGATCGCCTGAGGGCGGGTACTGCCTCGCGGTAAGGCCCGCGTGGAGCCACTGTCACAGCCCCGTGCGGTGAAGCCGCCGCACGGGGCCGGCGAAGGGATTTTGATGTTCGAGCCGCCGCATCCGACAGGCTGCGCGTATTGCGGAAGACTGATCATGCACGACAGCCGTGGTGGGCGCCGACGAGACTACTGCGATCCGATCTGTCGGCGCCGGGCACAGCGGAAACGGGACCGTGAGCGCCGGGCAGCCAGGGTTGACCGCACGGTCCGCCGATCGATCGCTTGCGACCTTGCCGTGCGGGCACAAGAGGTGCTGGCTTGTGAAGGTGCCTCCGTTCCGCTCGCCGCGCTATTGAAGCTGGCGGTACAGGTGGGGGAGGACGCCGTGTGCCTGGCGGCCGCCGCTGTTGACGAGGCCCGCGCCGAAGGCGCCAGCTGGTCGGAGGTCGCCGCGGCGGCAAGGATGAGCGAGGCGGTCGCACGGGCGCGATGGGGCGGAGTCAAGACTGCTGCGCTCCTTGCGTCGCGCAGTGCCCAGTTACGGTCGCGGGATCGGTACGACGGGACGGGTGAGGCCGCCGCCCCGGTCTTCGACATGGCGTTGCTACCGGCCGTCGCGAGGAACCGCCGTGCCGCCGAGGCGCTTGCGAAGGCGCTGGGGGCGCTGCATCTGCGCTGTGGCCGTAGTGAGGCATCCGTCGCTGAGCAGGCTGGTCTGCCGCCGGCGGTCGTGAGCCTGGTGCTGCAAGGAACGCATGTGCCGCCGTGGCCGGTGATCTATATGCTGGCCGACCTCCTGAAAGGCGACCCCGCCGACCTGCGGCTGCTGTGGGAGCGTGCCTGGGGCCGGCCGGCGCCTACCGCCGCTTCGCAGGGCCCCAGTGCACTCGCGGCTGCTTTGCGAGGGGCTCATCTGGCCGCCGGCGGCCCGGAGATTCCGATGCTGAGTGCTCAGGTCGATGCCGGACCAGAGGAGCTTGCCCTCATCTTCGCCGGGCGAGTGGTCCCGTCCTGGGCGCTGCTCGCCGGCACCCTCGACCAGTTGGGGGCGGACCGCGACGACTTCCGCGGACTGTGGGCAGCGTGCCAGGACTCTGGCGACGTGGGGCACGAAGGGCCCGGGGCGTCATGACCACGTCTCGTCATCGCCCTCAGCTTGCCGCAATGACAGCGCACTGCCGGCCGACAGGTTTCCGCCTGGCGTACACGGCATTCCGCCAACTTCATCACGACGTATACCTGCGCTATGCCTCCGTGAGGACCGAGGACTGGCATCGCGCCAAGCAGTGCGTGGACGCCGTCTTCGAGACACTGTCCACCGTGTGGCCAGCAACCCTGCGCAGCGACTGCCCTGCGGCGCGAGCCTGGTGCTTGTTACGTCATGAGGCGGCCGCCCGAGCCTGCTGCCGACCGGGCCAGACCTGGCGCATTCACTGCCTCCTGGAGGATCCGCAGGCGGATGTGGTCCTCCTGCACGACAGGTTGGGCCTGCCCGTGGCCCAGGTAGCAGTTCTCATGGGCATAGACGACTACACCGTGCGGGCGCTGCTGAGGACGGCCGAACGGAGCCTCCGAGCCATCCCTTCGTGCGTATCCCACTGAGTGTCCACTCCGCCCGGGCGATCAGCCGCAGCATGGCACACACACGCCTGATTCTTCACCACACAACAGCGCCAACTCCACTTACCTGCCGCTCGATTGAGCGATTGGCGTGTGTGCCATACCCCCCTACCATGAGCCCTTCCACCGGGACCTCTGGCCTTCATCCAAGGCCCAAGGAGCGCGCATGGCCCACGGGGAGAAATCCCAATCTCGCTCTATCGACATGAACACCCCCAGTGTCGCTCGCATGTACGACTGCCTGTTAGGGGGTTCTGAGAACTTTCAGCCCGACCGCGATGCATGCGTCAAACTGCTGGAAATCGCCCCTACAAGCCAGCAGCTGGCCCGCGCGAATCGCGCCTTTCTCAGGCGCGTAGTGCGCATCCTTGCCGAAGGATTCGGGGTGGCCCAGTTCCTCGACCACGGCTCAGGCCTGCCCACTCGGGACAACGTCCACGAGGTCGCGCAGCGAGTGGACCCGAACGCGAAGGTCGCCTACATCGACAACGACCCCATGGTCGTCGCCCACGCTCGGACGACCATGCGGGACAACAGCAATGTCATGGTCGTCGATCGGGACGTGCGGGATACGGCGGAGATCCTGGAAGCCACAGCCGACTTCTTCGACTGGACGCAGCCGATCGCAGCGCTCTTCGTCTCCGTTCTGGACTGCCTCCGCGACACGGGCGACGATCGCGACCCGGCGGCGCTGGTCAAGCGGGTTGCTACCAGCCTCCCGGCCGGCAGCTACGTGGTCGCCTGCCAACTCGTCAGTGACGACGCTGTCGTGCGGGAGAAGGTCACGGCGTTGATGGCCGAGGTGACCAACAACAGCTGGGGAAGGGTCCGCCAGAGTCACGAAGTACGCCGATACTTCGAGGGGATGGAGGTCGAGCCCCCGGGCCTGGTGGACGTTGTCGACTGGCGACCGGACACCCCGCCACCGCCGTTGAATCTTCGACCCAAGGACTGCGTGGAGTGGGGAGGTGTAGCCCGCGTCTCATGAAGGTGTGCCGTAGAGCAGTGCATGCGGCGCTCAGCCGTCAAGCGTGGTTTGCTGCGCGTACCGCTCTGCGGCTGCCTGCAGCCTGGTCAGGCTGGACTCCATGCTGTCTGCCGCGGCGCACATGAGGGTCAGCCATTTGTGATACCCGTCAAGTGCCTTCCTGTGCGTGGCGTATGTGGCGCTGCTGACATGCTCCACATACGCCAGCTCGGACGGTCCACCTGTAGGGAATTTGAGCAGGGTGAAAGGGTAGGGGGGAAGTACGCAGTCCTTGCTCAAGAGACGGATGTTGACCTTCTGGGATGTGGCCGCCTTGACCAGGTGCTCCATCTGCTCACGCATGACATCCGCGCCGCCGCGACACCGATCGAGTACGGTCTCGTCCAGCAGAAGCGTAAGCCGCCGCCCTTGTTCCAGGATGAACTGTCTGCGAAGGCGCAGCATGACAATGCGCATGACCTCGTCTTCGGGAGCGTCAGGCCGCACCAGCCGCACCATCGCCTGGGCGTATGCGCGGGTCTGCAGCAGTCCTGGGACCACCTGGTTCTCGAAGATCGTGATCCAGTCGGCTCGCCCCTCCAACCGAATGAGACGGCGGAGGTAGTCGGGGGTGACATCTGCGAACTGCTCATACCATTCCTGGTTGTTCGTCTGCGCGAGGAGCTGCTCCACCACCCGCATCTGCGCATCGGACAGTCCGTAGTGTCGGGCGAGGTCGTAGACATCCCTGGGCTTGGGCGGGCTTTCTCCGCGTTCCAGCCGACTCACCTTCGATGTCGAGCCTCGGATAACGGGCGCAACATCCTTCAGAGTCAGACCGCACAGTTCCCGGTGGCGGCGGAGCTCCTCGCCCAGCATTTCGCCCGCAGCCGTGTTGCTGTCCGGCGACGCCATGCGAAGGACAGACGGGTCGCCTTGCGGCTCCAAAGGCTGGGCGACGGGCATATGAACTCCGGAACGGCAAGAGGCAGAGGACGCCCCAAGAGTGTCGGTCATATGCCCATCGCCGCAAGTTATGGCCTGAACATTAGCATTCCGTTACGGTCATTCGTCCGTCAGGTGGTCGAATTCCGAACTCTTGGCTCCTGTAATGAAGGCCGCCAACTCCGCCGAGGTGAAGACGAGTGCCGGCCCGCCTGGGAACCGAGAGTTGCGGATCGCCACCTCCCCGCCAGAGAGCCCGGCAACTTCGACGCAGTTACCATCCCCGATACTCGCGCTGGCCTTCTGCCACGTCACACCGGAAATCTCACGAGCAGGAACACCGTTCCTGAGTCGCATGAGCGCATTCTCCCTTCCTGGACCTGTCGCCACTTCCGTCCTCCGCCGCCCGGCACAATTCCCATATGGGATTGCATGGCGGCCCATATGCAAACGCTAGCGAAGGTCGACTCCAGGGCGCAGCCCCTCGAAAGAGTGCAGTTCACGCCTGAAAGTCATATCTAATGAATGGGCGTTGAAGTGGCCGCTGGAGTCCGGCCAGGTAGAGGGTCGCGGGCTGCTCGTAACGGGTGGCGATGCCGCGCCACTGCGCTTTGTCAGCTGATGGTGACGACACGGGCCCAGGGCGGCGGGGCGTCCGGGATGTAGTCGGGGTTCTCTTCGTCCACGGTACGGGCGGGGCGGGGGAAGAGACCGACGACGGTGCGGCAGGGCGGCTGGGTGGAGGGCCACGGCGTCTGACCGTCCGTCAGGGCGACGATCACGTCAGGGCGTGGCCGGGAGCGGAGCGCCCGGGAGAAACCGGAGCGCAGATCCGTTCCCCCGCCACCGACCAGGTCGATGTTCTCGGCGCGGCAGAGCGGGACGGCGACCCCGGCCGCTGCGTCGCAGGAGATCACCGAGACCAGGTCGCGGCGCCCGCCCACCGCCCGCGAGATTGCCGCCACCTCCAGCAGCGCGCTGCCCAGCTCGGCGTCGCTCACCGACCCGGAGGTGTCGATCACGACGCAGACCCGGGGCGGCGTACGGCGCAGGCTCGGCAGCAGCACCCCGGGGACACCGGCCGAGCGCCGGGAGGGACGCCGGTAGCTGTGGTCCTCCCCCGCCCCCGGCGCGCCCGCCGCCGAGCGGATTGCCGCGCCCAGCAACTGCCGCCACGGCTGCGGTGGATGGAATGCCTCGTCCGCCCATCGGAGCCACCCCTGCGGCGCGTCGCCCGGCCGGCCCTTGATCCCCTCTGCGACCCGGAAGCGGACCGCGTCACGCTGCTGCCTGCTCAGCCCATGTGCCCCGTCAGGCCCCAGCTCCCAGGGCCGGTCCTGCCCGTCGGCTCCACTGCCGCAGTCCAGCCAGGCCAGGTCCGGGGCGAGACCGGACATCGACGCCGTCCGCAGGTACTCCTCCATCAGCAGCCCGTCGGGCAGCCGCAGCAGCGACGGCAGCACCGCCCCGGCGGGCAGGGGCAGACCGTCACCGTAGATGTCGTCGTTGATCTCGAAGTCGGCGGCGATATTCCGCCGCAACCTTCCCCAGCCTTCGGCCGGGGGGACCCCCATCTCGCTTCGCTCGCCCGTCCCGTGCTCCTCATGCTCCCGCGCATACCGCTCGCCCCGCCCGTGGTGGTCCCGGAGCAGATGGGAGACCTCGTGCACCCACACGCCCGCCAGCTCCTCCACCGGGGTGCGGGCCACGAAACCGGGCGAGACGTAGCAGCGCCAGTGCGCGTCGACCGCCATCGTCGGCACCGACCGGTCCTCCACCACGTGCAGCGCGAAGAGCGCGTCGGCCAGGTAGGGACGGACCTTCACCGCGTGCAGCCGGGCGGCCAGCAACTTCTCCATGTCCAGCGGGAGTCCGGCCCGGCCGACCGGCCCGCCCGAGCCAGCCGGCGGCCTCGGCAGGGTGGCCCGCACCGGGCGCGGCGGCGCGGGCCGGGACATCGGTCGCGGCAACGGGCGCGGCGCCGGGCGCTTCGCGGCCCCGGTCATCGGCCCGCCCCCGTCGCACGACCGGCATCGGCCGACGCCGCGGCCCGCCCCACCGACCGTTCCGCCCGCCGGGCGAGACCGATCACCCCGGCCAGCCGCTCCACCGCCTCTGGCACCTCCCAGTCGTCGCGCCGCAGCCCGGCCAGCGCCGTCGCCGGGGCGACCAGCAGGTCGGGGGCGCCGGTCTCCAGCGCCCGGACCAGTACCGCCCAGGCCGCCTCCCACCGCTCTCGCTCCGGCCGCGCCCCGACGGCGGCCACCACTGCCTCCAGCGCCGCCTGACGCAGATCGCCCCGCACCGGCAGCTCGGCGGAGGCCGGATCGGCCAGCAGCGACTCCGGGTCCGGCAGATCCATCCGGTCCAGATGGGCGAGGAGTTCGAGCCCAGGCCCATCCCCCACCGCGCCCCGCACCAGCAGCGCCAGCACCTCCCGGGAGACGGAGGCGGCCATGCCGAAGGCCAGCAGGGTCAATGCGGCCTCCCAGCTCCGGGGCGAGGGCCAGGCACCGCCGCGCCGCGTCTCGGTGCTCGGCAGCCGGTGGACCAGCGTCGGCCGGACCTCCAGGAAGCCGCAGACCGCGCGCCGGGCGAACGCCACCGCCTCCGGCAGCCGCTCCGGCACCAGTCGGGGCAGCTCCGCCCGGGGCCAGATTCCGCCCAGCCCGCGCACCACCACCTCCCGGTCGTGCACCCAGTTCAGATGCACGAACCGGTTGGCCAGCGGCGGGCTCAGCTCCCATCCGTCCGCCGCCGACGCGCGCGGATTTGCGGCAGCCACAATCCGTACCCCCGACGGCAGTTGCAGCGCGCCAACCCTCCGCTCCAGGACGACCCGGAGCAGCGCGGCCTGGACGGCCGGGGTGGCGGTGGAGAGCTCGTCCAGGAAGAGCAGCCCCCGCCCGGCCCGCACGAGCTCCACGGCCCACTGCGGCGGCGCCATCGGCACCCCCTGCACCGCCGGGTCGTCGCCCACGATGGGCAGCCCGGAGAAGTCGGACGGCTCGTGGACGCTCGCGATCACGGTCGTCAGCGGCAGGTCGAGGGAGGTGGCGAGCTGCGTCAGAGCCGCGGTCTTGCCGATGCCCGGTTCGCCCCAGAGCAGCACTGGCAGGTCGGCCGCGACGGCCAGGGTGAGCGCTTCGAGCTGCTCGTCGGGGCGCGGCTCGGTGGTAGTCGTCCGCAGGAGGGTCAGAAGGTCCTCGGCGAGGGCGAGGTGGGTGCCGGTTCCGGAGGTGCCGACGGGGGTGGGTACGGGCATGTCGGCGGCCGGGACGGGGATGGACAGGAGCGTGCTGGAGGTCATGGGCATCACCTGGGGTGGGATAAGGGAACGGGACGACCCGTCCCGGATGTCGTGGGGATGTGCGGCGCGAAATGCGCAGTGCGGGAAAGGGACTTCGGTGGGGCAGCCGGTCAGCAGGCCCGTCCGGTACGGGGTCGGGCCCGGAGGCTCCGCTTGCGGCGCATTGTGGGAGGCGTACGGCGGTCGAGCCGGGGACGGTGGCCCGCCTCCGCGTGCCCCAGGCCCGAGGCGTTCCCGCCCCCTACCGCACCGGCACCGGGGTGCACGGCGACCAGCCCCGAGCGGAACAGCCCGTGGTCGATGTGGCGGGCCGCGGCCGACTCCAGTTCCTCTCGGAGCGGCCCGTCGCGCAGGACCGCACTGGGTCCGATCAGGCCCTCGACCACGGCCAGCGCCACGGCGACGTCGCCGTGGCCGAGCCGCTCCCGGACCGCAGGCAACGCCTCCGGATTACGGTGCACCGCGTCGATCGCCCGCAGGCAGGGCAGCGCCGGCCCGCCAAGCGCCACCAGCAGCTCCTCCCGGCGTAGTTGGGCCGGATCGTGATCAACCGCCGTCAGCACCCCGTCCCGCAGCGCGATCCGGTGGACCTCGCCCCGGCACTCCACCCGGTGCGGATCGTCGGGGCCGGGCGCGGGGCCGGCCACCGGTGCCGCGCCGGACGCCGCCAGTGCTGCGGCGACGAGCGGATGCAGCCGCTCGGTCGCGACCAGTCCGGCCCGCACCAGCTCCAGATCCGGAAGGACCCGGGCCGCCACCTCCGGTAGCACCGGAAGCGCCGCGACCTCCTGCGGTGGCAGCGCCTCCCGCAGCGGCCGGAACGTCGGGACATGGCTGTCGTCGGGGGCGATGAGCTCGAGTACAGCACGCCTCCGCGCACCGAGCCGCACGGTGAAGGCCCCGCGAGAACGCCCCTCGGCCCGCAACAGCAACTCCGCCTCGGCAGCCCAACTAGCCACCGCCCACGGAGAATCGCCGACCCTGGGCTGATCGGGCAGATCCGGCAGGACTGGCTGGCCGGGTGCGTGGGCGGGTGGCGCCATGGACGGCTCACCGCCCGCACCGCACCGCCGCGCCAGTTCGCCGCTCCGCCCGGAGTCCCAGAGATGCCGGTGCAGGTCGAGCCGGAAACGCCGGTCGGGATGCGGGTGTGGGTGGTGCCCGGGGGTGCCCTTCCCGGACCCCTCCCACAGGGCCAGGGACATCCGCTGTCCGGCGTCCGCCCAGGCCGGCGGCGTCCGCACCACCAGCTGCAGCGGAGTGTCGCCGGAACTCCGGTAACGGGCCAGAGAGAGGGTGAGGCCGGGCCGGAGCCGCCCCTCGGGGGCGATCCGGGGCATGTGCCATCGGAGCAGATCCGGCGCCAGCCGACGCAGATCCGCACGAAGATGGGTGACGAGATCGGTACCGTGGCGGTCACGCACGGCGCGCAGATCAAGATCGACGTCGATCCGGGCGGCAGCGCAAGCCCCCGCCCAGTCACCGACCGCACGCCGTGCAGTCGCGGTCTCGATCATGGACGGTGGCACGGCGTACTCGCGCACGCGCTGCCACATCAACAGGTGGGTGGGAATCTCGTTCGCGAAGTGATGTGCCATCAGCACTCACCCTGAGCGAACGATTCCCCCAATCCGTACGAGGAGAAGTTCATCATCTCCAACATCGTAACCACCCCGATGGCGATCTGTCAGTTCCCTCGGATCACCCATCGACCGTTCAGTTGAGAACGGCGATGCCTCGGGCTCCTGCTCCCCGCACGCTCGAGGGTGGTTCGCGCATGCGGAGCTCAGGCTGCGGGGTGGGTGCGGGGCAGCGCGGCTGCCGACCCCGCGAACCGCGCATCGGCTGGGGCCAACTGCGCAGTGGTGTCGCAGGCCGGTATGACTTTCCACTCCCCCGAGTGATCGGCCTCCCGTATTCCCCACGATCACCAGCACACCGACGCTATCAACACACCGTGACCTCGACCACAGTCCGTGCCATCGTCGCCGCCGCCTTCGCACTGCTGCCCCTCACCACCACCATCACACCCGCCCATGCCAGCGAGACCCTCAGCCTCCACGACGCCATCGAAGACCTCCCCCAGGCCGCCGAATCCCGGGACGGCTACGCACGCACCAAATTCCGCCACTGGATCGACGAGGACAAAGACGGCTGCAACACCCGCAACGAGGTCCTGCTGAAGGAAGCCGTCGCCCCACCCGACGTGGGCCCCCGCTGCAAACTCACCGGCGGAACCTGGCTGTCCTACTACGACGACAAAACCGTTGACAGCCCCTCAGGCCTCGACATCGACCACATGGTGCCCCTCGCCGAGGCCTGGGACTCCGGCGCCTCGCAGTGGACCGCCGCACGGCGGCAGGCATACGCCAACGACCTCGATGCCGAACGGTCCCTGGTCGCCGTCACCGCCCGGAGCAACCGGCAGAAGGCCGACCAGGACCCAGCCGAGTGGATGCCGCCAGACGCCGACGCACAGTGCACCTACCTGTCCGACTGGGTAGGCACCAAACTCCGCTGGTCCCTGACCATCGACCGGGACGAACGCGACACCCTCCGCGAGCTCGCTGCCGACTGCACCGACACAGACGTCGAATACGAGCGCGCGTAAGTTCAGCCCCAGCGGCCCCCGGGTTTCGTGACGAGCGCGTAGTCGGCACGGATCGAGGAACGGCCCCCGCGGCGCTCCTCGACGGGCCGTTGTGGGTGTGGCGGCAGGCCGGTGGAGCCAGCTAGTGGCTTGTCTCGTGACCTTGGCCATGTAGTCGAGGTGTGGTGGGCGGGAGGTTTTTGCTAAACGGTCGGCCAACGATCGTCCCTGCTCAGATAGCTTCCCGGCATCCGCTGAAATGTGACGGGCGGGCTGCTTCGGCCATGGTGGCAGCAACCCGCTGGGAGGTATGTGATGAGTTCGATCAACGTCGTGGAGACAGCGGCCGCGCTGCCGGCTGCCTGGAGCTCCTGCTCTTTGGGACAGGTGGGGACGGCCTGTGTGAAAGTCCTGCGTATGGACAGCAGACCGGTCCAGGAAGAGGCTCACGGGGCTGATGAGGTACTGCTGGTGCTTGACGGACGGCTGGAACTGCTGGTGGAGGGCGCCGAAGTCGCTGTAGAGGCAGGCGAGATGTACCGGGTGTCGGCAGGCGCGCGACACGCTGTCCGCCCTGGCAGTCGCGGCACGTTGATGATCGTGGAGGAACCCGGGGCGTGAAGCCGCTCAGGCGGCCCTGGCCGGGTATTCGGTCCATGATCGGATCGGTGACTCGGGCGCGAAGTTCGTCTTCGGTTCCGCGTGGGCATTGTGCCAGCGGACGTAGGCGGCGATGGCCGCGTTCTGCTCATCGTGGCTGCGGTGGTCGGTGCCGTTGAGCGCGAAGTAGCGCAGGGCCGCGAACTCGGCCTCGATCCAGTTCAGCCAGGAGCCGTAGGTCGGCAGGAAGACCAGCTCGACGTTATTGTCGGCTGCCCAGTCGCGGACCTTGGCGTGCTTGTGCGGGGAGAAGTTGTCCAGCACCACATACAGCTTCTGACCAGGCCAGCGGGCGCGCAGGGCCTTGAGCAGGCCGAGAAACTCCCGCCACCGCTTGCGGGGGCGGATGCGGTAGTACAGCTTGCCGGTGGCCAGATCGAGGGCGGCAAGCATGTGCCGCACGCCGCCGTAGCGGTTGTAGGTGGCCCGCAGCCTGCGCGGACGCCTCACCGGCCCCCATGCCTTGCCCTTGCGGGGCATCAGGTTCAGCGGCCCGAACTCGTCCACGCATATCACCCGTCCATCAGCGGGCGAGGTGTCGTACAGCGCCAGGACGCGGTGCATCTTGGCGATGAACTCCGGGTCGGTGGACGCCTTCCACGTGGTGGTGGTCTTCCAGGAGACCTTGCCCTCGCGCAGGATCCGGCGCAGGGTCTCCCGGCTGACGGCCGTGATCACCTTGTACTTGATGAGGTGGTCGGCGAGCTTGCTCAGGCTCCAGGTGGAGAAGGCGGTGATCTTCCAGTCGGCGGGGGACGTCCGGGCGATCAGGCAGATGCGCTCGCGCACCTGGTCACTGATCGTCCTGGGGCGTCCCCCGCTCCATTTTGGGTCCAGTGCGTCCAGCCCCTGCTCGTTGAAGGCGTGGATGACATCGCGGACGTAGTCCTCGCCGACCTGCATCAGCGTGGTGATGTCCTTGACCGTCTGGCCCTGGGCGGACATCAGCACCACGATTGCCCGGCGGAGTCTTACCGGGTCCTTCGCGCTCCGGCTGATCCGCTGCAGCTTCCGGCCCTCCTCCATGCTCACCGGCCGGACGAACACACTCGGTCGACGTCCCACGACCACCTCCAAGATCACCTCTTGGAGACAGTCTGCTGAACGGCGAGCAGCAGTGCCAGTACCCGGCCAAGGCTCTATGACGAGCCACTAGCGATCAGTTCGTCCAGGTCCTCGCTTATGCGGGTGCGGACATGTTCAACGAGGGACGAAGGAGTTGTCCGCGGCATTCGAAGGAGCGGTCGCGACGCCGTACAGCAGGGATCGTAGCCTCGCTCTACGATGACGCTGTGTGATGGACTCAGCTTGTCGCCGACCGCGAACGGCCGGGCCGGCGCAGCAGGAGGTCGTCTCCGCAGCGTCTGGGCTTGCCGACAGATTTCCGCTGGGATGGGCCTGGTCAGCGTTTGATCCGGCCGCGTGCCGCGAGTGCGGCAAGTCCGAGGAGTACTGGTTCGCTGAACCGGCTGAACATCTCGATCCAGGTGCCGACGGTGGTGAGGTCTTGGTCGCTGCTGCGGAAGACGACGGAGTTCAGCACGACGTGACCGGCGTCCTTCGCGCGGTTGGCGGTCCAGCGCTGGCTGAGTGGTCCGGAAAGGACGGGATCGCTCTTGTCGATCACCAGATGGATCCGGCTGCCAGGGGCGGGCATGGAGCCGGTCGCTATCTGTTTCGGCGTCGGATTGGGCAGACCCCACAGCATCATCAGCACGACGGTCACGGCCATCGCGACTCCAAGGGCGGCCAGGGCGCGGGACGCACGCAGGCCGTAGCCGGAGACCAGCCAGTAGGCATGCAGCAGGACGCGTTCGCCGAAGGGGGTGTCGTGGTCCAGACGGCGCATCTCCATCTCGCCGTAGTAGAAGTCCGCGGCGCCGGGCTCGTTCTTGCCGTCCTCCAAGGCCTTGCGCAGCTGCCGGTAGGCGGCGGCCACCTCCTTGGGCCCGGGGACCGTGGCGGGATCGGGGTGGGCAGGTCCGGGCTGCCAGCCCCGAGTCTGCTCGGTACGGCGGCCATGTAGGGAAAGGGCACGCCAGTGGTGCTCTTCGACGATCGTCCGGCGGCGGGTCCATCGCCGTACCGGAAGGTTGAGCAGGCGCGTGCGAGCGCGGGCCGGCGGTTCGGCGAAGGGGACGTGCCCTCCGAAGCGGAGCTGGTCGAGGTGGTGGGCGCCGGTGAACAGGCAGGCAGACAAGTCCACTCCGGACAGCGCGAGAAAGGCGACGTCCACGCCCGCCAGCATGTCGATCGACGGTCGTGGGTCTTGCCCGGTCAGCGGGTCTTCGGGGACCAGGCCGTCGTTGAAGGGGAACGGGTGGGGGTGGAAGTTGACGGCGACCGGCTGGGAGAGCACGGCGTCCAGCAGATTGATGTCGGCGTAGCGGACGTCGAGGGTGAGCGCCGTGTTGATCTGCGCCGCCTGCAGGAAAACGCGCGCGGCGGCGATCCGTATCCGTATGGGGCAGGTGAGGACCGTCCGGCTCATGTCCAGCAGGCCGCCGCAGACGATGGGCCCCACCAGCGGCCCGGTGAACGTCGTGTCGGGGAAGTCGGCGGCGCCCTTGAAGCGGGCCCCGGCGAAGACGGCGTCGTGACCGAACGTCGAGCCGTTGAACCGTGCTCTCTCCTCGACTTCCGCCGAGACGAAGACGGCCCCGTCGGTGAACGTCACGTTGTGGAAGAAAGCCCCGCCAAACAGCTGGGTGCGGGAGAACAGGGCCCCGCTGGTGAATGTGGCCCGGTCGAAGTCGGCGTCCGAACCGAAGAGGGTGTCCTGGAACCAGGCGGTGCCTTGGAACTCCGCGTCCTCGAAGCCAGCTCCCAGCTCGAACACGGCTTCCTCGAAAATTGCGTCGCCGTTGAAAGTGACCCCGTAGAACAGGGCGTCGTCCGAGAAGTCGGCGAGCCAGAAGAAGGCCTCTTCAGTGAACGTGACGGCCTTGAAGTCGGCTGGCTCGGGGAAGCGGGCGCGGCCGAACAGGGCCTTGCCGAAGGTGTTGTCGACCGCCGCCTTGAGCTCGTCCAACAGTGCGCGGGTGAAGAGCACGCCGCGGCAGTCCACTGCGGCGCCGGGCGATAACGCTCCGAGTGCCTGGCGCCGCTCCTCCGGCTCCAAATGGGCCAGGCACCGTTCGTACGGAGCCCACGGCACGCCAAAGCAGTCGCATGGGAAAGCGCAGGCAGGCCAGCGAAGCCGGGGGTCGTGCGGCAGGAAAGCCAGGATGGGACGGCCTTCATGTGTCAGGTTCATCGGGTCTGCAGGGCGCCGCGGTCGATGAGTCCCTGGCCGTACGGCGGCCAGTCTCTTGCCAGGCTCTGGGCGATGCCGTTGTGGACATCCTGGCGTAGCTGCGGCGTGACGTGTTCGACATCGCCGTTCGGGTAGTGCAGGCGCAGGCCTTCTCGGCTGGCGTCGCACAGGATGGCGTGGGCCTTCTGCGTGAGTGTGAGGAACAGCTGCGGGACGGGCGCCTTCAGGAGTTCGTCGATGACTGCGTCGTAGTCGATGCCGAGGTCTGCCCAAGTATTGCCCTGCTCGTCGAGCCACAGGGTGACGTCGGAGAAGAAGACGGCCTTGCCGGGCCCCTCCTGCGCGTCCCGGACCAGAGCGGAGGCGAGATCGAGTGTGGTACCGGCGCCTTTGCTGACGAGGGAGCGGGGAATCATCGACGGGGCGATGGCGGCAGCGCACTCCCCCCAGCCGTCGCGTGTCTCGGTCGGCCAGGGAAGCCCTAGCACGAGCCAACCATCCGGTGACAGCAGTGAGTTGCTCACCATCGCCTTCCCCCTTGATGCCGTCGTCGGTGTCCAGTTGATCCTTTCGTTCCGGGAGTCGGGTGGGCAAGGCGCCATCAAGCCGTGACGGAGCACGAGATGCGGGACCGAGACGGGTCCGCGGGCTGGGCGCCGGGGCGGCTGCACGGCGTCGACGTGGGTCTGTCGGCCGTCGTGCGCGTGCGGGTTGGGGATGGCACGAGGACACCTGGTGCTGCGTACCGGCGAGGTGGCCGGATTCCGCTCGGTGTGACACTGCGCACAGTTTGGGGTTGAGGCTCGCTAGAGCGTCACGGTTGGCAGCCTGGATTGCACTACACCCCGTCAGAAAGGATCAGCTCCCCATGAGTTGGGGTGCGCGAGTGAATGGGTCGACCATGAATGCGATAGCGGTGATGTCCCTGATCGCAGGAGTGATTACCTGCGGTGGACGCACGCTGTATGTGTGGTTGCGTGGACGGGCCGCAGTGCAGATCGCCCAGTTGCACGACCACGGCCTCACCCGCCGCGTGCGTGAGCTTCCACCGGGCAGCCGCCTGGTCGAGCAGCGCGCGGACCGGAGCGAGGTGGTCATCGAGGTGGGCGGACCTTTCGGCGGGCGTGGCGGTGGTGATGACTGACCCGACCCCTCCGCGGGAGCCGAGGACGGCGCTGGCACAGCGGGATCAGCTGGTCGACACGCGCCGCCGCCCGCATCCCCCGGCCGACTCGACCGCCCGGTCCGAGTTCGCCGGCTTCTATGCGCAGACGATGCCCCGGCTGGTGGTGTTCGTCCTGCGACACGGGGCCGACGGTCATGAAGCCGCGGAGGCCGCGCAGGCCGCCTTCGCCCAGGCCTGGGAACGGTGGGAGACCATCGAGCACCCCAACGCATGGCTGAGGACGGTCGCCTTCCGTCACCTGCTGCGGCTCCGCAACCGCAGGGAAGGCCCTCTCCAGGATCTGGAGGATCCACCCGGCGGGGTATGTCCCCTCGATCGGATCGAGCTCGATGCGCAAGAAGAGCTCGTCCTGAAAGTGCTGGCCGACCTGCCGATGCAGCAGCGCCGCGTCTTTGCCTGGATCTACGACGGGTTCTCCGCCCAGGAGACCGCTGAACTGCTGGAAACAACCCCAGAGGCCGTCAGGAAGAACCTGGAGCGAGCCCGTAAGAGCCTGAAGCAGGCCTGGGAAACGATGAAGGAGGATCACCAGTGAGCGAGGCGGCACCGCGCCCGGAGACCAACGCCGGGGATGAGGCTGCATTCGATGCCTGGCTCGCCGCCACAGACGCCGCCCTCCAGGAGAAGGTGGAAGCCGCACTGAATGTCGATGCCGGCCGTGCCCAGATCTTCGTGGCATCCGTCACCGCAGAGACCGTGTCGACGGTGGAGGAGGAGCCGGAACAGTGGGCGCATCTGGAGGCTGTGCTGAGGGAGGCGGCTGACAGCATCGCGCACTGGGTCGCACTCGCGGCCCCTCATACCTTGTCCCAACAGCTCAGCAAGGCCATTTCCACCACCAGGACCATGACCGTCGTCGGCCGGGCCCTGCTACCGGACAGCATGCGCGCTCAGTGGGGGCTCGCCGCAGACTTCCTCGCCGAGAGCCACCTGCACCTCACCCAGCTCAGGGGAGGGATTGTGCACCGCGCCGTCGATCGGCAGGAGGCACTGGCCCTACACACCCGCGCCCGCAGCGGCATCACCACCTTCCAGGCCGCGCTCCAGCACACCCTGACGGCCTTCCCGCCGGATTCCAAGGCTCATCTGGTCATGACCCGTCTGCTGGCCACCACCGAGATGCTTCTGGTGCTCCTGCGTTGGACCCGTGACAGCATCAAGTGCCTCTTCGATGACGGTGATCGCCCCTCCCACGTCCCGTCCGCCAATCACCTGTGAAGGTCACCACGCCCCGCTTCCGTCGCCAACCAGTCGACGGCAGCGGGGTGTTGGGCCGGGATGACAGCAGCCGCGGAGCTGTGAGGGAGTCTTGTTGGGGTGATCCTTCCAAGAGCCACGAACCGTACCTTGGTGGGCGGTGTCTCCTCAGCTGACCGCGTTGCCGACCGTGTGAGGAGTTTCAATGACTGACTGTGGGACGATCAAGGGCTCTGACCGCGATTCCGTGAAAGCACAGGTCAGCGGTGGGAAAGCAACATCTTTCGCCTAGGCGTTCCACTCCATGGCGATCCATGCGGTCGAGCGCGTATGGACAGCGGTCGACTGTCTCGCGATGAGCTGACGGCTCGGCCGGTTCACCCCTGGAACTCAGTGAGATCGATGGTGTGAACACGCAGCGGAAAGCCGTACACCGGGTGTGCCGTCTCGCGCTCCAGCACCATACCGAGCTTGCGGATGACGTTCTCAGAGGCGTCGTCACCCACCCGGCTGATGCTGATGACGCGGTCGAGGCCACGGTCCTGGAGCGCGAACTCCAGTGTGGCCTGGGCGGCTTCGGACCCGTATCCCTGGCCCCAGTACTGCGAGCCGAGCCGCCAACTGATCGCCACAGCGGGCAGTACCTCCGGCAAGAACTCGGGCACGGACAGACCCGTGAAGCCGGCCAGTTCGCCCGAGGCCAACAGCTCGACGGCGAAGAAGCCGAAGCCCTCCTCGTCCCATTCCTCCTCCCACCGCTCGATGTCCTCCGCCGTGTGGTCCAGGTCGCGCACCGAGCCGTCGTCGATCCAGCGCATGACCCGCGGGTCCGCGTTGATGTCCGCCATGGGCGCGAGGTCGTCGTCGTGCCAGCGACGGAGGAGGAGGCGGGGGGTGTGGATCTCGGTCATAGCGCCCATCCTGCCGAAAGCATGAGCCTCATCGGAAATCGGCGCTCGCCCGTGCTGCCGCATCCCGGACCGCAAAGCATCAAGCCGCCTGCACCGCATGCCGTGACGGGCGAAACATCGGGCCGATGGCCGGGGGAGATGACTGCCACTTCGACAGCGCAGTCGAGAGGTCAGACCGACCCGACGGCAACCTGCCGCGGCACCTAGATCGTTCACGGAATCGCGGTCAGATCCGTTTTCAAGAATCCTCATCAAAGGCGGAGGTGATCCGCCCTCTTCTGCCCTCGGCCGCACCCACACCCCCTCTTCTCCGCGAAGGCGGAGGTGATCCGCTCATGAGCGAGGTGATCGTGGAAGTGACGGACTCTTCTCTGCGCAGGCGGAGGTGAACCGGACGTCGCCAGGGCCCACCCGGACTACGGCGTCTCTTCTCCGCGCAGGTGGAAGTGATCCGTCGTGGCATCCGGAACCCCATCGACGCTTTGGAATAGAAGCTCCAGGCCGCCGGGCCATCCAGCCCAGCCGACCCCGTCGATGTGGAGCAGCTCGATGTCGTGGCCAGCGTCAACAAGGCGGGGTCACGCGGTGGGGTACCGGTCGGAGTGACCGGCGGGTGCGTCAGCGGGGAGTGGCGCGTGAGGGCTGGGTTCTGTTCTCCGGACGGCGAGAGCCAGGAAGGCGCTGGGGCGGAGAGGGTGGTGTTGCGGGCTCGAGGATGACGGTGCCGGCTTCGCGGGCCAGGAGGCGGTGGGTGCTTTCCCAGGTGCGGGTTCTGCTGCGGTCTCGGCGTTCTTCCCAGCGTTCTTGGAGGCGCATGCCGGCGAAGATAGCGAGGGCGCACAGGAGGATGGTCGCGATCAGTGCGTAGATGGGGGTGTAGCGGCCGTCGAACATGGAGCGGTGTTCGTCGACTTGGCGGGCGTTGATGCCGAAGAAGGCAAAGAGGAGGCCGAGGGTTCCGCTGACGGTGGTGACGAAGGTGACGGCGACGACGGTGCGGACGCGGCGGCGGTCGGCGGCGCGTTGTTCCATGCTTTCGACCGAGGTGAGTTCGGCGGCGATGGCGTTGCCGAGGCGGTTGAGCATCTGTCCGATGGTGGCTGCGCGTTCGGTGACTCCTATGGCGGCGAACAGTTCCTGGTGGAAGCTTTCGACGCGCAGGGCGGGAACGAGCATGCCGATCTCTCCGCCGACCTCGACGCTGTAGCTGAGTTCGACCTCGAGTTGGCTCAGCCCGTCGGAGATCTCTTCCAGTGCGGTGCGTCGGTCGTGCGCATCGCCTTGAGCGGTGGTGCGGTGTCGGAAGCGGTGCACGTAGGTGTAGGCGACGGCGCGGACCTCGCGGAGGCGGGCTGCGGAGCCTACGGCTTGCACGGCGGAGAGCAGGACGCAGTTTTCGATGTAGTCCTGGTGGCCGGCAATGAGGCTGACGTAGGGGCCGAGCGCGCCCACGGTGGTGGGGCGTCGGTTGAGTTCTGCGGGATAGCGGATCGAGCTGTGCTCGGCCCGGTAGGGCAGGTCGCTGCGGTAGATGACGCGCTGGACGAGGTCGTCGTCCGGAGCCTGGTCCGGCGTATCGACGCTGCGGAAGACCAGCTGATGCCGTTCGGGTAGGAATCCTGGCGTCTCGTCATCGTTCGGGCCGCAGCCGATCCGGTCCGCCGCGAGCTGCTCAAGCGACAGCCCTGCACAGGTGATGCTGGCGTAGTAGAGGTCCTCCAGCAGGGGGATGGCCTCGACGAGAGTCCCGGTGATATCCAAGGTCAGGGCGACCACTACCTGGCCTGAGGGGACGAGGAAGTGCCACAGCTGCGCCGAGACCGGTTCACCGGCGCGCCAACGCTGACAGGCAAGGCTGGAGCAGTCGAGCACTTCCCGTCTGAGGACCCGCGGTAGCTGCTGGTCGGATGTGTTGTAGTACGTCGCCAGCCGGCCCAGGTTGAGGACATCCCCTGGGCGCTGTGTGGTCTGATCGACCATGGTGGGGTCGTAGGTCCAGGGTGTCGCGTAGACGGTGGTCAGGCGGATGGTCTCTCGGGCGGCGTAGGGGGCGAAAGGGAACGGGTTCGGCCCGTCAGAGAGCGTGCCAGCGCCGCTCACGGTCTTCCTTCCGTAGCGAGTCCATGCGGAGGGCGAATTCTGCCGCTGCCGGTCCGGAGTGGGCGTTTTGCATCAGCCATGTGGTCATGCCCAGCTCCCGCACGGTGCGCAGCGGCTCGTATCCGTGCCAGTCGGTGACATCCCCGTCGTACGTTCGGCAAAAGGTGGTGTAGTCGGTGGGTGACAGGCCAAACCTGTCGACGGCGATAGCGGTCGGGATGAGGTCCCAGGCACGGGGGCCGATCGCGACGGCTTCGTAGTCGATGAGGAGCACCTGTCCGTCGCGGGCCAGCAGATTACCCCGGTGGGCGTCTCCGTGGATCAGGCCTCCGGCGTCTTCGGCCATGATGCTGCGGAAGGCCGCTTCGCTGCGGTCGCACGCTTCGGTGAGGAACTCCATGTCCTGCTGTGCGATGCCCTGGGCATGCGCGAGACGGCGCCGCATGAGAGGAAACGGATCGAGGACGGGAAGAGCGATGTCAGGGCGTGGCAGTCCGTGGAGGTCACGCAGGAGGCCGGCGAGATCCACCAGGGCGGGTTCGGCCTGGCTCAGTGGCACGTACTCCCAGAACGTAACGAGCCTGCCCTCGGCCTGGACTGGCTGTGGTAGTTCATCGTGGGGGCGGACAGCCGGGAAGTCGTGGGAGGCGAGCCAACGCGAGACCGCCAGCTCTTTGGCAACCTTTTGCTCGATGTCGTCGGTATCAGCCCGGGCCACACGAACGACGACGCCCTCGGACGGTATGGCGTAAATCGCGTTCTCGCCCAGTCGCAGCAGATCGACGTGCTCACAGGGCAGTCCCACCTGGCCGCATGCCGAGGCCAGAGCTCGTGCTGCGCTCGCTTGCGTGAGCCCCTCGTGATTCACGACACCGTCCACCTGCCCCAGCCTCACGCTCCCAGCTCTGCACTGTCAAGAGGGCTGTGAGGCAAGCCAGTTGACGCTCACCTGGGAATGATCGGATCGATCATACGTTCGCCATCAACGAGCCAGGCACGAGACATCGGCAGCACCCGGGAGTAGCTGTCAGTCGCCGGCCAGCACCCGAGCTTTGGTCGAGCTCGTAGGGTCCGTCGGCGCCAACGAGTATGCTGGCATCCGCTGCGGCACCATCGATTAGGGAGTGCCCAGCCACCCTTGTCGTCTGTGTCGTCGCGCAGCCCCGTTATTGGGGCGAGCTGCGCATCATGCGGCGGTGAGGCCGATGTATGAGATGGTCGACGCGTCCGTCGAGTTTGTCTCTGCACGGCCAACCGGTGACCGTGCTCTTCCACTCGCTGGGGCCCGGATGCGGCGGTGGCTTGCCGGGCTGAGCTGGCGATGCATGCTGACCGCTGCCGAGGTGGCCCTCGTCTGCTGGGGCGGAGGCGACCTCGCGGTGGGCGGCGGAGCGCGATCGAGTGTTGGCACGGATCGAGAAAAGGCCCGGGTACGAAGGTCCTGCGGCTACGCCTCGACGGGCCGTTGTGGGTGTGGCCGCAGGCCGGTGGAGCGAGCTGGAACTGCTCTCGTCCCGCATCTGATTCTGACCGGCCCACCGTCGGCCCACTGGGACCAGTCGCTCGGGACCTGGTGGCGGAGCCAGCGCACCCCACCCGATCTTGGGAGAGCACCACCGAGCTCGGCCGTCGTCCATGTCCGTAGGTACCCCTGTGTGAAGTGACGGGTGAGCTGCTGCTGTCAGAACTGTGCACGGTCGCCGATGTACCGAGTCGTCTCGCAGGCCGTCCGGGAGATGCGGGCGAACTTGACGCACAGTTTGGTGTCGGTGCCGGTATCGAAGGTGCTCCAGGTGTAGCTGAGCGTATTCCCAACCCGGTGCGCCTGTGCTGTGCGGAAGTGCCGCCCATTCATGAAGAGGCTGACGCTCCTGCGTTCTGTCCCTCGAGAAGGATTAGTCCAGACCGCCGTCACAGAGTTCAGATGATTGCGACCGTCCAGACGGATACATACCTGAGGGCCCGAGAAGTGGTGCGTGCATGCACTGGTGTCGGCCGCGGCCGGTTCAGCGGTGGCGATGGAAAGCAGCACCGCAGCCATTCCCAGAGGAATGAAACGCATCAAGAGTGGACTAATTGCTGTAAATGTCATGCTTGATCAACGCACGACCGGCCACAAAGGAGTCATCGCCTCCTCGTGACCACCCAACTGGCCGAGCCCAGGAAGACCTCTTGGTGAGGACGTCAGCCTCCGAACATTCCACGACATAGCTGCACCAGGTCCGAACGAACCTTGCCGGATGCCATCTGACACACGAACCGAGGATTCACAGTCGCTGATGGACGCTGAACTCTCGAATTCCCCCGAGGAACAATGGACGCTCGGTACTTAGGGCGGCTCTTGCGTTGTTTCGGATGAACCGAAGACGAGTACGCATGATGCTGCGGGGGCAATGTACGCACCCGCGTGGGGTGCCACTGAGGCATCGCGTGATGCGTATGACCAGGGGTGGGCTTGGCTGCCTTTGGCGGCCGCTGACGCTCGTGAGGTGTGCGTGCCATGGACGGTGCGGTCACCAGCTGCTCGCGGGGCTGTTGTGCCGGTGTCATCAGAGGCCGGGGAACTGGCGCAGCGGTTTGCCCAGCGGGTGGGGCTAGCGCCGCCGGAGGAGGGCCGTCTGCGTCAACGGAAATGCAGCCGGTGGTTGCCAGCAGCAGGATCGTCATCACGGTGGGCAGATGTGGAGCGCGCACGGCGTCACCGTGGCGAAATCCTGAACGCTGTACAACCGACGCGCCGGATGACCGGCAGGTTACCCCGCAAGCAGCCCTGCAGCGCTATGGCCAGGCGGGGCTCTGAACGGAGATCGCGGCGGTCTCCGCGCGGCCCACGGCCACCCTCGGCGTCACGACAACCTTCGGCTCCCGCCACCAGACCGCAGGCCAGGTCGGCCGGCACGCCGTCGCCGATGCCGGCGAACAGGTGCAGCATCCCCCAGTGCAGGCCCGTCCCATCCGTCGCCACCCGCAGCAATTGGCTCTCGGCAGCAGCCCGAGGACGGTCGTGCACACTGCGCCGGCCGTCCTCGCGGTGACCGTGGCTCGGGTGAGCATTCCGGACAGCCGCCGCAGCGTCCACCACACCACGGTGAGCAGCAGCACGTCGTCGGCACGATCGAGCAGCCAGTCGCCAAGCGGTGCTCCCGCTGGTCCGGCCAGAAGCCGAGCAGCAACCACTGTCACAGGAGGTCGCCCAGTTCGGCGAGCAGCCCGACGTTCGGGGAGACAATGTTGGAGCACAGCGGGACCGGCTCGTAGGAGAAGACCACCAGGGACAGTGCGATCACCGCGATCCCGACCGGTCCCGACAGTGGCGGCCAGGCGTGCAGCGCGCACCGGGACGACCTCCTGCGACAGGACCGGCGCCCCTGGCCGTAACCTGCGCCAGAAGGACTGTCACCACCGCCGCGGCCGGAGTCCTCAAAGTCGGCGGCCTAGCCCCGGGGCCCGTCCACGCACAACGCCCTCTGCGGAAATCGAGCATTAGGGTGTACGAATGCACGTGGGGAACGCAGATACGGGGATGTCGGCGGCATCGGAGATATCCGCCGAATAGCGGGGAGTGCCCAGGGAACTGCTGCGGCTGCGTCGGCTGCTGCTCGCCTTGACGCTGGTGCCGTTGGCGGCGGTGCTGGCCGGACTGCTGGGGTGGCTGGTGGTGCCGGTCCTGGCGCTGCTGGGGCTGCTTCCGTTGCTGGCGCTGGCCTGGTGCTGGCGGCTGCTGGAGCGCAACTGGCGGTCTTGGCGGTATGCGGAGCGTGCGGACGACCTGCTCATTAGCCGGGGTGTGCTGTGGCGTGAACTGACGGTGGTGCCGTACGGGCGGATGCAGCTCGTGGAGGTCACCTCCGGGCCGCTGGAGCGGCACTTCGGGCTTGCCACGGTGCAGCTGCGCACCGCGGCGGCCGCGAGCGACGCCCGGATCCCGGGGTTGGAGCCGAAGGAGGCGGCTCGGCTGCGGGACCGGTTGACGGAGCTGGGCGAGGCCCGTTCGGCGGGGCTGTGAGCGCTGTGGACGAGCAGTCTGTGCCGGACACCGCACCGGATACCTCGGTTACTCCCAAGGCGGTAGGTACCCCGGGTGCGCAGGGGGCCGGTGAGCGTCGGCTGCACCCGCTCACCCCGCTGCGCCGCGCCTGGGCGCCGCTGGCGGGCGTCGTCTTCTTGTTGCGCCAGGACTGGGCCCGCGAGTGGTTGTCCGGCCTGGACCGTGGATGGCTGGTGGCGGGCGGGATTCTCGTCCTGCTGGCCTCGGCCGCGTACGGCGTGCAGTCCTGGCGCTGTACGTACTACGCCCTCACTGACAGCGAATTGCGCATCCGCACTGGTTTGTTCTTTCGTCGCACCGCGCACATCCGCCTTGAACGCCTGCAGGCCGTGGAGATCGCCGAGCCGTTGCTGGCCCGGGTGGCGGGCGTCGCCAAGCTCAAGATGGACGTCATCGGCACCGAGGACAAGGACGAGCTGGCCTATGTGGGCAAGCGGGAGGCACGGGCGCTGCGGGCCGAACTGCTTGCGCTGGCGGCCGGGTTCACGCCCGAGTCCGCGCAGGAGGCGGGTGAGGCGCCGGTGCGCGAGCTGGCGCGGGTGGCCCCCAAGCGGCTGGCGGCCGCAGTGTTGCTGGACGGCTCCGTGGCTTCGACGCTGGTCGGCGTCGCGCTGACGGGTGTGGCGGCGGTGTGGGCGCTGGACAGTATCTGGGCGGTGGTCGCTGCGGTGGCCGGCGGGCTCGGGCTGATCTGGGCGGCGACCGGCGGGCGTTACATGGGCGAGTACGGCTGGACGGTCGGCGAGTCCCCGGACGGGCTGCGGCTCGACCACGGACTGCTGGACCGCAAACACGAGACGGTGCCGCCCGGACGGGTGCAGACCGTGCGGCTCGTACGACCGTTGGCGTGGCGGCTGGCAGGCCGGGACTGGGTGCGTATCGAACTGGATGTCGCGGGCTCGGACAACAGCCTGCTGATACCGGTGGCCGGGCCCGGCACAGCACAGCGGGTGGTCTCCTGCATCCTGCCGGGTACGGACCTGGAGCAGGTACGCAACGGGCTACGGCCGGTGCCGCGACGAGCTCGGTGGCGGGCCCCGGCGCGGTGGCGCGGCTTCGGCTATGCGGCGCAGGACGAGGTGTTCGCGGCGGCGACGGGCCTCCTCACCCGAAAGCTGTCGCTGGTGCCGCACGCCAAAGTGCAGAGCGTACGTTGCCAACAAGGGCCCTGGCAGAGGGCGTTGGGCCTGATGAGCGTCGCGGTCGACACCGGAGCGAACACCACGGTACGGGCGCGGCTGCGGGCGGCGGACGAGGCACTGGACATCGCGGTGGAGCAGGCGGAGCGCTCCCGCACGGGGCGGTGGAAGGCCCGCCCGGACCGCTGGATGAGCGACGCACCGGTTGCGTAGCAGAACACTGTTCTTGCTGACCGGCGACGTTCCCGCAGCGCGGAACAGCCTCGAATGGTCCCTGGAAACGACAAAGATTCCAACCGATCAGGCGGTGAGTGGTTGCTGTGGGTATGCAGGGACCCTGTACCCCGGCCCAGGAGACATCAGTAAGCAAGGTCCGACGAAGCCGCCCCCACGGGAGACAAAGGCGCCTCGTATGCGCCGGCCAGACGTGCTGGTGAAGAACGGGAGGTTCCGGGCAACGTATGAGGTTGCTCGACCAATCGGCTGTGCGGCGTCAGATGCGGAAGTGCGCCATCATGCGGGAGGGCCTCGGCGTGATGGTAGGCGCGTTCCGTCCGTGGCCGGGGATTCATAGATGGACCGTGACGGAAGCGACGGACGAGGACATGGCGCGGGATTACGACAGTCAGCTGCTGGAGTCGGTGGCTGTACGCCGGCGCAGGATGCGGGATGCCCTGTTGTTCGGCGCGCAGCGGGGGCGGCGTACGGCGGACGAGCGGCTCGGGAAGGTTTTCGCGGGGATCGCCATCACAGCGGTCTTGTGCGCGGGGTGTGTCGGGTGGTCCTTCCTTCAGCACACGCTGGCGCAGCAGAAGGCAGAGCAGGAAAAGCAGCAGCGCAAGGTGCAGCAGTACGAGCAGCCGACGAAGTCTTGAAGTGTCCAGGTTTGGGGCTTTTTGCATCGTTCTCTAGGAATATACGAAAGCTTCCCGTAACGGACAGGGCGTTCTCTGAAGCGGGCTGGGTGGAGGTGGGCTGCACAGGCATGGCTGGTTGGCCCGGACGCCTTCGCGTGGCGATGATAGGTTCCGGTAGGTGGTGAGCAGAGGAACGACTTCGCAGGCGCAACTGAGCCGAGTGACGTTGGTCGGTGAGCGGCGTCGGGCTGACGTCGTTCTGCTCTCTGATACGCCCATTGGGCAGTTGCTTCCGGATGTCCTGCAGTTGTTGGATGACCGGTCCGGGTCGCGTCCCGTGACGCGGCAGTTGATGACGTCCGATGGTTCTGCCCTTCCGCATGACAGCACGCTGGCATCGGCGGGGATTGCTGATGGTGCCGTGCTTCGGCTCGTCAGGACGCACTCTGCTCCGCCTGCCCCCGTGGTGCACGATGTGACCGATCAGGTGGCTGACGACCTCGACCTGAGGGCCTGGCGCTGGCGTCCGGCTGCGCGGCGGGCGAGTGCGGGCGTGGCGACTGTCGCCTTCACCGTGGTCGCCGCGCTGCTCGCCCGCCA
Source organism: Streptomyces sp. NPDC001339 (assembly GCF_042895955.1). Classification (NCBI taxonomy): domain Bacteria; kingdom Bacillati; phylum Actinomycetota; class Actinomycetes; order Kitasatosporales; family Streptomycetaceae; genus Streptomyces; species Streptomyces sp. NPDC001339. The sequence goes on along the minus strand of NZ_JBIAWT010000002.1, from coordinate 558,864 downwards.
CGAGTTCGCGCTCGACGCCCTGGCCGGCGGCTTCTCGGCGATCACGCTCGTCCTCCTGGCGGCCGGTGCCCTTGTCGCGAAGATCGGGCGGGGAAACCGGGGTCTGGCGACGGCGCTCCTGGTCGCTGCCGCTGGGCTTGGGGTTTTCGCCGCGTGGACGGCCGCCGACGCGTATGGCTGGCCGGGTACCGCGCGGCTGGCTGCCGTGGCGGGTGTGCTGGTCCTGACGCTTGTGTTTCTTGGATACTTTTCGCCGCTCGGTAGGGGCGGGCTCGTTGGTGCGGTGACCACCGCCACGATCGCGGTCGTGTGGGAGGTGGTTGCCGCCAGCCAGGGGGATCCGGCTCGGCTCGGTGCCGTCATGGCGGTGTTCTCTCTGGTACTGCTGGGGGTGCTGCCGCGGCTGGCTTTGATGGCGTCGGGTCTCACCGCGCTCGACGATCGCCGCTCTGGTGGAGCCTCTGTCAGCCGTCATCAGGTGGGTACCGCGCTCGCGGCGACGCACCGCGGACTGGCCTTGTCGACAATTGTCACGGCGGTCTCGGCTACCGCCGCCGGCTGGCTGCTCACCCTGGCCAAGGAGCCGACGGTGTGGGCCGTGGTGCTGGCGTCGCTCGTCGTGGTGGTGCTGGTATCGAGGGCACGGGCGTTCCCGCTGGTGGCCGAGGTCCTGGCGCTCTTGGCCGCTGCGTCGTGTCTCGTCGTGCGCTTGGTGATGGTGTGGGCGGAGCATGCAGGGGGCGCTGGGCCGCTCGCTGTGCTGGGCGTGGTTGCGGTGCTACCGCTGTTCGCTTTGGCGGTCGAGCTGCCGGAGCATGTACGGGTGCGGCTGCGGCGTGTGGCTGACCTGGTCGAGTCCATCGGCATGGTGGGGCTCTTCCCCCTCGCCTTCGGTGTTTTCGGTGTGTACGGGCAGTTGCTCAACCAGTTCTGAAGTTCCGAGTCGATGTGCAGGCGCTCCAGCGGAGCGGCAGGTGGGGGTGAAGGGCAGGCATGCCGAACGCTGATGGCTGGCAGGGCGACGTACTGCGCGACCTGAGGGGCGGCGCCCAGCAGGGTGCGCACGTGCCCGGCGGGCAGACGTACTCCGCTTCCGTGCCGGACTCGGGTCTTCCTGCGCAGAGCGCCCCGGTGCCGGACGCCGCCTGTGCGGGTGGTGCGCCGGAGCAGGCCGGCTACCCGTATACGGGGCCAGAGCGGCAGGCGGGCCAGCACGTCGGCTGGCCACAGCAGGCAGGCCAGCAGGTCGGCTGGCCGCAGCAGGCCCCGGCCTCGTACGCCACGGGGCCCCAGCCCAGCAGTGCCTCTGGTTCCCTGCCCGTTGTGGACGAGGAGCTGGCCTGGGCGGTACGGCGCAAGCCGCGGCACGGCGAGTCGGTCGTCGCTCGTGCCGCTCGTGCGGTGCGCCGCACGTTTTCTTCGTCGGCCGCGCATGAGGTCGCTGAGGTGACCCGGACCGCCGAGGTGCTGCAGCAGCCTGTGACGACCGGTCGGCAGATCGCGGTGACAGCCATTCGGGGCGGGTCCGGCAAGTCGACCGTCGCCGCGTTGCTCGGCACCACGTTCGCGCATTACCGGCAGGATCCGGTCCTGGTTCTTGAGGCCGATCCGGCGCTCGGTTCGCTGCCGTTGCGGCTCGGTGCGAAGACGCGACGTTGGACCACGAGCGATATCGGGGACATCGTCAAGCCGGATATGTCGCTGCTCGATGTCACCGGTTATCTCGTCCAGCTGCCCAACAATGCCTGGCTGTTGCCGGCCAGCCAAGGGCAGATCGGTGTAATGCTGGACAGCCGGGCGTATGAGCGTGCTGTGGTGGCGTTGCGCCGCTACTTCGGTGTGACCGTCATCGACTGCGAGACGCTCCCTGCCGAAGTGGCCCGGGTTGCGCTCGCCGCCGCGCATGGCCGTGTTCTGACCGCGCCCGCCACGCCGGAGGGCGTCACGAGTACGTTCTCGGTGCTGCAGTGGATGCAGGGACTGCCGCGGCATGTGATCGCCGGAACGGTCGTCGTGCTCACCGAAATGGCGCCCCACTCAGGACTTGACCTCGATGAGGCAGCGCAGAGGCTCAGGTCCACCGGCGTGAGCGTGCAGGTTCTGCCGTATGACCGGCATCTGGCGGCCGGTGGCCCGGTCCAGACCGACTTGCTCGCTCACCCGACCAGGAAGGCGGCCGCCGATATCGCCGCGTCCGTCTTCCAGCTATCCCTGCAGCGTCACTGACCCAGATACTGACCTCCATGCCGTGCCCGATCGTGAATGACGGACAACGATGAGTACCCGACTGATCCACCGCCCGGCCCGAACCACCAGGCCCCCGGCCGCCTCCGAGGCACGCATCATCGAGGCCCCGCCCAACCTTCCCGAGGGGAAGGCGGGCAACATCGCGATGTCGCTACTGCCCATCGCCGGTGTCATGTCGTCGGTGGTGATGATGACGGTGGTGCGCAACAGCCAGTTCGCCGCACTGGGCGCGATCATCCTCGTCGTCACCGTCATCGGCTCCGTCGCGCTCGTCTTCTCGCAGCGTGGCAAGGCCCAGCGCACCCGGCGCACCCAGCGTGAGGCGTATCTCGCCTATCTGGAGGACCTGCGCGAAGAGCTTGCTGCCGAGGAGCGCCAGCGTCGCGAGCGCGCTGGGGTCCTCAACCCGCCGCCGGCCGCTCTGTACGACGTCGTGCGTGATCCGGCGCGCCTGTGGGAGCGCCGTCGTGTCGATGGCGACTTCCTGCGGGTGCGGGTCGGCACCGGTGAGATGCCCGTACGCGATCTGCAGATCGCTCAGCAGGGCTCGTCGGTCCTCACCCCGCCTGACCGTTTCATGCTCAACGAGGCTTCGGCGTTGATGGCCCGCTTCCGCATCGGCACCGAACTCCCGCTCACCGTCCCACTGGACCGGGTCGGCAACGTCAGCGTCATCGGCCCGCGCGAGGATTGCCTGCGCGTCGCGCGTGCCCTGCTCATCCAGGCTGCCGCCCTGCATGCCCCCGACGATGTCGCGATGGCTGTCGCGGTGCCCGGGGACCGGCTGGCGGACTGGGAGTGGGCCAAGTGGATGCCGCATCTGCTCGATGGCGAGCAGTTCGACGGCCCCGTCGCCGCGCGCCGTATCGCGCCTTCCACGCCCCAGCTCGCCCGGCAGCTCGGCCCGGAACTGCGCCGCCGCGCCTCTTACGCGGCCGAGGTGCGCCGCGGCCTGTCCGGCAACGACGCCCTGTCCATGACGTCCCGGCTGGTGGTCGTCGCCGACGGGCACGGCGAGGACGCGGTCGAGCTGCCGCGTCCCGACGAGGCGGTCGGCCTGCGCGAGATGGGCGTCACCGTTGTCCACCTGCTTGAGCAGCAGGTCCAGGAGCCGGGACACGTCAGCGTCCGGATCACCGTCGATGGCGATCAGGTGGTCATCGAGGACCTGCGCGAGCAGGAGCCGATCCACGCGCAGGGCACGGTGGACGAGGTCAGCATCCCGTTCGCCGAGGGCCTGGCCCGGATGCTGGCGCCGCTGCGTCTGTCCGCCGAATCGCTCGCCGATGCTCCCCTGACCGGTCCGGTCGACTTCGCCGACCTCCTCGGCATCGACGATGTGGCGCAACTGGACTTGTCACGTCTGTGGGCACCACGGGGTGAGCGTGCCTATCTGCGCGTGCCGATCGGCATCAACGATGCCCGCGAGCCGGTGCTGCTGGACCTGAAGGAGTCCTCCGAGCTGGGCATGGGCCCGCACGGCCTGTGCGTCGGCGCCACCGGCTCGGGGAAGTCGGAGCTGTTGCGCACCATCGTCCTCGCCTTGGTGGCCACGCACCCGCCCGAGGACCTCGCCCTGGTCCTGGTCGACTACAAGGGTGGGGCGACCTTCGCGCCGTTCGCCGACCTGCCGCACGTAGCCGGCGTCATCACCAACCTGGAGAACCAGGCGGGCCTGGTCGAACGCGTCCACGCCTCGCTGGCCGGTGAGGTCAAGCGCCGTCAGCAGGTCCTCAAGGACGCGGGGAACATCGCCGACATCGGCCACTACGCCGCGCTGCGCGCCAGCCGGCGGCCCGACCTGGAACCACTGCCGCACCTGTTCGTTGTCATCGACGAGTTCGGTGAACTGCTCACCGCAAAGCCGGACTTCATTGACCTGTTCTTGTCCATCGGCCGCATCGGCCGCTCGATCGGGGTGCATCTGCTGCTGTCCAGTCAGCGCATCGAGGGCGGCCATCTCAAGGGCCTGGACACCTACCTGTCCTACCGGCTGGGCCTGCGGACCTTCTCTGCCGACGAATCCCGCACCGTCCTGGACACCACCGACGCCTTCCACCTGCCGCCGCTGCCCGGCTTCGGCTATCTCAAGGTCGACACCAGCCACTACGACCGTTTCAAAGCCAGCTACGTCTCCGGCGCCTACCGCGGCCCCGTGCAACGCGAGGAGGACGAGGACACCGGGCCTCTCGCCTTCCCCTACGACACCTACAGCACCACCACCGGCGCGGAGGATCAGAGCGAGCAGGAGTCGGCGATGCCGCGCCGGGAGATGGGGCCGACCGAGCTCGGCGTCATGGTCGACCAGCTGGCCCACGCCGCCAGCCCGGTGCGCCGCATCTGGCTGCCCCCGCTGCCCGACGCGATCGCCCTGGACACCGTCGTCGGCCCCCTGGACGTCGGGGCGCGCGGTATGCAGCTCGCGGCGCGTCGTGGGCCGCTGGAGGTACCACTCGGGCTGCTCGATGATCCGGCCAGGCAGTGGCAGGGCCAGTGGTACCTGGATCTGACGGTGGCCGGCGGACACGCCGCCGTCATCGGCGGCCCGCAGTCCGGCAAGACCACCCTCCTGCGCACTCTCGTCCTTTCCCTCGCGCTGACCCACACCCCGCAGCAGGTCGGTATCTACGGCCTCGATCTAGTCGGCGGCGGCCTGGCAGCCCTGTCGGGCCTGCCGCACGTCGGCGGCATCGCGGGCCGCGCCGACCGCGAACGCGCAGCCCGCACCATCGACGAAGTACGCACCATGCTCGCCGCCCGGGAGGACCTCTTCCGCGAGCACGGCATCGACTCCGTCGACCAACTGCGCACCCTGCACGCGACGGGCCGGCTGCCTCAGCTAGCCTCCGCCGAGATCGTGCTCGTCATCGACGGCTTCGGCGCGCTGCGCGACGACTTCGAAGAGCTGGACGACGCTGTCGCCGACATCCTCAAACGCGGCGGCGGCTACGGCATCCACGTCGTGGCCAGCATGCTCCGCTGGAACGACGCACGCATCGCCGTCCAGTCGAACTTCGGCACCCGCCTCGAACTGCGGCTGAACGACCCCAGCGAATCCAGCATCGACCACAACCTCGCCAAGACCCTCTCGCCCGACGAGCCCGGCCGCGTCCTGACCGACGGCAGACTCTTCGCCCAGGTCGCACTCCCCCGCACCGACTCACTCACCGACACCACAGACCTGGGCACCACCCTGGAACGAGCGGCCCGCACGATCCGCGCCACCTGGAGCGGCGACGTCGCCCAACCGATCCGGGTTCTGCCGCACATCCTGGAACCCGGCCAACTGCCGGGGCCGGCCGCCGAACCCAAGCGGGTTCCGATCGGCCTGGACCAAGCTGCGCTCCAGCCCGTCGTGCTCGACCTGTTCCAGCACGACCAGCACCTGCTGATCATGGGCGACAGTGAATGCGGCAAGACCAACCTCCTCAAGACCATCGCCCGCGGCCTCATCGAGCGCTACGGCGAGGACGAGCTGGTCTTCGCGGTCATGGACCCGCGCCGCGGTCTGCGCGGCGCAATCCCCGAAGAGTTCAACGGCGGCTACGCGTACAACGCCAAGCTCTGCGCGGGCCTCGCCGCCGGTATCGCCACCGTCTTGGACAAGCGACTGCCCGATGAGAGCACCCGCCTGGAGGACCTTCAGCCCGGCAGCTGGGGCGGCGGACCACGGATCGTGGTCCTCGTCGACGACTACGACGTGCTCACCACCGCCGGCCAGGAACCCCTCGCGGCATTCCTGCCGTACATCCCTTCCGCAGTGGACATCGGACTCCACTTCGTCCTGACCCGCCGCGTCGCCGGCGCCTCCCGCGGCATCTACGAACCCCTCGTCCAAGGCCTGCGCGAATCAGGATCCTCAGCCATCGTCATGGCAGGAGACCGCGGCGAGGGCCAGCTGTTCCCCGGCGTCTACGCCGCACAGCAACCGCCCGGCCGCGGCGTCCTCATCCGCAGAGGCCAGCCCAACCGCCTGATCCAGACCGCCTACTCCCCGGAATAACGCACGGCCCTCTCCGCTGAGGGATGTGTGGAGTGCGGTCAGGGCTGCGGTACGGCAACTGCCCCATCGCGCCGAGCAAGAGCCAACACGGATGACCTAGCGTTCGCTGCCACGCAGCAGGGTGTAGCGCTGCCCACTGTCCGGGTCGCCGACGTAGTAGTAGAGGGTGGGGCGTTCCGGCGTTCCGGCGATGCTCCAGGTGGTGCCACAGGCGCCCGCAAGTTGCAGATCTTGGCTGTGCGTCCCGCTGTTCCCCAGGCTCCACTTGCCCGTTCCCTCGCAGTGGCCATGGCCGGTGTCGCTCAGCCGGCGGGCAGTCGCCCGCCCGTCGGCAGCGAGTTCGAGTGTGCCGCCGCGGCCGTCCTGCCAGATGCCGACCACATCGGTAAGGCTCAGGTGGGGCGGCTCATACAGCTTCACCAGGCCAGTCGCATAGGCCAGCCCGCCCACCAGCGCAAGCCCCACAGCACTGGCAGCTCCCGATGCGACCACCTGTAGGCCCAGCTTCAGGCCGCTCCGCGGCTCGGTGCGGGACGCCGCCAGCCGGGCGAGCAGCGCGCCCGGGACGATGATCCCGGTCAGTGCCAGCCACCACCAGGCATGGGCCGTCGGCGAGCCCACTGCCCCCGAAGCCATCGCGTACAACACGCTGCCCACGACAAGCAGCGCCGCCGACACCACCGAAGCCGCAAGCAACACGCCCCACGATGCCCACTTCTGCGTCCACCCCCAGCGATCCTCCGCCCAGCGCGCCAACCAAACAGTGGGCAGTACCAGCAAGAGCGTTGCGAGAAGGCCAAGAATCACGCTGGCGAGGGCGAGCACCGGCAGGAGGAGAATCATGAAGACGAGACCGAGGCCGTTGAGCTCGGTCCCGGGATCCTGCGACAGGCCGATGAGAATCAGGACCACACCCCCGATGGCCATTTCAGCCACCAGGGCCGCCGCCGACACCAGGATGGCCCTGCCCGTCCAGATGTCCCGAGGGCACGCCCCGTGGACGCCCTGCCCCAGCGGGCTCTCCGCCATTACCTGTCCACTCATCCGCATCACCTCTCCCACCTGCGATGATGCATCCGCTGTCGGCGATGCCTCACACCGGGGGCACGTTTCGGTCATTCCTTCCAGATGAGCAGAATCCAGGCCGACAGGGCATGGCAATTCACCCGGTCCTCACTCAACAGGCAGATCGGCCGACCTGAAAGGCGGACGGGCGGACGAGATCGGCGTTGCCCGGACCGCCGCGGAGGACTGGCCGGCAAGCGTGAAGGGCGCCTCCTCCACCGTTCACGAGAACCTGGCCTCGAACCAGGACGACCCTTCAGGGACTACCAGGACTACCAGTCGTGGCCGACGACTCAGGCGGGGTATCGGTTCGCCACAGCGGAGCGGGACCAGATCAGCTGAGACGGCATCCGGCATGCACCGCGCCCGGGACACTTCCGGGACCACGTCACCTGGAGGTTCGAAGCGTTCCGCGAAGGGCCCGGCCTCACCAAAGCTGAATATATCGGCAGCCGAGATAACATGGCTTCATGACATCGAGGAGCATGACACAGGCGGCGTTCTTCGTCCTGACCGCCCTGGCCGACCAGCCGCGGCACGGGTATGGCATCTTGCGCGAGGTCGAGGAGCTGTCCTCCGGCGAGGTGCAGTTGCGCGTCGGCACCCTCTACGGAGTGCTGGACCGGCTCACCGCCGACGGACTGATCGTCCTGGACCGCGAGGAAGTCCAGCAGGGACGGCTCAGGCGGTACTACCGCCTCACCGACGAGGGCGTCCAGGCCCTCACCGCCGAGGCGGAACGGATGGCGGCCGGTGCCAGCGCGGCCAGGAAACGGATCACCGCAGGCCGCCGCGCCCCCGCCCCGGCCGACGTCAAACCCGCCAAGCCCGCCACCGGTCCCCGACTCGCCGGAGGTCTCGCATGACGACACTGCTAGAGACGCGCTACCGCGCGGTACTGCGCCTGCTGCCCGCGTACTACCGCCGGGCGCGGGAGGACGAGATGGTCGAGACGTACCTGTGGGACATCGACCAGGAGACGGCGGACCAGAGCAGGCCCACCGTGGGAGAGGTGGCGAGCGTCGCCGCTCTGGCGGTGCGCAGCCGGCTGGCGGCCACCGGCGCGCCCCGGCCCTATGCCCTGCTCGGCGCGGCGGCGCGGCTCTTCGTGCTCTTCGCCGTCCTGCTCCAGGCGGCCTCCGCGGTCGTCGACCGCGTCCTGGCACTGACCTGGGCGTCGACCGGCGATGCCGCGCGGTGGGAGATGTTCGCGTCGGGCTTCACGGGCCACGGACTGCCGACCGGCATCATCTCCGTCGCCGGCTGGACGCTCCCCCTGCTCTGGACGGCCGGATACGTCGCCCTCCTGCGTGACCGCCGGCGCCTCGCGCGGGCGGCCGTGCTGCTGGCCGCCCTGCCCACGGCCTGGCCGTTGGTGGCACCGCTGGTGGACGAATCGGTCCCGCCGGACCCCGCGTACGCGGCCGCCTCGGCGCTCCTTGCCTGGCTGACGGCGCTCGCGCTCTGCGCGGCCTACCACCGTGACGCGCCCCCGGCCTCGCTTCCCGGAGGCTCTCCGGGACTGCTCTTCATGGCCTGCTGCGTGGTGATGGCAGCCTCCATCGTGCTGTCGCCGATAGCCGCCGACTCGGTGTGGGCACCGGCCACCTGCTTCCTCGTGGGCGCACTGGGCTGGCTGCTGTGGCGCGCCCCGCGCACGGACCAGGGCACCGCCTGCGCAGCCGTCGCCCTCGCGGCACTGGGCCTGCTGATCCTGGCGATACGCGTGGCGGTCCTGTACCAGTGGCTCGACGTGCCCACCCCCGACGCGCTCCTCGCCGGTGTCCTGGCACAGACGGCCGCGCTCGTCGTGCTGACCGGGGCACTCGCTGCCGTGGCCGGGCGCGGCCTGCGCACGCGCTGAACGGGGCGCGGCCAGGTGCGAGCCCATGTCACCGCCGCAGGGAGGCAGAAGGACACACCTTCGTGCGCTCGATCAGCCTGATCTCGTTCGGCTACCTGCACCTGCCCACCGGCCCGGACGGCTCCCCGTACCGCCCGCCGCCGACCGGATCGAGGACGTCCGCGACCGGCTGCGCGACGCGGCCGCTGCCCGCGACATCCTCGACCTCGACGGCTTCCGCCCTCGCGTCCAGGACATCGTCCTCAACATCCCCGGCGCCCGCGAACTGCTCGACAGCCTCGCGGACTACGCCGACCTCCCGGCAGGCCCCGGCGCATCGCAATCGGATGCACCGGCAGTCGCCACAGGGCCAGCGGACTCACACAACTCCTTGCCCGAGCACTCCGCGAACGCAGCGGCGACGTCGAAGTCGAGCTACCTCCGCGTCCACCTCCCCCGCGTGCTGAAGCCGACGGCTCCATGGCTGTGCCCTCAGTGGTGCCAGGGCAACCGAACCGGATCGGGCGGGATACATCCGGCGACAAGGTCGGACGCCAGCCCGGCCAGGCCACACGGGTAGATCGTGTCGCTGCTGGTAACCAGCTCACTAAGCGTCCACCAGCGGTGTCCTGCATGGTACTTGCGCTCATGGGCTTCCTGGCCGCTGATGTCCACCTGGTGAGCCGTGATCCGAAGGTGAAAGAAGTCGTCCTGGAAGGTCCCTTTGGCCCAGCCGAGGTCTGCATACCCGGAAGTCTCCGCAACCTTCGGCCCGAGAGACTCCGGGGCTACCGACAGCCCTGTCTCCTCGCGCAGTTCGCGGACCGCTGCCTCAGCCAGGGTCTCGCCGTCCTCTACACCCCCGCCGGGCGTGCACCAGCCGTGACCGCTCCCGGGGACATCCGGATCGACATGGAACTTCAGCAACAGCACACGGTCCATCTCATCGAACAACAGAACGCGAGCGGAGTGACGGCGATAGCCCTCGTGATCAGACATCCCGGCAGCGTAATAGGGACGATGCCCATGAGCCGCTGGGTTTCACACCCTGCCGGAAAGGAGCCCAGCGGCCTCACTGACACCCTGCCAGAGCACTTCGCGAACGCGGCCGCGACGTCGAAGTCGAGCACTTCCACATCCACCTCCCCCGCGTGCTGAACAAGGCGTCCTCGCAACCGTCACCGGAGTCGCAGGACACCAGGAGCGCGATCGTCGAAGATCTCGACCAGCCAATCGAAGACAGTGGTTCCACGCTCTTCTCTTGCTGCGGCAAGGTCGGCGCCTACCGAAGGGCGGTTCGTGGGGTGACAGCGTGACAACCGGATCGCCAACTGGCTTGCTGTCTCCGGATAGCCAAGATGCTCGCGGGACACCTGGTGGTCACGCCACTCGACCACATAGTCATCGTCGTCGGGCGTTCCGAAGCCACCGCTGAGGCAGTCGGCGAAGGCATCGAGGTTTCGACCGAAGTAGCCCCCCGGACCGTTGATCGCTTCGCCGACGACTCGCCAAAAGTCTTCCAGCGTTCTGATCTGCGTGCCGTCCAGCACATATATCGGTGTCACGGCTCGGAGGATACGTGCGGCCCCGCGCCCTGTCCTCTCGATTCTGGCTGCCTGTTCATAGTCCGTAAAAGGGCCAGCGGCCTCACTGAAATCCTGCCCGAGCACTTCGTGAACGCGGCCAGTCGCAGATAGCGGGACGGCTGGATTCGCTGTCATGCGCCTGGGTTGGACGGCAGGAGGCACTCTGGTTTGCCTGCCTGCGCCAGAGAAACTTGAGTGCGTGGCACCGAACGTTGACTGCGGCGGCGGGTGGCCGCGCTGTCAGTGCCCCCGCCTAGGGTCGGTTTCATGACAATTGACCTCGTAGAGAGCTCGTGGGACCGCATCGACGGTTGGCTGCGGACACATGCGCCACACACCCTCGCCTCGCTCTGCCCACCCGCAGCGGATGAGGAGATACGGGCGGCGGAGAAGGAACTGAACGTTACCTTCCCGCCCGATCTGGTGGCATCGCTGCGCCGACACAACGGGGTGCAGGACGCAGCGGCGGAGGCGGCGTTCCGGTTCCCGACGCACGACCGGTTGCTCGGCGTGCGGGAGATCATCGAGGCGACCCAGTTCCTGCGGGACATCGCCGCTGAACTGGACGAGGAGGACGCCGACGGGGACGAGGGCTTTTACTGGTGGCACCAAGGCTACGTCCAGTTCGGTTCCTACGACGCCACCTCTGATGGCCTGACGATCGACTGCCGACCCGGGCGTGACGCGTACGGCGCGATCGGGCGGTTCTTCGACGAATCCGGGACCGACTTCGGCAACGCCGAGTCACTGGGCGCCTATCTGGCACATGTAGCGGACAGTCTGGAGAGCGGTCGCACGTTCCAAAGAGACGTCCCGGTAACGTTCAACGGCCGGCTGATATGGGAGACGGTGGACCCTCCGAGCTCGGATTGGGGCAGCGCCGATGACCCACTCCCCGGAACGGCGACCGAGCTGCCGCCGCTGGCTCTGCCCCAGACCCCGCCGGAACCGCTGATGGTCGGCTTCCTGCACGGCCTGGATGAGCTGGGCGCGCTGGTTGCCACGCTGCCCCGTCAGCGGGTGGCCCAGGCGGCGTTGAAGCAGATGCGCCGCCTGGCCATCGAGACCGGGCTGGCCAAGTACACCGAGGTCACCGCCGCCCTCGAGGCGACGCAGCGGGGCGAGATCGTCCCGGTGGACCAGAACGGCCCGCTGGGCCTGCGGCTGCGTGCGGTGATCGCTGAGGCGACGGAACAGCGGGACAGCTACCGCAGATGGGCAGCGGAGAAGATGGTGGAGGTGGTGTGGGGGTTGCCGCACCGGGCGGTGACGGGGATCGCGAACGCTCGCAGCCACCTGAGCGTCACCTGGCGCGACGAACTGCTCGCGGATCTCGGCAGCCCATCGCTTCCGCCCATACCGGACGACCTGTTCTGGGCGGTACTGCGTAACCCCGACATCGATGCGCGTGGGTACGCCACCCGATACGCCCAGGACCAGGGCTGACAGCCCGACCACCGACGCCTGCACGGCCCGCAGACCGAGGAGATGCAACCCGCCACGTTAAGCCTTGACTATCACAAGACACTGCCGCGTCAACTGGCCCACGGCAGCCGTACGGCCTCGATCTCCGTATCGTCAACCAGGGCATCGATGAGCTCCGTGGGGCCCACGACCTTGGCCCCCCACAGGTCGTAGTCGGTGCCGACGATCCATGTGCGGTCCTGCGGCCACAGGTTGGACGGGCTGAAGTCCGGATCGTCCAGGCCGTACAGCGCCACCGCATCGCCCAGCCGCCCCGTGAGGACGTGCCGGTTGTCGAAGTCCAGGGCCCCCATCACCCAAGGGTTGTAGTAGGCGAGACAGCGGGTGTCCGGGCCGGCTGAGCTGTATGCCTGCAGGATCTGGATCAGCCGGTACCAGGACTCCCGGTCCAGGCTTCCCTCCGTCGGGGGCTCGATTCCCGCCGGCCAGCTGCCATCCGCCGCACGGCCGTCGGGCGCGCTGCGATAGGAGGGCAACAGCCCCTCGGCCACGACCGGCTCACCGACCCGGCGGGCGAGCTCCGCCCACCGCAGCCGCCGCCAGCCGCTCCCCGGGTGCTCGGCCCACCCGAGCCCGCCACCCGTGGCCACCAGCCCCGGCGTGGCATCGACGTCGATACCGCCGACGACCATCGGCTCGATAGTGCCGTCGGCCAGCGCAGCCTGGTACGTCTGGTGGTGCGAGACCGTTCCGGGGCCCCGCTCGTGCTCGTACATCGCGTGCAGCACCCAGGCCGCGTCCGGCACGCCGGACGGCAGGAACCCCGTGTAGCCGTCGTCTTGGCACAGCTCGGCCAGCCACGCGGTCTCAGCCGAGGCAGCGAGCTGCCACAGCGCGGATATATCGGACATGCTGTCCATGCTCTCATCCCCATGGCTGGCCCCCTCCCCGACAGCCACGCCGATATGCCCGCCGCCCGCCCGACTATCCCCCAACGGTCGAAGCGGTCACTGACACCCGACACGTACCTACCGCGGCTGGGTGTCCCAGCACGCCGCCGGCTCCTGCTGACACCTGGGCACGCAAGTCAACAACGGAGGGACGGCATCCCAGAGGCCGACGGACCCGCTTCATCGACATTGGAATTGCGGCCACAGCCACTTTCCAGGAGTCTCATCAGCGCATCCATGCCACGAATGACGAAGGACCGGATGACCACATGACCAAGGACGTCATCGCCCTCACCCAGCGCATGCCCGACCCATGGGGCATGCTCGCGGGCCTGCTCTCCGGAGGCCCCGACAATCTGGTGGACACCACAGGCGAAGGCGCCGTCATGCGCCTGTGCGACAGTGAGGGCCGACCGCTGGTCTCCGTCGAGCCACCACTGCTCGTGCAGGTCGCCGGCGAGGCCGAGCGGCTACTCGGAGCCACCCCACCACCGGTTCCGTACTGGTGGACCGAAGCCCGCGCCACCACCGGCGTCGAACACGCCGAGCACCTCGCTGGCACCTTCGCCGCACGGCTCGCCTCCCTGGCCGACGGCTCCGCCTGGCCGCCGGAGGCCGCGCGCTCCGTTGCCGTCGTCAAGACCGACGAGGTGAACGTGGCGCCCGCGCCCGCCTCCGCGCAGCCCGCCGTCGACGTCCTCACCGACAAGGTCGCCGTCGTCATCCAGGACCGCCCTGTGGTCGCCATGACGGCCTGGCTGTCCAACGCGCTGCAGACCGCCGCAGGCGCCGAGCTGGGTCTGCAGATCGTCACCCCGCCCAGCACCACCCTCTCCCCGGCTGTACGCGACAGCCTCAGCAACTGGCCCTCCCGCTGGGTCGTACGCGACGAACAGGACGGCTACTACGACGGACTGACCGGAGCCATCCTGCGCTGGCAGGACGGCATGTTCGCCCCCATAGCGGCGGCTGAGGCGACCGAGAACGACCCGCACACCCCGGTGGCCGCCGCCTACCAGGAGGTCACGGCCACCGGCGAACGCCAGCTGGCCATCACGTTCCGCACGGTCCACCCTGCAGACGACCGCCTGGTCCTCGGCGGCGCGCTGGAGACGATCTGGCGCGAACTCACCGGCCAGCCCCCAGCCGGATGGGGAACCGCAGAACCCGCCAACCTGCCCTGGTCCCCACGCCAGATCACCGACCTTGCCCGCGAAAGGGCGCCCGAGCCGACATGGTTCGTCGTGGTCGGCAGCCCGGACCAGCCTGGCCTGGCCACGGTACGCGTCAGCCGAACAAAGGCAGGCGTGGAGGAGCACACCACGCTGGCCTTCGGCTACCGCACCGAGGAGGAACCGCCGCTGGACGCCCTGCCCAAGGCCGCCGAGCTGCTCGCTACCCGCCACCACCTGCAGTCGATGCTCATCCAGCTCCGCAAAGCTCGCCGCGACCTGGCAGTGCCACCCCGCTTCGAAGGCCCCGGCGTCCCCCTCGCCTTCGTGCTCGGCGCGGAGGAGGTCCGCCAGATGCCCGGCGACCGCGCCCGGAACACCCCGCTGCCACAGCAGCCTGTACTCCTCGGGTCGAAGACCCGCCCTGCCCTGTACTACCCACTGCCGGGCGACCCGTCGGACCTGTCGGGCTGGCAGGACTTCGAACGCTTGATGCGGCATCTGAAGGGCGCGTGAGAGCATCTGGATGGGGGCCAGCATGGAGCGATGCCGTGATCGTGAGGCAATTACCGTCCGCTGTCGAATCTTTGTTCGCTATCGGTGTGTGGGGCTGTCAGGGGAGCGTTGGTGAGCGCGGTCGAGAAGCCGTTCCTGATGTGTGTCGAAGATGTCTTCCACCTCAATCAGGGCAGGCTGGTGATGCCGACGGGCCGGATCGAGCGTGGGCGGGTTCGCAGGGGCGACGACGTGGAGATCGTTGGCTTCGGCAGCTGCGCGGTAACTCACGTTACTGACATCGAGACGGGCAGGCTTCGCGTCGGCGAGCCGATCAGGCGTCGCGTCGACGAGGCGAGCGCGGGCATGCACGTGGGACTGCTCCTGCCGGGGGCAGCGGCGGGAGCGATTGAACGGGGGGTGGTGCTCGCAGCACCGCGATCAATCGAGGCATACTCCGGCTTCGCAGCCGACATCGCGCTACTCTCGGAGGAGGAGGGTGGCGCCGAGATACGGACCGGCGACTGTCTCTGCTTCTATATCCGTGCTGCTGCGGTGTGTGGCGCTGTGACGCTGCCCCGTGGCACCGACGTGCTGCATCCGCTTCACCAGGGTGCGGTGACGGTCATGCTCGAACAGCCCGTCGCCCTCGAGGAAGGCCATTCCTTCCCTTTCCGCTACCGCGGTCGTGCCGCCGGCTCCGGAACCGTGACCCAGCTTTTGCGCTGAGCTCACGAGCGAAGCCACAACCGCACCGCAGCAACAGGGGGCCGTGCCATGGAGCGTACAAACGAGCTGGCCGAAGCCTGCGGCTTCTACCCCTGCCGCCGAGGCTCCGCCGGTGGGCACGCTGGTCGCCCCGGCGTTCGGGCACCAACCACTGCCAGCGCTTACCTACTCAGAGGGCAGACTGCACGCACAGGGGGCGGACGTCTGGCAGCTTTGAGCCATTGTCACACCCTGGCCATAGGATCGGGTTTGTGAATTGCACCGGTCACGCCTCGGTTGATAGGCATGACCGTACATACGATCGTCAAGTCTGACGGGGGGAGCCCGATGAAGTTCGACATGGGGGCGCAGACGCTCTCGACACTGAGGACGCAGTCGCAGGGGTCGAGTACGGAGCTGGGGACGCTGATCCGCCAGCTCGTCCAGGCCGCCCAGCCGCTGGAGGGCAAGTTCAACGGTGCGGGCAAGGCGGCGTTCGACTCGTTCAAGTCACGCGCGGACGAGATCACCGCGGCGCTGAACAGTGCCCTGGCGGCGATCGTGGGAGGCCAGTCGGGCATGGAGTCGGCGTTCAGCACGGGCGTCCAGGAGCAGGCGGACAACGCGCGGTCGCAGATGTCGGCGGCGAACTTCGACGCGGCCCGCTTCTCGGGCCGCTGACCGCCCGAGAAGCGACAGAAGTACTCAGATCTCAGCGGGGAGTGGTTTGTGATGGCTGCTGGCATGGACCGGCGTTCGTACGACACGGGCGCCTCGGCGGAGGCGCAGGGCAACGTACAGGCGGTGATCGGCCGTCTGGAGCAGGTGATTGCGGCGCGTGATGCGCAGGTGAAGGCGGCGATGGCGGACTTCGCGGCGGATGGTGTCGCGGAGGAGTACCACGGCAAGGAAATGCGCTGGAACCGCGCCTCGCAGGAGGTCAGGAGCATCATCCAGCTGCTGAAGACGACGCTGGAGAAGAACGACGCGACCGCGCACCAGACGCTGGCGCGCGCGAAGTCCGCGGTCGACAACATCGGCTGAACCAGCCGTGGCGCATCGGCAGGAGAAGTAATCCGGTCGCAGTGCGCCATGGGGCTGTCGGGGGTGACGGCGCCCGCACAGGTCGTAGCGCCGGTGTGACAGAGAGGTATGCAGGGGGCGTTCATGGCGTCGTGGGACATTCAGCCGCAGGGTGTACAGGGCCAGTTGAAGGTCGTCGGCACACACGCCGAGGACCTGGGGAAGGCCCTGACCGCGCTGCTGGCGGATATGCAGGAGGCTGCTTCGGCGGCGGGGACGGCGGTGCCGGGCTCGCAGGCCGTGATGATGCGTCCCCAGGGGCCGGTGGTAGCGCCGCAGCAGGCTCCGTTGTGGGCGAAGCAGCAGTCGACGGGCCCGGTCGCCGCCGCGCTGGCCGAGTACGCGGCGCAGCGCAAGAAGAACCTCAAGGCGATGGCCGATCGCTGCCAGGCCGCCGTCCTGGGCGCGGCCAAAGCCACCAATGAATACGTCCAGGGAGATCTGGAAGCGGCGAAGAACGCCCAGAACGCTGCCTCGGCCGTGCAGGTGGATGCGCTGAAGGACTTCGGGGGGAAGAAATGAATAACGCGCCGGTCGACCCGGCCGAGGTGCCGGTCTTCACCGGCAATCTGGACGTTCTCGAAACCAAGATCAAGGCCATCTCCAGCGGCGGCTCCAAAGTGGAGACCGCCGGGTCGGACGTCCACAAGTCCTTCGGCGGACTGTCCGCCTTCTACAAGGCGCCCGAGGCGGAGCAGCTGTTCGGCGTCACCCAACCGGTCGCGGACACCGCGCACGACCTGAGCCGGGACGCGCACACCATCGCCGGCGCTCTGGGGACCTACGCCCGTGAGGTCAGGCCGCTGGTCAAGCAGCTTGAGCAGCTCAAAGCCGATGCCGCCGCGTTCCGCGACAAGGTCGACGGCGATGACAAATGGCGCGAGGACGGCGACCTGACCGACGAGAACCTGAGTCGCCGCAACAAGATCGCCGAGGTGTGGACCGCGTTCCAGGCAGCTGAACGCGACTGCCACGCCACGATCGTCGCCCTCGTGGGCGGCAAGGCCCTCACGGTCAACGACGGCTCCAACAAGCAGGGCATGTACGGCTACGACGCCGAAGCCCTCAAGCAGTCCAAGAGCCTGCCCTGGGGCGACGCGGTCGAGGAGTCCGTTCCCTGGTGGCAGGTGTGGGAACACGCCTACGACTTCGGCAAGGGCGTCATCGTCGACGGCGTATGGGGCACCATCAAGGGGCTGGGCACCCTCATCGGCGTCGACGGCGCGGACGCCGCCGGCCAGGCATGGAAGGGCCTGGCCCAGCTCGCCACCGGCGTAGCGATCACCACCCTCCCCTTGGGGCTGGGTGCTGCGTTCTGGGCGGCGCCGGAGGACAAACTTCCCTCCTGGCTGCGGGAGTCGCGTACGGCCATGAAGGAGACCGGCAAGGCGCTTGTGGCCTGGGACCAGTGGGGATCGAACCCCTCCCGGGCCGCCGGCGCCGTCACCTTCAATGTCCTCACCGCCATCGTCACCCGTGGCGGCGGTGCCGCCATCTCGGGCGCGGGCAAGGCCGGCACAGTGGCCAAGGTCGTGTCCGTCGCAGGCAAGGTCGGCCATGCCATCGACCCGATGACGTACGTCTTCAAGGGCGCAGGCGCGGGCCTGTCGAAGATCGGCGACCTGGTAGCCCACCTCAAGAACACCGGCCACGCCGAGGTCCCGAAGATCTCCGACGGTGCCTACAGCCCGCCCGAGGGCTCCGTCGAGCTGCCGGACGGCACCGTCCAGTTGCCCAAGGACACCCCTATTCCCGAAGGGGCAACCAGGCTCCCCAACGGCAATGTCAAACTGCCCGATGGCACGGTCACCTTCCCGCCGAACACGTTGAAGGACCCCTTCACCGGAAAGTACATGCATGCTGGAGGCGACCTCTACAACAAGGACGGCAGCCTCTTCCAGCGCGCCGAAGACGCCACCAAGGAGAAGCCCGCCCCACCTGCCACAGGAACGGACAACCCACGCATCGATACACCGGCCCCCCAGAAACAGCCTGCCCTAGCCAGCGTCGGCGGACGCGGCGACGACATCACACGCGTCGGCTCGGACATATCCGATCCGGTCCGCACCAGTGACAACGCAGGCCGCGGCGGCACCGGGCCAGGCGACAACACCCCCACGGGCCGCGTCGGCGACCACAGTGCCCCGGGCGGCAGCGCGGGCAGTCATATGCCCACGAACAACGTGGACAACAGGGCAGGCGGGCCAGGCCGCACCGGTGACCACGCCCCCACGACTGGTGGCGGCCACACGGAGACGCCGTCCACGGGCGGCGGCCGCGACGTGTCTGGCGGCTCCACGACTGACAATGCGATCCCGGGCGGCACAACAGCCGACAACGCCATACCCGGCTCCGGCCACCCAGAGAGCCCGGGCGCGGGCGGCCTCGACGATCTGGGCGACAGCGCCGACGGCGCGGCCCATACGGGCGACGGCCTCGAAACCGGTGCACACAACGACGCGGCCGGCATTGTGCCGGACGTCGATCCGAGCAGGTACGGCCGGGTGCCCAACGAGGTCGCGCAGACACACACGGGGCCGCTAAGGCCGGAGCAGGAAGCCGACCTTCTCGCAGAGCTCAGCCATGCAAAGCTGGATCAGGGAGATCGCGCACTTATCGTGCGTAGCCTCAGCAAGGACCCCTACGGGGCAGGCGTCGCTGAACTCATCAACCGCGGGCATCTTCGCGGGGTGGAGAATTACGATGGGATTCTAAAGATGTGCAAGAAGGGGCCCAGCCGGAATGACCCCCTCAGCAGCATGGTTCCCGCCGCTTACATGGCTCTTACTCATGCGACCGAGCTGCAGAGTCGAGGGTTTACACGTCTTGGGTTCGAGTTCGGAGACGCTACGACACCGTGGGACCTGGATGTCTACACCCGAAACGCCGACGGGGGGATCGATTACGGGTACCAGCTCAAAAATGTATCTAGCGCCAAGAAAGTGCTAAAGAATGCAGAGAGTTCAGCTAACCAGTTGGACTATGAGCTTATGCGGCAAGGCGTTGCCATCCTCGATGTTCATCATTCGATATCGACCTTGAAGCCTCGGGTTTTTGGAGCCATGGAGGAGCTAGCGGAGGAAACCGGAGTGACGTTTCTCCTGCGCTTCGACGATGGAGCGATTAAGATTCCGGCTGACGGCTCCATCTATCCGTAAGGGGAAAGAATGTCAACTCTAATGCGCGCCCCGAAGGAATGCGGATCATGGTTCTGGGACCTTGGAGAGGTCACTCCTCCAGGACTTCAATCCGCCTTGCGTATTGCTGCCAGGATGGTTGAAGTACTAAACCGGTTCGACCTGTTTACTCCGGTCAGCCTGGACTGCAAATGGTATGTACGCGGCTCTGGCTTCACCGGCACCATGAGTAGGGTGTTCGTCTTCACGCCACTGGATGATCCTTCCTTGCCTGATAAGGTGCTCGGAAGCCAGCCCGCCTCCTTCCCGGACTCGAAGATCAATAGTTTGCAGATTGTTGGTTCTGGAACATGGTTTGATACTGAAGGTAAGGCGCACCAGGAGCCGCGACTGGTGGATCTGTCCGTGACGACTGGCTCCTATGGACCGACGGCCACTCTCTCCGTCCACCATGACATCTGGGGGTCGTTCGACTTTTTTGGCCGTCCTCACCATGAAGTGCAGGCTAGGAATGCGCCGCGGCTTGCGGGCGCGTTGAAGGGAATCAATACTGTGCTCGGTGTCGCACCAGAACTCGGCGAGCCAAGTTACTTCGGGGTCGCCACCGAATTCGGCATCGCGGCGCCAGATGCCGATGAAGACGGCTTGGGCCCAAATCTGACGGACAAGCTCTGAAACCGTCGCAATGAGGAATGAGGAGCTGGCGACTCGACGTCACCAAGAGACTCTTCCGTTACCGTATGTATCGCCAGGCATGGCCTACCAACAGCTTCGATGTTGAGCGGTTCGTACAGCAGCTGAGCAGACATCTGTGAGGGAATTCGGCGGTCTTGAGGAGTCAGGCCGCTCCGGGCGCCAGCGGACTGGACAACTCCACCAGCGGCGTATGAGGGCAACGCACTACGCCTTTCCACGGTCCTACGGTGCGTTTCCAAGCTCCTCGGTAGCGCGCCCGATCCCGGTGATCCGACCCGACATGCCCACCCCACGGCCACGGGCTTTGAGGACCTGTCCGAAGAAGATGCCGACTACGACGACTCATGGGCCACGTTCGAAATCCCGGCGCGCCGGCAGAAGCTGATGAGGCTGCTGCCGCACGGATATCCGGAGCAGGGCTACGGGAGTTGGACCAATGGTCCCGTCCGGTATGCGAAGTTACTGAGCCGAGACCGGGTGATGGGTTACCTCTGGGCCGGCACGGCCGATGACGCGGCGGGCTACGAGCCGCGGACCGCCGTCGGCGAGGCTGCCTTTGCGGGGGGGCGTCCCGTGGCTGCTGCACTTCGCGAAGACACGTCAGGCGGGGATGCCGCCTCTGGAAGCGCTTCGGGAAGTGGCTGGATCCCACGGGGTGTCCGAGCTGCACGACATCAACTCGCTAGACGCACTGCAGGAGTACTCCGGCCGTTACTGATACTTCAGGTAGGGGCTCAGTAAGGCAGATAAGAGCATGGTTCCCGCCGCATACTCACACCCAGCTTCGGCCACATCGGCGACTTGCTGACGGCCACGGGATCAAAGCCCCCGACATCATCGACGGACTCGGGCCCGATCTGACCGATCTACTGTGACGAAAGGTCGGCTGGACAGCCTGCCGCAACTGATCGCCCCGATGATGTACATCGCGAAGGGCATGAACCTGAAGTGACCGAGAAGTCTTCACGCAAGGTGTTGGAACAACTGCGCGCAATTGACTGGGCCAACGACTTGGCGGCATCCGATCACGCCAATTCGCGTGCTCTGCTGATGCGCGAATATCTGCGACGAGCGGCTCTGTGGGCATGTGCTTATGGGGCGGAGCAGTCTTGGCCGTTCTTCGACATCGCGGAGCATGTCGATGCGGAAATCCAGACCCCACTCGATGTCGCTGCCGAAGCGGAAGAAGTCCTGACCGGGCTCGCCCCGGCTTCGTTGAAGCGGACCTGCCGAGCCGCGATCCGGTGGGCGGTGCTCTGTGACGCTCGTGACGACGTGCCGGCCGATCTGCCGGACCCCTATGAACCACTCCTCCTCATGTACGAACGAGGCGGTGGATACTTCCTGCAGGAGTATCTCGACCTCAACGGCGTAATGATCCTGCTCGGCAGCGTGGAGAGCAATGCTTCCGCCACGCCCTTCGTCACACTTGCACCAGCCACACTCGATGCACTCGATGGTGAAGGCCAGATCACCTACTACGCGAAGGTCAGCAAGGGCTACCCCCGGCACAACCCTCGCGGAATCATCCGGCGCCGAATCGACGAAGGCCAGACGTACGACGAAGCCTTCACCCGACATCTTCATTGGAAGCCGACCGAGTACCTCAAACTGTACGACCTTGGTCACAACGAAGTCGGCCATGTCGAGATTACAGAGATCGAGGCTGCCGCGTTCATCGAATCGGTGACGAAATCCCTTGGCTCCGCTCGAAGTACACCATAACCGTCATGATTCCTCGGCATGGTGCGCCACGAGCCGATGCTCCGCGGTGCGCGGAGCGACTCAGCGAACGAGTAGCCTCGAGTCGACCGCCTGGAGAAGTTCGCAGACGCGATCGACTTCTCAACCACACCGACGTCTTGACGGGGTTTCCTGGCAGGCGAGCTCACTTCGGTGCGAACTGCAACCATATGCTGTAAGGGCTGCCCAACAGCCATGGCAGGTTCACCGGCTTCGCGCCGAGTGACAAGAACTGGATCCTCTGATGACTTCTGTACTGCGAATCGACATTGATGATCCGGCCGTTGACATAGATCACGCTCAACGTGTGCTCTACCAGGGCGAGCCTTTCACAGGAGAAGTAGCCGAGTACCAGGACGGACACCTGATCAGCCTGGACGAGTACACCGATGGAATCCTGAACGGACAGTCACGTGAGTGGTACCTGGACGGAGTGCTGCGTTCCGAAGGGATTGTCCGGGACGCTCGCCCCATGGGCGAATTCAACGAGTGGCACCGCAACGGGGTCTTGAAGTCCCGCAAGTTCTTTGACAGCGCCATCGCCTCTCTCCGTGAGGAGGACACGTGGGACGAGCACGGCGTTCCGCTGACCTCGTGGCGTCGCGACGCCCCCGTGCGCTGACGTCGGTCGGTGTCCCAGACCCGGCTCTCCGATCTCTACGGACGCCTCTGGCAGACGGACCAGACCTCCTGCAGAAGTGCCCGGTAGTCTGCGCCGTAGGTGGCCACGGCTGCGTACACCGCGTCGAGGGCCGCCTGAAGCGGGTCGGTTTCAGCGGCATCGAGCAGGGCGGGGAGAGCCATGTGCGGCTGGGACATGCGCAGGGACGGGTCCGGCTCGCCGATCGTGAGCTTCACCGTGTACGGCGTGGCTCCATCGGGCTGCGGCATCGGTGCTCCGGGCGGGCTCGACGGCTCCACCGCAGCAGCGGCTGCGGAGCCGACTATCCATGCGGCCTGCCCGGCCTGGGGGATCGGCACGTGCGCGTCGTCCCGGGCGGGCGGCTGGAAGGCGGGCCGCTCGGGCGGGATGGCCCGGCCGACGGTTCTGTCCGGGACGCGCGGGTCGGATTCCAGGGCCTGCCACGCGCGGTCCGGGTCGTCGAGGGGTGGCGGCAGCGGGCGCCCCTCGGCCAAGGCGATGAGTCCTGCGGCGATCCAGTCGAGCTCGGTGAGACCAGCCGCCTCGCACGCACGGCCCGCGGCCAACAGACCCACCGCACGCTGGGCTTCGGGACCGGCGGCGTCGATGGCGTGGACGAGTTCCGGGTCGAAGTCGAGCACGCCACGGACATTGCCACCGACGTCGCGCAAGGCCTGGCTCGGCAGCTGCCCGCCCCATTCCCATCTTTCGTACGCGAGCCGGAGATCTTCCTCCGCCTGTTCCTGCGCGAGGCGGGCGAGGCGTTCGGCTTCGGCGCGTTGCGCGGGTGTGGGCGGGGGCGGCTGCTTGCGGGCGTAGTCATGCCAGTAGACAGCCATCTGTGAGGTCTGTTTGAGGACGCGGTCCGGGGCGGGCGGAGCGGGCCAGAACTGCAGGAGATAGCAGTCCACCTGGGGTTCGTCATCCATCCGGGTGTCCTGCTGGTGTGCCTCGTCCATGCCCTTGGCGCAGTAGCGCACCCGGTAGTCGGTCTCCTCCAGGTTCAGTTCCCAGGAGGCTTCGCCTGCCCATTGCACGAGCACGCTGTTGCCCGAGACGGGGCGGAAGGACACCTCCACGACGTCTTCCCACGCCGCATCCAGCGACGGGGCCCGGCTGTGCACTTCCACGGCGAAGCCGACGTTGCCGGTATGCAGCCCGGTCGTCAGCCACAACGCGCCGGGTATCGCTGCCCCGCACAGCCCAGAGCTCTGCCCGGCGAACGCCTCCGCGAGGTCCGGGCCGAAGCTATCCGGATCGCTTTCAACGTAAATCTGACCGTAGTGAACATGGACCTCACCCTCGACCAACCTGCGCACCACTACCCCCCATCACTAACAGGAACAGGCTTTGCTCGCGCAGCCTATGACCCGGCACTGACAGCGCCGTCGCCCCGATGCTCGGGTCTCTGCTGGCAAGATTCCGGTGCTCAGAGTCGCCAGGGCTTTTGGTACTGGTGAGCCCATCGATCACGCGGCCAGGTTGTTTGTCGGCGAACGCGAGCGCGGCGGTCTGAGAGAGCCAGGAGTCGGTGCTGTCGCCGATGTCGTGCACCGTGGTGGCGTGGCTGCCGAGACGTTGATGAGCGAGAACAGTAGTCGGCTGACGTAGTACTCGGAGATAGCCAGCGTACGGTCGATCTGGTGGCGCGTGGAGTCGCGCTCTGTTGAGCGGAACTACGGCTGCCAGTAGCCCTCGTGGAGTATTGCCGGCAGCACCGACCCGAGCGACGTTCGTCGCCAAAAGAGCGGCGAGTGGCCCCCTTCGTCGCTTGCATCAGCTCAGGCATAGCCTGCTCCACGCGTTGAGCAGCGCCGGCTCACGAATGCGGCGAACGGGTGAATGCCCGGCATGGGCCCTGGCCTACCTCGGTGATGGCCCGGCGCTGGCTTGCTCGCCGCTGAGCCCCCACTCGCAAGACTTCACCGGACTGGCCATCCGCGTCGTGTTACCGAGTCAGGGCCGAGCTGACCGAGAGCGCGGGGCGCTGCAGGACTCGATAGGGAAAGTCTTCACAACGAGACGGAACGTGAAAGCGGCCTACGACCGGTCGCCGCCACGGACGAGTTTCATGAGCAGTTCCGTGTCACGTAGGTCCGGGACGACGGCATCGGCCCCTGCGCGGCGCAGTTCCGACGCGGTACTCCGTCCTGAGGCGACCGCGATGACCCGCACCCCGTTCGCGCGCCCGCCTTCGATGTCGGCTGGGGTGTCTCCGATCAGCACCACGTCCGCGACCTCCGCGCCCGAGCGGCCGAGCGCGAGCCGGACCAGCTCAGAACGCACGTCGTGGTCCTCGCCGTAGGCGCCGGTGTCCCAGTCGATGTGCTGGTCGAGGCCGAACACGGCGAGCTTGATCTCGGCGACGGGACGGACATTGCCGGTCACCACGGTCTGATGCACGCCTGTGGCGGCCAGCGCTGCTACGGCAGCGGCGGCGCCCGGCAGGGCATGGCCGCGTTCTCGTAGTTCGGCCGCCCGCTTGAGGTGTTGTTCGGCGAGGGCTCGTGCGAAGCGTTCGAAGGTGGGGCGATCGGTCTCCAGACCGTGCAGCCTTGCGGTCTCCCTGAAGATCACCGGTTCGGTGATGCCATCGACCTTGGCTTGCTCACGCATGGGAAAGCCGAGCGTCGCCTCGAACGCCGCCGCGGACAGTGCCCGCCCCACGCCTCGTGTGGCGATGAGCGTGTGGTCGATGTCCCACAGAACCAGTTGTGCCATGCCTGATCCTCCCCAACTGCCTGTGATCCACGTGGTAGCAGTAGGTCATCTTGTCATCTACGGAACGTGCACGACGAGGGTGATCTCGTCCTAGTCTGGACGCACCGGGCTGGGCTGCGAAGAGAGGGTCACCTCAGTGGACACACCGAGGCTGCCGGTCGGCGAACGCATCAGGTACTACCGGCGCAAGAACGGCAACCGCAAGCAGGCCGCCATCGCCGGCCTGTGCGGCATCACCGAGCGCTACCTGTGCGACATCGAGAACGGACGGAAGGTCCCGTCGGCGGAAGTACTGGCCCGCATCGCCGCGGAGCTCGGCGTGCCCGTTGCCTGCCTCCTCACAGAAGAGCCCCTTCCAGAGCCGGCCGCGCCACTCACCACCGCACCCGCCGTCGTGCGAGCGCTTATGGGCTATGGTCCGCCTCGCAGTTCCGTGCCGGTCTCCCCCTCGCATCTGCGGGAGCGGGTGGAGCATGCCTGGCGTGTCTGGCAGTCCAGCGCGAGCCGCTTCACCGAAGCCGAGCACATCCTTCCAGGCCTGATCGGTGATGTGGAGCATGCGGTCCGTTCTCACCGCAACGGCAACGACGCTTCGGCTCGACGGGAAGTCCTGCGCACCGCGGCGGATCTGTACGGCTTGCTGCGGTCCTACTGTCGCCGCACCGGCCGCCTCGATCTGTCCCTGATGGTCGCCGACAGGGCCATCCGCGCTGCTGAGGATGCCGACGACCCCATTCGCATCGCGGCCGCCCAGTGGAACCTTGGCCACGTCCTGCTCTCCCACGATCAGCCGGGAGCCGTGGCCGAGGCCGGCGAAGTCGCCGCCTTGGCCGTCGAGCAGCTTCGGCAGGCGCCTCCCACAGCTGAAGCGGACGCCATGCACGGGGCTCTGGAGCTCGTCGCCGTGGTGGCTGACGCCCGGCAACGCAACTGGTGGCAGGCCCGGGCGAGGCTGGAGAAAGCCGCTCCACTCGGCGAACGGGTCGGTGACAGCAATGTCGAGTGGACGGTCTTCGGGCCCACCAACGTCAACCTGCACGCCATCAGCATCGAAATGATGGCCGGTGAAGCGGCAGAAGGTCTCCATCTGGCCGACAGGGTCGACGTCAGCCGACTACCCAGCAGAGAGAGGCAGTTCACGTTCACCCTGGACGTCGCCCGCTGCTACGACCTACAGCGCGATGACGCCGCGGTCCTCGTCCACCTTCTCAGCCTGGAAGCACTGAGCGCTGAAGACCTCGTCCGCAGTGCCCTAGCCTGCCAGATGGTTGCCGACCTCCTCAAGCGAGTGCGACCCACCTACCGCCGACAGGTCACCGATCTGGCCGAGCGGCTCGGGCTGATCACCTGACCCGAACTGCGAGTTCACCCGAACTCCCAGTTCCGGTAGTACCCGCTCTTCGCCCATACCGTCGCGCCAAGTCACAGCGACGAGATGAGATGCGAATGGGTATGAAGGAAACGGCGCCCAGCCTGCCGGGGCCCCCGGGCGCCCGCCTGGTGAGTGCGGGAATCGACTGGGACGCGGTGAAGGTAGTCCGGTTCTTCGGACTGCAAGCGATCGAGCGGCTGCAACGGCCCGGTGCGGTGGCGGTGGATCCAGCGCCGGCTGAACCGGCTCTCTACTTCTTCGTCCCCGTTGGCACTGCCGCCTGGAGCCTGCCACAGGTGAGCACGCTGGGAGCGGCCACGCACATCATTCTGCCGCCGGCCCGCTGTCAGGCACCACCGGGGCCGTACTGGCTCGTACCTCCAGCCGACGGGTGCCTGCCGCTCACCGATGCCACCGCGTTGTACCAGGCACTGGCCGCCGTGCTCGGGCCCAGGATGGAGCGGGTCTCATGAGTACGTACGTCTTCGCGCCGTGGACCATCGGCCCGGACCGCAGTGACGAGGACACAACCTCGCCGCTGCGGCGGATCGAATGCACGACGTGCGGTGAGAAGTCGGAGAACGGCGTGGAGCAGGTCGGGCCCGACATGTGGGCTATCAGCCATGCAGTCCGCACGAGCCATCGGGGATTCCGTGAGGTCGTGACCGCCCTGCTCCGCGTTGTCCCCGCTCCCGGCAATCCCTATCACGGCAAGGAGGACAGCGATGATCTGTGGGAAGTGTGACCAGGCGATCCAGGCCGGCGAGAAGCACACCGTGCATGAGGTTGACGGCGCCTCGAGAGGGGGCGCCACCGTCTACTGGCACTACGTATGCCCCAGCCCACGCGATCAGCGAATTACCTCCCGCCTTGCGTACCTCCTGGGCCCTCGCGAACCCGGCCGCACACCGAGGGCTCGAGGTGCACGTAATTCCGCATGAGCACGTTCGGCTGCCTGCCCGGGCCAGGGTCGTTTCCGTCGAGACGTCTTGAATGGGATGGAAGTCAGGGCTCGTGAGTAGTTAAAGACCTCTTGACCAGCGGCTTCCGCTCTTCGTGAGCGCTGCGGTTCGGTGGTCGCGTCCAGGCCGCGATCACCGTGGAGGTCTGCCGAAATGACCCCGGTTCTGTTCACCGCCGCATTCCTGATTCCACTGTTCGTCAAATTGGCTCCTCTGGCGCTTATCGAAGTAAGCGTGTGCCTACGACCCGGACGCGGACGGCACCGTCGCGTCGGTCGCGGGCGGCACGCAGCACGAGGGGGCCGACGATGACCTTGACACCCCCGCCCGCAGCCGACGGAACCACCCGAGTTCTGTGGCGCTGGACCAGCCGTACCCCCGATGTGCCGGCGCGAGCCCGCATTGCATTGATCTGCGCCCTGGACCAGTTCGGCTGCGGGGGCGAGGTGCTCGATGACGCCGTGCTGGCCGCGTCCGAACTGGTAGCCAACGCGCTTGAGCACGCGCCCGGTCCGTATGAGATGCGGCTGCGTTGCACCGCAGCCGAGCTGATCTGCGAAGTGGAGGACCGGGATCCTCGGATCCCGGTGGTCCCCGCATTTCCGGCAGCCGCCCCGTTCGAGCCCGATCCGGAGAAGCGCGGCGGCGGCGTGGACGCGCTGCTGAAAGTCTTGGGAGAGCGAGGAAGGGGGCTCCATATCGTTCATCAACTCACCTTCGGCGCCTGGGGCTTCACGGTCCGGAGACGTGAAGGGGTGAAGGTGGCCTGGATGGCGATTCCGAGGGCCTGAGCCCGACCCGGCGGACGAAACGTACGGGCTGTCGCCGTATTGAGCGACAGCCTGCACGCCCCTTCGGCCAGGGGCAAGCGCCGGGCACTCCCGAGGATTGGGTAGGAGGCGAGCGGGATTGCCCGTCCCGTTGCGGTTGGACGGCGCAACGCCGGGTAGCCCATTTGCAATCAGTCACAGAGAGTGGTTATTTAGGCGCAACTAGTAACGAAAGGTGGGGGAAGGTGACGCACAGTCAACAGGTGAAGTTGCTTCAAGCCTCGGTTTACGTGACCGCTGTGACTTTGCTGTTGGGTGCATGTGAAGGGGGCCGTTCTGACGGCAGGCCGCTGCCTGAGAAGGCGACGGAGACCACGACATCTCAAAAGCCCGATTCACAGCATGCAGAAGCCCTGGCGGTCTACCGAGCCATGTGGCGTGATTTCGCAGTCGCGTCTGAGACGTCCAATGCGGCATCCCCGCTGCTCGACGATCACGCGACCGACGGTGCTCTTGAGCTGATGAAGTACGGCTTGCGGAAGGCAAAGGCGGACAACGTGGTCAGTAAGGGCGCGCCGAAGGTGGACCCGCAGGTGGTCTCGGAGACAAACCAGGAAGTTGTTCTGAGGGACTGCGTGGACAGCACAAGGTGGTTGGAGTACAAGCTGAACGGCGAGTTGAAGAATGACGTGCCCGGTAGTCACGAAAAGGCGGAAGCCACGGTGCGGCTCAGCGGCGGAATGTGGAAGGTTGCGAAGCTCTACCTTCACGAAGCCGGGTCGTGCTGACGAAATCGCCGCCGTCGGCGCTCAGAGCAATCACGGTCATCTCGTTGGCTTGTGTATGGGCTGCGGGGACACCGCCCGTCGTAGCAGGGGCCGACGACATCACTCACCGTCTCGCCGGGGTCAGCTGTGCCCCCGGCGCCTGCGAGGTGACTGCTGGCAGCGAATCGAAGCGGTCGTATGGATCGGGCGCGAACGGTCCTAGAACGCAAGAGGCACATACGAATCCGGGCGGTGGAGGCATGCAGAGCCCTTCGGCCGGCGCGGAGAAGGAATGGGAACACCCCGTCACGATGGGGCTGTTCAGTGCAGGAAAGGGGATGTTCCCGCTCGGTGATGGCGAGGAGCGGCACAAACCCAAGTCGGACGCAGGGCAGCAGGTTCCGGTGAGGGCCGTCGTGCAGCGGGCGGTGGAACAACTGAAGCTGCCGAAGCCGGTGATTCGCACCAGTCCGCCTGAGGACCTTGCCCAGGTGGTCCACGTCCCCACGTGGATGTGGGTGGAGCGAGAGTCGTGGAAGCCGGTGTCGGTGTCGGCCGCAGTGGACGGAGTGAAGGTGACGGCGACGGCTCGGCCGCGGAAGGCGGTGTGGTTGATGGGTGATGGCGGGAGTGTGGTGTGTCGCGGGCCGGGGACACCGTACTCGGACCGCTACGGTCCGAAGACGTCGTCGCCGGACTGCGGCTACACCTATCAGCGGGCGTCGTTTGGCAAGCCCAAGGGGGCGTTTCCGGTGTCGGTGCGGGTGTCCTGGGATGTCGAGTGGCGCGGGGGCGGCCGGGCCGGTGTGGTGCCGGGGCTGGTGATGGCCTCTGAGCGCCAGCTGGTGGTGGATGAGGTGCAGGCCGTCGTTACGCGCTGACGGTCTGGGAGTGACGGCCCGGCTCGTTGTGGGCGGGCCGGGTGACGGAAGTCGGATTTTCCTTTCCTGTGAGGTGAAGTGTGGGTACCTCCTTGCCTTCTTCGGCCATGAAGGGCGCCGGTTCCGGTGTGCCGGGGGCGCGTCGGTCGAGCCCTGAGAAGAAGCCAGCGGTGACGGGTGGTCGGCGGCGTCGGCTGGGCTGGGTGTGGGCAGGGCTGGGGGCCGTGGTGGTCTCGGCGGTCGGCTTCACGCTGGTCGCGCAGATCGTGGGCGAGCGGACCGAGGTGTTGGTGCTGGCTCGTGATGTGCCGACGGGGCAGGCGTTGAAGCCGGGCGATCTGCGCGTGGTGCAGGTGGCCGCGGAGGCGGGAGTAGTCCCTGCAACAGACCGCGGCACGGTGCTTGGAAGGCGAACGCGGGTGCCGCTGGTAGCCGGGGCGCTGCTGGCACCAGGGCAGGTAGGGACGAGTGCTGCATTCCCGCCGAAGGGATTCTCACAGGTGGCGTTCGCGGTGGAGCAGGGCGGTGCGCCGCCGGATCTCTCCCGAGGAGAGCGCGTTGCCGTCCTTCCCGGTTCCGCCGATACCGGCGCCAATGCGATGGAGGACGCAGCCGAGGAGGAGTCGGCCGACTCTTCGGTGGCGGGGACGGTGGCGGGGGTACGTGCGCCAGAGTCTGCAGGCGGTCCGCGGGTGGTCACGGTGTTGGTGGAGACCGCGGCAGCGCGTCGGGCAGCGCAGCTGGAGCACCCGCATGTGGTGGTACTCCCCGCTGAGGGAGGCGAGTCTCCGTGAGACGACTTGTGGTGGTCGGATCGGTCACGGGTGCCCCGGGGGTGACGACGACAGCGTTGGCGCTGGCTACGGCATGGCCGCCGGAGACGGATGGCGGGGTGCGGCCGGTGGTGGTGGAAGCAGACTGCTCCGGCGGAGACCTGATGATGCGCTTCGGACTCTCGTCGGCGCCCTCGTTGCTGGATGTGGCGGCCGTGGCTGGGAAGCCGCATCCGGGCTCCTTGCTGGGGGCAGTGGCAGAGCTTCCTTTCGGGGTGCGGGCCGTTGTTGCGGTGCCGGGGCGTCGTCCGTGTACGGAGGCGGTGCGGCTGCTGGCGACCGACGGTGGACGGCTCGTGCTGCGGGGCGAGGAGAGCAACCAGGGCACGGTGCTGCTCGATGCGGGGCGGCTGAGCGAGGACGTTGACTCGTTGCTGCGGGCGGCCGACGAGGTGGTGCTGGTGACGCGGGGCGGAGCTGAACCGCTGACGCATGTCTCCGCGTACGGCATCGACAGCGACGCGTACGCCGGGCGTTTGACGCTGGGCGTGGTCGGGCCGTGTCCGTATCCGGCGGAGGAGATCGCGCAGACCCTGGGGATCGAGCGGGTGGTCTTCCTGCCATGGGATCCCAGGACCGTGGACGTGATGCGCAGCCCCCGGCGCAGGGCACTGCGGACGACAGGACATCGAGTGCCGCCGCTGATGGCTGCAGCACGGATGCTGGCCCGGCAGCTGGCCAGCGGACAGGCCCACGAGGACGAAGCCGGTTCTTCGAGGTTGGGCGGACACAGTCGGCGGGGTCTGGTTCGTGCCGCGGGAGATGACGGGAGCGAATCATGAGTCACGGGCTGATGCCACCGGGCGTGGTGCCCGCTTCGAGCGAGCAGGAGTTGGTGGGGGTGGTGCGTCAGCGGGTCGCGGCCCGACTGGCGGAGTATGCAGGCGAGCGTGAAGCGGCGGGTTTGCCGGCGGAGGATGAGGCGGCGCGCCGGGGCACCGTGGGGCGGCTGCTGGCCGAGGAACTGGGCGCGCAGCGCCGCCTGGCCCTCATGCGAGGCAGCAAGATCATCGATGCTGCCGTCGAGGAGCGGGTTGCCCAGGCGGTTGAGGATGCGCTGTTCGGTACGGGGAGTCTGGAGCGGCTGCTGGCGGATGTGGCGATCGAGAACATCTGCGTCAACGGCTGCGACGTGGTGTGGGTCAAGGACGCGGCCGGGGCGTGGCATCGCGAGGGACCGGTGGCTGCTTCGGATGCCGAGCTGGTGGAGTTGGTCCGCACTCTGGCAGCCCGTACGGGTGGCGAGGAGCGGCGTTTCGACCGGGGCATGCCTCGCCTGAACCTGCAGCTTCCGGACGGGTCGAGGTTGTTTGCGGTGATGGCGGTCACGGGGCGGGTGTCGCTGACGATCCGCCGCCACCGCTTCCCTGCTGCCTCGATGACCGAGCTGGTGCGCCTGGGCGTATGCGATGAGCAGCTCGCATCGTTCCTGACGGCGCTGGTGCGGGCGCGGAAGAACATCGTCATCGGCGGTGGCACCAACGTCGGCAAGACCACCGCGCTGCGCGCCTTCGCCCACGAGATCCCGCCCGAGGAACGGCTCGTGACGATCGAGGACACCTTCGAGCTCGGCCTGGATACGGATGTGGCGGCGCATCCGAATGTGGTGGCCATGCAGGCGCGGGAGCCGAACATCGAGGGCAAGGGCGGCATCGACCAGGCGGAGCTGGTGCGTTGGGGGCTTCGGATGTCCCCGGACCGGGTCATCGTCGGTGAGATCCGCGGGGCCGAGGTCATCCCGATGTGCAATGCGATGTCGCAGGGCAATGACGGCTCGCTGTCCACCATCCATGCCTCCACCTCGCGCGGAGTCTTCACCAAACTCGCCTCCTACGCCGCACAGGCACCCGAACGGCTCTCATTGGAAGCGACGAATCTGATGGTCGCCTCCGCGGTCCACTTCGTCGTCCATCTCGGCTGGGACGCCGCCGGGCACCGGGTGATCGACTCGGTGCGTGAAGTCATCGATGCCGACGGTTCCCAGATCATCTCCAACGAGGTCTACCGTCCCGGCCCGGACGGACGCGCCACGCCCTCCAGCCCGCTGCGCACCGAGACCCTCAACGACCTGGCTGCGGCCGGGCTGGATGTCCAGGGCGCTGGTTTCCCGTGGTGGGGAGGAGCGTGATGTTCATGTTCCCTCCGGGCGCGGGTTCCGTGACAGCGGTCGCGGTGGCCTGCGGGACGGTGTGTGGTCTGGGAATCGTGGCCATCGGCCACGGCGTCGTGCGGCGGAGAGAGCACGGGGAACGGCCTGGCTTCCTACGTGGGTTGATTGCCCGGCTGCCTGCGGACTGGACCACCCGACGCGTGGTCATCGCGGTGACTATCGGGGTTGTCGCGGGCGCGTTGACGACGTGGCCGGTGGCCGCGGTGCTGACCACGGTTGCCGTCCTCACGCTTCCCGGGCTGCTCGGTCCGGACCGGGCGGCGGCGCGGCGTACGGAGCGGATGGAGGCGCTGGCGGCCTGGACAGAGATGCTGCGCGACACCCTCTCCGCAGCGGCCGGCCTGGAACAGGCAGTTCTGGCGACGGCGGACATTGCACCGGCCGCACTGGAGCCGGAGATGAGGAGCCTGGCCGCCGCCATCCGCTCCGGGCGTGGTCTACCTTCCGCGCTGCGGGCGTTCGCCAGCGAGGTGGATGATCCGTTGGCCGATGTGGTGGTGGCTGCGTTGGTGATGGCGGCTGAGCAGCAGGCCGGCCAGTTGGCGCCGCTGTTGGGTGAGCTGGCGGAGTCGGTGCGCGAGCAGGTGGCCATGCGCCAGCGGGTCGACGCCGGACGTGCGAGCGTACGCACCGGCGTACGCGTCACGGTGAGCGTCACGTTGGGGATGACGGCGGGGCTGGTGGTCTTCAACCGCCCCTACCTGGACCCCTTCAACACGTGGACCGGGCAGGTCGTCCTGGCGGCGGTGGGGGCCTTGTTCGCCGCCAGCTTCACCTACCTGTCGATCATCGGCCGCATCGACGAACCCGTCCGCCTCATCACCACCAACCCACCTGGGAGCGCGACACCTGCTGAAGAGGGAGGCCCTCGGTGATCGTCACGCTGCTCGGAGCGCTCTTCGGCGCCGGAGCCACCGCACTCTTCTACGGACTGCGCCCGCCCCGGCCCGCACTGTCCGACGTCCTCACCGCGCTCAACACACCTGCAGAACCAACACCTGCGGCAATCTGTGAAGTCGGCGAGGAGGAGTGGGCGACCAGGCTGGGGCGGCGCGCTGTCCCCCTGGTGCGGGCGCTCGGGTTCCCTACCGCCTCGCTGCGCGCGGATCTGGCGGTGTGCGGCGTGGACGAGGAGCGGCACCTGGCGGGCAAGGCCGTCTGCGCGCTGACCGGGCTCGTCGCACCGTGGGCCACGGCTGGATTGCTGCGTGTGGGTGCGGATGTCGCGGCGGGGTGGTGGGTGCCGCTGGTCGGCTCGCTCGCCCTTGCGGTGGTGCTGTTCTTCGTCCCCGACCTCAGCCTCCGCCAACAGGCGCGGAGGCGGCGTCGCGAGATGAGGCACACGCTCAGCCTCGTCCTGGATCTGACGGTGATCGCGCTCGCCGGTGGCGCCGGAGTGCAGCAGGCTCTCACGCAGGCCATCGCCGCGCCGCAGGGCTGGGCGGCGGGCAAATTGCGGCACGCCCTGCATATCGCGCAGCTCACTCGGACCAGCCCCTGGTCCCATGTGGACGAACTGGGACGGCAGCTGGCCGTCGGGGACCTGGTCGAGCTGGCCTCGACCCTGAGCCTGGCTGGCGCCGAGGGAGCCAAGATCCGCGGCTCGCTCGGGGCGAAGGCGCGGGCAATGCGGCGCCGGAGAGTCTCCGAGGCCGACGGGGCAGCCCAGGCGGCCACCGAACGGATGTCGCTGCCCGTGATGGGCCTGTTCGCCGCGTTCCTGCTGCTGATCGGCTACCCGGCCCTCGCGCACGTGCTGACTCTGAGCTGACACCTTTCCCACCACCACCGACCCACCAAGATCACGAAGAAAGCACTCGCCATGTTTCACCTCGACACCCTGACCCGCCGACTGCGCGAACATCTGGCCGAAGTCCGTCGGCAGGCCCGCGATCACGGGGACGCCGGCTATACCACCGAGACCGTCCTGATCACCGCTTTGCTGGCCATCCTGGCCCTGACCGTGGTGGGCATCATCACGGCCAAAGTCCTGGGCAAGGCCAAAGGGCTTGACCTCGGGTAGAGGCGTGACCGTGATGGCTCTCCTGCGAAGGCTGCGCGACGACCGCGGGTCGGCGAGTACGCAGCTGGTGCTGGTCGTTCCCGTGCTGTTGCTGATCGCCTTGCTGGTGGTCCAGTTCGCCGTGGTCTGGCACGCGCGACACATCGCGCAGTACGTCGCCCAGCGCGCCCTGGCCACCGCACGGGCCGAGGACGGAACTGCCGCCAAGGGCCGGGCCCGGGCCCGACGCAGCCTTGCCGCACTTGGCAGCCGGATCCTGACGGAACCGTCAGTGACGGTCGACCGCAGCACGGCCAAGACCACCGTGCACGTCGACGGGGCAGTGATGACCGTGGTCCCGGGCCTGGCCTTGCACGCCTCCGGTACCACGTCCGGCCCCACGGAGAAGATCAACACCCCTGCCGGAGGTCGGCTATGAACCGGCGTCAGGTCTGCGCCCGCCGCGGCGAGCGTGATCGAGGCTCGGCGTCGGTGGAGCTGATGCTGGTCACTCCGCTGCTGATTGTGGTGCTGCTGGTCGTCGTGGCGCTGGGCAGGCTCGCTGACGCTCGCCTGGTCGTGACGGACGCCGCCCACCAGGCTGCCCGCGCTGCCTCTCTGGCCCGCACCGAACAGGCCGCCCGAACCCAGGCAGCACGCGCCGCGGCCACAGCCCTGAAGGAAGCCGGAGCCACCTGTAGGCATCCGCGCGTCAGCCTCTCCACGAGCGGTCTGACCCCGGGTGCCAACGTGGCGGCGAAGATCTCCTGCACCGCCGACCTGTCGCATCTGACCCACACCTGGGTCCCCGGCCACGTGCCCCTGACCGGCACAGCCTTCTCCATCGTCGACTCCTTCCGAGGCACACAGTGAAACAACACATCCACGCACAACTGGTGGCAGGGGACGACCGGGGAGACGTGGCATGACAGCGTTCGCCATCGGCATCGTTGCCGCATTGTGGCTCTTCGCCGGGATCGTCGTCGACGGCGGCCTCGCCCTCGCCGGCAAAGCCCGGGCCCTCGACCTGGCGCAGGAAGCCGCGCGCACCGGCGCCCAGCAGCTCGATGTCGGCCACCTGCGAGGCCAGCGCCACCACGACGACGTCCGTCTCGTCCGTGCCGAAGCCATCCGTGCCGCCCGCGCCTATGTGGCCTCTGCCGGCGACAGCAGCCGTGCGTCCGTGAGGGGCGATGCCGTCACTGTCCAGGTCACCCACCGCTACCGCACGCAGATCCTCCAGCTGATCGGTCTCCACACGCTCACCACGCACGCCACCGGCACCGCGCACGCCGAACGTGCCACCACCGCCTCCTCGTAGCGGCTGTTCCCCCTTGCGGCCGCAGAAAGCGAATCCGGCGATGCCCTACCACGTTGCTCTACGCCAGCGTCTGACCGCAGCCGTCACGGTGCTCGGCACCCTCGCCGTGACCCTCGCCGCGCTGGCCGGCATGCCCTACGTACTGTGGCGAGCCACCGGCATCCCCTGGCCCGAACAGGTCCCGTCGTGGGCAGAGTTGGGTAAGCGGCTGGCGGAGCCGGTCAGCGATCCCTTGGTGGTCGACCTGCTGGCGCTGGTTGGCTGGGTCTGCTGGGCCGCCTTCGCCTTCACGGTGCTCCGGGAGATCTGCTGGTACACCGCCCACCTTCCGCAATTGCTGCACGATCGCCGTGCTCACCACGACCATGTCGCCAGCGTGTCCGTGAAGGGCTCGCTGGCCGCGCTGTGCATCGGCACCCTCGTCGCCGCCGCCCTCACCCTCTGGCGCCCCCACGCTGCCAGTGCGCAGCAGCCCTCCTCGGCGAGCGATCCCCGACTCCACGTCACCGCGACAGCTCCTCTCATCCCCTCCCCGGGGGAACAGGCCGCCACGCTTCGCACGGCAGATGCGACAACTTCCCCACACATCGCGTCAGCCATCTCCGGTGAGGGGCACCGGGGGTCGTCTGCCGGCGACGAGGCCGTTCGGCTGGTGCAGTACACGGTGCGGGAAGGCGACACGTTGTGGGACATCGCCCACACTCATCTGGGAGATGCGCTGAAGTGGCCCAGAATCTACGCACTCAACAAAGACCGCGTACAGAGCGACGGAGCCCGGCTCAGGGACCCGGACCTGATCAAGCCTGGCTGGCAACTGACCATCCCTGTCAGCCACCACTCCACCGCATCCCTGCCCACCCCTACCCCGGCGGGCCCCGCACCGGATTCCGCAGCTGAGACGCCGCCTGCTCCGACAGCGTCTGCGCAGCCGCCCCTGGATCAGAAGCCGGGCAGTGGCCGACAGCTCGACGGCAACCAGACACCCGACGCAGCATCACGACACCACGGTGACGCGAGGGACCAGAAGGCGGCGGCGGGGCCGGGACCAGCAGCTATCGGTTTCGGCGAGGCAAGTCTGATCGGTATCACCGCGGCAGCAGGGCTGCTGGCAGCCCGCCGCTACTGGTACCTGCACCAACGACGCCTGCGCCGACCCGGCGACGAAGCGCCTGCACCGGCTTTGAGCCCGCTGGTCGACAAGGCCGCACAAGCCGCACACGCCGCCGCACAACCCCGCCGCCCCTACGACCCCGAGGCCCTGATCACCCGCCGCACCCCGCCCCAGCAACCCCGCAGCGCGGACACGGTCACCATCGGCGTGGAAGGCGACGCCGAGGTGCCCCTCGATGTCTTGGCCACCGCCGGCGGCTGCACTTGGACGGGCCCTGGGGCCGAGGGCGCCGCCCGCGCCCTGCTCACCGGTATCCTCACCGCGGCCGAACGCCAACGCCCCCGCCCTCCCCACGTCAAGGCCATCGTCACCGAAGAGATCGCCGGCTGCCTGCTGCCCGGACTGCCGCAACGGTTCACCGCCCTCACGCAAGCCACCGACACCGCGCAGGCGGTCCGCATGGCCGAGCAGCACCTGATCGCCCACGCCCGCGCCCACAACGAGCTCGACACTCCGGCAAGCGGGCAAGCGATGGCGCGCTGCCCCGACGAGGAGGACCCGGGCACCTTGGTTGTGCTCACCCGGCCGAACGCCGCCCATATCGGCCAGGTTCAAGCCGTGGCCACCCGCAGCCGACCCGGCGTCCTGATCGTGCTCACCCTGGACACCCCGCTCCCGGACGCCACGCACTGGCACATCGACGCAGACGGCACCACCACACGGCCCCACAAGCGCCCTCACAGCGCCAGCCGCCTGGAGCTGTTCCACCTCACCCCTGACGCCGGCCGCGACATGACCCAAGTCCTCCTCGGCGCCCACGGCCAGCGCCCGAACCTGCGCGTCCTCCCCGTCCTCCCCGCTCAGAGCCCGTCCCCGCACGACAACCAGCCCGAACCCGAGGCCGAAGCCGATGCCGTTGACGACTCGGAGGAGGAACCGGGCCCCTCTGACGACCCTCATCTCACCAGCGCATCGCGTCCGGTGCAGACCAAGCCCGTTCGCCTCCACGTCCTCGGCCCCGTCACCCTCTACGCCCGCGACCACGAAGAACCCGTCGGCACCAACCTGCGGCCCGAAGTCCACGAATTCCTCGCCCTACTCGCCGCCCACCCCACCGGACTCCTCACCTCCGACATCGCCGACAAACTCCACCTCGCCACCGGCAGTGAACACAACGCCCTCAAAAACCTGCGCCGCGCCGTACGCCGCGCCCTGCGCACCGCAACCGGAATCACCACACAGGAATTCATCCTGCGCCAAGGAGAACTCCACAAACTCAACACAGGGCTCGTAGAAACCGACATCGCCGATTTCACCCAAAGACTCAAAGAAGCATCCGCAACGGGATCGAAGCATCCAGAAAAAGACGTCACGCACACCGTACGCCAGGCCCTGACTCACTACCGCGGCCCCTTCGCCCAGGGCGGCGACTACCTGTGGGCCGACGCGATCCGCGAACACCTCACCACCCAGGCCACCGACGCCGCCCTCCGCCTGGCCCACCAAGCCGAGCACACTCCCACCGACCCGCAACAGCGCGACACTGTCTTGGGACTGCTGGAGCACCTGGGTGCCCTCCACCCCGATCACGAGCGGCTCACCCAGCACGCCATCCGCCTCTACCAAGCATCCGGCCGCCACGACGCGGCCCGGCACACCTACAGCCGCCTCGAACGCCACCTCGCCGAGCTCGGCCTCGAACCAGAGCCGGCAACCCGAGCCCTTCTCACGCCTCGAGCCCCCTCCCGTCACACGCGGTAAAGCCGCAGCTCACTGCCCCTGCGAGCCTCATCGCCCGGCATGAGCGAGCCCTTGGCGTTTGCCCTGTCGTATACGGCGTCGATTCTGCCGCCGTATACGTGTACGCGCTTGGATGCGACACCCTCACCCGGCATATAACCGCAGGCCATGGCCCCTGCGAGCCACCGGTGGGCGGCGGCGACTGTATATCGGTGCAGCAATGCATCCCGATCTACCTGCGACAGGCCCCGGCCCGGGACCCCGGCGCGCATGCCGACGGCCACAGCTCTCTTCCTGCGCGCCCACTCCGATCCTCCCGCTCAGCCTGACGCTGTCACTGCAAGCCTGACCCAGGACCACCGGGTGGCCACGACAACCGGTAGGCGCGGCGGCGCCCAGGCATAGCCGAGGTGCCGCCGCGCCGGGCACCGCGCCGGGCACCGCGCATTCAAGCGTGGCTGGGAAACGGTCGTGAATTCCGCCAGCCACGACGCCTTACGTCGCGCCATAGACATTTCCCCTGAATACCCGTCGTGAATTCACGAGAATTCCAGCATTATCAAGCCGGAATCCAGCTTCAGGTGATGCGCGAGTCGAGCTATATTTAAATTGTTCCCGGGAAACGGGAATTGAAAATCCCGCCAATTCCTTTTGCGGAGGATATCCGCGCACGGGTGGAGTGCGGCCAAAACAAGGCTGGCGCATAGCCAGCTCATCACCGCCATGACGTCAGCCACCCGAACTCAACTAACGCTGCCCGCAAGCCCTGCGCGGTGCGGCGGCCCCATCCCACACACATCCGAAGACGGAGTACGCCCATGCACCACGCGTCAGACGACAACGCCCCTGTCATCCCGCGCATCCCCCGGCCCAGACGACCGCTGGACGCCGCACCCCCGCAGCCTCGACCGCCCCGGCGGCCCCACGTGCCGCGCCAGGCGCCACCCGCCGACAAGTAACCGACGCCGCCTGCCACGTACACGATTGGAGCCCTGCATGACCACCCAGCCCCCACCCGTCCCCGTCACCCCCAATTCCCCCGCCTCCTCCACGGCGCCCTCGAAGGCGCGCCCCGGTGAACTACGCGCGGCGGTCGCCAAAATCCTGGCCGTCGACGCCAGTTTGAAGTTCAGCGTTACCGAGCTGGCGAAGATGCTGGGGCACTCGGGCGGCGCCGTCGGCAACGCCTGCGAGACCCTGGTAGCCCGGGGCGAGGCAGTGAGGGTAGGTGCCAAGCCCCGTATGTACCGGGCGTCTTCCAGCACCACCGCCGCAGCCCAGGGAGCACCGCCGACTCCGCCCCGCGCCAGCACGTCTCTACCCGGACCCCGCCAGACCGTTCCGCAGGCGCCACCAGCGGCTTCACCTCCGAGCGGAAGGCCGCAGCCGGTCACCCGTCCGAACGGCCAGCAGTACCACCCCAGGGCCCTGGCACAACTCCCCGATGTCGAAGCTCTGCGCAGACTGCGCGAAGCAGGCGTGGCGGTGCTGTTGTACGGGCCGCCCGGCACGGGCAAGACCTCGCTGATCGAGGCTGCCTTCCCCGACCTGATCACCGTCGCGGGAGATGGTGACACCACCGTCGGCGATCTGATCGGCGAATACACCCAGGACGAGAACGGCGGCTACGAGTTCATCTACGGGCCGCTGGTCACCGCGATGCAGGAGGGCCGCGCCCTGCTCCTGGACGATGCGACGCTGATCTCGCCGAAGGTGCTGGCTGCCTTGTATCCGGCGATGGACGGGCGGCGGCAGATCCAGGTCAAGGCCCACAAGGGCGAGACGATCACGGCCACCGACGGCTTCTACGTGATCGCAGGGCATAACCCGGGCGTGCACGGCGCGGTATTGACCGAGGCGCTGGCCTCGCGGTTCAGCGTGCAGATCCAGGTCGGCTCCGACTACGACCTGGCCGCCTCCTTGAAGATCAACTCCACGGCGGTACGGATCGCCCGGCGCCTGGCCACCAGCCAGAAGGCAGGCGAACTGGGATGGGCGCCACAGCTGCGGGAGTTGATCGCCTTCCAGAAGATCGCCGATGTCCTGGGCACTGAGGCGGCCTTCGCCAACCTGGTCGGCATCGCGCCCCTGGAAGACCGCGACACCGTCGCCGAAATCGTCACCAAGGCCGTCGGCAGGCCAGTTGCCGCCCTGTCCCTGGGCCGCCAGCTCTAACCGCCCCGGGCCCGGCCACCCGCCGGGCCCCAACGGCCCACCTCCGCGCCACCCACACCACTACATCACCCTCGCGTGAAGGGAACCCTGCCATGGCTGCACAGTTGCACAGCCACGTCCAGCCCACTCCACCCGCCCTGTCCGAAGCCGAAGAAGCCATCGCACGCTGGGAGGACGACGGCGGCCTCATCCCCGAACCCCGCACCCCCACCCACAGCAGCCACTGGCTACGCATCGGCGCAGCCCTCAGCGGCCGCCTGCCCGAACTCACCGGTCGCGAAGACGTCCTGGTCACCTGCCAGGTGGGCACTCGCTCCGGCGCACCGGC
This sequence comes from Streptomyces sp. NPDC001339, assembly GCF_042895955.1. NCBI lineage: Bacteria > Bacillati > Actinomycetota > Actinomycetes > Kitasatosporales > Streptomycetaceae > Streptomyces > Streptomyces sp. NPDC001339. The sequence goes on along the minus strand of NZ_JBIAWT010000002.1, from coordinate 516,915 downwards.
CGCCTTCTACCCCACCCTGGCCGAGCTGGAGATCGATGCCACCCTCTTCGCCCCGGTCAACCCGGCGACCATCCGCCCCGAGCGCCCAGGCGATGAGGAACGCTACCCGGTGGCCTGGGGTGCGCTGGTGCACGAGGCGGCCCACGCCGCCCACAGCCATTGGCTCACCCCACCCCCACTGCGCGGAACGGCCCTGGACACCGCAGCGCAGGTGCTGGAGGAGTCCCGCGCCGAACATGCCCACCTGGGCCGTCGCCCGGATGATCGCCGCTACCTGCGGGCCTCGATCCACACCCTGGTCCTGGACGACTTCACCGCCCAGACCCCCACCGACCGCTGGCAGGCAGCCCTGGCGGCCGGACTGATCCTGGCCCGCCGCGACGCCGGACTCTTCGACCCGGACGAAACCGAAACCCTCGAAACCACCGTCACCGGCATCCTCGGCCCCGACCTCCTCCAAACCCTCGCCGACATCTGGACAGCCGCCCACAGCACGGCGGACGGGGACGGCCAGACGATGATGGAGCACGCCCGCGCCTGGTGCCAGGCCCTCGGCGCCCAACCCAACGCACCCGAACCACCCACGGGCCCGGCAGGTGGCCGCAAGGGCGAGCTGGCCGAGGCGATCGGCAAGGTCGTCGGCCAGGTACGGGCGAACGAGGCCGCGCAGGCCGCCGCCGAAGCCCGGGTTGCCGCCGCCCGCGCGGCCCGCGCACAGGCCAAGGCCGCCCAGGCCCAGCAGGCGCGGCAGGCCGCGAAGACCGCCGAGAAGGTCTTCGCCCCCGGCGGCCGCCCGCACACCCCAGGCAACAAGCCCGGCAAGGGCCGCCGCCGCTCACCGGTGACCGGCACCCGCGCCCCGGCCCCTGCGGAGAAGGCCGCCGCCGGGCAACTGGCCCGCGCCTTGAGGGCTGCCGCCTACCGGGAACGCACCGCCACCACCACCGCCTCGGCCGCCCCGCCCGGACGCCTCAACATGCGCCAGGCCCTGGCCCGCGACGCACAACGCGCCGCAGGCGTCACCCCCACCGCAACCCCCTGGACCCGCACCACCCACCGCCCCCACCCCACCCCACCACTGCGCGTCGGGATCGCCGTGGACGTCTCCGGATCCATGGGATCCGCCACCGCCCCGATCGCCTCGGCCGCCTGGATCCTTGCCAAGGCCGCAGCCCTCACCGACCCCGACTCCCGCACCGCCACCGTCGCCTACGACCAGGCCATCACCGCCATCACCGCACCCGGACGCGCCCCCGCACGCGTGACACAGTTCAACGCCAACGGGCTGGGCCACAGCCTCGCCGAAGCCACCGACGCCCTCACCGCCGCACTCAGCCTCACCCAACCGGGGGCGGAACGCCTGCTGGTCATCGCCTCCGACGGCTACTACCACCCCGACGAAGCCACCCACGCCACCGAACGCATCACCGCCCTACGGCAAGCCGGATGTGCGGTGCTATGGCTCGCTTTCGACCCCGGCCCCCGCCCCCTGCCCGGCACCACGCTGCTCGAACTCACCGACCCGGCCCAGGCCGCCACCGCCATCGGCAAGGCCGCCACCACCGCCCTCGCCACCACCACATGACCCCCTGGGGCCGCCCCGGCACCGCCCGGGGCGGCCCTCCGGACCGCCCGGCTCAAACCGCGCGCCGCATGCTGGCTGTGGGGCCGCGCCCCACGGCCGCGCACACGCGGATACGCCCCCGCCGGGCCGACCGCGTTAACCCCGATAACCGAATCACCGACCAGCACCCGCTTCAACGAAGGGAAGTTCAAGGTGCATCACCGCGCATCGACGCGACCCGTTCTGGTCGCTCCCCGCTATCTCGCAGGCCCGGACGGCCCGGCCACCAGCGCCCTCATCCAAGGTCTACGTGACCACAGCTGGCGTGGTGAATTCTTCGGGCACTGCCTCGTACTCAGTCACCACGACCCCCAAGGACTGCTCGAAGCGCTCCACACGCCCGAAGGCAGCCGGCCCCGATGCAGGAACAGCCCCGCAGGGAACTGGGAGTTCACCGCCCGCCTCGGTCCCGGCCACGCAGCGACATGGTCAGTCCGCTTCTCCCCTCACACCCCACCCGAACTCCCCACAGCACTCGCCACCGCCTTGACCACGTTCGTCGCCACCCCAGGCACCGATGGCCGCCCTCACTACCTGCAGCCCCCAGGCCGGCCAGAAGAAGCAACCACACCGCTGCTGACGGCCGGATGGATGCGCGACCTCACCCAGCACAAGTACACGTGGTACGCACCCGACGAACAAGCGATCGTCGTCAGCCTCCCCTCCGATGCACTCGATGACGGCGGCACGAACTGGCTCCTGGCTGCCCATCGCACGAACGACGACACCGGCCTCTGGCACGCCACCGCCCACCCCCACACCCCCGCCCACATCATCCGAGCCCTAATCCCTTGTTAAGGACGGCTTCCAGCGCGGGTTTCCAGGTGGGGCTGTTCGAGCACTGGGATCGTGATGCCTTCGCCGAGCCGGGCTTTGGTGCCTTTCGTTAGAGCGGTGCACGATCTTGGTGTTGATGGTGGTGGTCGCGTGGGCGCCGGACGGATGCCTTTCCGAGCCCCGGCGTAACTGCGCCTCTGCATAGAGCGGCGGCGTTCGGCGTCCTCGTGACCACCACCTGCTGTACTCGCTCGTTGCTCTTCGTGGTACGAGCCCGCCGCGCGGTGACCTCTCAAATCGCCCGAGCCGCTTGAGCTCCCACATAGACCGAGGCCCCGTGGGGTGCGCTGGTGCCACGAACGGCTACTGAGGTGGTGGACCGGCACTCGTGCTGAGTCCTGGGATTAGGTCGCTGCGTGGCCCGCATGCGCTCGTGACCAGCGCAAACACTCATTGCTCAGGGAGGGGCAAGTTGATCTACTGCGGTATCGACTGGGCGGAAAGGACGCACGACGTCGCTCTGGTCGACGACAGCGGCCAGCTGGTGGCCAAGCGGCACATCACTGATGACGCCGCTGGCTACCGGATCCTTCTGGACCTTCTCGCGGAGTACGGCGACACCGAGGAGAATCCGATCCCGGTCGCGATCGAGACCTCCCGCGGTCTGCTGGTTGCTGTGCTGCGGACCGGGAAGCGGAAGGTGTTCGCGATCAACCCGATGGCCGCAGCTCGCTACCGCGACCGTCACTCCGTCTCGCGCAAGAAGTCCGACCCAGGCGATGCCCTTGTTCTCGCCAACATCCTCCGCACGGACATGCACGCCCACCGGTCCCTGCCGAACGACTCGGATCTGGCCCGCGCCGTCGCCGTCCTGGCCCGCGCACAGCAGGACAGCACCTGGAATCGACAGCAGATTTCCAACCAGCTCCGCTCACTGCTGCGGGAGTACTACCCAGCTGCCCTGACGGCCTTCGAGCCCTGGAAAAACGGGCTGTGTCGCTCCGAGGCCCGGGAGATCCTCAAGGCCGCCCCGACGCCGACCCGCGCCGCGCGGCTGACCCACACCCAGTTCCAGGCCGCCCTGAAGCGGGCCGGCCGCAAACGCGGCATCGTGACTGAGGCCGAACGCCTCCGTGAGGTCTTCCGGGCCGGCTGGGCCCATCAACCCCCGCTGGTCGAGGATGCGCTCGGCAAGCAGATGCTGGCCCTGCTCGTCCAGCTGGACGCCGCCTGCACCGCCGCCGACGACCTCGCCAAGGCGGTGGAAGAGGCTTTCCCTCAGCACCCGGACGCTGACATTCTTCTCAGCTTCCCTGGCCTCGGCATCCAGCTCGGCGCCCGGGTGCTCGCCGAAATCGGAGACGACCGCAACCGCTTCGCCGACGCCCGCGGTCTGAAGGCATACGCCGGCTCCTCGCCCATCACCAGGGCCTCCGGGAAGAAGTCGTCTATCACCAGGCGATGGGTGAAGAACGACCGGCTCAACCATGCCGGATACCTATGGGCTTTCTCCGCGATCACCGCCTCACCCGGCGCCAAGGCCCACTACCGGCGCCGACGCGACGACCACGGAGACTGGCACGCAGCAGCCCAAAGGCACCTCTTCAATCGGATGCTGGGGATGCTCTATCACTGTCTGCAGCAGCGAAGGCTGTTCGACGAAGGTACGGCCTTCCCCACCAAACTCGCGGTCGCCGCTTGACGAGTTAGCGCCCTGAGGTGTCTATGCACTGCGATCGCCGACCCCGCACCCGTTCCACGCCAACACCGACCTGCCCCAGGGACCGACCCCGTCACCCTCACCCGCCCCTAAGCCAGCCAGGGCCGCCCGGACGCGCGGGCGGCCCCCGCCCCGGATCGCACGTCTGGGTATCCCGGCGCAGCCGCATCGGCAACCCGCCCCTAGGTAAGGAGAAGTAGCCATGCATCCGCACGGTCACTATGCCGTCCACAGCCTGCTCACAGAGGCCCTCGCCTATCTGGCAGAGCATCCGGACGACGCCGTCGTCCCACACCTCCATGACCTGCTTGCCACGCTCGTCGTCCAGCTCAGCGATCGCGACCAACTCGGCGGTCGCCCATGCTCGCTGGGCCTCGTCGTCGACGAAGCCGCCGCTTGTCTGCTGAACGTGGCGATCCCCCAGCGGACGACGCTCCCGTTCGACCCAGATGTGCTCGCCCGACTGGCCGAAGTCGACCGCCTCCCTCTGCCCGGACGCCGCCGCTTGCTAGCGGCCGCGACACGCTGCACTGCCCCGGCAGCCCAGCAGTGATCAAAGAGGCAGGGTGGGCCGCCTACACGTCGATCACGGCCGAGACGGAGCCAGAACTGCCAAGGCGGGTCACTGCCTGACCGGCGATTCCCTGACCGTTCGGCTTCCCGAGGTGTTGGCGATGGCGCCCGATGATGCGGCTGATGCGGGTGGCGGTGAATGCCTGGTCGGGGTGTGACCGGAGGTGGTCGACGAGCATCTGCAGGGGGCTCCTGACGCGAGTCGATCCTCCGCAGCGAGTGCCCCGGATCACTTCGTTCGTTCGTAGACGCTCACCTGGCGGCCCCGCTCGACGCTGACCGAGCGGCATACGAAGTGTTCGTCGAGGGTGCGTTGCTTGGCGCGGTCGCGTGCAGAATCGGCGTGGCCGGGTCCGGGGTCGGTGACGAGGACTATGCGCTGGGCGCTCAGCACGGCTCGCTCTATGTCGCGTGGTCCAGCCTCTATGCCTTTCAGCGTGCCTGACTCCACCGGGCTCTGGGCCAGGGCGAGATCTCGCAGGCCGGCGAATTGATGGGGTGAGACGAGGGCGGTGTCCCGGCGGGCTGCGGGAATGTAGAGCACGCCGTCGGCAGCTGGGTGCGTGTGGCCGACGATGGCGGCCGCGGCCAGTACGTCGTCGACACGGCTGTCCACCGTACGCAGCCGGAGCTCGGTCGGGAGCAGCACCAGGAGGGCCAGGGCAGTGGTGGCGGGGAGCAGTACGCGGGGGTGTGTCTTGATGCGGGAGGCGATCGTGGCCAGGAGGACGCCTATGAGAAGTGCGAGGCCTATGTAGGCGAACAGGACGTAGCGGGTGATGTAGAGGGGTTTGACGAGGGAGACGATGGCCAGGCCGATCTGCGGCACCGCGCACAGAGGGAGCGCGACGGCCGCCAGGCTCACGTGCGCGCGGGGCACATCCTCCCGCAGGCCTGCCGCCAGGCGCGCGTGCGGCAGGCGCGTGCAGAGAGCGGCGATCGTCACGGTGATCACCACGCCGAGCACCGTCGACCAGCCGAGTGGCTTGATCCAGGAGACCTGATCGGCCTGGGCTCGGCTGGCCAGTACCAGCGGCAGGGCCCCGGCCACAGCCGCGGCGGCGGCAAGCGCCCACCTGGTGCATCGGACTCGGCCCGGGCGGGCGTACACCACAGTGACGGCATGCGCGACGAGCGCGAGCAGCGAGAACCAGTTGAGCAGCGCGGCGATCAGGACGGCCGCCGTATACCCGGCCCACCGCCGGGCGCTCGGCCGCTCGAGGGCGCCTACCAGGAGCCAGGTCGCCAGCGCCACGGAGGCGAGGACAAGCGCGTAGGACCGCCCCTCCTGGGCGTACTCCTGGACCGCGGGAATGACCGCGAGGGCGAGCCCCGCCCCGATCCCCACCCAGCGCCCCGAGAGCCTGGCGCCGATCAGCGCCGTCAGTGCGCATGCGCCGGCGGTGGCGAGGACCGAGGGCAGCCGCAGAGTGACCAGGCTGTCACCGAAGAGGGCGAACACCCCGTGCATCACCGCGTAGTACAGGCCGTGGACGACGTCGACCTGGCCGAGCATGTGCCCTATCCCGGCCAGCGACCGATGCGCCGCTTGCCAGGTCGCCGCCTCATCCCGCCACATGCTGTGCTCACGCGTGATGCCCCACATCCCAAGGACGAGCGAGAGCGCAGTCGGACCGGCACACAGGGATATCCGACCGTGCTGCACTGCTATATCCCCATGGGTCGAGCGCGTCAGATGTGGTAGGTCTGCCTGGCCGAACTCCCCGGCAGCATCCAGGCGTTTGTGACGAACTGCTTCGTCATCCATCCCGGCCTCATCAGCGAGACAGCCGAGAAGACCCGCCCCGGGCGTTACCCCAACATAGACAGAAGCCCCGCTGGATTCAACTCCAGTGGGGCTTCTGCTATCGAGAGAGAGGGCGTCGAGGCCTGATGCTAGAAAAGCTCGTCGAGCCACTTCCAGTCGCCTGGGCGGGCACGCAGCTCGCCAAGTCCATACTCCAGACAATCCGCGAGGGTGCGAAATTCGGCGTAAATGCCTTCATTATTTCCCACGCCCGGGCCGGACATGCTGATCGCCCAGGGGTTGCACCTCTCCGCCGTCCTCTCGTGATCAATCTTGAGGCAGATTGTCACGCCGGAATCTCCCAGGCGTTCCATGAGCTGTTCAATGTCGATGATGGCTTGAATTCCCATCAGAAGCAGAAGCCTCTCAACATCGACGCTGTTAAGTCCGTCGAGCCACTTCCAGTCGCCCGGGCCGGCGCGCAGCTCACCAAGCCCGTACTCCAGGCAATTGTCGAGGGTGTGACAATCGGTGTGAAGGAATTCGCCTTCCCCCATACTCGGTCCGGACATGACGATCGTCCAGGGCTTGCGCCTCTCCGCCGTCCTCTCATGATCAACCTTGAGGAGTATTGTCACGCCGGAATCTCCCAGGCGTTCCATGAGCTGCTCAATGTTGATGGCTTGATTGCTCATCAGAACCCTCGCAACATCGACGCGATTTTCTTTAGATCCTTCGTGTGATTCGGATTCGTCGAATCGCCGACCTTGTCAACCACGCTCCACAGCATATCGGTCGTTGGGCCGCTCGTGATGTTATTTCGGTCCATTATCATCTGTACGGCTTCGACGGCGGTTCGCTTATTCCCGTTGCCGAACATGTGACCACCGGCGATCTCTTTGACGATGACCGCTGTTTTCTCCCAAAAGCTGTTGCACAGGTCTGCATTTTGCAGAATACTCTGGGGGTGACCGTGCTGCAGGTCGCCCCCTCCATATTTCTTGTTGATTTCAATGATTTCGTCTGGCTTAAACCCATTCTTAAAGCCGCCGATGTCGCATGCTGTGGCGTTATGTACCAGTGCTGGCGTGTTTCCAGCCCGTACGTAGTACGTGTGGAGGCCGTCAACGGTGAGGTTGTAGACGGTGCGGGTGCCGCTCCAAGCGCGAGTGTTGACAACTTCGCGCAACTCGCCATTGGGGATCCGGAGCCGGTCGCCTGCTTTGAGGTCCTTGGCGTCCAACCAGCGCCGCTGATTGTCTACCCAGAACGGGTGTTCGTCAGTGGCGTTAACCGTTCCTGTAGCGTTCCCGGCCTTGCCATCGGTATCGATGGTGATCTCGACCAGGTTCTTCTGCCCCGAGCCGGTGATCACGTCAGTGACGGCTCGTGCCTCTGTTTTTCCGGTTTCGGGTTCGGTGGCCAGAACCTGCTGTCCGACCTGGACGTCCTTGATCGGTTTGTATGTGCCGTTGGCCATCAGGACCGGGGTCGTGGCCGTGAAGCTATTGCGTTTGCATGTCCCGAGCCTGTTCCAGAGATTTTCGATGGCGTCCTGGCCCTTGCTGAGCAGCTTCTTTGCCGCAGAGGACTCGCGGATGAACTTGCCAAATCCGGTGACGGAACGGTAGACGGCTTTGGAGACTTCCGGGAATTTCTTCACGACCTGGGCGGCCTTACCCCAGGGGAGGGCGCCGATGAGTGTCCAGATGCAGCTTTCGACGTTACCTTCGGTGAAGCACTTCTCGATGTCATCGAGGCCGATGAGTTCTTTGAGGATCTCGCCGCCGTTTTCGATCAGGAAGTCACCAATTGACTTTCCGTCGATCTTGCGCGCGTTCTCGTACTCCTCGGGCGTCATTCCGATCTCTTTGAGGGCCTCTTCTTGCTGTGAGGCCAACTTCCGGGTGCCGTTCTTGCCGGCTTGTTTGGCGGCTTCTGCGCGGCGTTTGCGTTCTTGTTCGCGCTCGTATTCCTCGGCCTTTTCGGCGGCCTTCTTAGCTTCCTGGGCGTAGGTGTTGGCGTTCTTGGCTGCTTCTTCTGCCGACTTGGCGTGTTTTTCGGCGGAGGCGGCTAGGTTGTTGGCGTCGGCCGCGTCCTTTTCGGCTTGGGCGGCTGCGCCTTGGGCGACGGTGGCCTCGTGTTCGGCGAGGCTGGCGGCGCTGTTGGCGGCGTTGGCGTGCTGTTGGGCTTCGGCGGCGGCGCCGCGGGCGCGGGCTGCTTCGGCTTCGGCTTCGTTGGCGGCCTTACGGGCGGCTGCCGCGTCGGCGTAGGCCTGGTCGGCGGCCTGGCGGGCTTGTTTAGCGTCTGCCTGGGCCTGGGTGTCGGCCTTGTTGGCGGAGGCTGCCGCGGCCCGGGCCTTGGCGCCGTCTTCGGCGGCCTGGGCGGCGGACTTCATCGCCGCCGCGGCCGAGCGTGCGGCGTTGGCGGAGGAGTGGGCGGCGTCGGCGGCGGCCTTGAAGGCTGGGGCGACCTGGGCGCCTGCCCGTTGGGCGGCTTCCTCGGCGGCCTGGGCGGCCTTGAGTGCCTCGGTGGCTTTAGCCTCGGCCGAGGCCACCTGCTCCTGACCGATCTCCTGGGCTGCCTTGGCGACCTCGGTGGTGAAGTCGGCGTCGATGTCCGCGCCGGAGAAGGGAGCGGTCAGTTCGATGGCGGTGTTGGCGGGATCGGCGATACCAGCTGCCGTGTTACGAGCCGCCGAAGACGCCTGCACCGCGGTGGTGGCCTGGATGCGGGCCATCGCGGCTTCTTGGGCCGCCCCGCTTGCCTCGTCCTTGGTGCGGTTGGCTGCCTGCAGGGCGTTGTTGGCGTGCTGGGCGGCCACTCCGGCCAGGCGGGCGGACTCGTGGGCGGCGATGCCGGCGCGGGCCTGCTGGGCGGTGGCCTCGGCGGCCTTGGCGTTGGCACGCTGGGCCGCGGCGTGGGTGGCGGCGGCTTCGGCTTCGGCTTTGTTCGCCGCAGCGTTCGCCTTGGCGGCGGCGGCCTCGGCCTTGTTGGCTGCGGCGTTGGCCTTGGCTGCGTGCGCGGTGGCTTCGGCCGCTGCGGCCCGTGCCCGGGCGGCGTGCCCGGCGGCTTCGGTGGCCGCCGCGCGGGATCTCATGGCGGCGGCGCTGGATCCGTCGGCTGCACTGCGGGCCGAACTGGCTGCTGCCCCGGCGGCGTTGGCGTCCGCTCGCGCTGCCTGGGCGGCGGCGTTGGCTTCGCCGGCGGCTGCGGTGCCACGGCCCGAGGCGGCCATCGCCTCGGTCGCCTGAGCGCGTGCTTCCTTGGCTTGGTGGTTCTGCTCGGCCTCGAACGCCTTGTTCCGCGCCTCGCGGGCGTTGTTCTCCTCGCCACGGGCGCGCTCGTCCGCCTGGGCGGCGACGCCTGCCTTCTCGGCGGCACTGGCGCGTGCCGATGCTGCCTGTGCGGCGGCCGCCTGGGCCTGTGCCCGCAGTGCTGCCGCTGTACGTGCCTCGGCCTCCGCACGGGCCCGTGCCGCCGCAGCCGCATTCCGCTCCCGCTCAGCACGTGCCCTCGCCTGGGCGGCCAAGTTGCGCTCACGCTCAGCGATCGCGCGCTGTTCGGCGGCGATCTTGGCCTGCCGTTCGGCCTCGAGGCGGGCCTGGCGGGCCTGCTTGGCATGCTCCCACGCCTGAGTTTCGGCCTGCTCCGCATCGATGCGGGCCTGCTTGGCCCGGGCGGCCGCATCGGCTGCGATCTTCGCCTGCCGCTCGGCGGCAGCAGCCATTTGCGCTGCGGCCCTGGCCTGCTCCTCGGCGTTGGCCCGCCACTTCTTGGCCTGCTGCTCATGCGCCTGGGCGGCGTTCTTCGAGTTCAGCGCCGCGGCATCGGCCTCGGTGGCGTCCACGGCGTGCTGGGCGGTCTGAGCGGCCTTGGCCGCCGCCTCCGCCGCGGCCTGGATGCCATAGGCGACCTCGGCCCACTGGATGCCGTGGGTCAGCCCGGTCTCCACCAGAATGTCGGCCTGCACCTTGGCCTGCAGAGCCGCCACCTTGGCACGCCAGGCTGCATCACCGGCGTCCTTGACCTGCCGGGCGACCTCGGCCTTCACATTGCCGTAGTCCGACAGGCGCTTGCCGGCCCGGTCGGCCGACAGCATCCGGTCAGCCTCACGGGCGGCCGCGGCCGCCTGCGTCATCGCGTTGGAAGCTGTCTTCAGCTCCCTGACCGCATCCCCGTGAACGGCGATCAGCTCGGTACGCGCCTTGGCCGCGCGGGCGGTCCGCTGCGCCAGGTCCCGCAGCTTCTCCGCCGCCTCCTGGGCCTCCTTCAGCGCCTTCTCGTGCGCGGCCCGGTCGTCGGCGTCCTTCTGCGCGGCGGTCTGGTAGCCCTTTTCCAGGAACTCCTCGATCGCCTTGTCGCTGCCGTCTGCCAGCGCGGCCCGGGCGGCCTTCTGTACCTCCGGTCCGCCGGCACCCGCCAGCATCTCCACACGCTTGCGCATCTCGGCCGCGCGGTCCTTGGCGGTCTGTTCGTCCTTCTGATCCCGCTCTCGGGCGATCTGGGCGCCGAAGGCAAGGAAGTCGGCACGGTCCCTGGCCGTGGCCTTGGGTCCCAGAACGCGTTCGACCTCGGCGTTAAAGTGCGGCCCGCCCGTGCCGCGCATCGCCTCGATCTTCTTGCGGTTGCCGGTGTCGGTGTCGTCCTTCTTCTCCTGGGCCCGCTTACGGGCCTCGGCCATACCGTGTTCCAGGAACTCCCGGATCGCGTTCGGATCGCTGCTTTCCAGGGCCTTCTTGGCGGCCTCGCGGACTTCTTCGAACTCGTCGAACTCCGCGTAGGTCTCCACCATCTCCCGGTCCCAGTCCCGGCTCATCCGCTCCAACTTGGACGGTGGAGCGGGAGCTGACGTGGAGCCTGTTTTCGGCAGCGACGCGGTTGCACGGTCCAGGGTGGACAGAGCCTGGGTGAACGCACCCTGGCGAACAGACGGCGAAGGAGCAGGGGCGGCGGCAGCGGCCTGGGCCGACAGGCCGCCCAGCATCGCCGCGACCACCGCCGTGGACACAGCCTTCGTCGCCACCTGGGTCACACGACCACGTCGCTGGCCGACAGCCCACGGCCGGAATCTACCTATCAAGGGAAACAACCCCCTTCAGTGAACGGAAAATGTAAAGAGCTCCCTGCCCTGCATGTACGCGCAGAGCAGGGACGATTGACACCACAGCAGAAGCGGTAGGAAACGGCAGGAGCGCTGATGAGGTCCACGATGACGGGCCTTGACGAGATCAGGGCGTGACGTGGCTTTCGGCGTCCTGGGCCCGGTCGGACATGTCCTTCCAGAACGCCGCTTGTCGGTCGGCCTGTTGTTGTTCCGTGGCCCAGGCATCCTGGTTCGCGTCGGCCTGGCCGGCAATGTTCTTCCACAGCCCGTCCGTGGTCTCCGCTGCGGCCTGGATGATCTTCTTCCAGTTCTCCGCCTGCGCCTTCGCGGCGGCCTGCTCGGCCAGCCACGCCTTGCGCGCAACACGGGAGTGCTCGGACACCGCCTTCCAGGCACGTCCGGCCTCGGCCCGGGCCTTGGCGGCATCGGCCGCGCCCTGCACCGCCGCCTCGGCCGCCTCCGCCTCCTTGATCAGACGCGACAGGATGCGGTGCTGGCCGATGCCGGCGTCCGCTACCCGCATCCGGTAGCCGGCCAGGTCCAGCGCCGCACCGCTCATCCAGCCGTAACCGAAGAACTCCGCGACATCCCCATCACCAGCGCCGTCCCGCAGCGCCCACTGCGCTGCAACCCGCACCTGCTCACCCGGATCGCTCTCCGCGACCGCACGGACGAAGTTCCGCTCCCGGTCGGCGACTTCCTGCCGGTGGACGGCGCCAGCCTCCCGCGCCACCCGGTCCCGCTCCTTGGCCTGGGCATACCCGGTCTTCACGAACGCCGCCTGATCGGCCGCCGAGCCCTTCAGCGCACGCTCCGCCGCCCGGCGCACCTCGGGAGAGAACTCCCTGGTATGGGTGCGCACCACCCGCTCGCAGAAGGCCTTGTTCCTCGCCCGGGTACTGCTGGCCCACTGCTTGGCAAAGTCATAGCCGCCGCCAGGAGCCAGCCACTGCGCAATCGCCTCATCCCCCCGCGCACTGCGCAGCGCATTCCACGCCGACACCCGTATCTCGGCCGGCAGGTACGACATCGCTATCGCCCGCACACGCTCACGCGCCTGCGCGGCCTCCGCAGCCGAGATACCCGACAGCCCGTCAGACCGGCGACCAGACTGCGGGCCGGACGGCTCGTCGGCCGAGACGGTGACCGGTTGCGAGGCCTGTGCCCATGCCGGTGCGACGGACGCGGCAGCACTCGCGCCGGCCAGCACGCTGACCGTCAATGCCTGCACAGCCCACCATGTACGACTCACTCAAAGCCCCCTGAGAGACAGAAACTTCCGACAGGCCACGTACGGCAGGAAGAGACAGGGCTGCATACGCCGCGCCCCTCTCGCCGGAAGAAGGCAGCCAATTACTTCCACGAAGGGGATGAAAGCGCTTCCGCAGCTTTCATCCCCCGCGGCATTCGGTTACTTCCACCGCGCTCATGCGGTGTGAAGCCGGTGGTTTACTTGACCGGCCGGATCCGCCACAGCTGGGCATCGGTCTGGTTGCAGTACCACTGCTGGGCCCGCACGCCATCCCCCTGCTGAGCGTGATCGATGTCCAGGCAACGGTCCTTGGTATGGGCGGGGCGCAGCTGGTAGAGCCCCTTGGCTGGGTCGATGAGGAGCATCTGCCAGCGCAACTGGGGGCCACCGCCGCTGCAGTCCCACTGCTGGACGCGGGCACCGGCCTGGGTACTACTGTTCTCCACCTCGAGGCACTTGCCACTCATCTCGTTACGCAGCACGAAGGAGGAGCCGACGGTGGGAATAACGCGCCACTGCTGCGCCTTGCCGTCGTTGCAGGTCCACTGCAGTGCACCCGTACCGTTGCCCGTCTTAGGGTCATCGATACCCAGGCACTCGCCGCTGTGAGCAGCCTGGAGCCGAACAATCTGGCCCTTTCCCGAGGCGGCGTCCTTGGCGGTCTGGACCCTGTCCGCGGACGAGGAAGCCCCTGCTGCGTGGGCGGTGGTTGCGCTGCCGGCCAGCGCGGCAAGGCTGCCAGCTATGGCCAGCGCGGCTCGGATGGTCCGGGACATCGTGGAACTTCCGTTTCTTTCCGTTGGGGGTTACCGCTACAACGCGGCTCGGTATCGTGTCGCGGCCGCTCGGCGAACCGAGCAGCAGACCGTCAGGCCATGACCGGCTTGAGCCGCCAGTGCTCGGGTGTGGTCTGGTTGCAGGTCCACTGCAGTACGTTCGCATCGTCGTCCTTGCTGGACATGGCGATGCCCGCACAGCGGTCGTCGACGTGCGCGGGGCGCAGCTCGTAGAGCTTGTTGGTGGTGTCGACCATGACCAGCCGCCAGCGCATCTGTGGGCCCTCGGAGCACCACCACTGCTGGACGTTCGCGCCGTCCCCCTTGCCGCTGTTCTCCACTTCGAGGCACTTGCCGCTGTGCACCGCCCGTACCATGAAGGTCGCATTGCCGGTTGGGGTCAGCTCGAAGGCCTGGTTGTCCGCATCGTCGGCGCACGTCTGCTGGACGGCGTTGGCGCCGTTGCCCAGGCTGCCGCCTGCAATGGTCAGGCACTTGCCGCTGTGCTCATTTTGGAACTGCACAACCGACGGCACGGCAGTAGAGGCGCGGGGCGTGGCCTGGGCGGCGTGCGCGGTGCTCGCGCTGCCGGTCAGTGCGGCGAGACTAACGCCGACGGTAAGCGCGGTCCGGAAAGTCCGAGACATCATCGATTTCCGTTCTTCTCAGAGGAGGGGTGCGGTCGCGGCGAGTCAGCGTGCAAGCGGCGGGAAGATCTGCCAGTTGCTCTCAGGCTCGAATCTCGCGGCGTAGTCGCGCGTCAGGTAAAGGTCACCGGACCGGGACTGCAGCCAGTACGCGTACTCCGAGTTGCCGGCCCACTGGAAGGCCATGCCCCACCTGCCCTCGCGGGCGCACCAGGTGGCGTCCTTACGGAATGTTGCACTGCCGTCTTCGGGGGAAATCCTCACCTGGAGGTTGGGCTGGGCCGCCAGGTAGTAGTGAGGCTTGCGCACCGACTCAAAGGAGTAGCAGCCGCCCTGGCCGTTCAGCGCGGGCCTGACGACCCAGGTGGCGTCCTCACGGACGGACTGCTTGCTCGCTTCGCCGACAGGTGCGACGAAGGCCGCGCCACCGTCCGTACTGGACTGGCGGATGTACCAGGTGAACCTGCCGCCGGGGTCGTCGGCCAGGTCGGGGTCGCCCGACCTGAACGACTGCCGCGCTGCCCGGATCTGGTTTTCCGGCTTGAGGAATTCGGCGACGTCCTCGTCGCTGCCGGCCAGCGCCTTCGCAGCTGCCTCAACCAGGTTGGGGTACATACCGGTCCTCTTGGCCGCTGCCTGGATCGTCAGCACCATTTTGCGGTTGGCGTCGGCGGTCTTCTTGCGCGCGGCCTCGGCATCGCGCTTGTAGGCCTGCTCAGCACCGGTGTACAGGAACTGCTTCCAGTCCGCCGGATCAGAGCTGAGCACCGCATGCTGGGCCGCGGCCAGGAGATCGGAGCCCTTCAAGCGGGCCGGTGCACTGCGGACCAGCTCACGGATGAAGTTGTCGTCGCCCAGGGCGAGCATGGCCTGGGTGGGCGTGATACCGAACAGTGCCGCGGTCTTCGTGCGGGCGGCCAGCTCCTTGCGGCGCTGGGCCTCCTCGCGGTCCTTCTCCTCCAGCTCCTTGAGCTCCTTGGCCACATCGCGGTCATGCGCCTCGCGGGCCCCGTTGGTGATGAACTCCCGCCACTCAGCTGGCCCACCAGCCAGAGCACGCGCGGCCGCGGCCTTGACCTCCGGCCCGGCGTCGGGGTGCTTCATGACCTTGCGGATAAAGTTGTCATCACTGAGCCCCAGCAGCTCCGGGGTAACCGGGATACCCACCGCGATCAGCACCTGGGCCTTGGCCTGCCGGTTCGCGCGCTCGGCATCTGCCCTTTCCCGCTCACGCTGCTTGTCCACCTCGAACGCCTGGTGGATGCCGGTGGCAATGAACCGCACATGGTCCTCGGCCACCGTGCTGGCCATGGCCTCCTCGGCGGCCAGGCGCACCGCCGTCAAGCGCTCCCCGGCATCGCGGGCTTTCTCCCACAGCGCGAAGATGAAGTCCCGGTCATTGACCAGCATCACGTCCGGGGTCGGGTCGAGGCCAACCACGGCCGCCGCCTTGACCCGCTCCGTCTCACTGGTGCCTATATCAGCGCCCTGGCTCGCCGCTGGTGACGGTGCGGCGGCAGCAGTGGCCGGCACCGCTATACCCGTGACCGCGGCCAGCGCGGTGGCGGCAACGACCCCTCGCGTGAGGGCCCTCCGAACACGTGCGGGAGTGGTGTGACTTGTGTGCATCGTGCTTCAACAACCCTTCCACCCCCGCAGGGGCGACCTGACGCGTACAACGTGGACTTGGCGCCCGCCCTGCGCCGCCCCCTGGGGGTTCGGGGCAACCTGCTGTGTACAGGGCGGACGCGCCGAAGTCTTAAGATTTCCTGAAAAAGTGTCAAGGCGCGCGAAAGGGACATGAACCCCCGTCGCCACACCACACCACGGCGCAAGCCCAGCCAACCCACCTCCCGGCACCCACCTTGAAAACGATCACGCAAAGGGGGGTGAGGTCGCAGGCACAACCTCCCGTGAACTCGCAGGTCACACATGCAGGGCCAGAGAAGACACCCAAGGCGAACAAACAAAGGAAGCCCCAAGACCACTGGCTTCCTTTGGTGTTCGCCCGAATACCCAAAGCAGCACGGAAGGGAGTCGCCTCCACGGGCGCCTCCAAACGCTCCCGTTCGGGCTCCGGGACTTGCCCGGGCACCGGGCGGTAAACATCCGTCTCATCTGCACGACCGTGGCCCGGATCGCGCCGTCGCACCTTCGAGTCGTCCCGCTTCGCGACGTTCCGCATAGATGACTTGGAACTGTCTACTTCTGGCCGGTTCCGCTCGCTCCCTCGCTTCGCTCCCGCGGGCCCGGGAGCGTCTCGGGCCAGAGGTTCTGGAACGATTCTTCCATCGCCTGGTCAGCCCTCTGGCCCCGATAGGGCTGGGCGGGACCCTGCTATCGGGGGATGCGTCCGTGTTCGGCAGTCGTTCACGCTCTCTGGGCTTCGTCGTCGACGAGGCCGCCGCTTGGCTGCTGAACCTGGCCAACCCCCAACGAACGACGCTCCCGTTCGACAGCGACCTACTCGACTTGAGCGAAGTCGACCGCCTCCCGCTGGCCGAGCACCGCCGCTTGCTGGAGACCGCCACGCGCCTCGCCGCTCCAACCGTAGGCCCTCAATTGGAATGTTCCGTTCCGTGAGGGCGGACTGCGTGTTCTCGGTGTGTCTCATCCAGGGGCCACGGCAACTTGTCTCACGATCTTGTCCCTTTGCCGGCGTCCGGTTCGACGCGGTTCAGGTCTGGCTCCAGGGCGTGCGGGGTGCCCCGGATACGGTCCCGCTCCGTCGTCGCGTGAACCCCCATCTGCTGTCGGATTTGTGGCGTCTACGGGGGCCGGGGTCAGGGCCGACTTGATCGTCGGGGGCGGTGAGGGAAAGGATCGACGAGTCGTGTCGACCCGAGCGGTCGGCGACCCACGAGAAGGACAAGGCGGGCGGGATGAGCGAGCACGGCCAGCGTCGGCGTCACCGTACGGTGGACCGGGTCGTGTGGATCCTGGAGGCCGCCGCACGGGCGCCGGGCGGGGTGACCGTGGCCGAGTTGGCGCGGATGGTCGAGGCGCCGGCGAGTTCGGTGCAAGATCTGGTCAATGGCCTTGTCGCGACCGGTTTCCTGCTGGAACAGCACCGGCGCTTCAGGCTCGGACCCGCCCCGCACGTCCTCAACCTCATTGCCGGCCGGGTCGTCCCGCGGATCAGTCAGGCCGAACTCGACGAACTGAGCCGCGTCGCGGGTACCCCGGTGCTGCTCACGGTGCGGGTCGGGCTCGACGCTGTGTACCTCGCGCGTGGCGGCGAGGACCACATTCCCCGCCTCGTGCCGCTCGCCGACCAGCACATGGCTCGGCCGCTCCTGCGCACCGCCGCGGGCCGACTGCTGCTGGCCTTCACCGACGAGGCGGAGCGCCGTGGACTGCTCGACGAGCTCGCCTGCCACGACCCCGAGGCGGTCGCCGAGTTCCGCTCCGCTCTTCCGGCGATCCGCGCGTCACGGATCAGCCGCAGCGAGGGGCTGGCCGACCCCGAGGCCAGCGCACTCGCGATCCCTGTCACCGAAGGCCCCGTCGTCACGGGAGCCCTCGCCCTGATACACCGGCGCCACGGCCGCTCGGAGCGGCCGCGCCTGGACCGGGCGGCGGCCCGGCTCCTCGCGCACATCCAGGAGAGGCGGACCTGACGTCCGCATCAGTTCACGGATATCCGTGAATCCGGGCGCCGTGCAGTACGGGGAACGAGCATCCCGGCATGACTTCGAACACGCTGACCACGGCCGAGCCGACGCCTCCGCCGTCCACCGGCGAGATCGTCTCCCAGCTGCTGCACACTCTCGGCGACCCTGATCCGGCCCGGGGAGCCGAGGACATCACCGTCGTCGGGGCCGATCCCCTGGTGCCCTCGGTGCACCACCTCGCCGATGCCATGTCCGCCGCGATCGGGGTCTTCGGGCGGCAGACGGCGACGCTCGGCGAACAGCGCGGCCACCCGCACCAGAGGATTAAGGTGCAGGCTGGAGCCGCGATCGACCAGCTCATGGCGACGTACCACACCACGCTCTCGGGGCGCCCGCTCGGCGCTCTCCTCGACGATCCGACGCTGCTCGGCAACAACGACTTCTACCGGGCGCGCGACGGCCGATGGATCTTCATCATCACCACCTATCCGCATCTGCGGGACGCGGTCGGCTCCGTGCTGAGGTGCCGGCTCGACAAGGTGGGGATCGCGCAGGCCGCGGCCGACTGGGACGCCTTCACGCTGGAGGAGGCCATCTGCGCGCGGGGCGGCGTCGCCTGCGTGGTGCGCAGCCGGGACGAGTGGCTCGCGCACCCCGCGGGGCGGCATGTCGCGCGGCGCCCGGTCGTCGAGATCGAATGCGTCGGTGACGGGCCGGTCCGGCCCCTGGAGCCGATCGGCGAGGCCGATGAGGCCCTCACGGGCATACGGGTGCTCGATCTCACCCATGTCATCGCCGGCCCCGTCGCGACGCGTCTCCTCGCACAGTTCGGCGCCGACGTGCTGCACCTGACGCGCCCCGACCGCCCCGACCCGATCCCGATGATCGCGATGACCGGCGGCGGCAAGCGCAATGCCTACTGCGACCTGCGCGACGCTCACGACCGTACGGCCTTCCACGACGCGCTCCAGGACGCGGACGTCTTCGCGCACGCCTACCGGGGACTTGCCCGGCACGGGGCGCAGGCCGAGGAACTCATCCGGCGCCGCCCCGGACTCATCACCCTCGAATACCACGCCTGGGGCGCCGAAGGCCCCTGGGGCGAACGCGGCGGCTTCGACCAACTCGCCTGCTCGGCAACCGGATTTGCCATCGAGGAGTGGACCGACCGGCCGTCGCTACCGCCGACGTACCTGCTCAACGACTACCTCGCCGCCTATCTGGGGGCCGCCGCCGTCGCAACGGTCCTGCGCCGACGTGCGACTGAGGGCGGTTCCTGGCGGATACGCGTGACCTTGGCCGGGGTGTGTCACTGGGTACAGGAACTCGGGCTCCTTGCGCGTGAGGATGTGCGCGACCTGCCCCGTCCCGGGCGCGCGCCGTTCGCCGCGCTGTCGACCACCGGGACCGACTTCGGCCCGCTCACCGAACCGGCGACACCGTTCGCGTACAGCGGGCGCACGGTCCCCCAGCCCGGCCGGCGTTCCCCGCTCGGGTCCGCCGCGCTCCAGTGGCGTTAGTCCACCGTTCGTCCGCCCCACCCGATACCCCAGGAGGCACCGGAAGATGTCCGGGAAAGCGAACAGCCCGTCCGGCCACGGACTCCTCGCCGGAGTCCGCGTCATCGAACTGGCCAGCGTGATCATGGCCCCGTACGCCGCCCAGCAACTCGGCGACCTGGGCGCGGACGTGATCAAGGTCGAACCGCCCACGGGCGACATGACGCGCCACTACCCGCCACGGCGCCACCCCGGCATGGGCGGCCCGGCACTCAACCTGAACCGCAACAAGCGCAGCGCCGCCATCGACCTCAAGGCCCCGCACGGCCGCGACGCCCTGCTCGCCCTGCTGCGCACCGCCGACGTCTTCATCACCAACCTGCGCCCGCAGGCCCTGGAGAAGCTCCGCCTCGGCTACGACGACGTCGAGGCCGCCAACCCCGGCTTGATCTACGCCAACGCCCAGGGCTTCCGCAGCGACAGCCGCTACGGCACGCACGCCGCCTACGACGACATCATCCAAGCGGCCAGTGGCCTGGTCTGGCTCAACCACAAGGTCTCCGGCCACCCGCACTACGTACCCACCGTGCTGGCCGACAAGATCTGCGGCATGCAGATCGCCCAGTCGGTCCTGGCCGCGCTGCACTACCGGGAGCACGGCGGCACCGGACAGCACATCGAGGTCCCGATGGCCGACACCATGCTCGCCTTCAACCTGGTCGAGCACCTGGGAGCGGCCGCCCTGGAGACCGACGGGGAGTTCGGCTCGGCCCGCTCGCTCAGCCCGCAGCGCCGAGCCCTGCGCACCGCCGACGGCTGGATGTGCATCCTGCCGCACAGCGACCGCAACTGGAGGGACTTCACCGCCTTCGTCAGCCGCCCGGAACTGGCCGCCGACCCGCGCTTCTCCACCGGCCCCGACCGGGCCTGCAACGCCAACCAGCTCTATCCACTGCTCGCGGAACTGGCACCACGCCATACAAATGCCGAATGGCAGGAGTTCTGCGACCGAGCGGGCATCGCCGCCGCCCCCGTCCTCGACCTGGAATCCGCCGCCACCACCGCCTACGCCCGGGAAGGCGGCCTGCTGCGCGACGCCGAGCACCCCACCGAGGGTCCCTACCGGGTCATCGGCCGCCCCGTCCGCTACTCGGCCGACCCCGAGCCGGAGCTGCGGCCATGCCCGCGCATCGGCCAGCACACCGACGAGGTCCTCCGCGAAGCCGGCTTCGAACCTTCCCTGCTGCACATCGCGGCTTGACCGGATTCCCGTTACCGAAAAGACATCCGCACCACCCATCCATCAATCCGGGAGCGAATGAACCATGTCGCCTTCTACGCTCGCACCGATCGCGTTCCCCGACGTCACGTTGCCCGAATCGGCCCGTCGGCTCCGCACCGGGGTCCGCGCCTTTCTCGACGAGGAGCATGCCCGCGGCACCGTGCTCGGCCGCCCCGACTCCTGGCTGGCCGGCTGGGATCCCGGCTTCAGCCGCCGCCTCGCCGAGCGCGGCTGGGTCGGCATGGCTCTGCCCACCGAGTACGGTGGCGCGGGCCGCGGCTTCCTGGAGCGCTATGTGGTGATCGAGGAACTGCTCGCCGCCGGCGCCCCGGTCAGCGCCCACTGGGTCTCCGACCGGCAGGCGGGACCCTCGATCCTCCAGCACGGCACCGAGGAGCAGCGCCGCTTCTTCCTGCCGAGGATCGCCGCCGGGCAGTGCTTCTTCTCCATCGGCATGAGCGAGAAGTCCAGCGGCTCCGACCTCGCCTCGGTCGCCACCCGTGCCGACCGCACCGCTGACGGCTGGCGGTTGACCGGCACCAAGATGTGGACCGGCGGCGCCCACGTCAACGACTACGCCATCGTGCTGGCCCGCACCGACGACACCGAGGACAAGCACGCCGGCCTCAGCCAGTTCCTCGTCGACCTGCGCGCGCCGGGCGTACGGGTCGAGCCGATCCTGCTGATGAGCGGCGAGCACCGGTTCAACGCCTTGCACCTCGAAGGCGTCGACGTCCCCGACGGCATGCTGCTCGGACAGCAGGGAGACGGCTGGAAGCAGGTCACCGGCGAACTCGCCTTCGAACGCAGCGGCCCGGAACGCTACCTGTCCACCTTCCCCCTGCTGATCTCCCTCCTCCGCGAACTGGAGCAGCGCCCGGCCACGGCCGAACAGCTCACCCAGGTGGGCCTCCTCATCGCCCGCCTGCACAGCATCCGTCGACTGTCCCTCGGCGTGGCCGCGGCCCTGGACGCCGGGACCTCGCCCGACACCCAGGCCGCCCTGGTCAAGGACCTCGGCACCCGCCTGGAGGGCACACTGATCGACACCGTCCGCAGCATCCTGCCAACCCCGGCCGACCCGCACGCCACCCCAGGCAGCCACCCCGAACTGCTCGCCTTCGCCCTGCTGCACAGCCCCGGCTACACGCTGCGCGGCGGCACCAACGAAATCCTTCGCGGCATCATCACTCGTGGACTGGAGCAGCACCGATGAACACCCACACGATCGACACCAGCGCCCCTGTCATCTCCGCCGACCACTACGACACCACCGCCTTCTACGCCGACCCCGATGCCACCGCCACCGTCGCCAACACCACCGCTTCCGACGCCGTGGCTCTCCCCGCCCACGGCGCCTCCACCGCAGAACTCCTCGCCGCCGCCCAGGAAGCAGGACGCCGCGCCGTCCCCGCCCCCCTCGCCGAGACCGCCCTGGTCGCCCGCCCCCTGCTGCGCCGCGTCGGCCTTCCCGTGCCGGACGGCCCGCTCAGCTACGCGATCGCCCCCGACCTGACGATCCGCTACGCACACCCGGCCGCCTCCCCCGTCGGCTCGGCCGGGTGCCTGGGCGACGACGACAACCTGCTAGTCACCGGCACCCTGCGCCGCGTCCCCTGGGCCCGCGCCGCCACCGCGGTGGTCGTCCTGGCCACCGCCCCCTTCGGCCCCGTCCTGTTCGCCCTCACCCCTGACCAGGCCGTCCTCACCCCCGGCGGCAACCTCGCCGAGGAACCCCGCGACGACCTGTACCTCGTCGCCCTTGAGATCCCCGCCTCGCAGGTCCGCCGGATCGCCCCCGAACTGCTCGACGAGGCCCGGCTCCGCGCAGCCCTGGCCCGCTCCGCCCTGATCACCGGAGCCGCCCAACGCTGCGTCGACCTGACGGTCGCCCACACCACCGCCCGCACCCAGTTCGGCCGTCCGCTCAGCCGCTTCCAAGCCGTCAAGCAGGAAGAAGCCCGGCTGATCGAGGAGACCGCCCTGGTCCGCACCGCCGTCCAGGCCGCCGCCCCACTGAACCCCGGCGGCTCGGCCGCACACGTCGCCATCGCCGCCGCCAAGACCCAGGCATCCGCCTCGGCCGCCGAGATCGCGCGCATCGCCCACCAGCTCCACGGCGCCATCGGCATCACCCAGCTCAACCCCCTCCACCTCGCCACCACCCGCCTGTGGTCCTGGCGCGATGAAGACGGTGACGAAACCTACTGGGCACGTCGCCTGGCCCGCCCCCTTACCGCCACCACCCTCTGGCCCGCCCTCACCACCACACCCTGACGCCACGCCCCCACACCCTGCCTCGCCGCCGACCGGCCCAGCCCGGCCGGCGGCCCAGCAGCTCTCCCCTGGCTTTGGGGTGGTGGTGTCACCGAATTCGGCGGGCGGGCCGCGACCGGGACCTCTTTCCCGGAGTACGACAAGTGAACGATGAGACAGGAGTTCGTCTTATCGCGCCGTCCCTTGGGCCGGACACAGGCCACGGTCAATGAGAAAGGGACAGGAGAAATGCGGGCCTACACCAACAGCCCAACGGTGACGAAGGACAAGGGGCCCGGCGCACCCCGCATGATGTGCTGGGTGCGCCCGGCCCAGTGCCGGTGGGCGGCTACTTCGTGTTGTTCACAACGGTGTTGGCGAGTCGGAACATGCGCGGCCGGTCAGTGACCTGCTCGGTGATTCCCTGACTAGCCAGCTTCTCAAGGGCGTTGGCGATGGCACCCGAGGATTTGTCGATGATGCGGCTGATGCGGGTGGCGGTGAATGCTTCGTCGGGGTGTGCGTGGAGGTGGTCGATGACCATCTGCCGGAGTGCTCCCGGTGCGAGCCGCCCGTCCTTGGCCGGTACCGGTTGCGCCGGGGCCGACGTTGCCTCGATGCCTTCGCTCGACGTGGGGGTGTCGTTGGTCTCGCTCTGTGAGCCGTGGTCCTGGCTGTTGTCGCCGTCGGGCTGCTCGGTGTTCTGGGGCGGGTCTACCTGGGGGGTGTCGGCTTCCGGCTCGGTGTAGGAGTTGGTGTTGTTGGCGGGTGTGGTGTTGGAGATGTCGTCGGGCAGGGTGTCCGCGGGCACGTTGGCATCGTCCGTGCTGGTGTGGCCGAGGCTGTCGGGGTCAGGCATCCCGGAGGCGTCGGAGGTGCTGGGCCCGGACGTGTCCTCGCCGCATTCCACGTCATCATCGACCGGCTTTGCGGAGTCGGTGGGAGAGCTTTCCGGCTGCGCGTCGGTGGGCTGTTCGCCGTGTTCTGACATGTCGGAGTTGGTGGCCTCGGGGGCGGATGCTCGGGTTACGGGGTGCCAGAGGTCGGGCATGCGGCGGGGGCCGTCGTGGCCGCCTCGGGTGCGGGTGGCAAGGCCGCGCTTCTCCAGGGCGGCTACGGCTCGTCCGGCGGTGGAGTGGCCGATGCCTGCGATGTGGGCGAGCTCGGCGACGGTGACGGGTTCGGTCAGGCCGAGCAGTTCCGTGTAGACATCGGCGGCTGCGCCGGTCAGACCCGTCAGCGGCTCCGGGGTGGACGTGCTGTCCGAGGTTGGTGTGGTGTCGAGGTTGGTGTCGGACATGTTGGGTCCTCGATTCCCAGTGGGGTGTGGTGGTTGAGGTCCCCGGCCGGGGTGCGGGCCGCGTGGGCGGGCCGCGGTGTTCGCCTGGCGCGAGCGCGGCGCGTTGATCCGGGCGAACGTGGCCGTGTTGAGAGCGAGTTCACGTTGTGGTGAACCCACGGGCTTTCTCGGCCACGACCATGGACGCTCGATGCGGGCGGGAAGTCAAGCGACGCATTTCGCGGGATCGTTCCTGGTCGGAGTGGGTGCCGTGGCTTCCGGGCGGATACGGGATTGCGTCATGTACGGGGCCGGGCCGGTGTGGGGGCCGTGAGTTTGGGAGTGGTCGGTCGGCCGGTCGTTGTCTGGTCGGTGTGGTCGGTCGGAGCGATCGGAGCGGAGTTCATCCGATCGGGGGTGGTCGGTCGGTGGGGCGGTTGTGGAGCTGATGGTGGATGCGGCGGGCGCGGTGAGAGCCGAGGTGCAGTTCGTTGCGGAGGCGCCAGATGCTCGCGGGCTGGCCTGTGGCGGCCCGGAGGGCGTTGTCGAGGGCGACGGCGTGCGGCCATAGGTCGGCGTCTGCCGCCCTCAGGCCGGGTGGCGGTCGGTCAGGGTCGGGCGGTGGGCTGCGGGGCGGCTCTTTGGCCGTGTCGGGCCTGGTGGGGGCCGGGTCGGGGCGGTCGGTCGGGACACAGATCGGGGTGGGGCCGGATGTGTTCTGCGGTGGGGAGTCGGGTGGCGGAGCAGCGCCGGTGGTCGGTTCCCGGTCGGCGTGCTCGTCGCCCGATCTGGGGGTGAGGGCTGTGCGGGGGTCTGGTGGGTCGGTCGGATGGGTGAGGTCGGTCGGTTCGGTCGGACCGGGCTGGTCGGTGAGGTTGGTGTGGTCGAGGAGTTCGGTGAGGGTGCGGCGGTAGGCGGCGATGGTTTCGGTGAGGGTGATCAGGAGGAGGGCGGGGGTGAGGTGGAGGAGGACGGCTGCGGGGTCGGCGTGGTCGGGCCAGCCGATCTGGCCGTCGGGCCAGAGGCTTTCCCATGTGTTTATGAGGGCGGCGGTGGAGCCGGCGCTCCAGCGCAGGGTGGTGGACCAGGCGGGTGGGGTGATTCCCCAGGCGGCAAGGCGTGCGTCGACGTAGAGGACGCCGGCCAGGGCACTTCCGATCATGGGATCGAGGAGGACAGCAATGAAGAGGGGAACATCGCGGCTGGTGGCGAAGCGGGTGACGTTGACCGTGGTGAAGACCAGCGCCAGGACCCCGACGACGCACAGGACCCGGGTCATGGTTCTCAGGAGGCTGATGGCTTCGCGTGCTTCGAGCTGCTTCACCGGTCACCGCCTGCTCGTGCCGCGGGCCTGGTTGCGCCCTGGAAGGACGGGGAGTGGGTGCGCGCCGGGCCTTGGCGGACAACTGCTCCAGAATGTGGGGCGTCGATGGCCTTGCCACTGCCGGTGTAGAGGGTGACGTGGGTGATGTGCCGGGGGCTAGGGCCGAAGAACAGCAGGTCACCCGCGGCGAGGGTGCTGCCGTTCGGGAGGCGGGGGCCGGCGTTGTACTGGGCCTGGGCGGTACGGGGGATAGTGATGCCTGCGGTGCGGTAGGCGGCTTGGGTGAGGCCGGAGCAGTCGAAGCCGCCGTCGGCGGCGCCGTCGCCGCCCCAGACGTAGGGGGTACCGAGCTGGGAGCGGGTGAAGGCAACCGCCTTGGCAGCCGCACTGGTTGAGGCGGAGATGCGGGCTGCGTAGGCGCTGGCGGTCGTGAGTACGTGGCTTACGTAGGCGTGGGAGTGGTTGTAGGCGAAGAGTGCGGCCCACAGGTGTTTGCCGTGCCTGGCGCCGTGGGCGCACAGAAGTCGTGCTGCGGCGTACACGGCATCGATCGGGTCCCACGGTGTGGGGGGTTTCTTCCCGCCGGGCGGTACCGGGTGAGCGTACGCCGTGAAGGTGGACGGGATGAATTGCATCGGCCCTACGGCGCCTGCTGGGGAGGTCATGGTGGGGTGGCGTGCGTGGTTGGTTTCGATCTTGCCGATGGCGGCGAGGGTGGTCCAGGACAGGCCGGGGCACTCGGGGGCGGCGCGCTGGTAGAGGGCGAGTATGCGGGGCGGGATGTCGGTGAGGGCGTGTGCGCTTGGGGAGGCTGCTGCACTGCTGCCCGAGGACGGGCTGCCGAGGGCTGCGGCGATGGTGAGGGCGGCGAGCAGGGGCAGGGCGATGACTGCGCAGCTGATGCCGGTGACCGTCTTGCCGAGCAGAGAGCTCATGATCTGCCCTGTGTGGGCGGGAGGGAGGGGACGGGGAGGGTCAGGGCGGTGTCGGCGTCGGTCGGTTCCAGTCCGGAGGCGGGGCTGAGGTCGGTCCACTGGGCGGCGAGGTGGGCCAGGGTGGTGCGGCGGCCTGCGCGATCCAGTGGTGCCCACCACCGGCCCCAGGGGCTGGTGGTGGTGAAGTCTGCGGAGGCGGTGGCCACGTTCAGGCCCAGCTCGCGAGCGGAGTCGGCGAGGCGTTGGCGTAGGGCTTGGTCGCGGGAGGCTGTGCGGGTGTGGATGAGCAGGGCGGGACGGGTGCTGGTGGCGGTGGTGAAGGCGGCGTAGGCGGCGAGTTTGGCTTCGACGCGGGGCAGGGGCTGGCTGCCGGTGTCGTATTCGAGGAAGAACGGCAGGAGGTGGTCGCCGTCTTGCCAGTGGGCGTAGGCGTCGGGGCGGATGATGTCGCCCCAGCGGCGGGCGGCGGAGCGTTCGGACAGCCACAGCGACAGCCCGGCGTCGGGGGTGGTGCGGGCATGTGCGGCGAGGCGGGTGAGGAAGTCGTTGACGCCGAGGTCGTGGCCGAGGGACGGGGAGTAGGCGATGCGGCCGGTGTTCGTGGGGCGCCAGCCGAGCGCGGAGACGTCCAGGCCGGCATGGGAGGCGAGGACGGCGGCTCCGGCGGGGCCGAGGGTGTAGTGCTCGGGGGCGGTGCCGGATGCGGTCAAGGGGCGGAAGGAGTCGAGGACCGCGTGCTGGTGGAGGCTGCGCAGGCGGCGTTGGGTGGAGCGCTGTGAGGTGTAGGCGAGGCGGGCGATCTGGTGTGTAGTCAGTACGTGGTGTTCGTGGAGCATGCGGACCAGCCACATGTCGCGCGGGGTGAGACGGCGGGAGAGGGTGGCGACGTCCGTGTGCCGAGGGGAGGTGCGGGTGCGGGTGGTGGCGGCCCGGGCGGTGTAGCGGGAGCCGGGGCCGAAGGCGGGGCGAGGGAGTGCGGACATGGCGTTCACCTTCGGGTGGCGGGGGTGAAGGGGCAGGTGGGTGGTGTTCAGGGGCGGGTGGCTGGTCGTGGACTGGTGCGGGCGGCGGCAGCCGTTCGCAGATCTTTGGCGCGGCCGGGGACGGCGGGTGGCAGGGGGCGGGTGGTGAGGGTGAAGGCGGTGGATTCCGCGCCGCCGGTGAGCAGGTGGGCGGCGGCTTGGTAGGGGCCGAGGTGGGCGAGGTCGTGGGCGGCGAGGGTGGGAAGGGTGTGGCGTTCCAACGTGCTGGCGTCCTCCGGGGAGGCGTTGAAGAAGATCTTGTTGCGGGCGTTGGCGGAGATGCCTTCGCGTAGGTCGCGTGGGAGTTGGGCGAGGTGCTGGTGGGCCAGGAGCATGGACAGGCGGTAGCCGCGGGCCTCGGCGAGCATGTCCTCCAGGGGGTAGGGCAAGGTCAGGAAGTTGTGGGCCTCGTCGATGTTGAGCGTGGCGTCGATCCGCCTGTGTTCGGGGGTGCGGGCGCGGGCGGAGGCTGCTTGCCAGGTTCCGGCGACGATGAAGGAGCCCAGCAGCCGGGCAGTCTCCTCCCCGAGCGCGCCCTTGGGCAGGCGGGCCAGCAGGATGCCGCCATTGAGTACGTCGGTGAGGTCGAAGGTGGAGGAGCCGGCGGCAATCGCGCGGCGGGCGAAGTCGCGCAGCAGGAAGGCACGCAGCTTGTTCATCACCGGGCCTACCACCGCTGCCCGCGACGGTTCGGACATCGACTCGTACCAGGCCCAGAAGCCGCGCAGGACGGGGTCGTGGAGGGCTGGGATGATGCGTAGGCGGTAGGCGCTTTCGCCGAGGAGGCGGGGGATGTCGGCGAGGGTGACTTGTTGGCCGGTGCGGCCTTTGTGTTTGAGGAGGGTCAGGCAGGCGGCGCGCATGAGGTCGTCGGTGCGTGGGCCCCAGAAGGCGGTGAAGATCCGGCGGAAGATGCCGGTGATGTTGTCGACGACGACGTCGATGTCGGTGCCGTCGAGGACGTTCAGGCACGGGGGCGTGTGGGGGTCGTCGGGGTCGATGAGGACGAGGCGGTCGGCGCAGGTGTCGGGGAGGCGGTCCAGCAGGTCGGTGACCAGGTCGCCTTTGGGGTCGATGACGATGACGCCACGGTGATGGCGTACGTCATCCAGGGCGAGGTTGGCGATGAGGGTGGACTTGCCGGAGCCGGTCGCGCCCATGACGTGGAGGTGGTGGCGGGCGTCGGCGACCGCGAGACCGACACCGCGGTGGGCGCCGGTGTCAGAGCGGCCGAGGGGTTTGACGCCGTTGCCGGGGGCGGGTTCGGGGATCGGGGGTGGTGGGAGGACGGAGCGGGCACCGGCACGCCGTACGCCCGGAGCGTCCGTCTCGAAGGGGAGGTGGGCGAGAGCGGCGAGTTCCGGGGCCGACAACAGTGTGGTGCGGGAAGAGGAGAAGCGGCGCGCGCTCAGATGAGGTTCGGGGTGGCGCAGGCGGGTGCGGGCGAGGTAGTTGTGGTCGGCGTACAGGCCGAAGGCGGATGCCAGGGCGTGGGCCCGACCCCGTGCCACGTCGTCGGCGCGTTCTTGCTCGGGTGCGCAGGTGGTGGCGTAGGTGAGGACGCAACTCCACTGCGGGCCGGCGAGCTTGGTTGCTGATTGCCGTACGGTGGCGCTGTGTTCGGGGTCCAGTTTGCTGGTGGTGGCAGGCTGGGCGCGGTGGAGGAGCAACGCGGCCAGGGCCGGCAGGCGGGCGGGGGTGTGTCCGGCTTTCAGGTGACGGGCCTGGCGGTGGGCTCGGCGTAGGACCCGGCCTGTGGCCGGGCGGGCCAGGAACTGCACGCATGCTGCTTCGTTCTCGGCCATGCCGGTGGCGGCCTGGAGTAGCGGGCGGAGGGGGTCGGTGGGGTGGTCGGTGCGCAAGGGCAGGACAGCGGGGCGAGCCGGCCTAAGGCGTCCGGCCGTGACCAGCTGCCCTCCCAGGAGGAGGGGTTGGGGTTCGGTGACGTGGGTGTGGGCGCCTGGCCAGGCGGCCTCCACCGCACGCCGCACCAGGCCCAGCGGCACCCCTCCCGGGACCCACAGCTGGATGCGTAGCCCGGTGTGGGTCCAGGCGTATTCGAAGGCGAGGTGGGGCTGGCCGGTGGTGATACGGCGCCACCAGGGACGAAGGAGACCGGACAGCTGCGCCCAGAGCACTTCCCCGCCTTTCGGCGCGACGTGGGGAGGAGCGAGGATCTCCACGCAGCGCGCGCCGTGAGCAAGGCGCTCCTGTCTCCAGTGGTGCAGGCGGCGCCTGAGCGCATAGCCGCCGGTCACCGCGACGCCCACGCACGGGGCGAGCACAGGCGCGTACGTTCCGAGCCAGCTGATCGTCCCTTCGCTGATGTCCGCCCAGAAGCCGCCCGGGTTGGTGAGGAAATCCACCAGCGGCCCGTCTGGCTGCGCCGCGGTGGTGAAGTCGGCGTACGGCTTCATGACGCCCGCCCTTCGGCATCGCCGAGCGTCGCGTTATAGGTGTCCTCGCTGTCGAGGTGCTCTTCGCCTTCGTCAGTGCCTTGGACCGCGAGTTCGCCGGGATCAGTCGTGATCACGTCGTGTTCGCCGGGAGCGGCGACGCTGATCAGGGCGACCTTGTGCCGGCGGTCACCGGTCAACAGCAGCGCCTCGCCGCGGGAGGCGGAGAGAAGGAATGCCCGCTCGCCGTGGCAGAGGTGGAAGTTCTCGTTGATCGTCTCGATGGCTTGAGGTGCCTGGCGGAGCAGGATCTGGGTGGCGGCGTTGGAGACGATGGCCTTGCCCAGGGGTGAGGCGAGGACGTCGTCGGCGTCCTGGGTGACGACCGCCAGTCCGGTCCAGTACTTGCGGGCGGCTTTGGCCATGCGGAACAGGAAGCGGGCTCCGGCGCCGTCGCGCATCAGCAGCCATGCCTCGTCCACCACGACCAGGTGCCGGCCGGTGTCGCTCCGGGAGGTGACTTGCCTCCAGATCGCGTCCAGGGCGAGCAGCATCGCCGGTGCTTTGACCTCCTCGGGCAGGGTGCGGAGTGCGAAGACAACTAGATGGCCGGAGGTGGCAGCGGTGCTGGGGCCGTTGAACATCCGGGCGTGCGAGCCGGAGGTGTACGGGACCATTCGGTCGGCGAGATCCGTCGCAATGTCGCCGCTGTCGTCGGTCAGCACGGTGGCCAGGTCGGCGAGCGTGGGTGGCGTGCGCTGCCAGGTACGGGGGTCCGTGGTGATCCCGGCACGGGTGTACGTAGTGAGGATCGCCCGGTCCAGCGCAGCCTTCTCGGTGGCGGTCACGTCGGTGCCCAGCAGGACAGCGAGGAAGGTGTGAAGGAACAGTACGCGCCGCGTCAGCACGTCCTCTTCGCTGCACGTTGCAGGTGGGAGGTCGAAGGGGTTGAGGCATACGCCGTCGGACCCGAGCCGCACCACACGCCCGCCGACGGTCTCGGCGAGGCGGACGTATTCGTCCTCCGGGTCGATGACTGAGGCGGTGACGCCGGTGAACATCAGCCTGAGCAGTTCGAGTTTGGCGAGGTAGGACTTGCCGGCGCCGGAGCGGGCCAGGGTGATGGAGTTGTAGTTGTCCTGGGCGAAGCGGTCCCACAGAACAGGGGCGCCGGAGACCGCGTTCAACCCGTACAGGACACCTGATGTCTGGCCGTCCGTGCTGGTCTGTGTGGACAGGTCGGGGCTGGTGAAGGGGAAGCACGTGGCGAGGGCGGCGGTGTCGAAGGTCCGGCGGATCTTGAGGGTGTCGAGGCCGAGCGGGAGGGTGGCCAGCCAACCGGGCAGCGCCCTGTAGGTGGTCGGCGCCACCGTCATCAGCAACGACTCGGCGATGGCGCGGACGGCGGCGGCTTGGTCGGCGAGGGTGTCCTCGTCCGGGGCGTGGACGGTGAGGTAGAGGGCGACGTGGAAGAGCTTTCCCTCACCGCGTGCGATGCGGTACGCAAGCTCGGCTGCGTCCGCGGCCGCCGCCTCCACCTCGGGGTCGTCCAGGCGTCCCTTGGAGAATCCGGCGCGGCGGCCGGATTCGAGGCGGGCGCGCTGCTTCTTCAGTCCAGCGGCAGCCACGGGGTTGGGGACGGGCTCGATGTGCAGGGCGATGTCGAGGTGGCCGGGGAAGTTCAACAGGGGGGCGAGCCAGCCGGGGGTGACCTCGGCCGGGTAGCCGGTGACAACCATCGTGGTGGCCATGTGGGCACCAACGGCGAGGGTGCGAGCACGGATCTCGACGGACTCGGGGCCGGACACATCGAGCAGCTCTTTGACACCGGTCACCTGCGGTGCGATGGGGGGACGACGGCGGCCATGCAGGAGTCGGAGCATCACCGGTCACCTTCCGTTCGGTCGTCGCTGTGGGCGGGGGTGTTGGGGTTGCAGGCCGCGCTGACCAGCTCGGCGCTGCGCGGGCCGTCCAGGGGCGTGACGGTGACCTCGGCCGGAGCCAGACCCCGGGCCGCCTCCTCCAGACGCTGGAGCACTCGCCCCTCTCCCGTACCGCCGCGCACATTGCGCCCTGCGGTCTCTTCACGGGCGATCAGCAGGGTCTGCCGGCCCAGAAGGTCTCGGCTCAGCGAGAGATCGGCGAGGAAGTCGGCATGGTCGCGGGCAGCCCGCACCAGGGCTGGGTGGGGCAGTGCCGCGGCGTGGTGGTGGAGGTTGTCGACGAGCGGTGCGAGGTCGATGCGGTGACAGCGCACCAGCAGCTGGGTCGGACCGGTCAGAGAATTGAGCCAACGCGCGAACGCTGCACTCAAGCCCTGTTGTTCGGCCGCCGACCGCAACTCGAAGTTGACCGTCGAACACTCCGCCACAGCCGCCTTCCCGTCGCCGCCGAGATCGAGCACGCCGCCAGGCGTGACGCCGTCATAGGGCATGCGCATCGCGGCGGGAGGCAGCCCGGCACTCTTCGCCCAGCGGGCAGGAACAATGTCCGACAGCGGCGGAACGCCGTCGGGGGCGTGCACGCAGCGCTTGGGGGTGCGGGCATGGCGGAGGGCGGCAGCCAGGAAGCGGTCGAGGCCGATGCCCTCCCGTCGGCCGAGTACGAGCGCGGCCACCGCCCCCGCAATCGGGACCACCAAGGCCGCGTACGAGAGCGTGCCCATGAGGGGGCGCGTGGCCCACCAGCCGCCGTAGAAGACCGCTGCCGCGACGGCGAGGACCGCCGACTGCCGGGCGGTAAACGGGCCCAGAATCCGGTCCGGACGGGAGATGTCCGCAGGGATACGCGTGGCGTAGGGGGCGTCTGTGGCGTCGTCGGGTTCTGTCACGGGTTCATCTCCTGGGCGGTTCGAGGGGGAGTCGCAGTTGCATAGGGCGTGGAGGCCGCAGGCGAATGTGTCTGGTGGGACTGGGGTGGATCGGTTGCCGGGCGGGTGGACGTGGCACTGCGGCGGCACCAGAGCGCGCCGGCAGGGATGTCCAGGCCTGCGGGGGCGCGGGTGTGTGTTCAGTGCGGATCGGAAGCGATGTCTGGGTGGGGCGAGACGGCCCGCCCGGGGTGCGCTCGGCGGGAACAGGCGCGGTGAGCTGCTGTCGCCGGAGGGCCTGGTCGGGCTGGAGCACGGCTCGTGGGCCGTTCGATGCACGGGCGAAGGGAGCGGCAGCCGGACCAGGGCGCCGGAGAACCTGGCCGACAGCGACGCGTCTGGGCGCTGGGCCAGGAGCCGTCGTGACGGCAGGCCTCGCGTTCCTCACGCCGGAGGAGTCCGTCCGGTGTGCTCCACCTACCGCGGGACCACCGGCTGCGCCCCGGCTGTCAGCAGGTCTGGGCGCAGCAGTCGGCCGACCGGCACGACGTCGAGCACCTCCGCCGCGTCCGGGGCCAGGAGCGGGTGGCCCACTGCCACCCCTTCCACCACCGCTGGGCCCGCCGCGTCTGCCTCCTGGCCCGCCACGGCTCGGCCCGAACCCGCCTCCTCCCCCTCTGCCGCCTGCGCCGCCGTTGCGGCGGCGCAGGATGCGGGTTGCGGGCAGGTAGTGGTCCATGAGCCGGTACAGCGCCAGGTGCTTGAGCACCCGCACGGCCGCAGGCGCGTGCGGCTGGTGAGCCGGCGTGCCCCGCAGGACAACCTGCAGTGCCCAGCCGGGAATCTTGAACAGCACCCAGAACAAGCCCAGTCCGGCCAGCAGCGTGCCCAGCTGGTCGGACTTCGGGACCCCCAGCGTCGATGCGCCCGGGGCGAAGAACAGCTTGAGGGCCAGGATGAACGTCACCGACTGGGCGATCTGGATGATCAGACACCCGGCCAGGGCCCGCCACCACAGCCGGGCGACCGGATCGGTTGCGGGGTGGGCGTGGCATGCCAGGGCCAGGGGTGCGCAGACGGCCAGCAGCGCCATCACCGCCACCCGCACCATGAAGCCGATCAGTACCGCCAGGACCAGGGCGATCACCGCAATCGCGAGGATCACCAGATACAGCTTCAGCCCAGCAACCCCGAAGATCGCGAACGGCAGGACGCGTTCAACCATGCCCTGCCCGGAGTCCGCCAGGTCGGTGGCCATGATCGCGTGGGCGAGCGCGTTGGCCAGGCCGATGGCCTTGCCCATCACGGTCAGGGAGGTCGTGGCCGCGACCATCCCCACCAATAGGCGGGGAAGGATCTGTTTGAGGGCGTAGCGGGACTGGACAGTCTCGTAACCCATGATCGTGATGCCGCCCGCCGTGACGAAGAGGACGTAGATTCCGGTGGTGATGGCGAGCATGGCTTTCCATAGCCGTTTGATGTCGGCGTGCCGGGTGACGTCGGGGGTGGCCAGCAGGGTGTCGGCGAGGAACTCGCGGAGCGGCTTCATGATCTGCTCGATCAGCGTGCCGAGGAACGAGGTGATCGCGCCCGTGATCATGCCGGGGATGTCGGTGAGGACATCCCAGCCCGAGGAGGTGTCCTTGACGCACTCCTTTCCCATGGCCTCACACGCCGGAGGCGTGGGCCCGGGAGCCGGCTCCACAGACGGTGACCGTGTCGGTTGTGGTGAGGGGCGGTCTGGAGCGGGCGTCGGACCGGGAGCGGGCTGCGGTGATGCAGGTGGTGTGGGGTGGGAGGGGGTGGGGCCTGGCGCGGGCTGGGGCTCCGGCCTCGGTGGATCCGGGGCCGTCGGCGTCCGAGCCACTGTGTGTACCTCGTGCGCGGAGGCGGGCAGGGCCGATAGCGGCCCCAGGACGAGGATGGCCAAGCCGCACAGGATGAGCACGGTGCGCATGAAGTGTCTGGTGCGGATCACTGCCCGCCTCCGCCGCCTGCACCGACGATGCCCTGGAGCACCGTGACCAGGGCCGGGGCCAGAACTGCCAGTCCGTAGCCGATCGCCGCGGCCTTCAACGCCCGCTTGGCGGCTTCGACTTCCCCCGGATCGCCGCCGGCCATCAGGTAGCGCAGCCCGCCGAAGGTGAGGAACAGTGTGGCGAGCCCGGCCAGGAGGCCGATGATCCAGTTCCGCAGATTCGAAATCACCGCAGGGATGGTCGCGACCGCCCACCCCTGCGACGTGTCGGCCAGCAGGACAAGCAACGCGAGCACGGTGATGAAGCCGAACCGGGCCGTCCAATGGCCCACCCGGCAGATCAGCCGTCGGCCTGTTCGGCGGATCGTTGCGAAGAACACGGACGCCTCCAGCGGCAGCGCAGGGGAAACGGGAAAGCACACAAGACAGGTCGGCGGTGGCGCAGGGCAGGCCGCCGGGTGGGTCGTTGTGCGGTGGGGTGACCACGGATCCCTCTGTCCGGGCCGTCCTCCTTCATGGAGTGGCGGGAACAGGGCTCGGGTGTCAGCACGAGACGGGATGTGCTCACCCCACCGGTGGCAGCAGACGCCGCCAGCGCGACCGTGACGGTGCCTTGCCGGAGTGTCACCGCCGCATCCATGGCGCGGATCCGGCGGTGACCCTCACTTGTAATAGAGACTCAGGGCCGCGAAATTGACATCCGCCGCCGGAAGAGTCTCCGAACAGCCGACATCACCCGTGGTGCAGCCGGTGCCGTAGGTGCGCGGCCAGATGCTGCTCGGCTGCCGCGCGGTGGCGGTAGAGCTGACGGGAACTCATTCCCTGCTCGGTGGCGAGGCGTTGCATCGGCTCACCCTCCAGGCGCGTACGGGCAATCAGCTGCGCCTCGGCGATGGTCACCACACGTGCCCTAACCGCAAGGGCAAGCACTGTGTACTCGTCCGCCGCCTCACCGCTCGCGGCGTCCAGCGCCAGGGCCGGCGATGCGGCCGGGTCACCGCCATGACCAAGACAGCTCAGACTTCTCGCTTCCTCCGGGCCGGTTTCGCGCTGGGCGCGGCGGCGTGCGGCGTAGACCAGGCGATGCACCGCCCGGTCGGCCGCGGTGAACAACTCCCGCCCGACCTCCGGGCCGTCGGTGTCCACGGCGTGCAGGGCGGCGGTTACCGCAGCGAGTGCCTCCTGCTCCACCTCCGCACGCTCCAGGTGATCACAGCGCCCCAGGCGGGCGAGCATCCGGTGCAGCACCGGCACGGTCATGCCGAGGGCCACCGTGTCCCACGGCGCACCAAGCCGCCGGGCACGACGCACTACCTCGCCCCACGTCCGCTCCCGCAGCGCCGGCGACGTACCGGGGTGGGCCAGGCGGGTACGGACCTGATCGACGGGAAGCACGGCCTGCTCCGGCTCCCCGCAGATCAGGTGCGCGGGCAGGGTCAGTGGCTTGGGGGCAGCGGCGAGGGTGAGGAACGACTTCTCCAGCGCCGCCAGCGGCGAACGGCCATCGGACGGTGTGCAGACGGGGGCAGGTGCGCGGTGGTGGGAAGGGTGGTGGTGCATGTGCAGCTCCTTGCGGGAGTGGCGGACAACGTTCGCCGCACCCCTGTCACCACCCCGAGCCACCGCCGGACCACCCGCGCACCACCCCCGCACCCCAGCCGAACCACTGGCCCGGACCGTACGATGACGCCCCGTCAACCCTCATCCATGACCTGCACCGTTGCTGCACCCGCGCGGCCAGAATCGAACACAGAATTCTTATGCGGCAGACCCCGAGCCTGCCGCGCCATTTCCCCAGTGGCTCGCTGATGGCTCACGAGTGGATCTGGCGGCCTCACTTCAGATGCCGGGTGAAGAACTGGTCCGCGGCGTCTCCCGCGAACTGTGGGACGCCGGTGTGCCCGCCCATGTTGGCGTGCAGCGTCTTCTCCTTGGAGCCGAAGGCGTCGAAGAGGTCCAGGGCCGCCTGCCGGTCGTTCCCTTCGTCGTCCCACTGCAGCAGGACGTGCAGCGGAATCGTGACCTGGCGGGCCTCCTCGAACATGGCGCGAGGCACGAAACTCCCGGCGAAGAAACCGGCGGCCACGATGCGCGGCTCGACCACCGCCAGCCGGATGCCGATGGAGATCACTCCCCCCGAGTACCCGACCGGGCCACCGAGCTCGGGCAGCGACAGGAGGGCGTCCAGGGCGGCCTGCCACTCCGGGACCGACTTTTCGACGAGCGGGAGGACGAGGGCGTCGATGATCTCGTCGCTGACCGGCTCGCCGGCTTCCCTAGCCCGGCGCAGGTCGGCGCGTGCCTGCTCAGCGGCGGCCCAACGGGGCCGGCTACCACTCCCGGGGAGTTCGATGGTGGCCGTGGCAAAGCCCTCCGCCGCGGCGTGCTTGGCCCGGGCCACCAGTCGGGGGTACATCTTGCGCAGCCCGAGGGGAGGGTGGCCGAGCAGGATCAGCGGGACCGGTGCGGACGCGGACGCGGGTGACCACAGGATGCCGGGGATCTCGCCCAGGGTGAATTCGCGCTCGAGGACGCCGCCGTCGAGGCGCTGTTCGGAAGTGAAGTGCATGGTCGTGCCTTTCGGGAGGGCTCAAAAACGGCGCTCCCGGACGACCTACCGCCCGACCGTGACCCCAGAGGAGAGCACCCATGTGAATAGTTCACGGGTACCACCTCCTCGTTCTCTCGCACGGCCTCCGGGAAAGTAGCAGTGGTCGTCGTGGTCCGCCAACGGTTTCTGCGGAGACTCCGTGGCCGGGTGCCACGGAGTCACTCACCCAAAGGCCAAGGCCGTGCAGTCAAGGGCTTCGGGCCAGCCTGGTCACGGTGTGGTGCAGACCGTGATGTAGGAAGCAGAGCCCTGTCAAGGACGGTTGGCCCGGGCCTGGTACAGCTGCGACGATGCCGCCGCCATGAGCCTCCGTGGTGGGCCGGGCGCGCCCCGGGCTCTCGTTCACCACGTACCTCCGCCACCACCCTTTGACATCGAAGTAAGTCCACCCAGATCAGCTGATTGCGGTGGACTAAGTGGTCGGCGCCGTAAGTCCTTCGGGGGTTGATCATGCCGTGAGTGCGACGGAGGATTGTTCTGGGCGATCGGCGGTGTGCCGGTCGAGCCTGGCCAGCAGATCGTCCAGGTCGGAGGTGGTGAACTTCCACTGGAATGGCTGTGCCGTGGCGTTGTAGCGGTCTTCGAAGGTCCGGAGCCGGTCCCCGACCTCGCTGAGGTCGGTGAAGTCGTTGGGCGAGACTACCTTGCGCTGCACGACGGAGAAGTAGATCTCCACCTGGTTCAACCAGGAGGCGTGCACGGGGGTGTGGACCATCACGGCGTTCGGGAACGCCGTGATCAGCCGGTCGGCGGCCTTCTGCCCGCGGTGGGAGGAGCCGTTGTCGACGATCCAAAACACGCGTTTTGCGCTGGCGTAGGGCTCGGTGCTCATGACCTGGGTGACCAAGGCCATGAACGGGCCGATGCCGGTCCTGGGCTCGGTGCGGCCGAACACCCTGGCGTGGTGGACGTCGTAGGCGGCCAGGTAGGCCAGGGCACCGCCCCTCCCGTAGGTGTGGCTCACGCGCATCGCGCGGGCCTTGCCGGGGGCGAGGGTGGGGTGGCAGCGGCAGCGGGCCTGGATAGATGTCTTCTCGTCCGCGCTGATCACGTACTCGTCCTCCCCGAGCGCCCGGCCCTGCCAGGCGCGGGCGTACAAGTCCAGCACCCGGGTGGCCTTCAGCCGGAAGCCGGGGTCGGTGATGAAGATCCAGGAGCGGTGCTGCCAGGGCTTGATCGCGTCCTGGGCCAGCCAGCGGCGCACGGTAGACGCCGACACGAACGTGGCGATGCCGCGCTGGGCCGCCTCGCGGGCCAGTTCCGGGGACGACCAGCGTGAGACCGGCACCCCGGTCTCGGCGGGCAGCCGGCAGGCCAGCGCCTTCACCTCGGCGGCCTGCAGCGGTGTGAACGAGGCAGGACGGCCGCAGCGCTGACGGTCCTTGAGGCCGGACAGGCCCGCCTCGGCGAACCGGCCACGCCAGCGGCGCACGGTGTCCAGGTGCAGCCCCGTCTCCCGGGCAATGCGCGCGTTGGAGCGTCCGCGCGCGGCGTGCAGCACCACATCTGCACGCACCCGCAGCCGGTGCTCGGTCTTGTGGCCGTAGGCCATCTTCTTCAACCGCACCCGTTCGGCGGCACTCAGGGCTATCGGACAGGCAGTACGGACGGGCATGGCGGGCGAACCGATCGGCCGAAGTGGATCACTGGCAAGCCGCAGCCTGCCCCGCCCGCCGTAAAAGGGGAACAAAACCTCGGCGAACTGCTCAGGAGTCAGATCGATCGCCCAGCACCGCTCGGGCCACGTCTACCGCATAAGGGCTGATCACACCCTCATCGTCCCCCGCTGCTGCATCCTCAAGCCACTCCGCGAGCGGACCACGCAGTTCGATGTCCGCACGACGGTTCCCCTGCCGCAACGACTCAACGGCACGCTGGAGCAGCTCAGCCAGAGCCTCATCGGACTCGATGCGATACGTCATGTCCCCAGAATTCCAGACCCACCGGACTACGGGCTGGACTTCAAGCAAGCTGACCAGCCAACCCACATGACCGACTCCGCAGTCAACCCCCGAAGGACTTACGGCGCCGACCACTAAGTTGATTGTCAAAGGACAGTGGCACCGCCGATACGCCATTCGGTATCGAACAGAGAAAAAAATTTCCGCCCCGGCGATCGCGCGTCCCGAGGCTCCGCGGCACTGGCTCGGTACTGGCTCGCTGGTGGCTCGACAGTGGCTCACCCGGGGGTTGAACTGGGAAAACTGCCCGATCATGATTGCCCGCTGGCGCGGCGCAGATACAGATCTTCGGCCAGTTCGCCGATTCGAACGCGCTCGGCAACCATGTCAAAATCGCCCGGCCGATTCTCTATTACTTCACGTCAGCACCAGACGGATTCGATCCTTCTTCCCGGGCCCACCAGCCCATGACCACCACTCCCCACAGCCCCTCGCCCACTGCCCGGCCTCGCGCCCCCCGGCCCTTGCCGACCACGATCTGGCTCCCGGCCCCCGACGAATCACATGCTGCACCCGCTCCCGGCACTGTCCTTCCCGACTGGGCGATCGAGCGGATCCGGACCGTGTTCACCACCCGGCCCGGACACCGGCCCGCGCCCCTGCTGAAGATCTCCGTACGGGACACCGAGCCGGGCATGGACGCCCGGACCCCGGTCATCACCTACAGCGACGGCACGCCCAGCAGGCTCTCGATGCTGCTCGCCGAACTCCACCCCAACGCTCTCCCGGACCCCACCGACAATCCACCCTGCGGTGTCAGTGAGATGCCCGGGGCCATGGAGGACGGCTGGCCGGGCTTCTTCCACCGCGCCCACCGCCTCCTGCCCGCCGACGGACTGCTCCTGCTGGCCACCCGTCAGCGCCGGGACGAAGGCATCCTCACCGACCCGCTCGGCTCCCTCATCGCCTGCGCCCGCACCGCCGGGTTCCGGTACCTGCAACACGTCATCGTCGCGCACGCCCACCCCGCCGACGACCGCCTCATCCCCACCCCGCCCCCGGACGCCAGCCCAGGTGTCGCACACAGTGACCTGGTCACCCTTTCCGCCATCCACCACACCGGCGCCTGAAGGAGTCCGCTCGTGTCGCATCCCCTCTCGGTGTGGAACACCGCCCCCACCTCCGCCCCGGCCAAGCGCAAAGGCCGCTACGCCCCAGGCTCAGCGGCCCATCCGGCAAAGATGCACCCCGGCATCGCCGCCCACGCCATCCGCACCTACACCCAGCCCGGCGACCTGGTCCTGGACCCGATGTGCGGCATCGGCACCACCCTCGTCGAAGCCCTCCACCTCGGCCGCAACGCCCTCGGCATCGAATACGAACCCCAGTGGGCCACCCTCGCCTCACTCAACGCCCGCACCGCCGCACAAGAGAGTGGCGCGAGCGCCGGCGTCATCCGTTGCGGCGACGCCCGCCACCTCACCGACCTCGCCCCCGCCGACGCCCGCGGCGAGGTGGCTCTCGTCGTCACCTCACCCCCGTACGGTCCGAGCGTCCACGGACAAGTCCGCTCCTCCCGGGAGACCGGCGAACGCGGGGTGGTGAAGAAGGACTTCCGCTACGGTCACGACCCCGCCAACCTCGCCCATGTCTCCACCGCCCACCTCCTGGAGGCGTTCACCGAAATCCTCGCCCAGTGCCGCACCATGCTCCGCCCCGGCGGCACCGTCGTCGTCACCACCCGCCCCTGGCGCGAGCACGGCGAACTCATCGACCTGCCCTCCGCCGTCCTCGCCGCAGGCAAGACCGCCGGGCTCACCCCTTCCGAACGGTGCGTCGCCCTCCTCGCCGGCATCCGCAACGGCCGCCTGGTCACCCGCCCGTCGTTCTTCCAGATGAAGAACGTCCGCGACGCCCGCCGCCAGGGCATCCCCCTCTCGGTCGTCCAGCACGAGGATGTCCTGATTTTCACCAAATTCGGACGGCGCGCCACACCGGCGCAACCACGAGAGCACAGGCTGCTCAACACGGCGGCCTTCCGGTCCCGCACCTGTGGCCGAAGCTAGTTCCCTCCATCGGCCCTGCGGTTGTAGGAACAGGCGGCTTGGGTCTCCGTGCCCAGGCCGCCGGGGACCGACACTCTGGATTCCCCCTCCCGCCACCGCGCCAGTTGAACACGCTCGCGTGCACCCCGTCCGGCTGCCTTCCCGCCCCTGCCCGGCCGATTTCGCGGAGCCGGGCACGGGTGGCTCGGCGGTGGCTCGCAGGTGGCCCGTTGGCCGATTGACCTGGCCATATACCGCGTTCCCCTCGGCACTGGAACCCACCGGCCCGCCGACTCAGGACCATGCGAAACCAGTTGGCGGCAGCAGCCAAGACGTGCTGCTGAACCCCCGTCACCTTCCCTCAGCACCAGCCGGATTCCCCACCCGCTGCGGGCACCCACCACTGGTGCCCACGACCTCCTCCCTCACCTCATGAGCCCACATCCCCGGAACGATGCGCCGCCCGACGGCTTCCGCGTCGTCATCACCCCGCCCACACCCGAACTGAACCTGCCCGCCGCCGCGACCCTGCTGCGCATCCTGATCCGCCACGCCACCCGAGCACACCCCCACGCCCCAGCAACAGGCCCCAGAGCAGCTGGCGCTCTGCCCCGACCCGAGCTATCCGTGGACGACCACGTCCACCACCAGCAGAAGGAACACGACCGTGTCAGATGATGACCTTCCCCTCCCATGGCTACACCCTCAGCCCCACGACACGTCACCGACTCCCTCCCCCCTGTCCTGCAGAGGCTTGACGTTCGCCTTCTACGGCCGGGTCTCCACCGAGGACCAGCAAGACCCCGAAGCCTCCCGCCTATGGCAACTGGGCCGCGCCACCTCCCTGATCGAACCGCTTGGCGGCGAGATCGTCACCGAGTACTTCGACATCGGCCACACCCGCGCGCTGCCCTGGAAACGCCGCCCCCACGCCTCCGCGCTCCTGGCCGCACTGGCCGATGCGCAGCGCGGCTTCGACGCGGTCGTGATCGGTGAGCCCCAGCGTGCCTTCTTCGGCAGCCAGTTCGGCAACACCTTCCCGCTCTTCGCCCACTACGGCGTGCCGCTGTGGGTTCCCGAGGTCGGCGGACCGATCGACCCGGACAATGAGGCCCACGACCTGATCATGTCCGTCTTCGGCGGCATGTCCAAGGGCGAACGCAACCGCATCAAGGTCCGCGTACACGCCGCCATGGCCTCCCAGGCCCTGACGGAAGGCCGCTTCCTCGGCGGCCGTCCCCCTTACGGCTACCGGCTCGCCGACCTCGGCCCCCACCCCAACCCCTCCAAAGCCGCCGACGGCAAACGCCTCCACGGCCTCGAACCCGACCCCGACACCGCCCCCATTGTGGTCCGCATCTTCACCGAATACCTCCGCGGGCTGGGCATCTTCGCCATCGCCGAAGGGCTCACCCGCGACAACATCCCCAGCCCCTCCGCCCACGACCCGGCCCGCAACCCGCACCGCGACACCCGCGCCTGGGCCAAAACCGCCGTCCGCGCCATCCTGGCCAACCCCCGCTACACCGGCCGCCAAATCTGGAACCGCCAGCACAAGTACGAGTCGCTCCTCGACATCGCTGACGTATCCCTCGGCTACACCACCGCGATGCGCTGGAACCCCCAGAACAAGTGGATCATCTCCAAGAAAATCGTCCACACTCCCCTGGTCGACGACGAGACCTTCGCCGATGCCCAGGACATCCTGGGCTCCCGCACGCGCACCGGCCCCGCCCACGGCGTCAAACGGACCCGCAACACCTACGTCCTGCGCGGCGCCCTCATCCACGCCCTCTGTCAGCGCAAGATGCAGGGGCACTGGTCGCACGACCAGGCGTACTACCGCTGCCGCTACGCCACCGAGTACGCGCTGGCCAACCACGTGCACCACCCGCGCAACGTCTACCTGCGTGAGAGCTGGGTTCTGCCCCCGCTCGACGACTGGCTCGGCAAGGTGTTCCTGCCGCATCGTCTCGACGACACCATCGACCTCATGGCAGCCGGAGCAGCCCCCACTCAGGACACCGCCGCAGCTCAGGCCGCCCGCGCGCGGATCGCCGACTGTGATGCCAAGCTCGCCACTCACCGCGCCGCGCTCGAAGCCGGTGCCGACCCCGCCCTGATCAGCAAGTGGACCGCCGAGACCCAGGCTCGCCGGGCCCGCGCCGAAGCCGAGCTGCGCACTGCCACCAAAGGCCCGAGCGGGCGGATGTCCCGTGACGAGATCGCCCGCCTCGTCCGGTCCGTCAGCGATCTTGCTGCCGTCATCCGGCAGGCCGAACCCGAGGACAAAGCCGAGATCTACCAGCAGCTGGGCCTCCGGCTCACCTACGACTGCGGAAAACACAAAGTGCTGGCTGAGATGAATCTCAACCAGCACTCTCCGGCTACCTGTGGGCTACCAGTCGGTGTCCGAGGGGGGACTTGAACCCCCACGCCCGATAAAGGGCACTAGCACCTCAAGCTAGCGCGTCTGCCATTCCGCCACCCGGACTAGGTGTGATCTTCGCGGGGTGTTCCCCGCGGCGACATGGATAACAATACCAAGGTTTTGGAGTGCCTTTCACCTGCGTATCTGTGTCGGGCAGCGGTCGCCGTGGCGGGGTGTCTCGGGTGAGTGTGCGGTGCGGCGGACCGGTGGTTCGGTGGCGGTTCGTCTCGTGGTGTGGTCCTGCAGGTGGCGGGCGCTGTGATGGAGATCGGCTGGGTGGGGCTTCGCGATCTCGCCCACCGGCGGGCTCCGGGCGGGCTGATCTGGATGTGGATGTGGATGGAGCCTGTTGGCCCTTGGTGTCCGACGCGCGTTCGGCGGCGCCAAGGCTGTTATGGGGCCCGTCCAAGCGGGCGTGGCATCGCTGCGCGTCGCGGGCGGTACGTGCCGGTGCCAGGGCTACGGAACCAGTCGGCTACGGCATCAGGTGGCTATGGAACCAGTCGGCTACGGCATGAGGTGGCTATGGAACCAATCGGCTACGGCATCAGGTGGTAGTCGGGGAAGTTGCCTGGTAGGCGTTCGGAGGCGGGGCCCTCGGTTACCGCGTGGACGAGGAGCTCGCCGCCGACGAAGGCGCCGCTCCAGGAATTGCCGAAGCCGCCGAAGAGCTCGTCGCGGTCGCCGCGGGAGCGGGGCTTCCCGTGGCCGACCTTGAAGGCGCGGATCTGTGGGGCCAGACGGGCGTACATGTCGGGGTCGTCGGTGGAGAGGGTGGCGACCAAGGCGCCGTTGCTGGCGTTCATGGCGGCGAGCAGCTCCGCCTCGGTGTCGACGAGGACGATGGTGTCGACGGGGCCGAAGGGCTCGGCATGGTGGAGAGGCGAGGACGGCGGCGGGGCCAGGAGGGTGGTCGGGGGAAGGTAGGCGGTGGTGTCCTGGCCGGGGAGGAAGTGGCCGTCGGCGAGGGCACCGCGGTGGAGGGGGACGGCGCCGCGGGAGATGGCCTCGGTGGTGAGATCGGCGAGCTCCTTGGCCTTGGCCGCGTTGATCAAGGGCCCGAAATCGAGCTCGGGGAGTGGGTCTGCGGGGTCGGCGACGGCCAGGGGGTGGCCGAAGCGGACGCTGCGTACGGCCGGGAGGTAGGCGGCGAGGAAGTCGG
The DNA here is from genome assembly GCF_042895955.1 of Streptomyces sp. NPDC001339. Classification (NCBI taxonomy): domain Bacteria; kingdom Bacillati; phylum Actinomycetota; class Actinomycetes; order Kitasatosporales; family Streptomycetaceae; genus Streptomyces; species Streptomyces sp. NPDC001339. The sequence continues at coordinate 472,148 of NZ_JBIAWT010000002.1, read as the reverse complement.
CGAAGGCGTCGCGCTGGACGACGAAGCGGGGGTAGGCGGTGCAGCGCTGCTTGGCGTAGTCGAAGGTCTTGCGGAGGAGAGGAGTGAGGGACTGCCAGTCGGTGTGGTTCCAGATGCCCCAGGTGTTGAGGCCCTCTTGTTCGAGGATGTGGCGTTTGCCGAGGTCGGCGACGGCAGTGGCGACGCGGGCACCGGTGTCCCGGCCGCCGACGAAGGAGACACAGCCGATCTCGGGTGAGCCGACCAGGGCCGGCGAGAGTTCGCTGCCGCCGCCACTGACGAGGGTCCCCGGGACACCCTCCCGGGCGGCCAGGGCGCAGGCGAGAGTGAGACAGACCAGGCCGCCGTCGGTGGGTGTCTTGGCGATCACCGCGTTACCGGCCAGTGCCTGGACGAGCATCGCGTGGATCAGCACCGACATGGGGTAGTTCCAGCTGGCGATGTTGCTGACCGGGCCGTTCAGCGGGGTGCGGCCGTCGAGCATCCGGTCGATCTCGGAGACGTACCAGCGGACACCGTCAATGGCGCGGTCGACATCGGCCTGGGCGAGCTTCCAGGGCTTGCCGATCTCCCAGACCAGGAGGAGGGCGAGCAGCTCGCGGTGTTCCGTGAGGGCGTCGAGAGTGGCGCTGATCCGGGCTTTGCGGTCGGCGAGCGGGGTCCGCCGCCAGTCACGGTGCTGGTCGAGGGAGGCGCGTACGGCGTGCCGGGCGGCATCCGCGTCGAGGCGCGGCGGGCCGGCGATGGGGGTGCCGTCGACCGGGCTGGTGGCGGGCAGTGGACGGCCGTCCGCATGCCAGGTGCCGGCCCAGAGGTTGAGGGCCTGGTCATCGCGGAACGCCTCCGGGGCGACGGCGAGACTGCGCTGCCAGGCGTCCCGCCAGGACGTACTGGGCTTGACGGCGAGGGCCGGGCGGATGCCGTCGGTTTCTGTGGTGGTGGCCATCGGGTATCTCCGCTCTGACTCTCGGTGCTCGGTCGGAGGGCGGGGTGCGGCTGGGTGGTGGCATGGGGCCGTGCGACGCCGGGTATAGCGAGTGTCACTCACTGTGGGCGGTCAGGCCACCTGTCCGCTGCGCTTGGCTGGCTTCCCACGTTTTTGGCTGCGGCGCCGTACCTCCGTTTCGCCGTTGCGCCTGCGGCGGGCGTGGGTTTGTCGGGCGCGGGTCCGCTCCTCCGGACTTCGTCCTGCGGAGCGGCCCCTCCCGGGAGTGGGAGGAAAAACGGTGGGTGGGGGCGTGCGTGAGTGGTCCACTGCGGGTAGGTGATCGCTTACGGACGCCCCCACCGGTCTTCTTTCACCCACCCACGGGAGGGGGCGGACCGCAGGACGGCAGTCCGGAGGGGCGCACCCGTGACGTACAGCCCCGCGCAGCGGCAAACAGCCCGCCGCCAGGCGACACGGCGAGAAAGCGAAGAAGAACAGCCGGCCGCCAAGTCAAACGGCGAGCAACCACCGCGGCGCCGCAGACAACAACGTGGGAAGCAAGCCAAGCGCAGCGGACCGGTTCAGTCAGCGGCAGGTTCGACAGGCTCCCCCGCCTGTCCCTGCGTACGGTCGGCGATCGCGCGGTGGTGGCGGACCACCTCGTCGATGATGAAGTTGAGGAACTTCTCGGCGAACGCCGGGTCCAGCCGGGCGTCCTCGGCGAGGCGACGCAGCCGCGCGATCTGGGCGGCTTCCCGGGCCGGGTCGGCGGGGGGCAGGCTGTGCCGAGCCTTGAGCTCCCCGACCTGCTGGGTGCACTTGAAACGCTCGGCGAGCAGATGCACCAGTGCGGCGTCGAGGTTGTCGATACTGCTGCGCAGGTAGAGCAGCCGCTCGCGGGCCATCTCGTCGGCGACGGAGGCCGCTTCACCGGCCGCCGGTGCTGTGCCTTCGCTCATGTGCCACTCGCCATTCGTGCTCGTTCGGTGATCGAGTGCACACTACCCGGCCGGGCCTGGCGGGCGGGCACGGTCTCGCGGATCGGACACCCGGCGGTTGGCGTTGGCGCCTGGCGGCCAACAGCCAGCGGCGACGTGGCCTGTGCGGTCGGGATGGACGCCCGGTGGCAGGCTCCCCCACAGAACCCACCACCGGGCCGCTCGGTATGGACCGCGCCCACGCACTGGGGCTCGGCCTCGGCGTAGGCCCATACCCACGTCCCCGCCGGTCCATCCCTCCGCACTCCCTATCGTGCCGAAGGCCACATCGGCGGCACCATGTGCCGGATCCCGGTGGCCCTCAACGCCTGGGAGAATGACGCCAATTGAGCCAGGAGAGCCGGCCATCGGCCACCGGAAGGGCAGAAGGACAGAAGGACGGACGGTCAGGCGGATAGGGGAGGGACGGAACCGGATGCGGGGCCACCGGGGCAAGGGCAGGGGCAAGGGCAAGGGGAGGAGCACGGGCATGAGCAAGGACACGGGCCCAGGCAGGGGCACAGGCCCAGGCGCGGGCGCGGGCAACATCTCATTCGAGGGAGCCGATGTCGCCATCGTCGGCGGCAGTATCGCCGGCTGCGCCACCGCGCTCGCCGCCCATCGTGCCGGTGCCACCCGGATCACCATCCACGAACGCGCCGCCGGTCATCTGGCTGACCGCGGTGTCGGCCTCGCCATGCACAACGACCGGTACGCCGAGCTGACCGCGGCCGGTTACATGGACGCGGCAATGCCATGGGTGCAGCTGACCACCCGCCGCTGGTACGTCCGCGACGGCGCCGCGCCGCTCGGCCGGCAGATCGCGGCACTCCCCTTTCCGTTCCGCTCGTACTGCTGGGGCCCGCTCTGGCAGGAGTTACGCCGTCGGCTGCCCGCCGGCACCTCCTTCCGGTCCGGGGTGACGGTCCGCGCGGTCAGCGACGATCCGGACGGCGCACGGCTCACACTGGACATCGGCGAGAGAGGCAGCGGAAGCGGCGGCGAGGAAAGGGGGGACGGGGAAAGGAGGGAAGGGGAAAAGGGCGGTGCGGGGGACGGTGTCGGGTACAGGGAAGACGGAGGGCGCACGGAGCGCTTCGACTTGGTCATCGGGGCCGACGGCTATCGCTCGGTGGTTCGTGAGGCGGCTTTTCCCGATATCCGGCCGCGCTACGCCGGCTATCTGGCTTGGCGCGGCGCGGTTCCCGCCGGCCGGCTTGCGGAACTCGACTTCCCGGGCCTTCCGGCGCGCCCCTGGCCGGAGGAGGACTGCATCTACGGTGTCTTCCCGGGCGGGCACGTCATCATCTACCGCATTCCGGACGGCCACGGCGGACATCGCGTCAACTGGGTGCTCTACACCACCCCGCCCGCCGGTCTCGATCTGGACCTGGATACGCCCACCAGTCTGCCGCCCGGCACCCTCGCCGATGCTCTGCACTCCCATCTCGCCTATGTCACCGGGGAGTTGCTGCCTCCGTTCTGGGGCGGTCTGGTGCGCCTGACGCCATCCGAGGAACGGTTCATCCAGCCGATGTACGACTTCACGGCGCCGCGGTACACGGCGGGCAGGCTGCTCCTGGCGGGCGACGCGGCCACTGTCGTCCGTCCGCACACCGGTGCCGGCGCGGTCAAGGCGCTCCAGGACGCCGCCGCCCTGGAGTCCGCACTGCGCTCGCTCCCGCGGCGCCCCGACGCACTGGCGGCCTACGGTGCCGAGCGCGGCGAGACCGGCCGCACGATGGTGGAACTGGGGCGGCGACTGGGCCGGTTCCTGGTGCAGGACACTCCTGACTGGCGGTCGCTGGACCAGGACGGGGTGGCGAAGGCATGGGCGGCGGCCGACGGCTCGGGCGCCTTCGGCGGCCGCGCGCTGACACGACCACGTGAGGACACAGCCATTCGCTGACACGGTCACGTGAGGACACGGCCATGCGCTGACACGGTGACGTGAGGGCGCAGCCACGTACGACGTGGGCGCGTGATGATGGCGTGCCTCCGTGACACGCCAGGACGCCCGCCGTGGCGGGGGCTGCGGCCGCACGGTGCACGGTGCACGTGCAGGACAATGAACGCGAGAGCTGCCGGGCACGTCAGCAGCGCCGTATGCCGAACCTGGGACTGATCGGGACATGGGACGAGTCACGGAACGACGCAAGGTGATCCGCATCAGGGACGGGGTCGTTTCCACCCGCCCGGACACGCTGGTCGCCGAGGAGCCGCTGGAGATCCGGCTGAACGGCAAGCCGCTGGCGATCACGATGCGTACGCCCGGCGACGACTTCGCGCTCGCCGCGGGGTTCCTGGTCAGCGAGGGTGTGCTGGGCGCGGCCGACGAGCTGCGGAACATCCTCTACTGCGCGGGAGCCACGGAGGACGGGGTCAACACGTACAACGTGGTGGACGTGAAGACAGCCCCCGGCGTGGTGATCCCGGACATCACCCTGGAGCGCAACGTCTACACGACGTCCTCGTGCGGGCTGTGCGGCAAGGCCAGTCTGGACGCGGTACGGGCCACCACGCGCTGGCCGCTGACCACCGCCGCCTCCCCTGACACCCCGGTCCGTCTGACGCCTGCGACACTCGCCGCCCTGCCCGACCGGCTGCGGGCCGCCCAGCGGGTGTTCGAGCGGACCGGGGGGCTGCATGCCGCCGCGCTCTTCACGGCGGACGGGGAACTGCTCGACATCCGGGAGGACGTGGGGCGGCACAACGCGGTCGACAAGATCGTCGGTCGGGCGCTGCAACAGGGGCTGCTGCCGCTCTCGTCGGCGGTGCTGATGGTCTCCGGGCGGGCGTCGTTCGAGCTGGCGCAGAAGGCCGTCATGGCGGGAATTCCCGTGCTGGCCGCGGTCTCCGCGCCGTCCTCGCTCGCCGTCGATCTGGCCCAGGAGACCGGGCTGACCCTGGTCGGGTTCCTGCGCGGGACCTCGATGAACGTGTACGCGGGTGAACACCGGATCGCGCTGCACACAGCCGGCGCCACGAGCTGAGGCGCCTTCGGACCACACCCCCGCGAGCAGGGGATACGAGGTACGCGGCAGGTGCGGGTGTGCGGCGTGGTGTCTGCGGCGTGGTGTCTGCGGGCCGGGCGGGTGAAATCCGGTTGTGGCCCGGAGAACCGAGGCCGGTTCCTTGGTGGGAGGGGGAGGCGACAGTAGCTTCCGTCTGGGACGCACAGGAACGCCGGATGTCCTGATGACCCGACCGCCGATTCCCCGAAGGGCAGGCCGGACCATGAGGTCAGTTCTCCGCGTACGCCCCGGCCTCCCCCACCGGCCCGGCTCCCCGCGGCGGCGTGCCGCTGTCCTGCTCACCGCACTCACCACACTCACCGCACTCACCTCGGCAGCCGTCGGGCTGTCGCCCGCCGCCCCCGCGCACGCCGCCTCTGGCAGGGCGGCGGGCGGCGGCCGCACAGCCGTGACGGCGGCGGCACCTCCTCCGACCGGTGGTTTTGAGCAGCAGGTCCTCTTCAAAGCCGTACGGGAACGGGGCTACTTCTGTTTCCGGGTACCGGCCGTCGTCAAGTCCCGGCGCGGCACTCTGCTCGCCTTCGCCGAGGGCCGCCGGCACGACTGCGGCGACGCCGGCGATATCGACCTCGTCCTCAAGCGCTCCACCGACGGCGGCCGGACCTGGGGCCCGCTCCAGGTCGTCAGCCCCGGCAACGGGGGCACCCACGGCAACCCCGTGCCCATCGTCGACCGCCGCACCGGCCGCATCGTCCTCGTCGAGACGCATAACGACGGCCGCGCCGACGGCCTCGGCTGCGCTGTTCCGTGCCCTCGCACACCGCACCTCCAGTACAGCGACGATGACGGCATGACGTGGTCCGCGCCCCGCGACCTGACCGCCGGTATCCGCCCCGCGCGGTGGAACGCCTGGTACGCCACCGGGCCCGGGCACGGCATCCAGCTCTCCCACGGGCGGCACGCGGGCCGGCTGGTCTTCGGTATCAACTCCGAGAGCTCCGCGGGCAACCGGGTCACCGCCGCACACGCCGCCCTGGTCCACAGCGACGACGGCGGCGTCACCTGGCGGATCGGCGCGCTGGATACCTGGCCCGTCGCCGCCGGAGGCACGTTCCGTCAGAAGCCCTCGGAGATGACCCTCCTGGAACGCTCCGACGGCTCGATCTACGTCAACGGCCGCGAACAGGACGGCACCGACCTGGGCCATCGCACCGCGGCGGTCAGCCGCGACGGCGGCGACACCTTCACCGCGCCGTTCCGCGCCCTCCCCGGCCTCTACACCCCGATGGTGCAGGCCTCGGCCTTCCGCCTGCCGCGCTCGCGCACCGCCGGCGGCCACGGCCGCGGCCGTACCCTGCTCGCGGCGCCGGCCGACCCCGACCGGCGCCGGACCATGACCATCCGCTCCTCCTGGGACGAGGGCCGCACCTGGGAGGACGCCGACCGGGGCGCCCGGGTCACCTCCGACTGGTCCGGCTACTCGGATCTGGTGGCGATCTCCCCCGAGGTCACCGGCCTGCTGTACGAGGGCGGTGCGGCCGACTCGCGGGACGAGGTCCGCTTCGTCCGCTTCACCGAGGAGTGGCTCGGCCGACGGCGCGGCCCGGACCCCACCACCCATGACCTCGCGCCCCGTGCCCGGCCGGCCCTCGTCCTGGGCGGTGCACGCCCCACCCGCGGCCGCTTCGGCAGGGCGCTGTCCTTCGACGGCCGGGACGACGCCGTACGTCTGCCGTTCCGTGCCCACCTCCCCCTGGGCAGCCATGACTTCACCTGCACTCTGTGGTTCCGCTACGACGCCGGCACGGGCGAACAGCCGCTGCTGTGGATGGGCGGGGTGGGCAGCGCGGCCCCGCAGGTCGTGGTGGCGGGGGACCCCGGCCACGACCGGATCGTCGCCCGCGTCACGGCGGTCCACGGCGCCCGGCCGGCCGCCACCGCCCAGGTCGGGACCCACGACGCGGACAACGACGGCACGTGGCACCACCTCGCGCTGCGCCGCACGGGCGGCCGGCTGCTGCTCACCGTGGACGGCACCCGGACCACTGCGGTCCGCGATGTCCCCGGCTCGGTCAGCCGCGGCTCGGTCTTCGGCGTCCACCTGGGGCAGCGGCCGGACGGCCGCGCCCAGTTCACCGGCGCGCTCGACGAGGTACGGGTCTACCGGCGGTCGCTGACCGACGCGGAGCTGGCCGGCGTACGCAGGCGGAACGCGTCGGTGCGCGCACCGATGGTGCTGGGGCTGCCGCTGGACCGGGTCAGCCGGCCGGGCCGGTGATCACCTCACTGTTGGCCGTTCACCGTTGGCCGTTCGCTGTTGGCTGTTCACTGTTCGCTGTTGGCCGTTGCCATCGGTGGTGGCTGGGGTGGACGCGGGCGGTGTCTCCCGTTCCCCTCTCCCCTCCGATGCACGCTCCCTCTCCCCCTCCTCCTCCGATGCCGTCTGAGCCGCGTACCGCTTCGCCAGCACCGCGCACACCATCAACTGCATCTGGTGGAAGAGCATCAGCGGCAGCACCATCAGGCCGGCCTGGGCGCCGAAGAGCACACTCGCCATGGGCAGGCCGGCGGCCAGGCTCTTCTTGGAGCCGGCGAAGGTGATGGCGATCCGGTCCTCCCGGGGGAAGCCGAGCCGCCGGGAGCCGTACGACGTGGCCGTCAGCATCACGGTGAGCAGGGCGGCCTCCACGCCCAGCAGGCACAACAGCCGCAGCGGGGAGACCTGGTGCCAGATGCCCTGGACCGTACCGGCGCTGAAGGCGGCGTAGACGACGAGGAGTATCGAGCCGCGGTCCACGTAGCCGAGGGCCTTCCTGTGGCGTGCGACAAAGCCACCGATCCGGGGGCGCAGCACCTGCCCGGCGAGGAACGGCAGCAGCAGCTGGCAGACGATCGAGAGCAGCGAGTCGGCCGAGAAGCCGCCGCCCGCACCGTGCAGGACGAGCCCGGCCAGCAGTGGCGTGATGACGATTCCGGCGATGCTGGAGAACGAGCCGGCGCAGATCGCCGCCGCGACATTGCCGCGGGCGAGGGACGTGAAGGCGATGGAGGACTGGACCGTCGAAGGCACCAGGCACAGGAACAGCAGACCGGTGTGGAGGGTGGGCGGCAGGACGTGTGGGACCAGTACCCGGGTGGCCAGCCCGAGCACCGGGAAAACGGCGAAGGTGCAGGCCAGGACGGTGAGGTGGAGCCGCCAGTGGCGCAGGCCGGCCATCGCCTCGTGGGTGGAGAGCCGGGCACCGTAAAGGAAGAAGAGCAGGGCGACGGCTCCGGTGGCGGCGCCGTCGGCGACCGGGGCGGCCGCCGCGCGGGCGGGCAGCAGCGCGGCCAGGGCGACCGTGCCCGCGAGAGCGAGGAGATAGCCGTCCACGGGAAGCCAGGCGGGCAGCTTGAACAAGGGACGGCGCATGATCTCTCTTGGTCTCTCTTGATCTCTCTTCGGCCGGCGGCTCTGAGGTCGGCGGCTCTGTGACGGCGGCTTTGGGGCGGCGGCTCTGGGACGGTACGCGGACGATGATCTCTCCAGGGTGTCGGGTGGTGCGGCGATCGGGAACCCCGCTTACCGTGGTCACTGTCATCACCATTCGCGATGGACACCTCGATGACTCGATGACTCGATGACGTGCCGGGGAGGGGATCATGTTCGAGCCCGCTCAGCTGCGCACCTTTCTCGCGGTGGCGCAGACCCTGAGCTTCACGCAGGCCGCCCGGCGGCTGGGGCTGCGGCAGTCGACCGTGAGCCAGCACGTGCGGAAGCTGGAGGAGGCCGCCGGGCGGCGGCTGTTCGCGCGGGACACCCACGGCGTGGAACTGACCGAGGACGGGGAGGCGATGCTCGGCTTCGCGTGCTCGATCCTGGAGGCGAACGAGCGGGCGATGAGCTTCTTCGCGGGCACCCGGCTGCGTGGCCGGCTCCGCTTCGGCGCCTCCGAGGACTTCGTGCTGACCCGGATGCCGGAGGTCCTGGAGGGGTTCCGCCGGGAGCACCCCGAGGTCGATCTGGAGCTGACCGTCGAGCTGTCGGGCACCCTGCACAAGCTGCTGGCTGCCGGGCGGCTCGATCTCGTCCTCGCCAAACGGGGGCCGGAGGAGTTCCATGGGCGGCTGGTGTGGCACGACCGGCTGGTGTGGGTGGGCACCGGGCGGCTGCGGCTGGATCCGGAGCGGCCGGTCCCGCTGGTGGTCCATCCGCCACCGGCGGTGACCCGGGCGCGTGCGTTGGAGGCGTTGGAGCGGCAGGGCCGGGAGTGGCGGATCGCCTGTACCAGCGGAAGCCTGAACGGGCTGATCGCCGCAACCCGGGCAGGTCTGGGCGTGATGGCGCATACGAGGGGCATGATTCCGCCAGGCCTGGTCCAACTTCCGCCGCGCACCGGGCTGCCGGATCTGGGCGGGGTGGACTTCGTCCTCGTCCACGGGCAGCGCGACCTCGCGGCGCGCGGCCCGGCGGAGGCACTGGCCGAGGCGATCCTCGCGGGCGGCGACCGGCTACAGCTTCCCTAGTAGGGACTCCGGCGCAGGCCCTGGGCTCTGTGCCCTGCGCCCCTCCGCCCCGACGCCCCGACGCCCCGTTCCCAACGGATTGTCCGCCCCGGCGCGCGATTCGGTGTCATGTGCAGAGATTTGGTGCAGATATGGTCCCGGCGTCGTGATCGTCGCGCGTCGAAGACTCCGGATCGTGTCCATGATCGCCCGAAGTCATCTGAATTCTTCCGATGGCCAGTTCCCATGGGGGTGCGTTCACTCCGTGGTAGGGCACTGCCGGATGTCATCGCCTTGGGGTACGGTCGCGGCCTTGTGAGCAACACCACGAGGAGCTGAGCCATTGCGCGAGTTCACCGTCCCGCCGTTGGCGACCGCGCCCCGGGTCGGCGGGCTGGCGGATGCGGTCTTCGAGCACGCCGGGACCGACCCCGACCGCGTCGCCCTCGCGCGCAAGGACGCCGCGGGAAACTGGCAGAACGTCACCTCCGGCCAGTTCCGGGACGAGGTCCTCGCCCTGGCCAAGGGCCTGATCGCGCAGGGCGTCCGGTTCGGCGACCGGGTCGGCATCATGTCCCGTACGCGCTACGAGTGGACCCTGTTCGACTTCGCGCTCTGGTCGATCGGCGTCCAGTCCGTACCGCTGTACCCGACCTCGTCGGCCGAGCAGGTCTTCTGGATGCTGCACGACTCGGGCGTCTCGGCGTGCCTGGTCGAGCATGAGGACCACGCGATGACCATCGGCTCGGTCATCGACCGGCTTCCGCAGCTGCGCAAGCTGTGGCAGCTGGACGCCGACCCGGTGGCCGAACTGACCTCGGCCGGTGCGCACATCGACGACCAGGTGGTGCACCGCCACCGGCTGGCCGTCACCCCGGACGCCATCGCGACGATCATCTACACCTCCGGCACCACCGGCCGCCCCAAGGGGTGCGTGATCACCCACGCCAACTTCATGGCCGAGGCCGACAACGTCGTCATGCGCTACGAGACGGTCTTCACCTCGAAGCCCGGTGACGAGGCGGCGACGCTGCTCTTCCTGCCGCTGGCGCATGTCTTCGGGCGCATGGTGCAGGTCGCCGCGGTCCGCGGCCGGGTGAAGCTGGGCCACCAGCCCGCGCTCACGGCCCAGGCCCTCCTGCCCGATCTGCAGTCCTTCCGGCCCACCTTCATCCTGGCGGTGCCGTACATCTTCGAGAAGGTCTTCGCCGCGTCCCGGCGGAAGGCCGAGGCGGAGGGCAAGGCGGGGCCGTTCGACAAGGCCGTGGAGGTCGCGGTCCGCTACGCCGAGGCACAGGAGAACAGGGCGTTCGGCACCGGATCCGGACCCGGCGCCGCGCTGCGGATGCAGCATCAGGTCTTCGACAAGATGGTCTACAGCAAGGTCCGTACGGCACTGGGCGGCCGGGTGCGGTACGCGATGTCCGGCGGTTCGGCGATGGAGCGCCGGCTGGGGCTGTTCTTCGCCGGCGCCGGTGTGCGGATCTTCGAGGGTTACGGCCTGACGGAGAGCACCGCGGCCGCCACCGCCAACCCGCCCGAGCAGACCCGCTTCGGCACGGTCGGCACCCCCATCCCCGGCACGACCGTGCACATCGCGGAGGACGGCGAGGTCTGGCTCTACGGAGACCAGATCTTCGCGGGCTACCACAACGACGCCAAGGCGACCGATGCCGTCCTGCACGACGGCTGGTTCGCCACCGGTGACCTGGGCGCCCTCGACGAGGACGGCTATCTGACGATCACCGGCCGGAAGAAGGAGGTCCTGGTCACCTCCGGCGGCAAGACGGTCTCACCGGTGGGGCTGGAGGAGCGGGTGCGGGCACATCCGCTGGTCGCCCAGTGCATCGTCGTCGGCAACGACCGGCCGTTCATCGCCGCGCTGGTGACGCTGGATCCGGAGGCGGTCACGCACTGGCTGGCGATGCGCGGCAAGCCGGAGCTGCCGCCGTCGGACCTGGTGCACGACCCGGACCTGGAGACCGAGATCCGGCGCGCGGTCGTCGCCGCCAACACCCTGGTCTCGCAGGCCGAGTCGATCCGTACGTTCCGGATACTGGCTCACCAGTTCACCGAGGAGCACGGGTTGCTGACGCCGTCGCTGAAGCTCAAGCGCAAGGCGATCGAGGCGGCGTACTCGGTGGAGGTGGACGCGCTCTACCAGGGCTGACCTCTGCCAGGGCTGACCTCTGCCAGGGCTGAGGGCGAGCCTCTACCAGGGCTCAGGGCGAGAGGTGTACGGCGGGCTCCGCCGGACGGCGGAGGCAGATCGTCCGCAGGTCCGACGTGCACCGCCGCCGCCCCCGGAAGGCTGCGGAGTATGGATTCCCGTCGCCTCCCTCTGCTCGGCCGGCTCGCGATGCTCGCCTGTCTGCCGTACCTCACGCTCAAACTGCTGTGGCTGCTGGGCTTCGACATCGGTGTCGTCGACCCCCACCGCTTCAGCCGCACCACCTGGGTCGCGGCCAATGCCTTCACCTTCCTCCTCGATGCCGTCGCCGCGGTGGTGGCCTACACCCTCACCCGCCCGGCCGGCCGGCGGACCCCCGCGTGGCTCCTGCTGTTCCCGCTGTGGGCGGCGTCCGGGCTGCTCATCCCGCTGATCGCCGGCGTGCTGGGCGGCAGCCTGGCCGGAGTGTTCACCGGTCTCCCCCACCCGATGGGCTCCGGCAACTTCCTCGCGCCGTGGGTCTTCGTGGTGGTCTACGGCGGCTTCACCGTCGAGGCCGTCACGCTGCTCGGCGCGTTCGCGGTCTACGCCCACCAGCGCTGGGGCAACCTGCTGCGGCTCCCGCTGGGGGCGCTCCCGGACACCGGTACCCGGGCGGTGCAACGGATCTTCCTGCTGCCGGCCGCGCTGCTGCTCGCCCTGCTCGGGGCGCTCGACGTGCTCTGGGGCGCGGGCTCGACACTGGGCATGGACGCGGCCCAGGCAGACGCCCGGACGGTCATCAGCGCGGCCTCGGACTGGTCGAACGGGCTGCTCCTGCTGGCCGGGGCCGTGGGACTGCTGCTTCTGGTCCTCCCCTCCCCGCCGCCCCGGCTGCGGGTGCGTACGGCGCTCGCCGCGGCCTGGACGGGCAGCGCCACGGCGTTCGCCTCCGCCGGCTGGCAGTGGCTGGCCACGGCGGTCCCCGCGGGACTCTCCTCCGGTGCCTCCCCGGCCACCACCGGGCTCCCCGGCCTGACCGGCGCGCTGGAGCTGTGCACCGGGCTCACCGTGCTCTGCGCCGGCGCCTTCGCCCTCAGCGAACTCACGATCGGGATGCGCGGGAATGTGACAGAGCGGATGATCGTTGAACGATCTGTACCACGTACGGCGACATAAGGATCGATTCCCCCGTGAGCAAGGTTCCGTCCATCACGCTCAACAACGGCATCACGATGCCCCAGCTCGGCTTCGGCGTCTGGCAGATCCCCGACGACGAGGCGGCCGCGGCGATCGGCCACGCCCTGAACGCCGGGTACCGCAGCATCGACACTGCGGCGATATACGGCAACGAAGAGGGCACCGGCAGGGCTCTCGCCGCCTCCGGCATCCCCCGTGAGGACCTGTTCGTCACGACCAAGCTGTGGAACTCCGAGCAGGGCTACGACTCCGCACTGCGCGCCTTCGACGCCTCGCTGGACAAGCTCGGCCTGGAGTACGTCGACCTCTACCTGATCCACTGGCCGCTCCCGGCCCGGGACACGTACGTCGACACCTACAAGGCCTTCGAGAAGATCTACACGGACGGCCGCGCCAAGGCGATCGGTGTCTCCAACTTCCAGCCCGCCCACCTGGAGCGGCTGCTGGGCGAGACCTCAGTCGTCCCGGCCGTCAACCAGATCGAGCTGCACCCGCGGCTCCAGCAGGCCGAGGCCCGCGCCTTCCACGCCTCGCACGGCATCGCCACCGAGGCCTGGTCGCCACTGGGCCAGGGCAAGGGCCTCCTGGAGGAGCCGGCGATCGCCGCGCTGGCCGCCAAGCACGGCAAAACCCCCGCCCAGGTGGTGCTGCGCTGGCACCTCCAGCTCGGCAACGTCGTCATCCCGAAGTCCGCCACGCCGTCCCGCATCGCCGAGAACTTCGACGTCTTCGGCTTCGAGCTGGACGACGCGGACCTGGCCGAGCTCTCCGGGCTGGACAACGGCACGCGCCTCGGCCCGGACCCGGACACCTTCGACATGGCCTGACCGCTCCGGCCCGGACACCCTTCGGCAGCGGCCTGACCGCTCCGGCCCGGCCACTGCCGCGGCGCCGCCCGGCCCGTACGGGCGGCGCCGTCGCGTGGCGTGCCGGCGACGCCGCCGCGTGGGGTGCCGGCGGGGCCCGAGTGGCGGGCTCCGCGGACGGCGGAGAGGGTGGGAAGGGTGGAGAGTGGGCGCGGAGGGATCTCCGCGACGCACGGCGGGACCGGACGTCCCGCGCCGCTTCGTCCCGCTCCTCTCCCCTTGTCCCGCTCCTCTCCCCTGCCCGACGCGTCCCCGGCCGGGCGGGCCGGAGAGGCACCCCCGCCGAGGAGGTCACGATGCCCGAAGTCACCTCGTCCTATCAGCCCGGGACCCCCTGCTGGGTCGATCTCGCAGCCCCTGACCAGCAGGGCGCCATCGACTTCTACTCCGGCGTCTTCGGCTGGACCGGCGAGATCGGGCCCGCGGAGACCGGCGGCTACTCCGTGTGCGAGCTGCACGGCAAACCGGTGGCCGGCATCATGGCCGCCATGGCGATGGGCGGCCAGCCCCCGCCCCCGACGGTCTGGACCACCTACCTGGCATCCGCCGACGCGGACACCACCGCGCAGGCGGTCGGCGACGCCGGCGGCACGGTCCTGATGCCCGTCATGGACGTGATGACGCTCGGCCGCATGGCCATCGCCGCCGACCCCACCGGAGCGGTGTTCGGCATCTGGCAGCCGGTGGACTTCCCCGGCGCCGGCCTCGTGAACGAACCCGGCGCGCTGATCTGGAACGAGCTCAACACCACCGAACGCTCCGTCGCCTCCGCCTTCTACCAGGCCGTCTTCGGTATCGAGAGCGTCCCCGTAGAGGGCGCCGACCACTACTACGCGCTCCACGTGGACGGCCGCCCGGTGGGCGGGATGCAGCCCATGTCCGAGCAGATGCCGCCCGATACGCCGTCACACTGGCTGCCGTACTTCTCGGTGGCCGACACCGACGCGACCGTGCACAAGGTGACCGCGGCCGGCGGTGCGGCGCTCCAGCAGCCGTTCGACATGATGGCCGGCCGGATGGCCGTGGTGACCGATCCTCAGGGGGCCGCTTTCGCCGTCATCCATCCCCAGCCGACGGCACAGGGGTGAAACCGGGCCGGCGCGGCGCACGAAACCGGATCGGCGCGGGGCGCGCGTGCCGGCGCGTCCGCCGTTCCACCCCACGGTCCGCCCGGCCGTCCACCCCACCGTCCCCCCAGCCATCCACCCCATCGTCCGCCCGGCCGTCCACCCCGGTTTCCGGGCCGCGGCGGGACCGCCGTAGGGTCTTGGCCCGTGGCTACTCCGGGTTGGATGCCGCCGACGGATACCGAGCGGCGGCTGTGTGAAGCGACGGCGCGCGGTGACGTCAATGGGCAGATCGCGGCGATCGCCGGTGAGGACCTGTACCTGGCGGCGCCGCTGCCGGGCCAGGACCCGCTGCCGGTCTACGACGACCCGGCGATCGGCGGCACCTGTATTCCGGTCCTGACCCGCGGCATGCTGCCGCCGTGGCAGCCACACCAGCTCTTCGACCGGGTCTCGGTGGAGGAGCTGGCGCAGGACTGGCCCAACGACAAGTGGAAGCTCGCCGTCAACCCCGGGACGCCGTGCGCGGCGTACCTGGCCGCGTTCCCCGCGCAGCGCGCCGCCTGGCAGCAGATCCGCGCCCAGTTCGGAGTACGGCCCGGCGGGCTGCTCGTCACCCTCTTCAGCGGACCGCTGCACGGCCCGGTGGCGCAGGGGCTGGCGTGTGGCGCACCGGTCGCGGTGCACCACAGCGTGCCGTGGAACGAGCTCGGTACCGCCTTCCTCGACCCTGCCACGGACGCCGAGACGCTCCGCGGGCAGTGGTCGGTGACCGACCCGGCCACCTGGCAGCAGCGCCTGGACCAGCTGCTCGGCGGGCAGTTCGTCCCGGCCGGCACGGAGGCGGCGCTGCGGGCGCGGAACGCCGCGGACGGCGGGGACGGCGCAGGTGGTGAGGGCAGCGCGGGCAGCGGCGAGGAGGACGGCGACGCCACGGAGGTCCCCGAGCTCGTCACCGCCTACGAGCAACGGCTCCGCACGGAGGGGCTGTTGCCGGCCGACGGCCGGGTGGTGTCCCTGCGCGCGCTGGACCACGCACACGCCGTCGGCCTGGTCCGCTGGGGCCTGAGCGCCCGGCTGTGCACTCCGCAGCAGGCCGAGCAGGCCGTCCAGCAGGTCGCCGCACGGGCCCGGGAGGTGTACGGCTCGTGGGAGGAGTACGCCGCGGGCTACCTGCTGGGCCGGCTGCTGGCGTTCGACAACGGCTGGTTCGGTCCCCAGTACGCCGAGGCCGTGCACCTCCACCGGGTCCTCACCCAGGACCCGTCCTCTCCCTGGCGAGCGCTGCCGTTCGCCTGACGGCCGTCGGCCGACGGTCCCGGCGTCGGGGAGAATCCGTCGGGCGGTCCGTCGGGGAAGTCCGTCGGGCGGACCGTCGGGGAGAATCCGTCGGAGAACCGTCGGGGACAGTCCGTCGGGGGGAGCGTCGGGGAGGATGACGCACGACGTATGGGCGGAGAGGACAGCTACGACATGGGCGACAGCGGCGGGCCGCCGGAGCCGGGAGCGGGGGCAGGGGCGGACCGGATGCTGCCGACCCGTACGGACGGGGCGGACCGGTCGGACGGGGCGGCGGCGCCGGCGGGCGGCGCACCCGTCCCCGGCCTCGTCCCCGACCCCGTACGCGTCCCCCGGCGGCCGCCCGCCCGGCCGGCCTGGGCCCACTACCGCACCGCGCTGCGTCGCACGCCGGTGTCCGTGTGGCGCGACGATGTGACGGACTGGGCCGCGAGCCTGACGTACTACTCGGTGCTGGCGCTGCTGCCGTCGCTGATCGTGACCGTGTCGCTGATCGGTCTCGCCGGCCCGTCGGCCACCGAGCAGCTGATCGACCAGATCAGTGCGATCGCCCCGGCCGAGTCGGCCCCGACCGTGCACCGTGCGCTGGTGACCATGTCCCATCAGCGCACCGCCGCCTGGGTGGTGGTGGGCGGCGCCCTGGCCAGCGCGTTGTGGTCGTCGTGCAGCTATCTGGCGGTGTTCCGCCGGGCGCTGCAGGCCATGCACCGGACGAAGGACGACCGGCCGCCGTGGCACAAGGCACCGCGGATCCTGGCGACGGCGCTGCTGCTGATGGCGCTGCTGCTCAGCAGCGCGGTGGCACTGCTGGTGAGCGGGCCGATCGCGGACTGGGCGGGCCGGGAGCTGGGGCTGGGCGACGCCGGCGAGACGACCTGGAACCTGCTGCGGTGGCCGCTGCTGCTCCTGCTGGCCACGGTGCTGGCGATGGTCCTGTTCCGCTCCGGGCCGCGCGGCACCCGTGGGGTGCGGCGGATGGTTCCCGGCGGGGTGGTCGCGGTGCTCCTGTGGCTGGTGTCGTCCGCGGGCTTCGCCGTCTACACCTCGTACGTCGGCACCTTCAACCGCCTGTACGGCTCGCTGGCGGGGCCCGTGGTCTTCCTGATCTGGCTGTGGTTCTCCCACCTGTCGCTGCTCTGCGGCGCCCAGTTCAACGCGGAGCTCACGCGGGCGGGACGGGTGGTGAAGCCGCGCAGCGGCGACTGAGCGGCCGCCCGGGCCGGACGGGGCCCGGGGGCCGCTCGGGGTTGCCCGGCCCGCCCGGTCAGCGCGCGCCGGGGTCCCATTAGTACTCGCCGAAAAAACAACGGAGTAGCCCCTGACCTGGCCCGTTGCTGGGGAGCCGGTGGCTCGTTGCGCCGAACGAGTGAATCCGGCGGCGAGAGGGGCGTGCAGATGGCAACGCGGGTGTTCTCCGATGAGGAGTTGGAGACCCTGCGCTCGTTCCCGGCGATCGGCAAGGACGAGCTGATCCGCTACTTCACCCTCACCCCGGCGGATGAGGCGTTCCTGCGGAAGTTCCTGCGTCCCCAGACGGTTCTCGGCGCCGGGGTGCAGGTGCGGCTCTGTATCGGATGAGGACGTCGGTTGTCAGGAATCCGCTGCCGACGCCCGCTGCTGTCCACTCTCCTTCGTTGTCACCGCCGGTCAGGCCGGTGACGCGCCCGCCTTCACGGATGTCATGGCTCGCCTGCGCGTTCCCCGACGTCGTGGACGGCCCCGCACCCGGCCGGACGTGGTCCTGGCCGATAAGGCGTATTCCTCTCGCGCGATCCGCGAGCTCCTGCGCAGGCGTGGAATCCGAGCGGTGATCCCCGTCCCGGCGGACCAACAAGGTCACCGGCTGCGTCGGGGAAGGCCGGCGGCAGGCCGCCGGCCTTCGATCGGGAGACCTACAAGCAGCGCAACACCGTCGAGCGATGCATCAACCGCCTCAAGCAGTGGCGAGGCATCGCGACTCGCTACGAGAAGACCGCGACCATCTACATGGCTGGACTCCACATCGCAGGCATCTTCCTCTGGTCCGCACGCTGATCCAAACGAAACTGCCTAGCGGGCGCTGCCGATATTGCGGTCGGAGCTGGAGCCCTGGAGCATCAGGGTGGTCTCCTCGATGCGGCTGAACCGGCCGTCGGCCGCCAGGTCGGCGAACACGTACACCTCCATGCGCACGCTCGTGCCGTCCTTCTTCGTGATGTGGGCGGTGTGCCGGTCGGCGTACTTGTTGCCGTCGTACAGCTCCTCGTGGACCTCGACGTGACCGTCGGCGACGAGGGTGCGCAGGTGAGCGATGTGCTCCAGGAACTCGGTGCGGTCAGCCCACTCTCCGTCAGTGCGCTGGCGGTACTCCGGCGTGAAGTGACGGTCAACGGCCTCCTGCAGGGTGAGGTCGCCATTGAAGAGCAGGTCGGTCAGGGCGGCCTCGATGCCGGTGCGAGTCATGGGAGTCCTTTCGGAAGGAACAGATATGCGTGCGCCGCGCACGCTTCTCCTTGACTGTAGCACCGAGTGCGTGCGCCGCGCACGCTATTCTTGGGGAATGAAGAAAGAAGCAGGACACGAGATCGCGGACGCGCTGGGCATCCTGCTGCGGCGCACCACCCGCACGCAGCTGCACAGGAAGCTGACCGAAGGGGCAGGCGAGGCGGTGGACGAACTGACCTACCCCGTGCTCAGCGCACTCGCCCGGACCGGGCCGTGCAGCGCGGCCGATCTGGCACCCGATGTGGGGCTCGACCGCTCCGGCGTCACACGCCGGGCTTCCCGGCTGGAGGACGCCGGCCTCATCCGACGCGAACCGGACCCCACCGACCGGCGCGCACATCTACTCGTCCTCACCGAGCAGGGCAGACTCACCGTGGCCGAGCTGCGCACACGACTGGCCGCCCACATCACGGCGAGCCTGTCCTCATGGCCACCCGGCGAGGCCGAGACCTTCGCCCGCCAACTGCGCCGCTTCACGCTCGACGGCCCCTTCACCTGACGAACGGACAGGCATCACGCGACGGGCAACGTCAGACACCCACGACGCCCAGGCGAGTCTGGCGCAAGATCCGAAAGATGCCCGC
The DNA here is from genome assembly GCF_042895955.1 of Streptomyces sp. NPDC001339. Classification (NCBI taxonomy): domain Bacteria; kingdom Bacillati; phylum Actinomycetota; class Actinomycetes; order Kitasatosporales; family Streptomycetaceae; genus Streptomyces; species Streptomyces sp. NPDC001339. The sequence continues at coordinate 453,134 of NZ_JBIAWT010000002.1, read as the reverse complement.
AGCCTCCTCCGCCCGCTCGAGACTCACAGCATCGACGACGTCAACCTCCCCGTCCGGGACGCCGCCGACCGCATCCTCACCTCACAGGTCGTCCTGGATGCCCTGGACCAACTCACCGCCCGGCAACGGGAGATGATCCCCCTCACCTACTACCGCGGCCACAGCGTCCGGCAGACCTACGAACACCTCGGCATACCCCCCGGCCCCGTCAAGTCCCGTACGCACAACGCGCTGCGCGCCCCGAAGGACGCCCTGGGCGCCCGGTGTCCCGCACACCCGTGACTGCCCGTGTGCGAGCCGCGGCTCTGGAGCGGGTCACTGCGAGACGGTCTGCGGGGCTGCGGGGACGGGCGCGAGCCGGTAGGCGTTCTCGTCGGTGATCACGCGGCCGGCGGTGGGCGGCGCGAAGTGGGTGCCGAGGACCAGGGTCTGCGTGTCGGCGAGGGAGCCGAGCAGCTTGCGGCGGGAGGCCTCGGACTGCTCCGGGTCGATGTCGACGCACGCACCGATGGAGGGGTGGGCGAACTGGACCGGGTGGTGGATGCAGTCGCCGGTGATCAGCCCGGTCTCACCCTGGCTGGTCAGCTCGACGGCGAGGTGGCCGGGGGTGTGGCCGGGCGTGGGCAGCAGGCGCAGGCCCGGGGCGATCTCGGCTCCCTCGGCCGGGACGTCGACGAGGTCGAGCAGCCCCGCCTTCTCGATGGGGATCACGGAGTCGTGGAACATCTGCTTGCGCGCCTCTTCCATGTCGTACGTGGCCCAGAACTCCCGCTCGATGCGGGAGGTGAGGTAGCGGGCGTTGGGGAAGGTGGGGGCCCACTCGCCGTCCACCTCCCGCGTGTTCCAACCGACGTGGTCGGCGTGCAGGTGGGTGAGGATCACCAGGTCGACGGAGTCCGGGGGGAAACCGGCGGCGGTGAGGCGATCGAGGAAGTCGGTCCTCAGGTTGTGCCAGGCGGGGTTGGCCCGCTCCTTGCCGTTGCCGATGCCGGTGTCGACGAGGATGCGCAGCCCGCCCAGGGCGAACGCGAAGCTGTGGCTGTCGATGCGCAGGATGCCGTCGTGGTCGGCGAAGTCGGGGCGCAGCCAGTCCTGTTGCTTGACCACATCCGTGGTGGCGTCCGGCAGCAGCCAGGGTCCGGTCGCGGGCGGCAGGGGGACCTCGTCGATGCGGCGGACGGTGACGTCGCCCACGGTCCAGGAGGGGATGGTGGTGGTCTCATCGGCCGGTGAGGCGTTCATGGTCCGTCGTTTCCTTTGTTCTTCAGTGGTTTTCAGCGGAGGTGGTCGTCTGCGGCGTGGAGCGCCTTGCGCCGTGACGCGGTCAGTGCTGCCACCGCCGCGACGGCGAGCAGGGCTGCGGCTACGGCGTAGGTGTGGGAGGTGGTCCGCAGTCCGAAGTGCTGGGTCGTGGCGCCCGCGGCGATGGCGGGGACGCTCATGGACAGGTAGCTGAGGACGTAGTAGGCGGCCAGGGTCGCGGCGCGGTCCTGTTCGCCGAGCGAGGTGAGCATCATGCGCAGCGCGCCTTGGGAGACGGCGCCGAAGGCGACGCCCGCCAGGGCCGCGCCGGCGTAGACGGCGAGCAGGCCGACGCCGTGCAGACCGAGCAGACTCAGGGCCACGGACGGGATCACCACCACGGCTCCGCCGGTGGCTGCGGCGAACGGCGCTGTTCGCCGCAGCGTCCACACGGTGAGCGCGGCCGCGGCGCTGACGGTGAAGAAGACCATGCCGCCGAGCGCGTACGGGGCGCCGGGGGCCACGAGGCGTACGAGCGCCGGGCCGAGGGAGGAGTAGAAGCCTCCCAGTGCCCAGACGGCGACGACTCCGGTGCCGGCCGCCGGTAGGGCGCGGCGGGCCGTGGGCGGCACGGCGAGCTGCGGCCGCAGGGAGCGCAACGCCCCGGCGCGTGTGCGGGCCGTCTCCGGGATGAACGTGACCGCGATCGCCTGGGCGGCGAACAGTGCCGCCAGGAGCACGTACACGGTGGCCGTGGGGGCGGGGGCGAAGCGGACGAGGAGGGTGGCGACCAGTACGCCGGCGGCCATGCCGGCGACCGGGGCGAGGCTGTTGGTCAGGGCGGACCGGCCCGCACGCCGGGGGTCCGCCAGGTCGAGGAGGGCGGCGCCCGCGGCGCTGGTGGCCGCGCCCGTGGCCGCTCCCTGCAGGATGCGGGCGGCGATCAGCGGGCCGGCGCCGTCCGCCGAGGCCAGGACCAGCATCGAGACTGCCTCCAGGACCAGGGCGCCCACCAGGACGGGGCGCCGCCCCAGGTGGTCGGAGAGCGCTCCGACGGTGAGCAGGGCCACCAGCAGCGTCAGGGAGTAGGCGCTGAAGATCACCGTGACCGTCAGGGCGGTCAGGCCCCACTGGTCCTGGTAGAGGGGGTACAGGGGCGTCGGCGCGCTGGAGGCCGCCAGAAGCGAGGCCAGGATCGACGCGTCGAGGACGAAGGCCGCGGAGCGGTTCACCGTGCCGGGGCAGGCGGTCGAGGAGGGGCATGGTGCGGGTGCGCCCGGTGTGGCGCCGGACATGAGACTCCTTCCGCTAAACGCAACGGGTTTGCTTTAAGCCACCGTATGCCCTAGTGTCGCTTAAAGCAAACCGTTAGCTTTTGGTGCGGGGATTGCTCCACAGCTCCAGCTCGATCGGGAGAGAACGCTCATGTCCGCTGCTGAACTCACGCCGCCGGAGGCGGCCCTGTGGGCCGACCGTGCAGGGCTCCCGCTGCGGGCCGACCGGCACGCCGCGGTGGCCGCCACCGCCGACCACATCCACTCCGTCGTCACGGTCCTGCGGGAACTGGACTTCGGGGACGCCCCGCCCGCCGCCGCCTACCGCGCGGGAGAGGAGAAGAACGATGCAGCCGTATGAGCTGTCCCTCGCCGCAGCCGCTGACGCGATCCGGGCACGGAAGCTGTCCCCCGTCGAGCTGGTGGACTCCGTCCTCGACCGGATCGAGAAGGCGGAACCGCACCTGAAGGCCTACGTCACCGTCACCGCGGAACAGGCACGCCGGGCGGCGCGCGAGGCCGAGCAGGAGGTCGCTGCCGGCCGCCTGCACGGCCCGCTGCACGGTATCCCCATGGGGCTGAAGGACCTGATCGACGTCGCCGACGCGGCCACCACGGCCAGCTCCCGGGTCCGCGCGGACCACCGCGCGGTGGCCGACAGCACGGTCGCCGCACGCCTGACCGCGGCCGGCGCGGTCCTGGTCGGCAAGACCCACACCCATGAGTTCGCCTACGGTCTGACCACCCCGCAGACCCACAACGCCTGGGACCAGGACCGGGTCGCGGGCGGCTCCAGCGGCGGATCCGCCGTCGCCGTCGCCGCGGGCACCGCGACCTTCGCGCTGGGCACCGACACCGGCGGGTCGATCCGGGTGCCCTCTGCGCTCAACGGAGTCGTCGGCCTCAAGCCGACCTACGGCCTCGTCCCCCGCCACGGCATCACGTCACTGTCCTGGTCGCTGGACCACGTCGGGCCGATCACTCGCACCGTCGAGGACGCGGCCCTGGTCCTGACCGCCCTGGCCGGCCACGACCCCCGCGACCCCGCCTCCCTGACCACGTCCACCGCGGACTACCGGCCGGGCGCGGGTACGGATCTGACAGGGCTGCGTGTCGGTGTGCCGCGCAACTACTACTTCGACCACGTCGACCCGGAGGTCGAGGCCGCCGTCCGGCGCGCCATCGCCGAACTCGAGACCCTCGGCGCGCGCCTCGTCGAGGTCGAGATCCCGATGACGCGCTACATCCAGGCCACCCAGTGGGGCCTGATGGTGCCGGAGGCCACCGCCTACCACGAGCGAACCCTGCGCGCGGTCCCCGAGCTGTACCAGGCGGACGTCCGCATCCTTCTCGAAGCCGGCGAGCTGATGCCGGCCGGGGACTACCTGCGCGCCCAGCGCTCCCGCACCCTCATGCGGCAGGCCTGGGCGCGCCTGCTGGAGGAGGTCGACGTGATCGCCGCCCCGACGGTCCCGGCGACCGCGGCGAAGGCGGACCAGTCCACTCTCACCTGGCCGGACGGCACCGTCGAGGGTGTCTCCGACGCCTACGTACGCCTCTCGGCCCCCGCCAACATCACCGGGGTGCCCTCGCTGTCCGTGCCGGTCGGACACGACACGACAGGCCTGCCCATCGGCATGCAGCTGCTCGGCCGCCCCCTCGGGGAGCCGGCGTTGTTGAGGGTCGGCCACGCCTACGAGCAGACGCAGCCCGCGCGCCGGCCGGCGGCGGTGTAACGAACCGACCGCGTGGCCCCGGCCTGACCGGCCGGGGTCACGGACGAGCGCTTGAAGCAACATATTTGCTTTACGGTGGTTGTATGAGCCGAAAGCCAATGGTGCGCCCCGGCGGGCGCAGCGCCAGGGTGCAGGCGTCGGTGCACGCCGCCGTGCGCGAACTCGAGGCGGAGGTGGGCCGCGAAGCGCTCACGGTCCCCCTGGTGGCAACCCGCGCCGGAGTCACCCCGTCCACGATCTACCGCCGCTGGGGCGATCTGCAGGAGCTGCTGTCGGACGTGGCGGTCGAGCGCCTGCGGCCCGAGACGGCGCCGCAGGACAAGGGAAGCCTGAGGTCCGACCTCGAGGCCTGGGCCGAGCAGTTCCTCGAGGAGATGGCCGCCCCCACGGGCCGCGCCTACATCCGCGACGCCCTGCTCGGTGACCCGGACGGCAGCAACGCCGGCCAGTGCTCCGCCTACGCGGCCGAGCAGATCGACGTCATCCTCGACCGCGCGGCCGGCCGCGAGGAGACCACACCCGACGTCGAGACGGTCCTCGACCGCGTCGTCGCCCCCATGATGTACCGCATCCTCTTCCGCCCCGACGGGCTCGACACCGCGTACGCGCGTCAGCTGGTGGCAGGGCTGGTCGGCTCGACCGACCACTGACCGAACGCCTCCGCGAGCGGACTGTTCCCCTGAGGCCGGATGCTCCACCCCGGGCGTCCACCGCGTCCCGCACGACGGGCACTCCGCCGCGTCCCGGGCATCCCGCAACGCAGCCACCCTCGCCCGCACCCGCCGGGCCTGATACCACTGCCTGGAACGACACACCGCCGAACAGAACCGGGCCCGCGGACCGGCGTCCGGCCGAAGCCGTTTCACCACAGGCCGGGCAGTACCGGGCAGGCACCCGGCCATCACCTTCGGCCACCCCACCAGGCAGGTCATGAAGCGGCTGTCCCGCTTCCGCAATCCCACGTAGGGGTGCTCTGGCATCAAAGGTGAGCACATACGGGAACGGGACTGCCCCCGCGCGCGAGAAGCGGTGGTTCCTGCGGTCGGCGGAGAGGAAAGACGTACCTCGTGCCTCACTGCACGAGGCAGCCCGGCGAGCGCACCGACGCCGGCCACGAGGACATCCCCGCCCCGGAACTACCGGCCACCCTCGACATGCCGGGCAAGGTCGCCGACTTCCTCCGCACGGCCGACCTGGACCCCGCCGAGCGGGCCGCGCTCGACCAGGGCGTGATCGTACGGCGCGGCCAGGGCCACACCCTGCGAGTCAGCGCCATCCCCTCCGTGCACCGCGGGCTCCTCGTACGCTGCCAGCCCCTCGACGGCACCCAGGGCGCCCCGGTCGTCCCGGCTCAGCGCAAGGCCCGCCGCGAGTATGAGAACCGCGTCAACGCCCCCGGCAGCGGCGTCTGAAAGGGATCAGGGAGTATTCCCAGGTCAGGGGCTACTCCGTTGTTCTTTCGGCGAGTACTACTGGGACCCCGCGCCGTGTGCCGGCGCGATCTCCTCGATACGGCGGGCCAGCCCGAAGTCGAGGCGGGTGATCCGCCCGCCGGCGCTGTGGGTGTTGACCGCGATGGAGAGCCGGTTGTAGCCCAGCGTCAGATCGGCGTGGTGCCCGAGTTCCTCCTGGATCCGGGCGATGTGCATGACCATCACCGCGGCCGGGAGGTGCCCGCCGAAGTGGTAGCTGCGGTGGAGTGCGTTGTCGGCCGCGGTCCACCCGGGCAGCTCCGCCAGCCCGTCCTCGATCTCCGTCTCCGTGAGCGGTTGCGCCTGAGCGGTCATCGCGTTCTCCTCTCGCCGGTGCCATGTGCCCCGTACTTGGTCTCGCCGGTGCCGTGTGCTGTCTACCCGGGGTGGGGCCGGCCCACCGTCCGCCACCGGCGGCCCCCCGGCCGGTCCGGGGGCGTACCGGCTGTCGCGGGCCGGGCCGGGCCCGGAGACTCGACGGTATGACGAGGGGTGTGCCGATCGGGGACGGCCGCGCCGTGGCACGGTTCGCGCTGGTGGGTGTGGTGTACGCCGGGGGCTTGGCGGGGTTCTTCGTGCTGGGTGACAGCTGGTGGCAGCCGGCCGTGGCCGGGTTCCTGGCCTGGGTGTACGGGCGGACGGCGCGGGTCGCCCGGGAGACGGCGCGCCGGCCGGCGGTCCGCGCCCGGTGGGCGGGCGGGACGGCCGGCCGGCATCAGGGCGCTCCGCTCCCCCGTCCTGCGGCACTGGGGGACGGAGGCTGCGCTGCTGCCGGCCCACCTCACGCTCTACCTGTGCGCGCTGTCCCTCGTGCTGTCACCCGGCAAGGCGCTGGTGTTCCTCCTGGTCCACCAGTGCGGCTTCGGCCTGTGCCTGGCCGGTGTGCGCGCCGTCGGCCACCGGGGTCCGGCGGCTCCGCCGCCGGGCCGCCATCCAGGCGTAGACGAGGATGCCGGCGAACAGGAAGAGCACGCCCTGGTAGATCGCGGCGTAGCCCGCGCCGGCGACGAGCCAGAAGGTGAAGCCGAAGGCGACGAGGGCGAGGGTCAGATCGCGGGCGAAGCGGGCCGGGCGAACCTTGTCGCGGCGGCCGCTGAGCAGGAAGTAGACCTGGGCGGCGGCGGCGAGGAGGTACGGCACGGTCACCGAGAAGGTGGTGATCAGGACGAGGATCTCGAAGACGCCGCCGCTGCCGATGAGGTAGTTGATGACGGTCAGGGCGCTGGCGAGCACGCTCGCGGCCAGGACGCCGAAGGTCGGCACCCCGCGCCGCTTGGTGCCGAACGCGGCGGGGAACAGGCCGTCCTTGGCCGCGGCGTACGGGGACTGGGCGCTCATCAGGGTCCAGCCGTTGAGCGCGCCGATGATCGAGACGACGGCCGCGCAGGCGACGATGGTGCCGCCCCAGTGGCCGCCGAACATCGCGTCGACCGCGTCCGAGAACGGCGCCTTGGAGGCGACCAGCTTGTCGTGCGCGACGGTGCCGAAGACCGCGACGGTGCCCAGGAGGTAGACCACGGCGGCGCCGACGGTGCCGAGGACGGTGGCCCGTCCGACGTTGCGCTTGGGGTCGCGGACCTCACCGGCGCTCATCGCGGCGGACTCCACGCCGACGTAGGAGTAGAGCAGTATCGCGGCGGCCGCTGACATCCCGCCGAGCGCGCTGGCACTGCCGCTGCCGGTCTGGAACGGCCCGAGGTTGTCCGGGTCGAAGAAGAACAGGCCCACGACGGCGATGAACAGCAGCGGGACGAACTTGAGGATGGTGGAGACCAGCTGGACGGCGCCCACGTAGCGGGTCCCGGCGAGGTTGGCGAGGGCCGGCAGCCAGAGCGCACCCAGGGCCACGAGGAGGTCCGTACCGGCAGACGCGCTGCCGGGGAAGAGGACGTGCACATAGCCGACGGCGGCGACCGCGAGGGCCGCGTTGCTGACCCAGGTCATGGTCCAGTACGACCAGGCTGAGAGGAATCCGGCGAAGTCGCCGAAGGCCTCGCGCGCGTAGACGTAGGGGCCGCCGGTGTCCGGGTGGCGTTCGGCGAGCCGGCCGAAGACCAGGGCGAGGGCGACGGCGCCGATGGTCAGCACGCCGAAGGCGACGAGGCTGAGGGTGCCGAACGGGGCCACCGAGGCCGGAAGCAGGAAGATGCCGCCGCCGATGATGTTGCCCATCACCAGGCAGGTGGCGGTCAGCAGACTCATCCGGAAGGGAGCCTTGGCTGGATTGTGCGAGTCAGGACCGGTCTCGGGGTGCTGAGCGGCAGGGCTGCGGTGCATGGATCGTGCGTCTCTCGTCGTGCCGGTGCCCGAGGTCGCCGGGCTGAAGCACATGGTCACCGCCCGGGCGGCGCGGTTCAAGTCACCGGGAATGCTCCGGCCCCGGCGCCCTCCGGACGGAGGATCTCCGGTGGCACGGGCGGAGCGCGGTAATCCCCCCGGCCGTCGTGATCAAGGACCGTTCGGCGTCATCCGGTGTCATCCGGCGTCATCAGGGACCGTCCGACGCCGCCCGCCCCCACTACCGGGCCTCGCAGTGACTACTACCAGGCTTCGCAGTGGCTACTACCGGACTTCGCAGCAGCACCCGACCCAAAGGTAAGGTGTACCTAAGTTGATCTCACCGTCATCGGAGTGCACCGCATGCCCGTGCCCGTTCCGCCCGAGGGTGCCCCGCACCACCCCCCGCGCCTCGCCCGCCCCCAGGCGGTGCCCCGGCTCACGGACCCGGGGTGGCCCCTGCCCGCTCCGGAGGACCTCGCGGACGCCGCGGACGGCACCACCGAGGCGTTCTGGGCGGACGTCCGCAAGCGCGGCACCCCGCTCGTCGCGGCCGACCCTCAGGGCAGCGCCGACCACCTGGCCGTGACGTTCCTGTGGCGCGGCACCCCCGCCACCCGCGCCGTGATGGTCCTGCCCAACAAGCTCGGCGACCCACGGGCCCCCGAGGGCAACCTGATGGAGCACGTCCCCGGTACCGACATCTGGCACTGGACGCTCCGGCTGCGCCACGACTGGCGCGGCACGTACGACCTCTGCGTCGACGCATGCACGGAGAGCGCCAAGAGCGCCGAGAGCGACGGACCCGCACCCGGCAGCCCGGAATACTGGGGGTGGCTGCGCACCCAGCGGCGCACCGACCCGTTCAACACCCGTACGCTTCCCGGCCGTTGGGACGCCGACCCGGTCCCGTACACGGAACTCCCCGCCGCCCCCCGCGCGGTGGACTGGGAGCCCAGGCCGGGCACCGGGCGCGGCACCGTCACCGAGCACGAGGTGGCGAGCGAACACCTCGGCGCTCCCCGGCGCGTCTGGCTGTACCAGCCGCCGGTCGCAGCGGAGCAGCCGGCGACAGGAACGGCGGAGCTCCCGGTCCTGGTCCTGCTGGACGGTGAGCACTGGCAGCCCCGGCTCGGCCTCGCGCACCTCCTCGACAACCTCATCGCGGACGGCCGCATCCCGCCGCTCGCCGCCGTGCTGCCGGATTCCGTGGACGCGTCCACCCGCTGGGCCGAGCTGACCTGCCGTCCGGAGTACGTCGCCTTCCTCACCGACGAGCTGCTGCCGTGGGCGTCCGGGCGGCTGCCCATCACCGCCGCCCCCGCCCGGACCGTGATCGCCGGGCAGAGCCTGGGCGGGCTGACGGCCGCGTACGCCGCGCTCACCGCGCCGGACCGCTTCGGCAACGCCCTGGTGCAGTCGGGGTCGTTCTGGTGGCCGGTCGGTCCGGACGCGGAGTGGCTCACCGGCCGGATCGCCGACGGCCCGCGGCTGCCGGTGCGCTTCTGGCTCTCCTTCGGCGAACAGGAGTGGGCGAACCTCCCCGCCGCCCGCCGCCTGCGCGCGACCCTCGCGGCCGCCGGCTACCACGACGCCTCCTACCGCGAGTTCAACGGCGGACACGACTACCTGTGCTGGCGCACGGAACTGGCCGACGGCCTGGTGGACCTGCTGTCCGGCACCTGAACCGGCTACCGCCGGCGAGCGGCCCGCCCGACACGTCGCCACCGGGAGCCCAGCACACAGGGCCCGAGCCGGGGCAGAGCCCGGCCCTGGACGACCGATCCGCACGTTGCAGGCCCGGCTGGCGGCGGTCGGCGGCACCCTCGACGTCCTCTGGATCGGCACACCGGACGGCCTTGAGGCCCAGGTGGCTCCGTCCGAGGGCATTCCCTTCGCCGGCGTCGCCACCGGCAAGATCCGCCGGTCCGGCAACCCACTCAAGCTCGTGTCGCCGGCGAACGTGCGGGATATGGCGCGGGTGCCGCTCGGAGTCGCCCAGGCCCGGAAGGTGGTTGGCGATTTCCGGCCGGATGTGGTCCTGGCTACGGGAGGGTACGTCGCCGTTCCGGCTGGGCTGGCGGCGCGCATGTGCCGTCGGCCGCTCGTGCTGCATGAGCAGACGGTGCGCCTGGGACTGGCGAACCGGAAGTTGGCGAGTTCGGCGACGCGTATCGCGGTGTCGTCGGAGTCGACGCTGCCGCTTCTGCCGGAGGCGGTGCGCGATGCCGCGGTCGTCACGGGGAACCCCGTGAGGCCCGATGTGCTGGCCGGGCACGCAGAGAAGGCCGTTGCGGCGCTGGAGTTGCACGGTTTCGACCGGCGTTTGCCGACCCTCTACGTCACGGGCGGCGCGCAAGGCGCTCAGCAGATCAACGAGGTGGTGCGGGGCGTGCTGCCGTGGCTGCTGGAGCGCGCGAACGTCGTTCATCAGTGCGGGCCGGCCCATGTCGAGGGGCTGCGGCAGCACGCCGCGGCACTGCCCACGGATCTGGCTGGGCGGTACTACCTGACCGGGTTCGTCGGCCCGGAACTGCCCGACGTCCTGGCTCTCGCCGATGTCGTGGTCTCCCGGAGCGGCGCGGGCACCTTGGCGGAGCTCACCGCCCTCGGCAAACCGGCGGTGTTCATCCCGCTCGCCTCGTCGGCCGGCAACGAGCAGGCCCACAACGCCAGGCACCTTGAGGAAGCCGGCGCCGCGGTCTCCCTTGTCGGTGACGTCACCGCCGACTCCTTGCGCGATGCCGTCGGGCCGCTGCTGACGGACCCTGCCCGGCGAGGAGCGATGGCGGAGCGGGCTCGGATGCACGGGAGGCCGGACGCGGCGGACAGGCTGGTGGACGTGATCCTGTCCGTGGCGTCCGGCTGAACGGCGCGCGGGCAGTGTTACCGGACGTGCCGGGTGGCGCCGTCCTCGATCAGGGCGGCGACCGCGGCGATTGCGTCCGCGTACTTGCCCCACGGATCGGGGACGTCCCGGCTATCGAGGTAGAGGGCGACCTTGGCCTCGAACTCTCGCCTCGCGCACCAGCGGATTACTTAGCTGAACTGGGAAAACGTACCCGACTCACGGTCACGTGACCAACCGGGGAAGCCCTGCTCAAGGCCGGTGGCTGTACTGCTCCATCGTGGCCTTGGAAGTGGACGCGTCTTTGAAGATCAGTTCCCAGGGGCCGGTGTTCACATCGAAGTCCTTACCGAACCCGACCCACTTCCCGGTCATCTTCCGGCCCGTCGGTTCGACCAGCAGTTGCAAGGCGCCGTGATAGACCGCTCCGGCGTAGTAGCCGTCACGGGCCGTCTCCTCACGCCATGATCCCGTTACGACGTTCCCGTCCACGGTCAGGTCCATAGTCAGCGGGGAGTCGGGGTTGGACGAAGCCTCGGGCAGGGACCGCACGGTTAGTTTGTTGCGGTGCTGAATGATCACGACGAAGTGTTCGCCGGTGAAGTCGGCTTCCCTGCCTGACGAGTGGTACTCATACCGGGACAGCCAGATGCCCGACATGGTGCCGTGATCGTTGTGCTTGGACATGGGGACAGCACCTCCCAGGGCTGTTTCGGCTCCCATGATTACCGCCTCTCCTTGCACCGGTTCATGCCCATTGGCCGATGTCCTTTCTGCCGTTCGGGCGTTCGGGACCGGTATCGCGAACCCTAGAGCCTCGATGGGGAGGCCCGTCACGCGCTCCAGAGATCTGATGTAGATCTTCCGAGGCATCCGAACGGCTCCGGACTCCCAGCGCTGCACGTTCCGTTTGGCGCAGTCGTTTGGTTCGCCGTGCTCCCGTCCATCCTCGCGTATGGCCTGGGCTAACTCGTCCTGAGACATGCGCAGGCTGACCCTGACGGCGTGAAGGATCGTGTTCGGTTCACCCACGCCTTCGACGGTACGGCGCCGGACGACAGTCGGTCTCGGGTTCTGGCAAACAAATGACGCCGGACTGACGCCTTGACGGTCGCCGCCCCTCGCCTGCTCACCCCGGTACATCTGTGGTCTCTCACCGACACGGGGGCACGGAAGGAGTGGGGAATGGCCATGACACTGACGGTCTATCGGATCGCCCCAGAGACCGGGCAGACGACGGTGATCCGAAGAGAACGCACGATCCGCCCCACGGCGATTCCGACCCGCAGTGGCATGCCCTCTTGCGAGTGCCTTCGCTGCGTGGCGCTTGCACGAGATGGCGGCCAGCCGGACACCACAGGAACGGTGCAACGCCGTGAAGGGTCGAAGCCACGCCGCGCCCAGGCGACAGGGCTGGAGCGATGAGACAGACGGCGGAGTGGCCGCGCGGGACGGCCGTGTTCGACAGCGGTTCTCAGATGGTCGGCATGGTCTGGGAGCGGAAGGGGGCGCGGATGACCCTGATACGCCCCTCTGGCTTTCGCTGGGATACCCGCGCCATCGCCGTTCGCCCGGCCAGCGGCAGGGAACGGGTCCAACTCGCCGCTCTGGCGAAGCATGCCAGGAATGTGCAGGGCCATGCCGTGCTCAGGGGCAGGAGGTCACCTGTCACGGGACGTTCTGGGGCGGGACCTTCGCCGTACTGACGTGGGGAACAGCCGTCGTGCTGCTGACCATGGCAGCCACCGGAAGGCCTACCCCAGCGAACTGACAGACTCCCGCCCGGTCGCACGCCGCTGAGAAGCGGAGTCGGCCGGCCGGGTCGCAAGTGCACTGCACCACTCCGACAACGAAGGAGACGCACGTGGCAACAGCAGTCCAAACGCGGGACCCCCGAACCTGCGTGAGCCCGGAAGTCTGGGAGCGCGAGGTAAGGCTCATCATGCGCGACCACGAGATGGCCCGCGATCTGGCCGAACGCACCTTCGACCAGACGATCGCCTATCTGGTCACCTCCGCCGAACGCCCTGACGTGGACATGGGCCCGGCCCGGCTCGTGGACTTCGGGGTTCATACGTTCGTGCTCGACACCAACAATTACACGGAGTTCTGCCTCAATCACGCGGGACAGTACATCCACCACGTCCCGCACCTGCCCGAGGAGGAGGCCGGCCAGCCGTACGTCCTCAAGGCCACGATCCAGGCCATCCGGGACGCCGGATTCGTCATCGACCGGGAACTGTGGAACGCCAAGGCGGCGGACTGCCACCAGTGCCACGCCTGCTGTTCTGATAGCCCTGTCGCCTGACGGAGCCGAGTAAGGTCCGGTGGCTCCCCCTCGCAGAGAGGGGGAGCCATCCTGCGTGGAAGGAGCGGCATGGAAGCACTTACCGCAGCGTGGGAACGGTACGCCGCAGGCAGAACGCCCAGAAGGGCCGTCAACGCCGCCGGCGCCACCACGTGGTTGAACTGGACCCAGTACCCCGACCACGGCCCGGGCGAGTCCCTGCTCGGCCAGATGCGCGGGCGCCGGGTGCTGGAACTGGGGTGCGGTACGGGCTGCAACCTCGCCCACCTCGCAACAGTCGGCGCTCGGTGCGTAGGAATCGACGTCGCCCCTACCCAACGCATGAAGGCGGAAGCACGGTGGGGTCACATTGCTGGCCTTACCTTTCGCACGGCGGAGGCGACGCAATTCCTGAGTGATCACACCGAGCGTTTCGACGTAGTGTTCTCGATCTTTGGAGCAGTGTGGTTCACCGATCCGGAACGACTCTTGCCCCTGGTGCGGGAGCGTCTGAGCCAAGGCGGGGTATTCGCCTTCTCACACAAGCCACCGGCCAAGGACCAACAGCCAGGGGCAGCGCTACGGCAGGCACGAGCGGTCTCACGGTGGGACTGCTCGGCCGATGAATGGGTTGACCTCTTGGCGTCGGTCGGCTTCTCGAACATCACGGCGAAAGTCGTTGCGCCGCCGGAGAGTGAGCAGGAAGGCACATTGTTGGTGCGCGCTGAGGCATGAGAGGTACCTGGTTGCCTCGAACGAAGAAGCCATATCGCACGCATCCCCGCCGCGGCGTCCTGACCGCACGACCGCTCCCCCGTTGCAGAATTCGGCACCCAGGGATAGCCAGGGATAGCGAGGGCCTCCTGCGGGATCACCACCGCAGGAGGCCGGTGGGTATTCCCGCTATACGGACTGCAAGCCCTGGTCGAGCTCCTTCAGCCGGGCGGTCAGCGCCGCGGCGACGTGGTCCAGGTGCTGGTCACGCATCAGCTGGGGGTGGGTGCAGTCGAGGTCGTGGTTGGTGAGGGTGCCGGTCACGTGGGGGTGCCAGGCCTCGTATGTGAGCCAGTCCTCGGCGCGGGGTGCGGCGGCGGTGAAGAACAGCAGGTCGCCGGTGTACGGGCGGTGATGGTGTTCGCGCATCATGCGGGCGTGGTTGGGCACGATGTCGACGATCCGCGACAGGGTGCGGTCGGTGAGTCCGGCCAGCGGGCTGCCCGCCCGGCGCAGGGTGGCCAGGACGTCGTCGCGGGTGCGTTCGCCGGTGCGGTCGAAGCCCGCCATGCGCAGCACCGCGGTGAGGGCGTCGCCCTCCTCGGGTGCGGGCCGTCCGCGCCACTGCTCGGCAGGGAACGCGTCGAGCAGGGCGAGGAGTTCGACCGCCTCTCCGGCCTCCTGGAGCAGTACGGCGACGGTGTGCGCGAGGACACCGCCGACGGACCAGCCCACGAGCCGGTAGGGGCCGTGCGGCTGGACCTCGCGGATGCGTGCGGCGTAGTCGGCGGCCTCCTCCGCCAGGGTGCGGGGCAGCGGCTCGTCGCCGGTCAGGCCGCGGGCCTGGATTCCGTACACGGGCCGGCCGGGGCCGAGGCGGGCGGCCAGACCCGCGTAGCACCAGGAGATGCCGCCCGCGGGGTGGATCGCGAACAGCGGCGGCCGGTCCCCGTCGGCGCGCAGCGGCAGGACGACATCGAGGGCGTCCCCCGAGGCCGGGCCCGCGGCCGCCACGCGGGCGGCGAGCGCGGCCGGGGTCGGCGCCTCGAAGAGGGAGCCGATGGTCAGCTCGGCGCCGAGCTCCTCCCGTACCCGTGTCACCAGCCGCACCGCGAGCAGCGAGGTGCCGCCGAGGTCGAAGAACGCGTCGTCGGGACCGGCGCTCTCGACGCCGAGGACCTCGGCGAAGAGCCGGGTCAGCGCCTCCTCGCGGGGACCGGCCGGGCGCCTGGCGCCCTCGCCGCCCGCGAAGACCGGGGCGGGCAGCGCACGGCGGTCGAGCTTGCCGCTGGGGCTGAGCGGGAACGCGTCGAGGGCGACGACCGCCGCCGGGACCATGTGCTCGGGCAGCTCGCGGGCGAGCGCGGCGCGTACCGCGGAGGGATCGGCTCCGCCCGTCACATAGCCGACGAGCCGGTCCTCCCACACCACGGCGCAGGCGCCGTCCACGCCTTCCCGGGCCGCCAGCGCGGCCTCGATCTCGCCCAGTTCGACGCGCTGGCCGCGCAGCTTCACCTGGTGGTCGGTGCGGCCGAGGTACTCGACCTCGCCGTCCGCCGTCCAGCGCGCCAGGTCGCCGGTGCGGTACATCCGGGTATCCGGCGGGCCGAACGGGTCGGTGACGAACCGGGACGCCGTCAGCTCGGCGCGGCGGAGGTAGCACTCGGCCAACTGCCGCCCCGCCAGGTGGAGTTCGCCGGGGATGCCGGGCGGGCAGGGCCGGCCTGCCGCGTCCAGCACGTACAGGCGGGTGTTCCACACGGGCCGGCCGATCGGTACCGGACCGGTGCCGTCCGGGGCGCAGGCGTGGTACGTGACATCGACGGCGGCTTCCGTCGGCCCGTACAGGTTGTGCAGCTCGACGCCCGGCAGCGCCCGCCCGAAGGCGTTCACGGTCTCGCGGGGCAGGGCCTCACCGCTGCAGAAGACCCGGCGCAGCGCGTCCGCGCACGCGGGGGCACCCGGCTCGGCGAGGAAGACCTGGAGCATCGACGGGACGAAGTGGCAGGTGGTGACGGTCTGTTCGCGGATCAGGCGGGCCAGGTAGGCCGGGTCCTTGTGGCCGCCGGGCTCGGCGACGACGAGCGCGGCGCCCTCGCGCAGCGGCCAGAAGAACTCCCAGACGGAGACGTCGAACGAGGACGGGGTCTTCTGGAGCACCCGGTCCCCGGGGGTGAGCCGGTACGCGTCCTGCATCCAGCGCAGCCGGTTGTCGATCGCCCGGTGCGACACCACGACACCCTTGGGGCGGCCCGTGGAGCCGGAGGTGTAGATGACGTACGCGGGGTGGGCGGGGGTCAGCGGGCGCGGCGGGTTCACCCACAGGTACCCGGACAGGTCGAGCCTGTCGAGCGCGACGAGCGGGGTCCCGGTGTCCTCCGGGAGGTGGCCCGCCCGGTCGGTGATCGCGCAGACCGGCGACGCGTCCTGGAGCATGTACGCGAGCCGTTCGGCCGGGTAGTCGGGGTCGAGCGGCAGATACGCGGCTCCCGCCTTGAGCACCGCGAGCAGGGCGATGACCAGGTCGGCCGAGCGCGGCACCGAGACCGCCACCAGCGCTCCCGGCCGGGCGCCGAGGGTCTGCAGGTGCCGGGCCAGCCGGTTGGCGCGCACGTTCAGCTCGGCGTAGGTGAGGGACGTGTTCCCGAAGACCAGCGCGGTCGCGTCCGGGGTCCGCGCGGCCTGGGCCTCGATGGGGCCGATGAGGGTCGTCGGCGGCAGTGCGCGGTCGGTGCGGTTGAACTCCTCGGTGACCAGGGCGTGTTCGGTGGGTGTCGCGATGGTGTGCACGGCGAGCGGCTGCCCGGGGTCGGTCTCGGCGAGCCGCCGCAGCAGGTGCAGGAACCGTTCCTGGTGTGCGGCCAGGTCGGCGTCCTCGTACAGCGCGGGGTTGCCGTCGTGGTCGATGCGCAGGCCGCGGCCGTCGGCGCGGTCGTAGATGTTGACCGTGAGGTCGTCGACGGGGCCGGCGGACAGGTTCCGGGCCCGGGCCGGCGCGCCCGCGAAGTCCACGCCGTAGTCGAAGGGCATGACGTTGACGAGCGGGCCGACCAGGCCCCGTGACTCGCCGAGCAGCCCCAGGTCGCGGCGGATGTCCTCGTAGCGGTAGCGCTGGTGGCGGCGGACCTGGCGGATGCCGAGCACGACCTGGCGC
Organism: Streptomyces sp. NPDC001339; assembly: GCF_042895955.1. Lineage (NCBI taxonomy): Bacteria > Bacillati > Actinomycetota > Actinomycetes > Kitasatosporales > Streptomycetaceae > Streptomyces > Streptomyces sp. NPDC001339. Next base: position 436,130 of record NZ_JBIAWT010000002.1, on the reverse strand, counting down.
ACCAGCTCGGCGAAGGTGGCGTCGGGGGTGACGGTGAGCCGCAGCGGCAGCACGTTCATGACCATGCCCGGGACGCGGAGGGCGACGGACCCCATGCGGCCCATCATGGGCAGCCCGAGCACCACCTCGGACCGGGCGGTGGCCCGGGAGGTGTAGAGGGCCTGGGCGGCGATCAGGACGTCCGGCCAGGTCGCGCGGAGCCTGTCGGCGAGGTCGCGCAGCCGCTCGGCGGCCGCCTCCGGCAGGTACGCGGTGCGGCGGCGGAAGGTGCGGGCGGGCAGCGCGCCGCGGCCGGCCAGCCGGGGCGCCTCGGGGCGGTCGGCGAAGGCCTCGGTCCAGTGGGCGCGGTCGGCGGCGAAGCCGTCGGAGGAGCGGTACGCGGCGTCCTCGGCGACGAGGTCCGCGAGGGATCCGAAGGTGCGCGGGCCGGGCTCGTCGCCGCGTACCAGCGCCGCGTAGACCTCGGCGGTGCGCCGTACGAGGAGCGAGTAGCCGTATCCGTCCATGACGAGGTGGTGGATGCGCTGGTACCACAGCCACCGCCGTTCGCCGGTGCGGAACAGGGCGTGCCGGAACGGCGGTCCGGCCGCCAGGTCGCAGGGCTCGGCGAGGTCGGCGCGCATCCAGGCCTCGGCCTGCCGTTCGGCGTCGTCCGCGGCCGTCAGATCGTGCACGGTCAGGGGCAACTCGACGGAGGGCAGGAGGTGTTGGCGCGGACCGTCGGGGGTGTCCGTGACGCGCAGGCGCAGCGCGTCGGCCTCGGCGGTGACCCGCCGCAGGGCGGCGGCGAACAGGTCCGGGTCCAGCGGCCCGTCGATCTCCAGGCACTCCGCGGTGTTCTGTGCGGGGCTGAGCGGATCGAGGGCCTGCGCGTACCACATGCCCGACTGGGCCGCGGTCAGCGGCAGTACGGCGGCACCGGCGTCCGGCGCACCGGGCCCGGAGCCGGTGGCGGCGGTACCGGCGGTGAGCAGCGCGGTCACGCGTCGGCTCCGAGCAGCGGGGCCCAGGCCTCGAGGGCCGGGCGCTCGGCGAGGTCCGCGAAGTCCGCCTGGACGCCGTGCTCACGGCGCCAGCGTCCGAGCAGCGCCATGATCCGGACCGAGTCCAGGCCCCAGTCCACGAGGTTGTCGTCGACGGGAATGTCCGCGGGGTCCTCGCCGAGGCAGTCGGCGACGTCCGTGCGGATCTGGTCGAGGGTGAGGGCCATGGTGTTCAGGACTCCTGGAAGAGTGCGTCGGTGGTGGTCACGGCCGCGCAGCGGCCGGCGGCCCAGCGGAGGGCCAGGTCGTGGTCCTCGCGGGAGAAGTCGGCGACGGCGTCGGCGACGACGAAGGCCTGGATGTCCCGCATCCACGCGTCGCAGGCGGTCATGAGCACCCCGATGTGCGCGTAGACGCCGACGATGACCAGCTGGTCGCGGTCGGTGTCGCGGAGCACCTTCTCCAGCTGGGTGCGGACGAAAGCGCTGTACTTCCACTTGGTCAGCATCCGGTCGCCGGGCCGCGGCGCGACCTGGTCCGGGATGGCGAGCGCGTGCGGGTCGTTGGCGACGCCCGGGCCCCAGAAGTCGAGCTGGAGGCCGCGCTGCTGGGGCGTCTGCCCCCCGCGCTGGGTGGAGTAGACGACCGGTACGCCGAGGCGGCGGGCCCCGTCCAGCAGCCGGGCGGTGTTGCCGAGCATGCCGGTCAGCGGCTGCTCACCGGCCGGGAACGCGTCGAGGAAGTGGTTCTGCAGGTCGTGGACGAGCAGCGCCGCGCGGGTGGGGTCCACGGTCCAGTCGACGCGGTTGGCGGGCAGCTCGTCCCCGGCCGGCAGCGGGTAGGGGGCGATGGCGGGAAGTGCCATGGTGGTGGGGGACCTTTCAGTGCTGCTCGGCGGGGGCGGCGGCGGACCGCAGCCCCTTCTTGCTGGTCTTGCCGATACCGGTCTGCGGGAACGCGGTCACGAACTCGACGAGGTCGGGGACCTTGTACGCCGCCAGGCCGCGCTCGCGGACGAACCGCTTGACGGCGACGGGCTTCAGCGGTTCGGCTCCCGCGCGCAGGATGACGTAGGCGAGGGACCGTTCACCGAGGTACTCATCGGGCACCGCGACGACGGAGACGTCGTGCACGGATGGGTGGGCGAGGAGGACGTTCTCGACCTCCTCCGGGGCGATCTTCTCGCCGCCCCGGTTGATCTGGTCCTTGGCCCGGCCCTCGACGACGAGGTGACCGGTCGCGGTACGGCGCACGAGGTCGCCGGTGCGGTAGAAGCCGTCCTCGGTGAAGGCCGTCGCGTTGTGCCCGGGCGCGCGCCAGTATCCGCGGATCGTGTACGGGCCGCGGGTCAGCAGGTGGCCGGTGCCGCCTTCGGGGACGTCGTGTCCGGCGTCGTCGACGATCCGGACCTCGTCGTCCGGGGAGATCGGCCGGCCCTGTGTGGTGTGGACGGTCTCCTCGTCGTCGTCGAGGCGGGTGTAGTTGACGAGCCCCTCGGCCATGCCGAAGACCTGCATCAGGCGGCAGCCCAGTGCGGGGGTGAGGCGGCGCGCCGCCTCCGCGCTGTACTTGGCGCCGCCCACGAGCACCAGCTCCAGGCTGGACAGGTCGCTGTCCGTCGCCGGGCCGGCCTCCGTCCACACCAGGGCGAGCGGCGGGACCAGCCCGGTCATGGTGATCCGTTCCCGCCCGATGAGGGGGAAGGCGGTCTCCGGGTCGGGGCGCGGGCAGAGGACGGCCGTGCCCCCGGCGTACAGCGCGCCCAGCCAGCCGGGCGAGCTCATCGGGAAGTTGTGGGCCGCGGGCAGGACGACGAGGAAGCGGGTGTCCGCGTCGACACCGCAGATCTCGTTGGAGCCCCGCAGCGAGTAGAGGTAGTCGTCGTGGGTGCGCGGGATCAGCTTCGGTACACCCGTCGTGCCGCCCGACAGCTGGAGGAAGGCCAGTTCGTGCGGTTCGGGTCCGGCGAGCGGCTCCGCCGGGTCGCACGGTACGTCCGCGAGCGCGGTGTGCTCCCCCGGGTCGCCGGCCACGAAGACGTGCCGCAGGCTCGGGGTGCGCGCCGCGATCCGCGTGGCGAGATCGCGGTGGTCGAACCCCGCGTGCCGGTCGGGGATCACATACGCGACGGCTTCCGTGAGGGAGCAGAAGTGCCCGATCTCCGTCTCCCGGTGGGCGGGCAGCGCGTACACGGGCAGGGCGCCGATCCGGAAGAGGGCGAAGACGACCTCGGCGAACTCGCCGATGTTCGGCAGCTGGACGACCACCCGGTCGCCCTTGGCGATGCCGCGGGCGGTGAATCCGGCGGCCAGTCGGTCGGCTCGCTCGTCCAGTTCGCGATAGGTCCAGGTGCGCCGTGCGGGCGCCGGGTCGACGAGGGCGATCCGGTCGGGGTGGGCGGCGGCGCGCTCGCGCAGCATGCCGCCGAAGGTCTCCCCGCGCCAGTGGCCCGCCGCCCGGTAGCGCCGGGCGAACCCGTCGGGCCAGGTGGGCGCGTCGACGCCCGGGGTGGTGGCGGGAACGGGCTGCTTAGCGAGCTCACTCACAGCGCGGCCCCCACGGCGTCCAGGAACGTACGGAACTTGGCGCCGGTCTCGGCGGTCTCGGCCTCGGGCGACGAGGCGGCCACCACTCCGGCGCCCGCGAACAGCCGCAGGGCGCGGCCCTCGGCCTCGGCGCAGCGGATCGTCACGACCCACTCGCCGTCGCCGTCCGCGTCCTGCCAGCCGACCATGCCGGTGTAGGGGCCGCGGTCGAACGGCTCCGACTCGGCGATGACGGCGCGCGCCACATCGGTCGGGGTGCCGCACACCGCCGGGGTGGGGTGCAGGGCCAGCGCCAGGTCCAGGGCGGTGGCGTCCGGGTCGGCGAGCTCGCCGGTGACGGTGGTCGACAGGTGCCACATGGCCGCGGTGCGCACCAGCGTGGGGCGGCCGGGCACCTCCAGGCGGGGGCAGAACGGTGCGAGCGCCTCGCGTACGGCGTCGACGACGACGGCGTGTTCGTGCAGGTCCTTCGCCGACTCCAGGAGGGCGGCGGCGCGGCGTACGTCCTCGGCCAGGTCGGCGCTGCGCGGGGCGGACCCGGCGAGCGGGTTGGCGGTCAGGCGGCCGCCGTGCCGGGCGACGAGAAGCTCGGGGCTGGCGCCGATGAGGGTACGGCCCGGGCCGCTGGGCACCGCGAAGGTGTACCCGGCCGGGTCGCGGCGCGCCAGGCGGCCCAGCATGGCCGTCAGGTCCGGCTCATGAGGAGCGGTCAGTTCCAGTGTGCGGGCGAGGACGACCTTGTCGAACTCCCCGGCCCGCATCCGCCGGACCGCGGCGGCGACGGCCGCACCGTACTCCTCGGGGGCCGGAACCTCCTTGACCTGCCAGCCGGTCCGCCCGCCGGTGCCGGGTGCGGGCAGGACGGCCGGCGGGTCCTCGCGCAGCGGCGGCGCCCACCGTACGGACTCCGGGACGGCCAGGGCGGGTGGGGCGTCCGGGGTGAAGGGCAGCGAGCCGACGACGACCGGTGCCGGGTCGCCCGCGCACCGGCGCGCTTCAAGGGCCTCGCGCACCCGCTCCGTCAACGGCCGGGTGTCGTGGGGTACTTCGACGGCGGTGCCGTGGCCCAGCAGGGTGTGCCGGGGCGTGGCGAGGAACCGGTCCGTGGCGGGCCGGTAGGCGTCGAGCAGGACGGTCGCCGCACCGGGGGCGACCGGGGGCGGGGTGAGGGAAGCGGTGGCTTCGGTCAGCGAGGCGGACATGCGTGTCTCCAGCGTGGCATGGGGGTCTCCCGTGCGGGACGAGCCGCTGTGGGCGGCGTGAGGTGTTCGGATGGGCCGGTTCCGCTTCCGGGGCGGGTCCGTGCCCTGGGCCGGTGCGGACCCGGGTCCAGGGCTCGGGCCCCGGGCCGGGTCAGGCCCGGAGGGTGGCACCGCCGTCGACGTACAGGTCGTGCAGGGTGATGTGGCGGGCGCGGTCGGAGACCAGGAAGGCGACGGCCTCGGCGATGTCGGCGGGGTCGGCGATCCGGCCGAGTGGGATACCGGTGCGGTGGGCGGCGGGGTCCCCCTCGATCACGCGTCGCGCGCCCTCGTCGTCGGGCAGGCCGGCCGCGGCCCACATGGCGCGCTGCATCTCGGTGCGGGTGGAGCCGGGGCAGACCGTGTTGCAGCGCACGCCCCGCGAACCCACCTCCAGACCCAGGCACTTGGTGAACATCACGGCCGCGGCCTTCGACGCGGCGTATGCGGACATGCCCGCGCGCGGGATGCCCGCCGCGTTCGAGGCGACGGTGACGATGCTGCCGCCGCCGCGCCCGGCCATCCGGCGGGCGGCGGAGCGCGAGACGTGGAAGACGCCGGTGGTGTTGACGGCGAACACCGCGGCCCAGTCCTCGTCCGTGAGGTCCACGACGTCCGAACAGCGCAGGATCCCGGCGACGTTGACGGCGATGTCCAGCGGCCCGAGGGTGTCCTCGGCCTCGGCGATCAGGGCCTCGACGGCGGCGGCGTCCGTGACGTCGAGCGGGCGGACGGTGACCTGGTCGCGGTACTTGCGGTGCGTCCCCCGCTCAGGCGTCCCGTGCGTGCGGTGCTCATCCGTCCCGTGTGCGCCGTACTTCGCGGCGAGCGCGTCGAGGCCCTCGGGAGCCAGGTCGGTGGCGAGGACCCGGGCACCCCGCTCGACGAGCGCCGCGACCACGGCCTCGCCGATACCCCGGCCCGCCCCCGTCACCAGGGCGAGCCGTCCCGCGAGCTCCTGGCCGACGTCCGCCCTGCCGTCAGCTCCCGAGAGGGCGTCAGTCACCGCTGGAGTACGGTCGGTTATCAGCGGGCCGTCGGTGCCCGGCAGGCTGTGGGCGCTCACTTGACCATCGCCTTCCGGATGTCGTCGAGCACCGAGACGGCCGCCTCGGCACCGCCCAGGCTCGTCCACTTGGAGCCGTCGGTCACGGTCGCGTGCTTGTCCCGTACGGCGTCGAGCTGCTGGTAGGCGGGCTTGCCGGCCAGCTTGTCCAGCAGGCTGTCGCGCGTGGTGCCCGGGTCCAGGGTGCCGATGAACAGCCAGTCCCCGTCGATCTCCTTGAGGTTCTCCTCGCTGATCGGCGTGGAGTGGCCCTCGCCCTTACGGGCCTGGATGCCGGGCCGTGCGAAGCCGATGTCCTTCAGGACATCGCTGATGAACACACCCTGCTGGATGACGTTGGTGCCCTTCGCCGAGTAGCGGGCCACGGACACCTTGGCCCCGGCCTCGGCACCGAGGTCCTTCTTCAGGGCCGCGACCTTGGTGCCGTAGCCGGTGAGGAACTTCTCGGCCGCGTCGCTCTTGCCGAGCACCCGGCCGGTGATCTCGAGGGACTTCTTCCAGTTCTTGGTCTTGTCGACGGTGACGACGGTGGGGGCGATCCTCCGCAGCTGCTGGAGAACCTGTTTGTCGGCGAGCTGCCCGGCGAGGATCACGTCCGGCTTGGCCTGGACGACCTTCTCCACGTCCGGGCCGGTCACCGCGCCCACCACGGGTATGCCCTTCGCCCGGTCCGCGAGGTAGGCGGGGGCGCCCTTCTGGCCGCGGCCGGCGGTCAGCCCCACCGGCCGCACGCCGAGCGCGAGCGCCGAGTCCAGGTCCATCTCGCTGAGCGTCACGACCCGCCGGGGCGAGGCCGGAACGTCGACCTTCGCGCCGGTCGCGTCGGCGACCTGGGTCGTGGGTCCTTTGCCCGCACCGGCCGAACCGTCGCCCCCGCCGGAGGATCCGCAGGCGGTGAGCGCCGACGCGCCGAGGGCGAGGAAGGCGGCCACGACGGTGGCGCGGGCACGGCGCGAGGAGGGACGGGGCGGGTTCGGCTCCATGACCTTCTGTCTCTGTCGGTGGGGGACTGCGGGGCGGCCCCGGACCGGGGTCCCGGCGTCGCATGCGGTGAACGCGCGTGACACGGGGCGCGTTTGAGGCATGCGGAAGTCCGCAGTATCGCCGGAGTCGGCGTGAACTTAGGCTAGGCTAACCTATGGCCAACACCGCCACAATGGATTACGGACGACAATGGCGACAACACGCGCAACGACACGGCCGAATTGGCCGGATCGGTACCGGTCCCGCCGACGCGAACGCCGCGCGCGGGAGCCCCGCCCCCTCCTCTGGCCCGCCGCGGGACTTCTCGTCCTCCTCCTGGGCCTCGGCCTGGTGTCCCTGCTCGTCGGCACCGGTTCCAGCTCCGTCGGCGACGCCTGGGACTACCTCGTCGGCGACCCGGCCGCCCGCGCCGACACCCAAATGCGACTCGCCATCGAGGACGTGCGCCTGCCGCGCACCCTGGCCGCGGTTTTCGTGGGCGTCTGCCTCGGCACCGCCGGCTGCCTCCTCCAGGCCGCCACCCGCAACCCGCTCGCCGAGACCGGGCTGCTCGGCGTCAACTCCGGCGCCGCCTTCGCCGTCGTCCTCGGGCTGACCTTCTTCGGCGCCTCCTCCCCCGCCGCGCTGCTGGTGTGGGCCCTGCTGGGCGGGATGACCGCGAGCGCGGTCGTCCTGCTGCTCGCCGGGTCCGGGCGCGCCGCCGGATCCCCGCTCCGGCTCGTCCTCGCGGGATCCGCGCTCGGCGCCACCTTCCACGGCCTCACCTCGTACGTCCTGCTCGGCACCCAGTCGACCTACGACACCTACCGCTACTGGACGATCGGCTCGCTCGCCGGGGTCGAGGCCTCCGACCTCCTCCCCCTGCTGCCGCCGGCCGCCGCCGGCCTGCTCACCGCGTTCGGCTGCGCGCGTCCGCTCTCCGCCCTCGGACTCGGCGACGACAGCGCCCGCTCGCTCGGCCACCACCCCGGCCGGATCCGGCTCGCCGCCGCCGCGGCCGTCTCCCTGCTCTCCGGCTGCGCGGTCGCCGTCGCCGGCCCCATCGCCTTCCTCGGACTGCTCGCCCCCTACGCCGCCCGGGCCCTCACCGGAGCGCGTCTGACGGCCCAACTCGCCCTGTCCGCACTGATCGCGGCCGATGTCATGATCCTCGCCGATGTCCTCGCCCGGGTCGTCATCCGGCCCTGGGAGACCCCGGTCAGCGTGCTGCTCGCCTTCGTGGGCGGACCGCTGCTCGTCTGGATCGCCCGCTCCTCCCGGCTGTCCACCGCGGGGGCCTCGGCATGAGGGACCCGAGGGACAGGAGGGATGCGAGGGGCATGAGGGACAGGGCGTCGCAGGAGTCGTCACAGAAGTCCCTGGAGGCTCAGGAGTCCCTGAAGGCGCAGAAGTTTCTGAAGGCGCAGAAGTCCCTGGAGGAGAAGCCGTACGCCATGGACGTCACCCCGCCCGACAGCACCGTGCTGCGCACCGGCCCCCTCTCCTGGCTCTTCCCGCGCCGCGCCGCGCTCGCCGCCGCACTCCTCGTACCGCTGCTCGCCGTCCTCATCACCCTTGCAGCGGTGGCGAGTTCGACCGGCATGAGCCTGGCGCAGACGGTCTCCGGGCTGCTCGGCACCGGCGACCCCGGGACCGTGATGGTCGTACGGGACTTCCGGCTGCCGCGTATCGTCGTGGGACTGATGGCCGGCGCCGCGCTCGGCATCTCCGGATGCCTCACCCAGACCCTCGCCGGCAACCGGCTCGCCACCCCCGACCTCGTCGGCGTCAACGAGGGCGCCACCGCCGCCGTCGTCGCCGCCGCGGCCGGCTCGACGACCGGCATGGTCGGCGACTGGTGGCTCGGGCCGCTCGGCGCCGTCGCCGCCGCGGTGGTCGTCGTACTGTGCGCGGGCGGGGCGGGCGCAGCCGGCTACCGGGTGCTCGTGGTCGGTATCGGCGTCTCCACGTTCATCGGCGCCGTGAGCGACCTCATCATGTCCCGCCAGAACGAGAACACCGCGGGCGGCGTCTTCCTCTGGACCGTCGGCAGCCTCAACGGGCGTGACGGGAGCGTGGGCACGCCGATGCTGATCGCCCTTCTGCTCCTGGTCCCGCTCTCGCTGGCGGCCGGACACCGCCTCCAGCTCCTGCGCTTCGACGACGATGTGGCGGCCTGCCTCGGCACCGACCTGCGACGGGTGCGGGCCGCCGCGCTCGCCCTCGCCGTCGCCCTGGCCGGTGTCGCCGTCGGGGTCGGCGGGCCCATCGCGTTCGTCGCCCTCGCCGCCCCGATCCTGGCCCAGCGGCTGGCCGGACCCACCCGCGTCCCGATCACCGGCTCGGCCCTCACCGGCGCCGCCCTCATCACCGCGGCCGATGCGCTGGGTCGCGTCGTCGCCCCCGTAGAACTCCCCGTCGGCGTCGTCACCAGCGTCCTCGGCGGGCCCTTCCTCCTCTGGGTCCTCTTCCGCGGGGAGTCCCGCCCGGACCGGACCGCCGGAAAGGCATGACCAAGATGACCGACACGCCCGCATCCGACACCTCCGCGACCGACCCGTCGACCGCCTCCTCGACGGACGCCTCGACCGGCCCCTCGGCCGACCCGACGGCCCCGTCGGCCCACCTGTCGACCGGCCCCTCAACGCCCCCCTCGACCGACCTCGAAGTCCGCGCTCTCCACGCCGGATTCCCCGGCCGCCCCGTCGTGCGGGACGTCGACCTCACGGTCCCCGCCGGGCAGGTCGTCGCGATCGTCGGCCCCAACGGCTGTGGAAAGTCGACCCTGTTGCGCGCCCTCGCCCGCCTGCACCGGCCCGCGTCGGGCACGGTACGCGTCGGCGGCGCCGACGTCTGGCGCCTCCGGCAGCGGCAGGCCGCCCACCTCATCGCCCTGCTCCCCCAGTCGCCGCGTGCCCCCGAGGCCGTCACCGCCGCCGGGCTCGTCCGCTACGGCCGCCACCCCCACCAGGGGCTGCTGCGGCAGTGGTCACGCGAGGACGAACGGGCCGTGCACGAGGCACTGGCGGCCACCGGCATGCTCGACCTGGCCGCGGAACGCCTCGACCGGCTCTCGGGCGGCCAGCGCCAGCGCTGCTGGCTCGCGATGGTCCTCGCCCAGCACACCCCCGTCGTCCTGCTCGACGAACCCACCAGCGCCCTCGACCTGGGCCATGTCGTCGAGGTCCTGGAACTCGTCCGCCACGTCGCCGCCTCGGGCCGCACCGTCGTCATGGTCCAGCACGACCTGGCCGCCGCCGCCCGCTACGCCGACACCGTCGTCGCCATGAAGGACGGCCGGGTCATCGCCCAGGGCCCTCCCCGCGAGACGGTCGACGCGCCCCTCGTCAAGGAGCTGTACGGGCTGAACGCCGACATCCTCCACGCCCCCGGCGACGGCGCCCCGGTAGTCGTCCCCCATACGGTCACCGCCCCCTGAAACCGGCCCGTACACTCCGGGGACGAGGTCAGGGGAGGTCAAGGCATCTCGGTCGCCTTCACCCTGCCTTCGCCTTCGGGTCGAGCTGATCGCCGTAGCCAGCTTCCGTCCATACGTGACCATGCCCCACTAGGGCATACAGCGCAATTTATACAACTAAAACGCCCTCCGACGAGGCGCGCCGAGTCACGGAGCTTGAACAGCGTCCGCCGGATGGTGATCCTGCGCACACAACACCGCTTCTGTCCCGGTACCCGTAAGCCGGAGCCAGTAAGCCGGAGCAAGGAGGAACCGTTGCCCGTCGACGGATACGACGAAAGCATGGCGTTGGTGGCCGAGACACGTCGGCACGGCGCCGGCGAGTTCCAGCTCCTCGGGCGCACCTGGGAGCTGCTACCGGAGGTGTGGTTGCCGACCCTCTCCTATTCCACCGAGTTCTACACCACGCACCTGCCGTACCCACAGGGCGGCTCGCTCCTCGAGGTGGGGTGCGGCGCCGGCGTGACGGCGGTCCATGCGGCCCTGTCCGGGTGTGCGAAGGTGACGGCGACCGACATCACCTCGCAGTCCGTGGACAACACCGCGCGCAACGCCCGGCGGCATGGCGCGTCCGGCGTGACCGCCATGGTCAGCGACGTCTTCGCCGAGCTCGACGGCGATGACCGGTTCGACTGCGTCTTCTGGAACATGCCGTACGTGGCGATCTCCCCCGACTACCGCTACCCGGACGGACTCACCCGGGCCGTGTTCGACGCCGGGATGGCCGGCTGTCACGCCTACGTGGCCGGAGCCGCGCGGGTACTGGCCCCCGGCGGGCGGCTGTTCCTCGGCCTCGGCGACATCGGGGACCGTGCGGCCATGGAGCGTGCCGCCGCGGAGCACGGATGGCAGGTGCAGCTGGTCGCCGCCTCCCGGGGCGAGCCCGACGCCCATGTCGAACACCGGCTCTTCGAGCTCGTGAGGGCCTGACGGCCGAGTCGGCGGCCGCGTCATCGCTCTGGCGAACGGATCGTCGGAGCGATGACGGCGGAGGAGGGCGCCGAGTCCTCGATGGTCGAGGAACCGGGCGACGGTCAGGCCGGCTTCGGTCGCACCATCGCGATTCCCACGGCACCGATCACGCACGCGACGGCGGCTGCGAGGTAGGCCAGGTGATAGCCCCCCAGCTGGGTGCCGCCGGTCGCCGCGACCAGGACCAGGACCGCGACTCCGGCGCTGGAACCGATCTGCTGCGCGACGACGTTCACCGCTCCGGCAACCGCGTGCTGGTGCTCCGGAACGCCGGTGAGCCCGGACGTCGTCATCGCGGGGAAGTTCAGCCCCTGGCCGATACCGCTGACCACCAGCCCGGGCATCACATGCAGCACAAAGCTGCCGTCCTGCGGGGTGGTCATCCACAGCGCCGTTCCCGCGCCGATCAGGATCAGTCCGGTGACCATCAGCGTCCGCGGGCTGTACTTGGCCAGCAGCCGTCCGGTGACGAAGGTGGCCGTGAGGAACACCGTCAGCGACATCGGCACCAGGGCGAGACCGGATTCGACCGGGGAGTACCCCAGCATCCCCTGCAAGTACAGCGGCGCGAAGAAGACGATCCCGACCGCCGCCGTGTACTGGAGGAACGCCGACGCGGTCGCGAGCCGCACCGAGGAGATCCGGAAGAGGGCGAGCGGCAACAGCGGGTCGGCCGTGCGGCGTTCACGCACGACGAAGAGCACCAGGAAGACCACCGCGGCAGCGAGGATGCCCCATGCCCCCGCTCCGCCCCAGCTCACGCCGACGACGAGCAGCGTGAGGCCGAGGGTGCCGAGAATGGCACCGGCCATGTCCAGCGGACCTCTGCGGCCCGCCCCATCGGGCAGTCCGGCCCGTGTGACCGCGAGCACGAGCACGCCCAGCGCCACCGAGAACCACAGCACCGACCGCCAGCCGAGGAACTCGGTCAGTACGCCGCCCAGCAGCATCCCGCCGCTGAAGCTGGCCGCGCCGACCGCGGCGTACACACCCAGCGCGCGGCCGCGCTCCGGTCCGGCCGGAAACACCTCGGTCAGCAGGGCCAGTGCGGCCGGACCCGACAGCGCCGCGCCGATTCCCTGGACCGCCCGCGCGCCGAGCAGCACCGCGCCATCCGGTGCCAGGGCCCCGGCCAGCGCCGCCACCGTGAACAGGGCGACCCCGGCCTCGAACACCCGCCGGCGGCCGAACACATCGGCCAGCCGGCCGCCCACCAGCAGGAAACCGGCGAAGGTGACGGCGTACGCGGTCATGACCCACTGGAGGGTGGTCTCGTCCAGACCGAAGCGTGCTCCGACGGACGGCAGGGCCGCGTTCAGGACGGCCATTCCGCTCAGATCCAGTGCGAGCGCCCCGGCCAGCACCCCGAGCGCCAGGCCCGGCCTGTGCCGCGGCATCGCCGCGGTGCTGGTCATGCGCACCTGCCGAGGAACTCGTGAGGGCCGGCATGCGCCTGGCCGGCAAAGCTGACGGTCACCAGCGGCGCCGCGCCTATCGCGGCCGGCAGGCCCCGCCCCCGTGATGGTCTGTTGCGCATGGCGGTGTTGCTTCCTCTCCCCAGGCGGGTTGGACACGAACCGCACAAGACGATCACTGCGCCGCGCAGCAGGTCAACCGCTTACTTTCCAACTGGCCGGAAACAACGCATAGTTCAAAGCGTCCGGCAGATTACGGAAGCCGGAACCCGCGCTGGTGGTGCGCCTGCGAAACCGGAATGCGAAACCGAAAACGGCCTGCCTACCGTCGGCCTGTATCGCCGGCGACTTCGACGACTCATCGATACAGTCCGGGGATAGGCCAGGAATGCCCCATTTTGAACACTGGTGAACCAGCCACTCGGGGGTCAAATCCTGCCAGTGCAGCTTCCAGCCAGTGGATCACTCTTGTCTCACCCGCTCACAGAGTGGCAGTCTGACGTTCGCCGATCGGGTGATCACCTCGTAATCCGGTCCACTCCAGTCCACATAGGCGTGGACGTGGATAAAGCGGACCTTGAGGCTCGTCGGCAGTGATCCGCGTCAGGTCATGATCTGCTGCGGTCAGGGTGACTCATCGGGGGGTCAATTACCGTGCACTTACTGGTCTTTCGGCAGCTGAGCATTCATCTCCGGGGCGGTACAGGCCGCCGAGCGCCACACGGCTCTCTCTGCCCTGACCGGGCTTCCTCAACTTTCTCCAGCGCGCCGCGGCGAACGCCGGCGTAGCGAACCTTCCGTGTCGTCAACCGTTCCCATGGCCAGATGTCCGGGCACTGACTGATCCCTTGTGAGGACCGTCGGCCCCGGCCCTGTGAACCGGCACGGCCGCATGTGCGCCGAGCCGTCGATCCCGCTGCTCTTACGCGGTTGAAGGAGTTTCCGGGCCTTCCATCCGGCGGCGGCAGCCTCTTCCCACCCCTTCCATTCGCCCTGCCGAGGAGGCGAAGTGCCCCAAGAGCGCGGAGCGCGTGATCTACGCGCCCTCACAGATTTCCTGCTTTCTCGCGTCGTCGATCTGCTGGACGTGTCCCAGGACGCGGTGGACCGCCGGGCACCGCTGCACCAGTACGGCCTGGACTCGGTGAAGTCGTCGGCTCTTGCCGCCTCGTTGTCCGAATTCCTCGGCTGGAAAGTTCCGGTCACCTGGATGTGGCAGTACCCGACCGTCGACGAGCTGTCCCGTGCGCTCGCCGAGGGGCCGCGTGCCGCGGAGGCCGCGGCTCCGGGCGACGACCGCCGTCGTACGGGAACGCACGAACCCGTGGCGATCGTGGGCATCGGCTGCCGGTTCCCCGGCGGACCCGACCCGGCCGCGTTCTGGCAGCTGCTGTCCGAGGGCCGCGATGCCGTGGGACCGGTGCCCGCCGCACGGCGCGAGCTCCTCAACGACCGGGTGCGGTGGGGCGGGTTCATCGACGGCATCGACCAGTTCGATCCGCTGTTCTTCGGTATCTCACCCCGCGAAGCCGTCCAGATGGACCCGCAGCAGCGCCTGATCCTGGAGCTGTGCTGGGAGGCTCTGGAGGACGCGGGGGTCGCGCCCGACAGCCTCGTCGGCAGCGACACCGGCGTGTTCATGGCGTCCTGTTGGGGCGACTACGCCGCGCTGGCGCACTACCGCGGTCCCGACAGCCAGATCACCCCGCACACCGCGACCGGTATGCACGACGGCATCATCGCCAACCGCGTCTCCTACATCCTGGGCCTGCAGGGCCCGAGCATGGCCATAGACGCCGCCTGCGCCGGATCGCTGGTCTCGGTGCACGTGGGATGCCAGTCGATCTGGCTGGGCGAGAGCGATCTGGTGCTCGCCGGCGGCGTGAACCTGAGCTTCGTCTCCGACTACTACACCGCCATGGACGCGATGGGCGCGCTCGCTCCGGACGGCCGCTGCAAGTCGTTCGACGCCCGCGCCAACGGCTACGTCCGCGGTGAGGGCGCCGGCGTCGTCGTACTCGCCCCGCTGAGCGTGGCGCTCGAACGTGACCTGCCGGTGTACTGCCTGATCAAGGGCAGCTCCTCCAACAACGACGGTCTGAGCAACGGCATGACCGCGCCGAACCCCCAGGCACAGGAGAAGATGCTCCGCACCGCCTACCAGCGGGCGGGCATCGCACCGCACCTCGTGGACTACATCGAGTGCCACGGCTCCGCGACGCCGCTGGGCGACCCGATCGAGGCCAACGCCATCGGCGCGGTCCTGGGCGGCGACCGCGCCGAGCCGCTGCGGCTCGGCTCCGTCAAATCCAACGTCGGGCACCTGGAGGCGGCCGCCGGCATCGTCGGCCTGGTCAAACTCGCGATGTCGATGCGCAACGGCGTGCTGCCGCCGAGCCTGCACTACACCGCGCCGAACCCGCAGATCATGTTCGACGAGTACCACCTCACCGTCCAGGACCGGCTGACGCCGTGGCCGCGACGGTCCGACGCGCGCCGGGGAGGCGTCAGCTCGTTCGGCTTCGGCGGCGCGATCTGTCACGTCGCCGTCGAGGAACTGCCGCGCCCCGAGAGCTCGCTCCTCCTGCTGGCCGCGGACTCCCGCGAGGCGCTGGCCGAGCAGGCCCTGGCGCTGCGTGACGAGACCGACCTGCGCGCGGTCTGCGGCCGGGCGCCCGGCGACGGAACGTTCCGGCTCGCGGCCACCGCCCGCGACATGGCCGAGCTCAGGACTCGGCTGGACGCCTTCGGCAGCGGTGCGACGGCCGCCGGACTGAGCGTCGGGGAGAAGACCGCACGCCCGCCGCGGGTGGCGTTCCTGTTCTCGGGCAACGGCTCGCAGTGGGTGGGCATGGGCAGGCAACTGCTCGCCGGGATGCCCGTGTTCCGCCGGTCCATGATGAGGTCCGACAAGCGGATGCGGGAGCTGCTGGGCTTCTCGCTCGTCGACCAGCTGCTGGCCCCCGACGGCCGCATCGACGACATGGACGTCTTCCAGCCGCTGCTGTTCGCCATGCAGGTCGCGCTGGCCGAAGCCTGGCGCTCGCTGGGGGTGGAGCCGGAAGTCGTCGTGGGACAGAGCGTCGGCGAGTTCGCCGCCTCCCATATCGCCGGTGCCCTGGACTTCGAGGACGCCTCCCGCCTGGCCGCCCACCACGGCCGGCTCCTCCAGCAACTGGCCGTGGGCCGCGGCGAGGGCATCGTCGTCATGACCCCGGCGGACGAGGTCGAGCCGTACCTGACCGGCCGCCTCACCGTCTCCGGCCGCAACGGCCTGAACTCCACCCTGGTCACCGGCACCCCGGAGGAGATCGACGACCTCGTCCAGCGGCTGACCGAAGCGGGCGTCACCAACCACCGGGTGCGGATGGGCCACGCCCCGCACTCGTCGCTGGTCGACCATGTCCTCGCCCCGCTGAAGGTCGAACTCGACGGCATCACGCCGCGGACCACGCGTATCCCGATGATCTCGACGGTCACCGGCGAACTCGTCGACGGCGCGGAGCTCGGTCCCGATTACTGGGCGGACAACCTGCGCCAGGAGATCCGGGTGGTCGACGCCCTGACGAACCTGCGCGACCACGACATCGACGCGGTGATCGAACTCAGCCCGCACCCCGTCCTGCTCAAGTCGGTGGCGGAGATCCTGACGGCTACCACCCTGCCCTCGCTCCGCCGCGGCGCCGACGAGGCCTCGACCCTGCTCGGCTCGCTCGGCGCCCTGTACACCGCCGGACTCACCGTCACCCCCGGCCCGTTCACCACGGGCGACCGGGGACGGCACGTCACGCCGGGCCAGGGCGACGCCGCGGCCGACGAGCGGGTACACCTCGTCCCCGTCACGGCCCGTACGGCGGGTGCGCTGACCGACACCTGCCGCGAGCTGTCCAACCACGTCGAACGCGACCCGGGCCTGCGGGTCTCCGACCTCGCCTACACGCTCGCGGCCAGGCGCACCCACCACAACCACCGGATCGCGCTGTTCGCCCGCAACCGTCAGGACGTCCTGGACGGGCTCGCCCGGGTCGCCGCCGGTCAGCCGCACCCCGATGCCGTCACGGGGACGGTCGCCGGCAACACCGACCGGCGGGTGGCGCTGGTGTTCTCCGGCGGCGGAACGCAGTGGGTCGGCATGGGCCGTGAGCTCATGCGCGAGCACGCCGGCTTCCGTACGTGGATGCACGCCTGCGACGCCGCCGTGCGCGCGGCCGACGGCTGCTCGGTGCTCGACGAACTCGCCGCCCTGGCCGACGAGTCCAGGTACGAGGAGATGGACTTCCAGCAGCCCGTACTGTTCGCCCTGCAGGTCTCGCTGGCGAAGGTCTGGCTCGAACTCGGCATCCGGCCGGCCGCCGTCGTCGGGCACAGCCTGGGGGAGGTCGCGGCCGCCTGTGTCGCCGGCGCGCTGTCGCTGGACGACGCCGCCCGCGTCGTGGTCGCCCGGTCTCACCTGCTCGAACGCAAGGCGGCCCCCGGCGTCATGATCTCGGTCGACCTGCCGGAGCAGGAACTGCTGCCGAGGATCGCCCCGTACGCCGAGCACCTGGCCATCGCCGTGGTGAACAGCCCCACCAGCGCGGCGGTCTCCGGCGCGCCCGACGCCGTCCGCGCCCTGGAGGCCGACCTCCAGCGGGCCGGGATCTCGACCAGGAACATCCGGGTCGAACGGCCGGTGCACAGCCCCGGCATGGATCCGCTGATCCAGCCGCTGCGCGAGCGCATCGACGGCATCACCCCGCTGGCGAACACCATCGAGTTCCGTTCCACGGCACTGGCCGACACGGTGGACCCGGTCGCCGACGTCGACTACTGGGTGCACAACCTGCGCAACCAGGTCCGGTTCGCCGAGACGATCGGTGCGCTCGTCGAGGACGGCATCGGCACCTTCATCGAGATCGGCCCGCACGAGACGCTGCGCGGCGCGGTCGAGGAGATCGCGCTGACCCGTGGTGCCCAGGTGCACGCAATCAACTCCCTGCGGCGCGGCGAGAGCGACGTCCGCTGCCTGCTGGGAGCCGCCGCGTCCCTGTACGTCAGGGGCCTTCCGCTGACCTTCGACTCGTTGTTCGCCGACGACGTCGAGGCCGTGGAGACCCCGCTCGTGCAGTGGCAGAAGGAGCGCTACTGGCTGGACACCACGCCCCGCCGCGAGAGCGCGCAGGCGCCCGCCCCTGCCCCCGCCGCACCCATGGCCGAGGCCCCGGTCGCGGTCGCACCGGTGGCGAACGAGCCCGCGGCGGACAGGTCGGTGGAGGACATCGTCCTCGCCGAGCTCGCCGACGCGCTGGGCGTACCGGTGAGCAGGTTCGACGCCCACGCGGGCCTGCGCGACTTCGGCCTGGACTCGATGCTGGCGATCCGCCTCGTCAACCGGATGCAGGCGCTGTTCGGGCATCGGGTGTCGCCGGTGGTGTTCCTGGACGGCCGGACGATATCCGAGGTCGTCGGCCACTTCGTCGAGATCACCGGCGGGGCGGCGGCGACCGCGGCGGCCGCGCCGGCACCGGCCGCGGAGCCGGAGCCGGCCCGGCCGACGGCGGTGGCCGTGCCGGTTCCCGATCCGGAACCGGAGGCCAGGACGGCCCCGGCGTTCCTCGACGAACTGTCCGAGCTGGACGCCGAGGAACTGCTGGAGGAACTGGACGCGCGCGGACTGCTGGAGCCCACCGACGCACCGGCACTGGACCAGCTGCGCGCCGACGGCCTCGGCCTCGAACTGGCACCGGCCTCGCACGGCCAGGCCTCGCTGTGGTTCATGCAGATGGTCTCGCCGGACGCCGTGCCCTACAACTTCATGGTGGCCGCCCGGATCCGGACCGCGGTCGACGAGAAGGCGCTCGACCGCGCCGTACAGGCCGTGATGGAACGGCACCCCGCGCTTCGCACGATCTTCGTGGAGGCCGGCGGCCGTCCGTACCAAGTCATTCTGGACGAACCGGTCTACGAGTTCCTCGTGGTGGACAGCACGGACCTGGACGACGAACAGGCCCGCGAGGAACTGGCCCGGTACGGGCACCTGCCGCTCGACATGGACAACGGACCGCTGGTGCGGGTCGTCCTCATGACGCGTGGTCCCGCGGACCACTACCTGCTGGTGCTCGTCCACCACATCGCGTCGGACGCGGCGTCGGCCGACGTGATGATCCGCGAACTCCAGGAGTACTACGAGGGTGCCGACCCCGCCGACAGCGCGCCGGTCGCCCCGTACACCGAGTTCGTCGAGTGGGAGCGCCAGTGGCTGGCGGGACCGGCGGCCGAGGCGGCACTGGACTGGTGGTCGGAGAAGCTGGCCGACGCGCCCGCCCACCTCGACCTGTCCACCAAGGAGCGGCCGCCGGGCGTCACCTACGAGGGCCGCGACCTCACGTTCCGCTGGAGCACCGAAGAGACGTGCCGGCTCCGGGAGTTCGCGGTCCGCGAGGGCGTGTCGATCAGCACCGTCGTCCTGACCGGGTTCTTCGCCACGCTCAACCGCGCGGCCCGGGCCGAGGACTCCGTACTGGCCACCGCCATCGCCCAACGCGCCGAACCCGGCTGGGAATCCGCCATCGGCTACTACCTGAACACGGTCCTCGTACGGGCGACCCCGTCCGGTGACCGCAGCTTCCGCGACCTGCTGCGCGAGGTCCATGCCTTCTCGCTCGGGCTCCTGGAGCATATGAACTACCCCCTCGACCTGCTGGCGTCCCAGCTGAAGCCGCCGAGGGCCGAGGGCCGCTCCCCGTGGTTCGACGTGGTGGTGAACTGGCTGTCCTCGGACGCGTTCCCCCGGTCCGTCAAGCTCTTCCACGGCCTCGGCGACACCCTCGCGCCCGACGGCGCCCTGCCGCTCGAACCGCTTCAGGTCCGCAGGCACCTCGCCAAGTTCGACCTGGAGATCTCGATGGCCGACATCGACGGCGAGGTCGCCGGCCACGTCCAGTACAAACCGAGCTACCTGGAAAGGGAGACCGTGACGGCACTGCTCGCGCTCTACCGCACCGTGCTCTTCGACTCGATCGCCCAGCCCGACCTGCCCCTTGAAGACATCGCGTCGAACGGCCTCCCCGAGGAGACGGACCAGTGACCGAGACCCTGCACTCCGAGTTCCTCGAGCAAGCGGTCAAGAACCCCGACGCGACCGCGGTCTACTCCGAAGCCGGCGTCCTGACCTACGGCGAGCTGGACGAGCGCTCCCGTGTGCTGGCCGAACGGCTCGTCGCCGACGGCGCCGGTCCCGGTGTCCCGGTCGGCATCTGCGTCGAGCGCACCCCCGACCTGCTGGTCGCCATGCTGGCCACGCTGCGGGCCGGCTCCTGCTACGTGCCCCTGGACCCGAACTATCCGGCCGAGCGGCTGACCTTCATGGTCCGGGACAGCGGGACCCGCCTGCTGCTGACCACGCCCGCGTCCCGGGCCAACTGCCCGGCCGGCCCGACCGTGGTCGTGCTGGGCGAGACCGTGACGACCGAGCCCGGCGAGAAGCCCGTGCCGGTCGTGCCCGGCGACACCGCGTACCTCATCTACACGTCGGGATCCACCGGCCGGCCGAAGGGCGTGGCCATCCACCACAGCGGCTGCGTGGCCATGCTGTCCGAGATGGACCGGGTCTTCGAGGGCCGTGACCTGAGCGGTGTCTCGGCGGCGAGTTCGGTCTGCTTCGACATGTCCGTGATGGAGATCTTCGCCGCGCTGTGCCGCGGCGGCGCCGTCGTGCTCGTGGAGAGCGCCGTCCACCTGCCGGAGAGCCGGTACGCCGACAGGATCACCCACCTCAATGTCATCCCGTCGGTGATGAACAGCCTGCTCGATGCCGGGTATCTGCCGCCGAACGTGCGCACGGTCGTGTTCGGCGGCGAGCCCCTGCGGCGCAAGCTGGTGGACCGGGCGTACCGGGAGACCAGCGCCGACCGGGTCTTCAACGCCTACGGGCCCACCGAGGGAACCGTCTTCTGCTCGATCGGTCTGGTGCCGGAGGACGAGACCGGCGAGCCGACGATCGGCCCGCCGTCGGCCCACGCCCGTGCCTATGTGCTCGACGAGAACCTGAAGCGGCTGCCCGCGGGCGCGCCCGGTGAGCTCTACATCGGCGGCGCCGGCCTCGCCCACGGCTACGTCAACCGGCCGGGCACCACGGCCGAACGGTTCGTGCCGGACCCGTTCCTGGACGGCGAGCGCATGTACCGCACCGGTGACGTCGTCACCTTCACCGACGACGGTGAGCTCCAGTTCGGCGGCCGCGCCGACCACCAGGTCAAGCTGCGCGGCTACCGCATCGAGCTGGAGGAGGTCGAGGCCCGGCTGACCGGCTGCCCCGAGGTCCGGGAAGCCGCCGCCGTCGTACGGGGCAACCGGCTCATCGGCTACGTCGTGCCCGAGGGCGACCCCCGGGACGGCGCCTGGCTGGACACCGGACTCCAGACCGCCATCGCCGGCAAGCTCGCCACCGAGCTGCCCGACTACATGGTGCCGGGGACGATCGTGTTCCTGACCGCACTGCCGTTGGCGCCGGGCGGAAAGCTCGACCGCGCCGCGCTGCCCGAGCCGCCGGCCGCCGATGCCGGCCCGCCCATGACGGCCGCGAGCACGCCGACCGAGGTGGCGCTGGCGGAGATCTGGGGCCAACTGCTCGACCTCGAACCGGCGAGCATCGACGTCAAGGCCGCCTTCTACGACCTCGGCGGCGACTCACTGCTGCTCGTCCGGCTGGCCCGGCTGATGACCCGGCGGTTCGACCGCCGCGTCCGCGTGCCCGACCTGTTCAACTTCCGTGACATCTCCTCCCTCGGCCGCTGGCTCGACGACGAGAGCGGCACCTCCGAGGTGGTCCAGTCCGCCCGCGTCCGCGCCAACGCCCGCCGCGCCGCGCTGCGGGGCCGCGCCACCTCCACCGGCAGCTGAGCCACCCCCAACTCGACTCGAACCAGGAGCCTTTCCATGACCGACAGCCCCGAGCAGGAGTACGACCCGGGCGATGTGGCCATCATCGGCATGTCGTGCCGGGCGCCCGGCGCCCGCACCAAAGAACAGTTCTGGGACAACCTCCTCCACGGCCGGGAGACCGTGTCGTTCCTGGCCAAGGACGACATCCAGGTCGACGAGACCCTGATCCACAGCCCGTTCTACGTGCGGGCCTGCGGCGTGCTCGACGGTTACGACCAGTTCGACCCGTCGGTGTTCGGCATCAGCGACCGCATGGCGGCCGCGATGACCCCGGAGAACCGGCTGTTCCTGGAGAGCGCGTGGGAGACGCTCGAGGACGGTGGTTACGACCCGGACCGGCTCAAGGCCGAAATAGGCATGTACGGCGCCAACAACCCGCAGACCGCCGCGCTCTACAGCTCCCCGCCGGACCGGGTGTCGGTCGGCCCCGAGGCGATCGAGGCCAGCCTGGCGTGGTCGCCGGACACCATGACCTCCAACGCGCTGTACTACATGGGGCTGACCGGCGAGGCCGTCACCGTCGCCGCCGTCTGCGCCGGCTTCCACTACGCGGTGCACCTGGCCTGCCAGTCGCTGCTGCTCGGCCAGACCGACATGGCGATCGCCGGCGGCGCCATGGTCCGCCTGCCGCACCCCCGCGGCCATCTGTGGGAAGAGAACCGCATCCTGTCCAAGGACGGCCACTGCCGCCCGTTCGACGCCAACGGCACCGGCACCGCGCTGTCCAGCGGTGTCGTCACGGTGCTGCTCAAGCCGGTGGCCCAGGCCGTCGCCGACCGCGACCACATCTACGCCGTGGTCAAGGGCTCGGCCGTCAACAACAACGGTGTCAGCGTGATGGCCTACGGTCTGGCCCAGCCCGAGCGGATGAGCGCCTGCATCGCCAACGCCATGGAGGTCGGTGGCGTCACCCCGGACACCGTGTCGATGTACGAGGCCAACGGTCTCGGCATGCCGATGACCGACGAGCTCGAGGTGCACGCGGCGAGCATGGCGTTCGGCAAGCAGACCGGCACCACCTCGATCGGCGGCGTCAAGGGCAACGTGGGCCACGGCGGTGTGGTGTCCGGCGGCTTCGGTGCGATGAAGGCCGTGATGGCCCTGTACCACAAGAAGCTGGCGGCGACGATCAACCTGACGGAGGTCAACCAGGACCTCGACTTCCCCAGCACCCCGTTCGTACCGCAGCTGGAGGCGGCGGACTGGGAGCCGGAGTCCGGCATCCGCCGTGCGGGCATCACCTCGATCGGCGGCGGTGGCTACAACGCGCACCTGGTGCTGGAGGAGCCGCCGGCGGTCGCCGAGCGCGCCCCCGAGGCCGTCGGCAGGCCGCGCCTGGCCACCCTCTCCGCCCTGGACGACGAGGCGCTGGCCCGTCAGCGCGCGAAGCTGAAGGACTGGCTGATCGCCCACCCCGAGCTGCGGCTCGACGACATCTGCTTCAGCCTCACCATGGGCCGCAAGGTGATGGACCGCCGGTGGGCGGCCGTGGTCCGCAGCCGTGCGGAGCTCATCGAAGCGCTGTGCGACGACACCCCCCGCGGCCCGGTCGCCACCACTGGTAACGCGCCGCAGGTGAACGCGGATTCCTTCCGCCGCAACGACAACGGGATCGTGCCGTCCGGAAAGGACGAACAGGCGCTGTCCGATCTGGCCGCCGCCTGGGTGAACGGCCAGCGGGTGGACTTCAGCTCCCTGCACCTCGGGGAGACCAGCCACCGCGTGCCCCTGCCCACCTACCCGTTCCGGCCCCGCCGGTTCTGGCGTACGGACTGGTGACCGTGGTGACACCGACACAGGCGCAGGCACAGCCACCGGCACTGGACACCGTGGACCTGGGCGACCCGAACACCTTCGCGGACCACGACCTCGACGCGTACTGGCGCACCCTGCGGGACAGCGCCCCGGTGCACTGGAACCCTCCGGTCGACGGCCGCCGCGGGTTCTGGGTGCTCTCCCGCTACGACGACATCATGGCCACCTACCGCGACAACGTGAACTTCACGTCCGAGCGCGGCAATGTGCTCGTCACGCTGCTGGGCGGCGGTGACGCCGGTGCCGGCCGGATGCTGGCCGTCACCGACGGGCACCGGCACCACGAGTTGCGCAAGATCCTCCAGCGGGTGCTCTCGCCGAGAGTGCTCGACGAGGTCGCGCAGACGGTGCGGGCCAACACCCGGCAGTGGATCCGCGAGGCGGTCGAGGCCGGCGGCTGCGACTTCGCCGAGCAGATCGCCAGCCGGATCCCGATGACCACGATCTCGAACCTGCTCGGCGTGCCCGAGCAGGACCGGGACTTCCTGCTCACCCAGACCAAGACCGCGCTGTCGGCCGACGACGAGGACGTCGACGAGGTCGACTCCGAGATGGCCCGCAACGAGATCCTGATGTACTTCATGGACCTCGTCGAGGAGCGGCGCGAATCACCGGGCGACGACGTGATCAGCATGCTGGTCGGCAGCTCCATCGACGGTGTGCCGCTGTCCGACGAGGACGTCGTGCTCAACTGCTACAGCCTGATCATCGGCGGCGACGAGACCAGCCGGCTCACGATGATCGACTGCGTCGGCACCCTCGCGGCGGAGACCGAGCAGTGGCGGCGGCTCAAGCATGGTGAGGTCGGGACCGACACCGCCGTGGACGAGGTGCTGCGCTGGGCGTCCCCCACGATGCACTTCGGGCGCAGTGTCCTGGAGGAGACCGAACTGCACGGCGTACGGCTGCGGCCGGGCGAGATCGTCACGCTCTGGCACGCCTCCGGCAACCGGGACGAGCGGGTCTTCGACCGGCCCGGGGTGTTCGACCTCGGCCGTACCCCCAACAAGCACATGGCCTTCGGCTACGGCCCGCACTTCTGCGTCGGCTCGTACCTGGCCAAGGTGGAGATCTCCGAACTGCTCATGGCGCTGCGGGACTTCACCACCGGATTCGAGCAGACCGACGAGGCGCTGCGCATCCGGTCCAACTTCCTGACCGGGTTCTCCACGATGCCGGTGCGGTTCCGGCCCGATCACTCCGGACTGAAAGAGGTCGACTGATGAGCGGCAATCCCTTCACCGGCGGCGAGGGCGACTGGCTGGTGGTGATGAATGCCGGAAAGCAGTACGCGCTGTGGCGGCCGTACCTGGACGTGCCGAAGGGCTGGCAGGTCGTCCACTCCTGCCCGGACCGTGACGCTGCCCTGGACTACGTCGAGCGGCACTTCACGGCGATGACGGAAACGCCGGCGGCCTGACCACCGTGGAGAACCCGACCAGCGACCGCAGGGAGCACGAGTGATGAACATCTACATCTCAGGCCAGGGGGGATTCGCGGTACAGGTCGCGGACGCCCTGCTGGACGAAGGACACAAGATCGTCGGCGTCGCCGCCCCCCGGCTGCGCAAGGGGCAGTCCGACGAGAGCAACGCGATGTCCTGGGACCGCCTGCGCTCCTGGGCGTACCCCCGGGACATCCCGTGGACGGACTCGGCCGAACTGCGCGCGATGCACATCCCGGACGGCGTGGACATCATCATCGCCGCGCATTCCCACGCCTTCCTCGGCCGCCATACGCGTGCCAGGGCCGCCGTCGCCACCATCGGCTACCACCCCAGCCTGCTGCCGTTGCACCGCGGCCGGGACGCGATCCGGTGGACGATCCGCGACGGTGACAAGGTGACCGGCGGGAGTGTCTACCACCTCACCGAGCGCACCGACGCCGGCCCGCTCGCCGCCCAGGAGCACCTCTTCGTGCCCCCGGGCTCGACCGCGCAGAGCCTCTGGCGCGAGCACCTGGCCCCGCTCGGTGTGCGGTTGCTGCTGAAGGTGGTCGCCGACCTCGCCGTGGACCGTCGCATCGAGGTCCCCCAGGACGAGAAGCTGGCGACCTGGGAGCCCGCGATGGGCGCCCCGCCCCTGTTCAAGCCCGAACTCATCGCCCTGCCCGGAACGGCCCCCGTCGAGAGCGGCAAGTGGGCACTTCACACGCGGTGAGGCATGCCGGAGGAGCTGTCGGCCGGGTCGGCGGCGTGCACCGCTACCGGATTCCCAGCTCCTTCAGCACACGGTACTGAGCGGGCGCCGCCTCCACCGGGAAGTAGAGGTAGCAGACACCCCCGGAACCACTCTTGACCTGGCCGTTCGCGTCGTGGCGCTTCGTGCGCAGCCAGATGTTCTCGAACTGGGTGCGGTTTCCTGGCAGACGCTCGACTCCGCTGCTGCCCTTCCCGGTCCGTTGGGGGGGCGCTGCCCTGGATCCGTGCTGACTTCAGACGCTGATGCATGGAAGTGGTGGTAGCCCTCGGCCGGGACGCGCTCATTCCTCGCTCTGTGCTACCCCGTCTCCCCCGCAGAGAGCCCGGCCATGGCGGCTTACAACTCCAGGGCCACCGCACGCAGTCGTTTGGCGCGGCCGGGATTCGTCCCTAACGTGTCGCACTCCCGACCCACGGAGTGAAAAGCGATGGATCAAGCGATGTGGACCGTGCTGGCCCTGGCTGAATTTCTCGGAAAGCCCGCCTCATGGATTTACGACAATCACGAGAAGCAGGCCATACCAAACTTCCGGGTAGGGCAACAACTGCGGTTCTGGCCCAGCGAGATAGAGCATTGGCTGGAAGACAATTACCGTGAGCGAGAGGCTACATGAACGTCAAGTACAAAGAGACGGCGCAGGGCGGGCTCGCGGTGATCATCATCGAGCGCTGATGCCGCAGGACCTGACCAGTGCGTTTTCGTCTTTCAGTGCTGGTCAGGGCCCACCCTGCTTACACGGCTGGAAAGTCCGTGTCCCCCCTGGGAAGGGCGGGAAGTCCGTGAAAATCTCCTGGGATATCCCTGGTCGACGGCAGTTTTCGCGACCATGGGACAACGGGCATCCATCCCCTACAACGAGATGCGCATTACGTGCGGAATCGAATCCCTGACCCGGGGTGTTGGGTCAAGCTGGATGGTGCTGTCCTTGCCGGTCAGCGCCACCCTGCATGATGCTCTGCCCTACGACGCGGGCTCCACCGTCCGCTTACGCATGGTGGTTGGCTGGCCAATCACGTGGCGCGGTGGCCTACGTGTGCGCGTCGCGGTCTTGGCAACGGCGGGCGTCCGCTAGGGCGTTGTTGCCTCGGCAGCGTGCAACGGCTGCGATTCCGAAATACGGGACCAGGCGCCTGAATCGAGTCCAGCCGGCCGCGAGGGAGGACTAGAACAGCCACGCGCAGGGCAGTCCGACTGAAGCCCCACGGGTCTCAGCCCCGTCGCCCAGACCCAAAGGCCTCCACCATGGCCTGCACCAGCCGGGCGGCGGCCCGGCGACGATCGGCCCGTCGCGACCATACGGCGGGCAGCACCACCGCAGCGATGAGAAGCAGCCAGCCCAGCGAGATGAAGTGATGGGTCATCAGGAAATCCTTTAGCTCATCGGCGAATCGGTTACTCCACCAATCTCGGGGCCAACATGTTGCCGCCCGGTGCCCGCCGAAGAACGCCGAAGAACCCGTGAACGCCACTGGTCAGGACCTAGGCTGAGGAGCGGACACCGAAGTGCGCTGAAGGGCGCCGTATGCGGTGACTGGGGACAGAACGCACACGGGGACTGGAAAGCGGGGGGGGCGCCAGGGGTGGCGGACGAAGAGATCGATCGAGGGCCTGTGGCCGACTTCTGTGAAGAGTTGCGGTGCCTGGTACGGGCCGCGGGGCTGCGCCAGAATCAGATCGCCCGGACGCTGGCCAAGTCGGAAGCCGCGGTCAGCGACCTGCTGCGCGGGCGGATCAAGCAGCCACCCGCCTGGAACGATGTCCGCGAGATCGTCGCGCGCTGCGGGACGGAGAAGGGGCTGAAGGGCACGGCTCTGGACCGGGAGCTCCACGGCTGGCATCGCCGCTTGGCAAAGCTGGAGGACGTGGTTGAAGGGCTGCAGCGGTACGGCGGCCCGGCGACCCGGAACCCTACGGTGGCTGGTAGGAGTACGGAAGGGACCTATCCATCCGGTCCGGGCGTGCCGCCACCTCCCTTCACTATGGACCCTGCAGAGCTCACCCGGCTCCCCGAGTACGAATGGCCGCAAGCGCTGGTCTTCCTGATCCACGTAGGCGGTCGGCACATCGACAAACTCACGTCACTGCTCGGCGAACAGACCAACCGTGCAGTCACCGAGCCGCTGGACTTCGCCCACCGGTTGTACGCCCTGTGCCGGGCAGTGCTGGCGGACTTCCCAGCCCAGGCGGTGGGCGCCGACCGGCTGACGCGAACAGCGGTCGGGTCCGTGGTGGGGCATGTGGTGCGGCTGATGGTTCTGCTGAAGGTGACGCTTGGCTTGGACGTTGGGCTGTGCGATGGGTCAGCAGTGGAGCCGAATGCGGGGGGCAGTGAGGGCTGCGCGGAGACGCGCAACGAGGAGGTCGCCGATGCCCGCGAGGATGACCACACCAAGCTCCGCGCACTCGCGGCGAGCATTCTTGTCGAGGATCTGTTCAGGCCACGGCCCTCGGCTCCCGCGCCGTCCCGCGGGACCGGTATCGGCGACAGCGCTTCGGCTACCGCGCTGCGCGAGGGCTGCCGCCGTTCGCTGCCTGCCGCGCTGGATCGCCCGGGCGCACCCACGCGGGAGGTGATGGCCCGGCTGGTCGCCGAGGCATACGCGCGCGAGCTGCACCGGCTCGCCACCGAGGGCGGCTGCCCGGAGTTGGCCCTGCAGCCCGGATCCCCACAGCCACCCAAGATGCTCACCGACGACAGCTCGCCGGGCCTGCGCGGCCTAGGCAGCCTGATGGCCGACTCGGCCGCGGGTGGACCCCAACGTGCACCCCTGGACGGTGCGGCAGCCGCGGTCGCACGGCTGGCCTTGGCCGCCGCCCACCGCCCTGTGGCTGCAATACCGCGTCGCCTCGGTATGCCGGGCAGCGATGCGGAGCCTGTCGTACCGGTGCTGGAGGACGCTTACATCAACCCCGCATTCCGCGCGGTGACTATGATCAGCAGCGCCCGGCCCGAACACGATGACTGGTGGCTGGAGCAGCCGCTGGGCCCGGACCTACAGCAGTATCTGGCCACCCATCTCACCGCGCCCCAAGCCGTCCTGCGGCCTCTCCTGGTCCTCGGCCACCCCGGGGCTGGCAAGTCTCTGCTGTGCCGCCTGCTGGCAGCCCGCCTCCCAAACTGCGACTTCCTGCCCGTGACGGTCGAGCTACGGACCGTGGACGCCGACGCACATCTCCAGCAGCAGATCGAGCAGGCTCTGGAGAGGGCCACCGGCGAGCCCACCACCTGGCCAGAACTGGTCAGATCAGCACCCGGCCGCTTGCCTCTCTTGCTGCTCGACGGCTTCGACGAACTGCTGCAGGCCAGTACGGCCAGCCACTGGAGCTACCTTCAGCACATTGCCGAGTTCCAGGAACGTGAGGCGGCACTTGGCCGGCCGGTCGCTGTGCTGGTCACCAGCCGCACGGTCGTCACCGACCGCGCGGAAATCCCCAACGGCACCCCCGTAGTCCGCCTCGAATCCTTCGACGACGCCCGCATCGAACGCTGGTTGGCCACCTGGAACGCTGCCAACGCCACCTTCTTCGCCCAGAACGCCACCAGCCCACTCGCCGCGGAAACCGTGCTGCGCCACAGGGACCTTGCCCGCCAGCCGCTGCTGCTACTTCTGCTGGCGCTGTACGAGGCCACGACGGGCGCCCTGTCCCACGCCGAGGCCAACGGGCTGAGCCAGGTCCAGCTGTACGAGGAGCTGTTGTGCAGTTTTGTGCGCCGCCAGGTCCGCAAAGCCCACCACCGCGAGCCGCTCCCCGAGGAAGTGGCGGCCGAAACGGAGCGCGAACTGGAGCGGCTATCAGTGGTTGCCCTGGGCATGATCAACCGCAGCGTGCAGAGCGTCCGCGCCGAGGATGTACGGAGCGATACGTGTGCGCTGCACGGTCCCGACGGCCTGGACATGTCCGAGTCGGGGCAGTTCTTCGGCCGGTTCTTCTTCGTCCACGAAGCGCAGGCGGTCCTGGCCGACACCACGTATCGAGCGTTCGAGTTCCTGCACGCGACGTTCGGTGAATACCTAGCGGCCCGTCGGGTAATGCTTGCCCTCCGGGAAGCACTAGAAGGCGGGGTGGCAGAGCCAGACGACGGCCTCCTGTACGCGCTGCTCTCCTTCGCGCCGCTCACGGACCGCGAACAGGTACTGCCGAATGTGGAGGCGCTGATTGCGGGCGGGCCACCAGATTTTCGGGACCGGGTGATGGCCCTCCTGAAGGACCTGTTCCGCACAGCTCTCACCGATCGCCCGACCCGTACGCATCTGCCGTACACGCCGCGCCCACGCACCATCCCGGGTCGACTGGCCTGCTACAGCGCCAACCTGGTCCTGCTGTGCTATCAGCTCGCGGGCGAACAGGGCATCCACTTCTCTGACCTCACGAAGGCTGATAACCCTGTGGAGGAGTGGCGCAGTCTGACGGCGCTGTGGCAGTCCCAACTCACGGACGTGTCCTGGAAAGCACTGTGCCGACACGTGGGAGTGGCACGGGTCTGGCGCCAGGAAAGGGAGGAACGGCGCGATGTTCTGCTCACCAAGCGCAAGCAACACTTCCCTGAAAGGAAGGAACTGCGGCGGCTCAACTGGGCTTTGGACCTCGGAGAGCAGGCGACGGCTTCATCGATACCCGCCAGGGCCGACATCGCCAGCATGTGGAAGCGGATCACGTTCAGGTGCGACCGGGACCTCGATGTCCTCTTCCATACCGCCTGGCCCGTACTGAATGAGTACGAGGTGGACACTGTGGTGGTCCCCGAAGGGGATGCTGATGCCACCTTCGCGGGCGCGACCCTGCGCCGACTGCACCTGGACGCCCAACTCGAGACCGGCTCGCTGTCAGAGCGGGTCGCCCTGTACCGGCAGGCAGCAGCTGCGCTGGAGGACATTGGCGACTTTGGCGACTCACTCCATGCATCCCGCTACCTCTGCCAGGTCCTTGGCATCCTGCGCAAAGAGACTCCACGAATTCCCGCCAAGACGGTGTTGTCCATACTTGATCGACTGAGCCCGGAGTTCCGCGATCCGGAATTCATTCCGGGCGTCGCCACCCCACTGATGGAGTGCGTTATCGCACAACGCGGGCGTCCCGGTGCCGATCGGAACCAAATGACGGAGCTCCTGGAGCGCTTCGCCAAGATCTCTGACGGGAATTATTACGACGATTGCTGGGCCGAGTTGCGCAGACTTCTCCTCCTGGCAGCCTGGGACGCCCCGCCATACAGAAAGCCCACTCGCGAACAACTCGACGGCGTGATGAGCCGCTTGGATTTGGAGGAGGTCGCCGAAGACGAGCCGGCGCTCCTCGCCGGCCTCATCCAGCTCGCCTTCGACTCCGGGCTCCACGAGTGGGTCCAGGAGCATGAGAGGCAACTTCTGCACGCCCTGGAGCCAGACGCACTCGCTCTACTGCGCCCGCACCACCGCGCTGCCCTGCTTCCCTCAACCGCCGACACAGAACTAGCCGACACAACGCGGAATTGACCAAGGCCCTGTCGGAGGCGGCCCGGTACAGCGGAGATCGATTCCCCCGGGCTCGACCTCGGACTGGTCATCGACGCCTACACCTCAGCATCGGTACCTGCCGGGCGCGCTATAGAGAACTACACCCAGGCGTACGCCCAGCTCGGCTCCCTGCGCCGCTTCGCCGAAGCCCCCGCCAACGCAGACCTCCAGGACGCCCGGCTGGCCGCATTTTGCGTCATCCAGGAGCAGATGGTCTACGCCCGCGACGACCTGAAGGAAGCCACCAACACTCTCCGGGGCTCGGCCGACCGCCTGGACGGCACTCCACCCCGCATCCTGGCTGCACTGAGCCGATCAGTCCGACCCACGAACTCGATCCACCGCCTCCCTCCACAAGCCCCTGTCCCAAGCCCGACGCGGCTCGCTTACACTCCCGTGACCCGCCATAGTCAAGATCGCCTGCCGTTGCGGTGATCACTGATCCGGGGATTCCCCGGTGTGCGCGGGACGCCTGTCCGCACGATCCGGGCGGGAGGTGCGTGGGGTGATCGAGGATGCGCGAGGGGGCCTGCACGAGCTGATCACTGCTCGCAGGGCGGAACTGGAGGTCCGGGCAGAGAAGTTGAGTCAGCAACTCCGAGTAGCGACGCGGAGGGCCCCGCACGAAACCGGGAGGTCGGGGGTTCGCGTGCGGGGCTGCTCACGGAGTGTGGGCCGTCAGACTCCGATCAGGGTGTACGTACCCGTACCGTCCTGCCTGCCGCTGGAGTACTGGCGTATGAACTCCCCGTCCGCGTACCGGTCGTGGCCCATCATGGAGCCGGTGTACTTGTTCTGCACACCGATCTTCGAGCTGCCGGGTACGTCGCGGTAGATGTAGAACCGCTGGAGGTCGTCCTCCGTGCAGGAGGCCGTCTGCAGGACCGCCCGGTCGGTGGCCGCGTTCTGCGCGGCGATGGTCGCGCACGTGCCCATGCCCCAGTTCCACAGCGACGCCTCGAGGACCCCGTTGCGCTCCGTCACGTTGCACAGGCGCCAGTTGTCCAGGTGGGCGCTGAAGATCGACGAGGGCCGCAGGCGGACACCGTCGGCCGCCAGGATCGGCGCGCCCCAGGACAGGGGCTTGCCGGGTACGGCGATCTTGTAGACCTCGGCCGTGCAGTTGAGAGCGGCTCGCACGCTACGCCCGGTGGCCTTGGGCTGTTCGGCGGAGGTGCCGCTGGTGAGAGCCGGGCGCTGCACGGGGCGGTCCCGCATCTGCTTCGCCGTCGGCGCCACCGCACCCGCCGGGTGCTTGGCCTTCGCAGCGGCCGAGCCGCAGTCGAGGAGGCCTTGTGCCTTGGCCATGATGCTGCCTGCGGGCACCTTGTCCTGGCAGCGCACCGCGCCTTCCTCGAGGGCGGTGTAGGTGGTGAAGTTGCCACCGTCGGGCCCCTCGATCCACTTCAGCGCCCAACTGCCGTCGCCCTGTTGGACGCGGTTGCAGTTGAGGCTTCCATACGTACCGGTGACCTTCTTGGTGCCCTTGTAGGCGCCGTAGTATCCGGGCTGGTTGAAGTTCCACGTGACCGCATTCGACTCGGTGCTGGTGGAGGTGTAGTCGACTTTGACATTCAGGCCCAGGCTCGCGCCGACCTTGCCGAGGGTCTCGACGGCGAAGCTGCCCTCGACATTGCCGTTGAGGCCGACGGAGACCGAGATGGTCGTCTGGGTGCTGGTGGTGACGGTCTGGGTGCCGGTTGTGCCCTCGGTGACGTACCAGCCCTTGAAGTGGGTGATCGTCGGGGACACTTCGGTGCTCTTGATGTACGGGTGGCGTGTGCCGAGGTCGGCCGCCGTACAGGTTTCGCCGGGCTTTGCCTGAGCAGCGGCGGGCTTTGCCGGGGCGGCGGCGGCCGGTTCGGCCGCGAAGCTCATGGCGGCTACCGCGGAGGCAGCCGCAGCAGTGAAGGCTATGAGCCCTCTGCCAAAGCGGCCGGTCGATCTTAAGTGACGCATCGTTGTCTTCCCCCTTTGGCCGGCCCGCACGCAGGCGGGAACCCCGGCCGGTGGTGTGGTCAGTGTGATGGCGCTGAGCGCGACTGAACCTAGGGCCACCCGATGAAAAAACGATGACGGAATCAGCAAATTTGATCACGCCGGGGCGGAATGGCTTGTTCTCGGTTGGTACGCGCGGGCGTTGCCCGAGTTCACCGTGATGTCCGTCCAGCACGCGGCCAGCGGGCGCCGAGAGCGCCGGGAGCAGGTACAGCCGCGGGACGACCGGGGGTCTGCCGGACGCGGCAGACAGGGCACGGACCTGACGAGGGGGCATACCCGCGCGCCAGCCTGGGGATTGAAGCCGGCCGCGGACCACCCCGCGCCTCGTTCCCGGTGCCGGCTCCCCGCACGGCGCTCGTATCCGGCTCCGACGGATGGCTACCCACCCCCGGAGAGCGCCGGACCCGTCATGAAATCCGGACAAGATTGCAAATTTCGAACCTGGGTCCGGTCAGTGGTTCCTGCCATCCCGATCATCCGTACGACCGCGTGACCAACAAGGACCACACCAGAAGGGACCATCGTGAAACGCGCCAGGCATCTGCTCGCGGCATCAGCCGCACTCGCCCTGGCCGCAGCCCTCCTAGCCCTGGGCCTCACCGGCCGCCGCCGCACCGTCGGCGGCCAGCCGGGTGGTTCCAAAGGGCCACGGCACGTGCACGGCCACCGCCCCCGGCTCCGGGCCCGCGCGCCAGGGCGCGGCGTGGACCTGCACCAAGACAGAGCCCCGTCTCCGCTCGCGAGCCGGCCCGCATCCTCGCCCACCTCACCGGCGCCCGGGTCACCGCCACCCCCTGGACGACGCGGCGGCCCTGTGCGCGTCCGGCAAACACCGGGATGGCGTCTCCACCCGTCACGCGTACTGCGTGCGGCACAACATCGACTACGCGCTCGTCAGCCCCAAGTACGAGGTGATCGGCACCGCCAGGCTCACGGTCGTGGCCGCGTCCGAGCCGAGCCCCACGAGTACGCGATGGAAGGGGAGCATCTCCGTCCTCACCGGCGCGATGTCGCCATCAGCCACCAGAGCTGGGCGGGCCGGAATCAGAAGGCGGGCGCCCTCGGCACACAGGGAGCCGCTGGGGCTGAGGGGTCCAGGGCCCGTTTGACCAGTCCGATCGCACGCGGGCTGTACGACATACTCAGATGGGCGGAGAAGTCGACGAAGCAGCCCTCCTGCAAGGTGATGTTCTGCACCGTTGCTCCGGGCCCCGCCGTCATGAACGTGTTCTGCCAGGGGGTACTGACCTCATCGTACTTCGTGCCGATCACGGTGTACTCGACCCCGGGAACGGTGTCGCCGTCGGCGTTGAGCTCCTTGATGAAGTCGGATTTCTCGTACTGCTGGATGCCCGCCTTCCCGAAGTACTTCTCCCCGGATCCCAGCATGTGGAGCATGTCGGCGAGAGTCTCGATGCCGCTGAGGGTGGTGCCGTGGTTGGTCGCGGCGAGTTGGACTACCTTCTTGACCTTGTTCTTCGAGGGGTCGGTCGGGTTCGCGCCTCCGTCGGCCTTGAGATACCAGCGGGCCAGGATCCCGCCCTGGGAGTGGCCGACAAGGTCCACCTGGCCGGAGCCGCTGGCAGCGAGCACCTTGTCCACGAAGGCTGCCAGCTCCTCGGAGGACTTCCTGATGTCTCCGTAACCCTTGACGGTGGGAGCGAGAGCCACTCCGGCGTCGTCGGTGTCGCCGTAGTCGAGGGCGTAGACGCAGTAGCCCTGGGCCTTCAACTCGGGGGACATCCGGGCCCAGTTGTTGTAGCGGTTCTCGTAGGTCCCGTGTACCAGGACGACCGGACGCGGGTGGGCGGCGCTGGGACGGCAGTTCCAGTCGTTGGCGCCCGGCGGATCGATGTCGAGGTGGAGGATGGAATGGCCGAGGGCGGGAAGGAAATTGTCCTGCTCGGGGCCGGTCTCCGCTGCCGCGGACGTGGAGGTGGCCAAGACCGTCGCCGCGGCGGCGGCACAGACGGCGGTGACGTATCTGAGTATGCGCAAGACGGCTCCTGAGAAGTGCGGAACTGGCGACAGTTGCATAGGCGAGCCCACCAGTACGAACGCCGAACTCCAAGAGGTGCGCGACGATTTGGAGGAACTCGCCGTGGCCGAGCGGGTCGCGCGCCGACTGGTCGAACAGCACCGCGAGGAAACAGATCGGACACCGCCGGCCGTCGGGCAAGTCGCGGTTCTTACAGTGCTGCTGGTGCCGCGACGCGAGCGGGGCAAGGACGAGGCGGCGTTGCCCGAGGACTACCGGCGGATCATGGATGCGGTGCGGCGGGCCGACGGTCCGATGATGGTCAAGCAGGTCTGCACCAAACTCGGCGCCTCCTTGGAGCCGGCCCGCGTGGAGGCGTTGCGCGTCAAGTTGAAGCGGCTCGGGGAGCGGGGTTGGCTGTGCAAGCTCGGTGACGGGAAGTTCACCACCACGCTGTGAGCACGCCCCGGCGCGGCTGTGGCCGTTGCCATAACGTGCGTGCACCTGGCGGCAGTTGATAGCGCATGTCAAAGAAAACCAGCTCCGCCAGGAGCGCCGCGACGGTTGTCTACCAGTCCAGCCTCACGTGTCCACGGCCACCCTGACGTTGATCGGCGATGTGCTGCGCGGACATCTGATGAGGATCCGCTCGCGGTGGCGCAAGCTGCCGCCCGGACAGATCGCCGCGATCGTCCTCGCGGTCCTGCGCCATGACCAGCGCCTCTCGGACATGGCGGACGGCAACCGGATTCTCCGCGTCCACGGCGCGCCGCTGGGTGATCGAGGTGATGGGCCCGCTCGCCGCGCGGGCCGAGCACCTGGACCGCGCCCTGAAGAAGCTCACCCGAAAAGATCGCGGTGCACTCCGAACCGTTCGGCCCGCCCCGCCGGCTGGCCACCTTCGACAACAACACCCCCACGGAACTCGTCACCGCCTTCACACAGTGCCCGCGCCGGCGAGACATCACTTGCAGCGGACACCGAGGCGGTGGCCGGAGCTGCGAACGTCTGGCTCTGAGCAGCGGTCATTCCCAAGAGCAACACGCCCGCCAGGGCTGCGGAGGCGATGCGTGCAGGCCCTCGATTGAAATGTTCCGTTCCGTGATGGCGGTCTGCGTGTTCTTGGTGTGTCTCCTCCAGGGGCCACGGCAACTTGTCTCACGATCTTGTCCCTTTGCCGGCGTCCGCCTCGACGCGGTTCAGGTATGACTCCAGGGCGTGCGAGGCCGGTACGTTGCTCAGAGCAACCGCAATTACCTGATCGTAGGTGTGCGCCGGCGCGAAAGGGGAGGCATGAGGAATCGGTTCGCGGGCGGCTGTTCGCCGTGCTCGGTGTGGGTGTGGCGGCGGGTTTCTCGGCAAGGGACTCGACGGGGCCTGGGAAGTCCACTGCGCAACGTGCCATCACCTCGATGAGCTCGCCGAGGCGGACGGCTTCGACCCGGATACGGTCCTTCCGCCTTTGCGTGAACCACCTTCTGCTGCCGGGCTTGTGACGTCTGCGGGGGCCGGGGCCGGATTGCTCGTCGGGGTGGTGCGGGAAAGGATCGACGGGCCGTGTCGGCGCTCGTGACCGGCGGCGTACAAGAAGGACAAGGTGGGGCGGGATGAGCGAGCACGGCCGACGGCGGCGTCACCGTACGGTGGACCGGGTCGCGTGGATCCTGGAGGCCGCCGCGCGGGCGCCGGGCGGGGTGACCGTGGCCGAGTTGGCGCGGACGGTCGGGGCGCCGGCGAGCTCGGTGCAGGACCTGGTCAACGGCCTTGCCGCGACCGGCTTTCTGCTGGAACAGCACGGGCGCTTCAGGCTCGGGCCCGCCCCGCACGTCCTCAACCTCATCGCGGGCCGGGTCGTCCCGCGGATCGGTCAGGCCGAGCTCAACGAACTGAGCCGCGTCGCGGGTACCCCGGTGCTGCTCACGGTGCGGGTCGGGCTCGACGCCGTGCACCTCGCGCGCGGCGGCGAGGACGAGATCCCCCGCCTCCTGCCGCTCGCCGACGAGCATATGGCCCGGCCGCTGCTGCGTACCGCCGCGGGCCGACTGCTGCTGGCCTTCACCGACGAGGCGGAGCGCCGTGGGCTGCTCGACGAGCTCGCCCGCCACGACCCCGAGGCGGTCGCGGAGTTCCGCCGCGCCCTTCCTGCGATCCGCGCGTCGCGGATCAGCCGCAGCGAGGGTCTGGCCGACCCCGAGGTCAGCGCACTCGCGATCCCCGTCACCGAAGGCTCCATCGTCACGGGCGCCCTCGTTCTGACGCACCGGCGTCGCGGCCGCTCGGAGCGGCTGAGTCTGGACCGGGCGGCGGCCCGGCTCCTCGCGCACATCCAGGAGAGGCGGACGTGACGTTCGCATCAGTTCACGGATATCCGTGAATGCGGGCGCCCGTGCAGTGCCGGGAACGAGCATCCCGGCATGACTTCGAACGCGCTCACCACGACCGAGCCGACACCTCCGTCGTCCACCGGCGAGATGCTCTCCCGGCTGCTGCACACCCTCGGCGATCCTTATCCGGCCCGGGGAGCCGAGGACATCACCGTCGTCGAAGCCGATCCCCTGGTGCCCTCGGTGCACCGCCTCGCCGATGCCATGTCCGCCGCGATCGGGGTCTTCGGGCGGCAGACGGCGGCGGTCGGCGAACAGCGCGGCCACCCGCACCAGAGGGTGGAAGTGCAGGCCGGGGCCGCGATCGACCAGCTCATGGCGACGTACCACACGACGCTCTCGGGGCGCCCGCTCGGTGTTCTGCTCGATGATCCGACGCTGCTCGGCAATAACGACTTCTACCGGGCCCGCGACGGCCGGTGGATCTTCCTCATCACCACCTATCCGCATCTGCGGGACGCGGTCGGCTCCGTGCTGAGGTGCGGGCTCGACAAGGTAGGGATCGCGCGGGCCGCGGCCGGCTGGGACGCCTTCACGCTGGAGGAGGCCATCTGCGCACGGGGCGGCGTCGCCTGCGTGGTGCGCAGCCGGGACGAGTGGCTCGCG
Organism: Streptomyces sp. NPDC001339; assembly: GCF_042895955.1. Taxonomy (NCBI): domain Bacteria; kingdom Bacillati; phylum Actinomycetota; class Actinomycetes; order Kitasatosporales; family Streptomycetaceae; genus Streptomyces; species Streptomyces sp. NPDC001339. The sequence goes on along the minus strand of NZ_JBIAWT010000002.1, from coordinate 398,067 downwards.
CACCCCGCGGGGCGGTATGTCGCGCAGCGCCCGGTCGTCGAGATCGAACGCGTCGGTGACGGACCGGTCCGGCCACTGGAGCCGATCGGTGCGGCCGATGAGGCGCTCGCGGGTGTACGGGTGCTCGATCTCACCCATGTCATCGCGGGTCCCGTCGCGGCGCGACTGCTCGCCCAGTTCGGCGCCGACGTGCTGCACCTGTCGCGTCCCGACCGCCCCGACCCGATCCCGATGATCGCGATGACCGGCGGCGGCAAGCGCAACGCCTACTGCGACCTGCGCGACGGTCACGACCGTGCGGCCTTCCACGACGTGCTCCAGGACGCGGACGTCTTCGTGCACGCCTACCGGGGTCTTGCCCGGCACGGGGCGTCGACCGAGGACCTCGTGCGGCGCCGCCCCGGACTCATCACCCTCGAATACCACGCCTGGGGCGCCGAAGGACCCTGGGGTGAACGCGGCGGGTTCGACCAACTCGCCTGCGCGGCAACCGGGTTCGCCGTCGAGGAGTGGACCGACCGGCCGTCGCTGCCGCCGACGTACCTGCTCAATGACTACCTCGCCGCGTACCTCGGGGCCGCCGCCGTGGCAACGGTCCTGCGCCGGCGTGCGGCGGAGGGCGGCTCCTGGCGGATCCGCGTGACCTTGGCCGGGGTGTGTCACTGGGTGCAGGAACTCGGGCTGCTGGCACGGGGGGACGTCATCGACCTGCCCCGGCCCGGGCGTACGCCGCTCGCCGCCCTTTCGACCACCGGGACCGACTTCGGCCCGCTCACCGAACCGGCGACACCCTTCGCGTACAGCAGGCGCACGGTCCCCCAGCCCGGCCGGCGTTCCCCGCTCGGGTCTGCTGCGCTCCAGTGGCGCTGAGCGATCCGCAGGAAGTGCCGTACGTCATCTGCGGGCCGGTGGTGGGGGTCCCCCCTGCTCGAACGAAGTTGAGAGCTTGGGGGATGGTCGCGCCCCCGGCAAAGCCGCATATCGACACAGCCCCGCGTCCCTTCGGAGCGCGATCCCGTACCGCACCACCCCGTTCGCCCGTCCCACCCGAATCCCCAGGAGGCACCGGAAGATGTCCGAGAAGCCGACCGGCCCGTCCGGCCGCGGACTCCTCGCCGGAGTCCGCGTCATCGAACTGGCCGGCGTGATCATGGCCCCGTACGCCGCCCAGCAACTCGGCGACCTGGGCGCGGACGTGATCAAGGTCGAGCCGCCCACGGGCGACATGACGCGCCACTACCCGCCCCGGCGCCACCCCGGCATGGGCGGCCCGGCACTCAACCTGAACCGCAACAAGCGCAGCGCCGCCATCGACCTCAAGGCCCCGCACGGCCGCGACGCCCTGCTCGCCCTGCTGCGCACCGCCGACGTCTTCATCACCAACCTGCGCCCGCAGGCCCTGGAGAAGCTCCGCCTCGGCTACGACGACGTCGCGGCCGTCAACCCCGGCCTGATCTACGCAGGAGCCCAGGGCTTTCGCAGCGACAGCCGCTACGGCACCCGCGCCGCCTACGACGACATCATCCAGGCGGCCAGTGGCCTGATCTGGCTCAACCACAAGGTCTCCGGCCAACCCCACTACGTTCCCACCGTGCTGGCCGACAAGATCTGCGGCATGCAGATCACCCAGTCGGTACTGGCCGCACTGCACTACCGGGAACACGGCGGCACCGGTCAGCGCATCGAAGTCCCGATGGCCGACACCATGCTCGCCTTCAACCTGGTCGAGCACCTGGGAGCGGCCGCTCTGGAGGCCGACGGGGAGTTCGGCTCGGCCCGCTCGCTCAGCCCGCAGCGCCGCGCCCTGCGCACCGCCGACGGCTGGATGTGCATCCTGCCGCACAGCGACCGCAACTGGCAGGACTTCACCGCCTTCGTCGGCCGCCCCGAACTGGCCTCCGACCCGCGCTTTTCCACCGGCCCCGACCGGGCCCGCAACGCCGACGCGTTCTATCCGCTGCTCGCTGAGCTGACGCTGCGGCACACCAGTGCCGAGTGGCAGGAGTTCTGCGACCGGGCGGGCATCGCCGCCACCCCCGTGCTCGACCTGGCCTCCGCCGCCACCACCGCCTACGCCCAAGAGGGCGGCCTGCTGTACGAGGCCGAGCACCCCACCGAGGGCCGCTACCGGGTCATCGGCCGCCCGGTGCGCTACTCGGCCGACCCCGAGCCGCGCCTGCGGCCCTGCCCGGGCATCGGCCAGCACACCGACGAGGTGCTCCGCGAAGTCGGCTTCGCCCCTTCCCTGCTGCACCCCACGAGCTGACCTGTTTCCGTCACGAAAAGAAGTGCATCGATCAATTCACCAACCCGGGAGCGAATGAACCATGTCTCCTTCGACGCTTTCACCGATCGCATTCCCTGATGTCGCCCTGCCCGAATCGGCCCGTCGACTCCGCACCGAGGTCCGCGCCTTTCTCCAGGAGGAGCGCGCCCGCGGCACCGTACTCGGCCGCCCCGACTCCTGGCTGGCGGGCTGGGATCCCGGCTTCAGCCGCCGCCTCGCCGGGCGCGGCTGGGTCGGCATGGCGCTGCCCACCGAGTACGGCGGGGCGGGCCGCGGCTTTCTGGAGCGCTATGTGGTGATCGAGGAACTGCTCGCCGCCGGCGCCCCGGTCAGCGCCCACTGGGTCTCCGACCGGCAAGCAGGCCCCTCCATCCTCCAGCACGGTAGCGAGGAGCAGCGCCGCTTCTTCCTGCCCCAGATCGCCGCCGGGCAGTGCTTCTTCTCCATCGGCATGAGCGAGAAGAGCAGCGGCTCCGACCTCGCCTCGGTCGCCACGCGCGCCGAACGCACCTCCGATGGCTGGCAGTTGACCGGCACCAAGATGTGGACCGGCGGCGCCCACGTCAACGACTTCGCCATCGTCCTTGCCCGCACCGATGAGGCCGAGGACAAGCACGCCGGACTCAGCCAGTTCATCGTCGACCTGCGCGCCCCGGGCGTACGCATCGAGCCGATCCACCTGATGAGCGGCGAGCACCGCTTCAACGCCGTCCACCTCGAAGGCGTCGACGTCCCCGACGGCATGCTGCTCGGACAGCGGGGCGACGGCTGGAAGCAGGTCACCGGCGAGCTCGCCTTCGAACGCAGCGGCCCGGAACGCTACCTGTCCGCCTTCCCCCTGCTGGTCTCCCTGCTCCGCGAGCTCGAGCAGCGTTCTGCCACGGCCGAACAACTCACCCGGGTCGGCATCCTGACGGCCCGTCTGCACAGCATCCGCCGACTGTCCCTCGGCGTGGCCGCCGCGCTGGACGCCGGGGCGTCGCCCGATATCCAGGCCGCCCTGGTCAAGGACCTCGGCACCCGCTTCGAGGGCACACTGACCGACACCGTCCGCAGCATCCTGCCGACCCCGGCCGACCCTCACGCCACCCCCGGCACCCACCCCGAACTGCTTGCCTTCGCCCAGATGCACAGCCCCGGCTACACCCTGCGCGGCGGCACCAACGAAATCCTTCGCGGCATCATCACTCGCGGTCTGGAGCAGCACCGATGAGCACCCACACGATCGACACCAGCACCCCCGTCATCCCCGCCGACGCCTACGACACCACCACCTTCTTCGCCGACCCGGACACCATCGCCGTCGTCACCAACACCACCCCCGACGCCGTGCCCCTCCCGGCCGCGGACGCCTCCACCGCCGAACTCCTCGCCGCCGCACAGGAGTCGGGACGCCGAGTCGTCCCCGAGCCGTTCGCCGAGACCGCCCTGGTCGCCCGCCCGCTGCTGCACCGCGCCCATCTCCCCGTCCCCGACGGCCCGCTCAGCTACGCCATCGCCCCCGAGCTCACCGTCCGCTACGCCCACCCGGCCGCCTCCCCCGTCGGCTCGTCGGGCTGCCTGGGCGACGACGACACCCTGCTGGTCACCGGCACCCTGCGCCGCGTCCCCTGGGCCCGCGCCGCCGCCGCGGTGGTCGTCCTGGCCACCGCCCCCTTCGGCCCCGTCCTGCTCACCCTCACCCCCGACCAGGCCGCCCTCACCCCCGGCGGCAACCTCGCCGAGGAACCCCGCGACGACCTGCACCTCGCCGCCCTCGAGATCCCCGCCTCCCACGTCCGCCGCATCTCCCCCGAACTGCTCGACGAAGCCCGGCTCCGCGCGGCCCTGGCTCGCTCCGCCCTGATCGCCGGAGCCGCCGAACGCTGCGTCGACCTGACGGTCACTCACACCACCGCCCGCACCCAGTTCGGCCGTCCGCTCAGCCGCTTCCAGGCCGTCAAGCAGGAAGAGGCGCGGCTGATCGAGGAAGCCGCCCTGGTCCGCGCAGCCGTCCAGGCCGCCGCCGTGCCACTGGACACCGGCGGGACGGCCGCATACTTCGCCGTCGCCGCCGCCAAGACCCAGGCATCCGCTTCGGCCACCGAGATCACCCGCATCGCCCACCAACTCCACGGCGCCATCGGCATCACCCGGCTCAACCCCCTCCACCTCGCCACCACCCGCCTGTGGTCCTGGCGCGACGAAGACGGCGACGAAACCTACTGGGCACACCGCCTGGCCCGCCCCCTCACCGCCACCACCCTCTGGCCCACCCTCACCACCACACCCTGACCCCTCGCCCTCGCCCTCGCCCTGCCTCGCCGCCGACCGGCCCAGCCCGGTCGGCGGCGAGGCAGCTCTCCCCTGGCTCGGGGTGGTGTCACCGGGTCCGGAGGCATCGACAGACTGCGAGCAGCAAGAACTGGGAGCAGAAACCCCGGTCTCGATCAGCTGCGGCGTCTCCACAATCAGGTTGGAGAGAGCCGCTGCGTAGATCGACACCGGGATCAGCACTACCACGAGTCAACGATCAGGCGAAAGTTGCCCTGTCGGACGCGTGGCATGAGCGCGTTTGGCCCTAGCCGAAGAGGCTGTGCTTCGCCGGCGGCGGTTCTTGGCTGTCCGTCAGGTAGCGTCGTCGGAGGCGAGTGAAGGCGGCGGGGCTGGGGCGGTGCGGGAGGAACTCCTTGATGCGCTGTGCGCATTCGCGTGGGCTTGCCGTGCTGGTGTCGCACTCCACGTCGTAGTCGGCGTGGGCGTGGACCAGGTCGTATTGGTGCGCCGCGAGGCCCGGCGGGCGGTCGCCCCGGGCCAGCTCGCGGCGGGCCAGCTCGTCCAGCGGGCAGTGGACGCCGACAAACAGTACGTCCTCGGTCGGCAGCACCGTCAGGCAGTCGAGCAGCCGCCACGGCTCGCTCAACACATGGTCGACCACGATGTCGTTGCCCACCTCGGCCATGGCTGCAATCGAGCGGTGGAAGCCCATCCTGGTCCGCCGCAGCGTGGCGTCGAGCTCCTCCGCCCCGAGCTCCCGCTTGCTGCGCATCGCGTTGAAACTGTCGACCGCCAAGTGGAAGAAGACGCCGTCATTCAGGATGTCCAGAAGCTCCCGGGCGATGCTTGACTTCCCTGAACTGGAGGTGCCATTGAGGAAGATGATTCGGCCAGATGTCATATCGGCATGGTCACATGGTGCCGTTCCGGCTCCGCGTCGAGGGGATCTCCAGTAGTTCTCGGCGCCCAGCAAGACAGCAGTCTTGGACGCCGTAGGCTCGCAGACTGTTCGCCAACAGGGTGGAAATGGCAGTGAGCTTGCCGCTTGTCCGAAGGCTGATCAATCGTGTGCCTGGGCTGCGAAGGGTCTGCATGGGACCGGGTCATCAAGCGGCTGGGGCTCCGGGAATACACACCGCATGACCTCCGGCATAAATGGGCGACCGTGACCTTGGCTAACGGGGTGTCCATTCATGAGGTGTCCCGTTGGCTGGGCACCGGTCGATCAAGGTCACGGTCGATCGCTACGGGCACCTCACCCAGGACGGGCGTGAGCACTGCCGTCAGGTCGTGGCGACGACCTTCCAGGGCTACCTGCCCGAGGAGCTGTCGGTGGGACTGGCGGCCTGATCCGCTACAGGATTCCGAGCTCCTTCAGGATGCGGTGCTGACTTGGTGCTGACTTTAGGGGGAAGTAGAGGTAGCAGACACCACCTGTACCGCTTCTGACCTGGCCTTTTTCGTCGTATCGCTTCGTGCGCAGCCAGATGTTCTCGAACTGGCGGCGGGGGTAGACGCGCCGGACGGCGTGGTCGTCGGGGGAGGCGGGGTCGTTGGCGATGACGTCGCCGGTTCTGGTGAAGCCGATGACGGTCATCAGGTGGCCGGCGGTGCCGTAACCGGCGCCGTCGAGTTCGGTCTTGAGGAAGGACTGGGACGTTATCACCGGGATGCCGGCGTGGATGAGGCGCTCGGCGTCGTTGAGGGAGGCCAGGCGGGTGACGACGCCCTGGAGGTCCCGGTAGGTGGCGGCGTAGGCGGCGTTGAAGGACCAGTTGCCGCAGCCGTCGTACTGGTAGTCGAAGGTGCGGCGGGCGGCGTGGCAGACCTGGGGGTCGGCGTAGGAGGGGTTGACCCAGGCGAGATCAGCGGGCGTGGGCTTGCGGCCCCAGTACTCGATGACCATCTGGGACGAGGTGGGGCTGCACCAGGCCTCGCCACCGTTGTCGTACTCCGGGTACTGGCCCTTGTGGATCTCCTGCGAGTACCGGGGGACGGGCAGTTCACGGCCCACCAGGGCGGGCTCGGAGGCCGGGACCTCGAAGCGGTCGGGGACGTCGGAGGCCATGGCGCCCAGCCGCCAGACGGTGGGGGTGAGCGTGGTGCCGGGCTTGCGGTGGAGGGTGAGGCGGAGGGTGTACGACGTCAGGCGGAGGCCGCTCGACGGGGTGTCGATGGCGAGGGTGTCGGTGGAGACGGAGCTCTTGCCGTCCTTCTGGCCGTCGACAGAAGTGCGGCGGATGTCGGCGTCGGAGTCGCCGGCGGTCCAGCGGCCCATGACGTACCAGGGGGTGCGAGTGCCGTCGCTGTACCTGCCGCGCAGTTCGACGGTGATCCAGGTGCCGGCCGGGGTGTGCGCGTTCCAGGAGGCGACGGCCTCGGTGGACGGGACCCTGAGGCGGTGGGCCGGGGAGGTCCAGGTGGCGTACTCCCAGGTGGTGGTGCGGCCGGTGTGCGGGTCCCGGTAGGTGGTGGTGCCCGTGGGCCGGGCGAGCACGACGCCGGGGCGGGGGTCGTGCGTGACCCGGGTGCCGCGGCCGGTGCCCTCGGTCCAGTCGGCCGCGGTGGTCCAGGCGTGCTGGTCGACGTGGTCCACGGGGCCCTCCGGTCGGCTCGGGCGGCTCGGTCGGGGTGCGAGGGCGTCCGGTGTGGCCGCGGAGGCCGGTGTGGCGATGCCCGCCGCGGCGGCGAGCGCGGCGGCCAGGACGGTGCGCCGGGGCGCGGAACTGGTCATGGTGGTCTCCCCCAGTCGGATGCGTGCGGTCGGATGCGTGCGATCGGGTGTGAGGGGCGGGGTACGAGGGGCGGGTACGAGGGGGCGGGGCGGGCGGTGGGCGGAACGGTGGTGCGGGAGGGGCAGTGGGTCAACTATCACCGGTCCGGATGTGCTGCGGAAGCCGGTGCGCCGCGCGGCGCGGCGGCAATACGGGTGCGGACCACTCGCGCGGCGGAGGGTGCGGGGCAGCCGCGTACGCTGGCGGGATGACTGGTGACCTGGCCCGGCTCGCCGCCCGGCTGCGCGGGCTGCCGCCGTCCTGCGGGCCGGTGCGGCTGATCGCCGTGGACGGGCATGCCGGGTCGGGCAAGAGCACCTTCGCCGGGCGGCTGGCGGAGGAGCTGGGCGGCGCCCCGGTGGTGCACACCGATGACCTCGCCACCCATGAGGAGCTGTTCGCGTGGAGCGGCCGGTTCGGTGCGCAGGTGCTGGAGCCGCTGTCCCGGGGGGAGACCGCGCGGTACGAGATCTATGACTGGGCGCGCGGGGAGTTCACCGGGGCGCGTGAGCTGGCGCCCGCGCCGGTGGTGCTGATCGAGGGCGTCGGCGCGGGCCGGCGGGCCATCCGGCCCTCTCTGGCCTGCCTGTTGTGGATGGAACTGGCGAGCGAGCATTCCTGGGAGAGGGGTCAACTCCGGGACGGACCAGACCTCTCCGCTTTCTGGAGTGGCTGGATTCCGGCGGAGCGCGCGCACTTCGCGGCGGATCCTTCGCGCCCGTACGCCGATTTCCTGGTGCACCAGGGGCGGGTGGGGTACGAGGTACGCGTGGGGCCTTCCACGACGCCATGACCGGCCCCACAGTTCACGCTCCGTAGCAGAGAGTGGCCGGTACCCCGTTTGCGGACGACAGGGACCCGCCGAGTGCTCCAACTCGGCTTGACCTGGGGGGCGTACAGGACTTACGTTCTCAATGTGCGGTTCAACGGACCGCCCGCAGATGCGAAGCCCCCGGTTGTTCCCCCGTGATCGGGGGCTTCGTTCTGCGTAAAACTATCCCGCGCCGCCGCCGCGTGCCGCCCCTCCCTCACCCTGGGTCACCGCACTCTTCGCGCCGTGGCGCTGCGCCAAAGCGTCTGTTCCCACTCCACTCTTGCCCCGTGCCGCCCTCTACGGCCTGCGGCGATCCCGCGGGTACCATGCGAGTCGGTGCCACCGCAGGCCAGGGGACTCCCATGCGCGGCGAGGTCAACTTCCTTACGCCGTACGCCCGTTCCCCAGGAGCGGCAGGCACGCGCCCGGCGGCACACACGGGGGACGGTTGTAGGGGGACGGATGGAATGCGGCACTCAGGGTTCGCCCGCCCCGGCCGAGCTCGCCTGGCTGCGCGCGGTCGACGCCTACACGGTCGGCGCGTATCCGCAGGCGGAGGAGGAGTTCCGGGCCGCGGTGCGGCTCGACCCGTCGATGGCCGATGCCTGGCTCGGGCTGCACGCCCTGCGCGCCGACACCGCCATCGCCCTGCTGCGGATGCACCGGCACCGCGACCGCTTCGGCGAGATGCGCACCCGCCACCGACGCACCCTCAATTCCTGGTACTGGCTTGGCTGGTGGGTGCAGCCGGTGCTGGAGACCCCCCGCGATCTGCTGCTGGCGCACGCCTCGCACTGGCTCGACGGCCGCCATGTCGCCGAACTCGACCAGGCACTGGCCGGCTGCCCGCCGGTCGACACCGACCCCCAGGTGCGCTTTCTGCACGCCTGCCGGGCCTACCTCGTCAAGGACTGGGAGCAGCTCGTACGGCACACCGAGCCGCTGCTGAGCGATCCCGTACTGGGCATCGAGGCCGGGCTGTTCGGCGGGATGGCGCGGGTGCGGCTGGAGATGTACGGACAGGCCGAGCCGCTGCTGTCGGCCGCGCTGATGCGGTGCCGCAGCGAGCAGCCGCAGCGCAAGGAGCTGCGGTACTGGCTCGCCCGGGCCCATGAGGGGACGGGACGCAGCGCCGCGGCCCTCCCCCTGTACCGGGCGGTGCACCGTGTGGACCCGGCCTTCATGGACACCGCGGCCCGGCTCACCGCGATCGCCGACGTGGACGGGCTGGACGAGGGCGCGGGCCTCGCGACGGTCTCCGCGTCAGGCCCCGTCCAGGAGGCCGGCGGCGATCCGGACCCGCTGGCGCCGCTCGACCCGGTCGACGGCCGGGAACTGCTGGCGGCCGGCGAGGCGGAGGGGCCGGACCTCCAGGCGGGCGGCGGCGGCGCGCCGGCCGGCGGCGACCCCACGGTCCGGGCGAGAGCCGCGACGCCGGGGCCGCGGGGCGCCGAGCGGCTGCCCGCCGGGCCCGCCGACCCGGTCCTGCTGGAGCAGGCGCTCGCGGAGCTGGAGCGCATGGTCGGCATGGAGCCGGTCAAGCGGCAGGTGCGGGCGCTGTCGGCGCAGTTGCGGATGGCGCGGCTGCGGGCGAGCCAGGGGCTGCCGGTGCAGCCGCCGAAACGGCACTTCGTCTTCTCCGGGCCGTCCGGCACCGGCAAGACGACCGTGGCCAGGATATTGGGACGGGTCTTCTACGCGCTGGGGCTGCTCGGCGGCGACCATCTCGTGGAGGCCCAACGGTCGGATCTGGTCGGCGAGTTCCTCGGCCAGACCGCGGTGAAGGCCAATGAACTGATCGACTCCGCGCTGGGCGGTGTGCTCTTCGTCGACGAGGCGTACAGCCTGTCCAACTCCGGCTACAGCAAGGGCGACGCATATGGCGACGAGGCGTTGCAGGTGCTGCTCAAGCGCGCCGAGGACAACCGCGACCGGCTGGTGGTGATCCTGGCGGGCTACCCGGAGGGCATGGACCGGCTGCTGGCCGCCAACCCCGGCCTGTCCTCCCGCTTCACCAGCCGCGTGGACTTCCCCAGTTACCGGCCGGCGGAGCTGACCGCCATCGGGGAGGTGCTGGCCGCCGAGAACGGCGACCACTGGGACGAGGAGGCCCTCGAGGAGCTCGCCAGCATCAGCGCCCATGTCGTCGAGGAGGGCTGGATCGACGAGCTCGGCAACGGCCGCTTTCTGCGCACCCTCTACGAGAAGAGCTGCGCCTACCGCGATCTGCGGCTGTCCACCTGGCGGGGCACACCGGCCCGGGACGACCTGGCCACTCTGCGGCTGCCGGACCTGATGCAGGCCTACGGCGAGGTCCTGTCGGGCCGGGGGCCGGACGGCCCGGAGCTCTAGGCCGTGTCTATCCGGTTCTCCATGAGCTGGAGACCGGAAAGACACAGCCTGACGTCCCGGGCCCCGCCCGGCCCCCGGCCTCAGCCGGCCAGGGCGCGGTCCTCCGCCGGCAGCACGGCTTCCGCGCGCGGCTCGGTGACCCGCTCCCCCGCGTCCCGGCGCTCCCGGCGGACGGCCGGCGTCCGGCGGTGCGACGGATCACGGACCTCACCGACCAGCATCTCCAGCACGTCCTCCAGGGCCACCAGCCCGAGCACCCGCCCGGACCCGTCGGCCACCGCCGCCAGATGGGAGGCGGCCCGGCGCATCGCCGTCAGGGCGTCGTCCAGGGGGAGCTCGGCGCGCAGCGTGGCCATGGGGTGCCAGATCCGCTGGGGCACCGCACGGTCCCGGTCCTCGAGGTCGAGGACGTCCTTGACGTGCAGATAGCCCATGTACGCCCCACCGGGCGCGCACACCGGGAAGCGCGAGTAGCCGGTCCGTACGGTCAGCTCCTCCACCTGGCGGGGCGTCACCGTCGGCTCGACGGTGATCAGGCCCGACGGGTCGAGGAGGACATCGGTGACGGGGCGGCTGCCCAGTTCCAGGGCGTCGGCGAGGCGCTCCTGGGCGGCCGGTTCGAGCAGGCCCGCCTGGCCCGCGTCCTCGACGAGGTGGGTCAGCTGCTCGCTGGTGAAGACCGCCTCGACCTCGTCCTTCGGTTCGACGCGGAAGAGCCGCAGCACACCGTGGGCACAGGCGCCGAGGAGGGCCGTGACCGGGCGGCACACCCGGGCGAAGGCGACCAGGCCCGGGCTGAACCACAGGGCGGTCTTCTCCGGTGCGGCCATCGCCAGGTTCTTGGGGACCATCTCGCCGATGACGAGGTGGAGGAAGACCACCAGCGCCAGGGCGATGACATAGCCGAGCGGGTGGACCAGCGGAGCGGGGAGGCTGACCGCCTCGAAGAGCGGTTCCAGGAGGCGGGCGACGGTCGGTTCGGCCACCGCACCCAGCGTCAGGGAGCAGACGGTGATGCCGAACTGGGCGGCGGCCATCATCTGCGGAAGGTTCTCCAGCCCGTGCAGCACCTGCCGGGCCCTGCCGGAACCTTCCGTCGCCAGCGGTTCGATCTGTGAACGGCGTACCGAGACCAGGGCGAACTCGGCACCGACGAAGAAGCCGTTGGCGAGGACCAGGAGTATCGCGAAGAGCAGCTGGGCCAGGGTCATCGGGACACCTCCGCAACGGCCGCGGCGGGCTCGCGCACGGCGGGTACGGTGGCCGTCGCGGTCCGGACGAGCCTTATCCGCTCGGCGCGGTGGTGCGACACCAGCCGCACCCGGAGCCGCCAGCCGTCGAGTTCCGCGGTGTCGCCGGGGGCCGGGATCCGGCCGAGTATGTGGGCCACCAGCCCGGCCACCGTCTCGTACGGCCCCTCCGGGGCCTGCAGGCCGATCCTTCGCAGGGTGTCCACCCGGCAGCCGCCGTCGGCGTCCCAGGCGGGGCGGCCCTCCTCGGGCGGGGCCTGGCCCAGTTCCGGCAGGTCCACGCCGTCGTGCTCGTCACGGACCTCACCGACCAGCTCCTCGATGATGTCCTCCAGCGTGACCACACCGGCGGTGCCGCCGTACTCGTCGACGACCACTGCTATCGGCTGTTCGCTGCGCAGCCGTTCCAGCAGCGGCTGCACCGGCAGCGTCTCGGGCACCAGCAGTGGCGGCACCGCGATCCGGGCCGCCGGGGTGCGCAGCCGGTCGTGTGCCGGGACGGCCAGCGCGTCCTTGAGGTGGACCATGCCGACGACCTCGTCGAGGCGGGTGCGGTAGACGGGGAAGCGGGACAGGCCGGTGGCGCGGGTCAGGTTCACCACGTCCTCGGCGGTCGCGGTGTCCTGCAGGGCGCTGACCCGTACCCGCGGAGTCATCACGTTCTCCGCGGTGAGCTCGCCCAGGGAGAGGGTACGGACGAAGAGGTCGGCGGTGTCCTGCTCGATGGCGCCCGCCCGGGCCGAGTGCCGGGCCAGCGAGACCAGTTCGCCAGGGGTGCGGGCGGAGGCCAGCTCCTCGGTCGGCTGCACGCCCAGCATGCGGACGAGCCGGTTGGCGACGGTGTTCAGCAGGGTGATCACCGGGCGGAAGAAGCCGGAGAAGGCCCGCTGCGGACCGGCCACGAAACGGGCGACGGACAGTGGCCGGGAGACCGCCCAGTTCTTGGGCACGAGCTCGCCGACGACCATCTGGACGGCGGACGCCACCAGCATGCCGAGGGCGACCGCGACGCCCGGCACCACGGCCGCGGGCAGACCGGTCGCGTGCAGCGGGCCGGACAGCAGCTGGGCCAGCGCGGGCTCGGCGAGCATACCGACGACCAAAGAGGTGATCGTGATGCCGAGTTGGGTGCCGGAGAGCTGGAAGGAGAGTTCGCGCAGTGCGGAGACGACGGTACGGGCACGGCGGTCGCCGCCGGCCGCGGCCCGTTCGGCATCCGCCTTCTCGACGGTGACGAGGCCGAACTCGGCGGCGACGAAGAAGCCGTTGGCCAGGATCAGCGCAAGAGCCGCCGCGAGCAGCAGCAGGGGGCCGGTCATGCCGCCGCCCCCGTCGTATGCGGAGGGGCGGCGCAGGTACTACAGGACGATCCGTCCATTGCCGGAGGGAGTCACTCCTCGGGTCGCGATGGGCCCACTGAGGGGCAGGGCGCAGGGGCGCGCCCCGGGGAACAGAGTAAACATCAGGGCCCGGGGTACGGCAGGTTCACCGGGCCGTGTGGTCCAGCACACCATGCTTCTCGGTGAGGTCGCGCAGCGCCCGGGCGTCGCGGACGGCCTGGTCCCGGCCGATGCCGGGCTGGATGCCCATGGCGGGCAGGCTGGTGCCGTCGGCGAGGTCGAGGTGGACCCAGGGGTCGCCGGGCCGGAGGTTGACCCGGACGACCTGGGCCCAGGCCAGCTCGCGCTTGGTGGTGAGGTTGACCACGGTGACGCCCTCCTGCCGCGCGACCACCTTGGGGCGGCTGAGCAGCAGGAGGACGGACCCCACCAGCAGTCCGGTGACGATGAAGCTGAGCCGCTCGCCGCCGCTCAGCTCCGGCAGCGCCAGCGCGATCGCCGTGAGGGCGGCGAGCTGGGCGACGGCGACGGCGTACAGGACCACCCGGGTACGGGTCGGCCGGAAGGTCACCGGGAGGCTGGGCAGCGAAGGCTGGGGTACCGCGGACACGTCGTCGCCTTCCGTCGTACGTAGGGGGTGCCGGAGGGGGCCCGGAGGAGAGGGAGGAGCGGAGGAACCGGAGCCGGGGTGCCGGCCGGTCGGGGCCGGCCGGCGTGGATCCCGGTGGTCAGAGCCGGCAGGCGTGGATGCCGGTGGTGAGGATCGCGCGGGCGCCGAGGTCGTACAGCTCGTCCATGATGCGCTGGGCATCCTTGGACGGGACCATCGAGCGGACCGCGACCCAGCCCTCGTGGTGCAGCGGGGAGACGGTCGGCGACTCCAGGCCGGGCGTGAGGGCAACGGCCTTCTCGACGTGCTCGACCCGGATGTCGTAGTCCATCATCACGTACCGGCGGGCCACCAGGACGCCCTGCATGCGGCGGAGGAACTGGCGCACCTTCGGGTCGTCCTCGGGGGCGCCGGTACGCCGGATGACGACGGCCTCGGACTTGAGGATCGGCTCGCCGATGATCTCCAGGCCGGCGTTGCGCAGGGTGGTGCCGGTCTCGACGACATCCGCGATGATCTCGGCGACGCCGAGCTGGATCGCGGTCTCCACGGCGCCGTCGAGGCGGACGACGGAGGCGTCGACGCCGTTGTCGGCGAGGTGCTTGCCGACCAGACCGGAGAAGGAGGTGGCGATGGTCATCCCGCCGAAGTCGGCGACGTCCTTGGCCGTGCCGGGGCGGGTGGCGTAGCGGAAGGTCGAGCCGGCGAAGCCCAGCTGGAGGATCTCCTCGGCGTCGGCTCCGGAGTCCAGCAGCAGGTCACGGCCGGTGATGCCGATGTCGAGCTTGCCGGAGCCGACGTAGACGGCGATATCGCGCGGGCGCAGGAAGAAGAACTCGACCTCGTTCCCGGCGTCGACCAGGACCAGTTCCCGGCGGTCCTTGCGCTGGCGGTAGCCGGCCTCATGGAGCATCGCCGACGCAGGCTCGGACAGTGAACCCTTGTTGGGGACAGCGATGCGCAGCATGAGAGCGAATTCCTTTGCGACTGGGGCGAGTTGAAGCGGGGAGGAGAAGTGGGGGGCGAGGGGTGGTTCAGAGGTGGGCGTAGACGTCGTCGAGGGAGATGCCCTTCGCGACCATCATCACCTGGAGGTGGTAGAGGAGCTGGGAGATCTCCTCCGCGGCCGCCTCATGGGACTCGTACTCGGCCGCCATCCAGACCTCGGCGGCCTCCTCGACGACCTTCTTGCCGATCGTATGGACGCCGGCCTGCACCAGCTCGGCGGTGCGGGAGGTGGCCGGGTCGCCGGTGGCGGCCTTCTGCTGGAGCTCGGCGAACAGCTCCTCGAACGTCTTCTTGGACATGATGGTCACCACCCTACGCGCTCGCCCCGCCCGCTCAGTGCCAGGGCTCGGACAGCGAGCGGAGGGTGACGGCGGTGGCGACAGCGGCGGTGACCGCCTCGTGGCCCTTGTCCTCGTGCGAGCCCTCGAGGCCCGCGCGGTCCTTCGCCTGCTCATCGTTGTCGCAGGTCAGCACGCCGAATCCGATCGGGACGCCGGTGTCCACGCTGACCTGGGTCAGGCCCTGGGTGACGCCCTGGCAGACGTAGTCGAAGTGCGGGGTGCCGCCGCGGATGACCACGCCGAGGGCGACCACCGCGTGGTAGCCGCGGCCCGCGAGGACCTTGGCGGCCACCGGCAGCTCGAAGCTGCCGGGGACCCGGAGCACGGTCGGCTCGTCGATGCCCAGGTCCGCCAGGGCGCGCAGCGCGCCGTTCACCAGGCCGTCCATGACTTCGGTGTGCCACTGGGCCGCGACCACGGCCACCCGCAGGTCGCCACAGTTCTTCACGGTCAGTTCAGGTGCGCCTTTGCCGCTCACGGTTCTCCTCGTACGAGTGAAAGTGGGGTGGTGGATGGAGTGAGGGTGTGGTGGCTACTGGTTGCCGCAGGTGGTGGCGTGCTCGCCGTCCAGCCACGGGAGGTCGTGGCCCATCCGGTCCCGCTTGGTGCGCAGGTAGCGGAGATTGTGCTCGCCGGCCTGGACGGGCATCGGCTCGCGGCCGGTGACCGTGAGGCCGTGCCGCACCAGGGCGGCGGTCTTGTCGGGGTTGTTGGTCATCAGGCGCAGCGAGCGGACGCCCAGGTCCCGGAGCATCTGCGCGCCCGCCGCGTAGTCGCGGGAGTCGGCCGGCAGCCCCAGTTCGAGGTTGGCGTCGAGGGTGTCGCGGCCGCGCTCCTGGAGCTCGTAGGCGCGCAGTTTGGACAGCAGTCCGATGCCGCGTCCCTCGTGGCCGCGGAGGTAGATCACCACCCCTCGGCCCGCCTCGGTGATCCGCCGCAGCGAGGCGTCCAGCTGGGGGCCGCAGTCGCAGCGCAGGGAGTGGAAGATGTCGCCGGTCAGGCACTCGGAGTGGACCCTGACCAGGACGTCCTCACCGTCCCCGAGGTCGCCGGCGACCAGTGCGATGTGCTCGACTCCGTCGACCGTGGAACGGTAGCCGTACGCGGTGAACTCGCCGTGCGCGGTGGGCAGGCGGGTGGCGGCCTCGCGGCGGACGGTCGGTTCGGACGACTGCCGGTAGGCGATCAGGTCCTCGATGGAGATGATCGACAGGCCGTGCTTGCGGGCGAACGGCACCAGCTCGGGCAGCCGCAGCATGGCGCCGTCCTCGCCGGCGATCTCCACGATGGCGGCGGCCGGACGCAGTCCGGCGAGCCGGGCGAGGTCGACGCCGGCCTCGGTGTGGCCGTTGCGGACGAGGACGCCGCCGGGCTTGGCGCGCAGCGGGAAGATGTGGCCGGGCCGGACGAAGTCGCCGGGGGTGGCGTCGCCGGAGGCGAGCAGCCGCAGCGTGGTGGCGCGGTCGGCGGCGGAGATGCCGGTGGTCACGCCGTGCGCGGCGGTGGCGTCGACGGAGACCGTGAAGGCGGTCCGCATCGACTCGGTGTTCCGCTCGACCATCTGCGGGAGCTCCAGCCGGTCCAGGTCCGGGCCCGCCATGGGGGCGCAGATCAGTCCGCGGCACTCGCTCATCATGAAGGCGACGATCTCGGGGGTGGCCTTCTCCGCGGCGACGACGAGGTCGCCCTCGTTCTCGCGGTTCTCGTCGTCCACGACCACGACGGGGCGGCCGGCGGCGATATCGGCGATGGCCTGCTCGACGGGGTCGAGCGCCAGGGACTCGGAGTCCCCGGCGTCGTACCAGCTCTTCAGGGCGGTCATGCTCGTGCTCCCTTGTTCGCTTCTCCGCCCGCGCGGCGCAGAGGTGCGGCCTTCGTTGCTGTCTGCGACCCGGCGGCCGCGCGTGCGTCGCTCACGAAAGTGCTCCTTCCAGGACGGCCCGGGCCTCAGCGGCCGCCGCGGCGCGGCGCGAGCGCAGCCACCAGTCGCGCAGGCCCCATACGACGAGGGCGAAATAGACGACGTAGACGAGACCGGAGAAGGCGAGCCCGCTGCCGAAGGCGAGCGGGACGCCGACCAGGTCGACCAGCAGCCAGGCGAACCAGAACTCGACCAGGCCGCGGGCCTGGGCCACCATCGCGGCGAGCGTGCCGACGAAGATGTAGGCGTCCGGCCAGGGGTTCCAGGACAGTTGCGGGATCAGCGTGAAGAGCGTGCCGACGGCGACGGTGCCCAGGGCCGTGCCGGCGAGCAGCAGACCGCGCTCGCCCCAGCTCGCGAAGCGGACGGCGATCGAGCCGTCCTGCGCCTGCCGCCGGCCGCGCTGCCACTGCCGCCAGCCCCACAACGCCACGCCGATGACCAGGAGTTGCTTGCCGACACCGCCACTGAGGTGGGCGGAGGCGTAGGCGGCGACGAGGATCAGGCCGGAGAGGAACTGGGCCGGCCAGGTCCATATCGAGCGCCGCCAGCCGAGCGCCAGGGCGGCCAGACCGACGGTGTTGCCGATCATGTCCGACCAGATGACGTGCTGTCCGAAGGCCGTGAAGGCCTCGCCGTTCAGCGGGTCGAGGAGGCTCACCGGCCCATCTCCTTGATCTCCTCGACGTCCGTCAGGTCCGCGAGGTCGCCGGAGCCCCGCGCCAGCAGCCGCTCGACGTACTTGGCGAGGACGTCGACCTCCAGGTTCACGGGGTCGCCGGCCTGCTTGATGCCGAGGGTGGTGAGCGCGAGGGTCGTCGGGATGAGGCTGACGGTGAAGTGGGCGTCACCGGCGTCGACGACGGTGAGGCTGACCCCGTCGACGGTGATGGAGCCCTTCTCGACGACATAGCGGGACAGCGCGGCAGGCAGGGCGATCCTGACGATCTCCCAGTGCTCGCCGGGGATCCGTTCGACGAGGGTGCCGGTGCCGTCGACATGGCCCTGGACGAGGTGGCCGCCGAGCCGCCCGCCGAGCGCCATGGGGCGCTCCAGGTTGACCCGCGAGCCGGTGGTCAGCGCGCCGAGGCTGGAGCGGTGGAGGGTCTCGGCCATCACATCGGCGGTGAATTCTCCGTCGACGGTGTCCACGACGGTCAGGCAGACGCCGTTGACGGCGATCGAGTCGCCGTGCTTGGCGCCTTCGGTGACGACGGGGCCGCGGAGCCGGAACCGGGAGCTGTCACCGAGGTTCTCGACGGCGACGACCTCACCCAGTTCTTCGACGATTCCGGTGAACACTTCAGTTCTCCTCGTGGCGGGCATGCGCGGAGACGGCATGCGCAGAGACGGCAGGACGGATGGGCGTGGCGGTGATGCGCAGATCGGGGCCGAGCCGTTCGGTACCGGTCACATCGAGCCGCAACGCCTGGGCGATGGTGGTGATTCCGGCGTCGCCGACGGCGGCCGGTCCGGCGCCGAGCAGCACCGGTGCGAGGTAGCCGACGACCTTGTCGACGGCCTGGGCGGCGAGGAAGGCCCCGGCGAGTGTGGGCCCGCCTTCGAGGAGCACGGAGCGGACGTCGCGCTCGTACAGGGCCTGGAGCAGGGCGGGGATCGACAGGCCGGGCCCGTCGGCGGCGCGCGGCAGCCGCAGCAGCGGGGCGAGACCTTCGAGGTGGGCGGCGTCGGCGTCCTCGGCGACCGCGATGAGGGTCGGCGCGGTGCCGTCCAGGACGCGGGCGCCGGCCTTGACGGCGGTGGCGCCGGAGTCGACGACGACCCGCAGCGGCTGGCTGATGTCGTCGTCGGACAGGCTGGTCCGGGCGCCGAGCTGCGGATCGTCGGCGCGGGCGGTGCCGGAGCCGACGATCACGGCGTCCGCGGCGGCCCGCAGCCGGTGCACATCGGCGCGCGACTCGGGCGAGGAGATCCAGCGGCTGGTGCCGTCGGCGGCGGCGATCCGGCCGTCGAGGGTGGCGGCGTACTTCCACAGCACGAAGGGGCGGCGGCGCAGGACCGCGGTCAGCCAGGCCTCGTTGCCGGCCGCGGCCTCGTCGGCGAGGAGTCCGCCCTCGACGTCGATACCGGCCTCGGCGAGGGTGACGGCGCCGCCGGTGGCGGCCGGGGTGGGGTCGGAGACGGCGTAGACGACGCGGGCGATCCCGGCGTCGATCAGCGCCCGGGCGCAGGGGCCGGTACGGCCGGTGTGGTTGCAGGGTTCGAGGGTGACCACCGCGGTCCCGCCCCGGGCCCGGTCACCCGCGGCGCGCAGGGCGTGGACCTCGGCGTGCGGGCCGCCGGCGCGCTGGTGCCAGCCCTCGCCGGCGGTACGGCCGCCGGAATCCAGGACGACACAGCCGACCACGGGGTTGGGGCTGGTGTGCCCCAGGCCGCGCGCGGCGAGCTCGATGGCTCGGCGCATCGCCGCGGTCTCGACGGGGGCTCGGGTGGCCACCGGGTCCTCCTGCCTCTTCGGGCACGGACTCCGGGGCTGTCGGATACGACAGAAGCGGGACGGAGCAACGGGAACACCACGGACGTACGACAAGGCCCGCCCGGAGAACGACCGGACGCGCCGCCGACGGCGGTGTACCGAGACTCGCCCGCCGCGCACTGCCTCCCATCCGGACTTTCACCGTCGGTGCAGGAATTCCACCTGCTCAACCGGCCGCTGGCTGCGGACGGGTCGCGGACTGTTACCGCCGGTTCGGAATTACACCGACCCCGGAGTGCGCTGCTGCTCTTATGTCAGTACAGCTTCAGTCTGCCACGGCTGATCGCGACCCATGCGGGCGAGGTGCTGTGGGCTGCCTCACAGCCCGCGGGTGCGTACCGGGCCCCGTTCCGGGCGGTGAGCCGGGACGAGTGACGGGACAGTACGGGACAGTCGGGACGACTGACGGGACGGTCGGGACGAGTGACGGGACAGTGACGGAGGACATAGCCGGTTCCCGGCCGTCCCGGATCCTGGCATACCGGGAGGAGAGGGACTGACGCCGCTCTAACATTGCCCGGTCATCCCCCGTACGGACGGTCATCACCGTCATGGAGAACTGGAGCAGTCATGGGCCTCGGTGTGCGCTGGACCGTGCATGGCGACGGGCGCAACCCGGCCCCGGGAGCCGTGGTCAGACCGGATGAGCGGCTGTCGTGGCCGCGGACGGCGGGCCTGGGCGCGCAGCATGTCGTCGCCATGTTCGGTGCGAGTTTCGTCGCCCCGGTACTGATGGGTCTCGATCCCAACCTCGCGATCATGATGTCCGGTGTCGCGACGGTCATCTTCCTGCTGGCGACGCGCGGCCGGGTGCCCTCGTACCTGGGCTGTTCGCTGTCGTTCGTCGGGGTCGCCGCGGTGATCCGGGCGCAGGGCGGCACCAGTGCGACGGTGACCGGTGCGGTGCTGGCCGTTGGTGTGGTGCTGTTCCTCGTGGGGCTGGCCGTGCAGCGGTTCGGGGCCCGGATCATCCACGCCGCGATGCCTCCGGTGGTCACCGGCGCGGTGGTGATGCTGATCGGCTTCAACCTGGCGCCGGTGACGGCGCGTACGTACTGGCCGCAGGACCAGTGGGTGGCGCTGCTGACCATGCTGGTCACCGGGGGTGCCGTGGTGTGCCTGCGTGGTTTCTGGTCCCGTATCGCGATCTTCCTCGGGCTGGTCTTCGGCTACGCCGTCTCCTGGCTCTTCGACCGGGTCTTCGGAATGATCCACTCCGTGAACGGGGCCGGGAAGGTCACCGACCACTGGCGGCTGGACTTCTCCGCCGTCGGCCAGGCCGACTGGATCGGCCTTCCGCACCTCCACGGGCCGAGCTTCGAATGGTCGGCGGTCCTGGTCGCGCTGCCCGTGGTGATCGCGCTGGTCGCGGAGAACGCCGGGCACGTCAAGGCGGTCGGGGAGATGACCGGTGACCGGCTGGACGACAAGCTCGGCACCGCGATCTCCGCGGACGGTGCGGCCTCGGTGCTCTCCACGGCGCTCGGCGGCCCGCCCAACACCACATACTCCGAGAACATCGGCGTGATGGCGGCGAGCCGGGTCTACTCCACCGCGGCCTACTGGGCAGCGGCAGGGTTCGCCCTGCTCTTCGGTCTGTGCCCGAAGTTCGGCGCGGTGGTGGCCGCGATACCCGGTGGGGTGCTGGGCGGCATCACCGTCATCCTGTACGGCATGATCGGCCTGCTCGGCGCCCAGATCTGGGTGCACAACAAGGTGGATCTGCGCAATCCGCTGCACCTCGTACCGGTCGCCGCCGGCATCATCATCGGCATCGGCGGCGTCAGCCTGCGCCTCGGCGACCACTTCGAGCTGAGCGGTATCGCGCTGGGCACGATCGTGGTGCTCACCGGCTACCACGTGCTGCGCGCACTGGCCCCCGCGCATCTGAAGGCGCAGCCGCCGCTGCTGGACGAGGGCACCTCGTCCTACGACAAGGCGTAGCGGCAGGGCGGCGCCGGACATTGCCCCGTTGCCGGACATCACCTCGGCGCCGGACGTTCCCCCGTTCCGGTCAACGCCGTCCGGCACCGGCGGATTTCCGTCGTTCCGCTGACAGGCTGGGCGGATGACGACATCTCAGGAATCGACGGACCGGGAACGCGGTGAGGACGACGGCCTCGGGCCGGCGGACACCGTGGCCGCTCCGGCCGCTCCCACCGCTCCTCCTGCTCCTCCCTCTTCTCCCGCTTCCCCCGCTTCCCCCGCTTCTCCCGCTTCTCCCGCTCGCGGCATCGTGGACGTCCTGGCGCGGATGCGGGCACTGGACGCGGCGCTGCCCGCCGGGGACGGGGTGGCCGTCTTCAACAGCGTCTACCTGACCGTCACCGAGGAGGTGGCGCGGCGGATCGAGGGCGGCGCCTTCCAGGACGCGCGGGCCGCCGGTGAGCTGGACGTCCGGTTCGCGCGGCGCTACTTCGACGCGGTGGACGCCGCGACGGCGGGGCGGCGGCCGCCCGCCTGCTGGCGGCCGCTGTTCCAGCTGCGCCGCCACCCGGGGGTGCGTCCGCTGCAGTTCGCGCTGGCCGGGATCAACGCCCATATCGGCCACGACCTGGCGCTGGCGGTGCTGGACACCTGCCGGGCGCTGGAGTGCGAACCGGACGCGCTGGAGACCGACTTCGCCCGGGTGGGCGGGGTGCTGACCAGCCTGGAGGAGCGGATCCGCGAACGGCTGATGCCCGGCCCCGACGTACTGGACGTCGCCGATCCGCTGACGCATCTGATCGGGTCCTGGAGCCTGGACAAGGCCCGGGACGGTGCCTGGGTGGCGGCCCGGGCGCTGTGGTGCGTGCGCGGGCTGCCGGAGGTGACGGAGGAGTTCACCGAGCGGCTGGACGCCGGGGTGGGGCTGGTGGGCCGGATGCTGCTGACGCCGCTGCCCGGGTGACCGGGCCGCCGGCCGCTGCCCGGGTGACCGGGCCGCCGCACGGGTGACCGCGCCGCCGCACGGGCCGCCGCACCGACATTTCACCGCTGAACTTCCGTACACCGTGGGTACGTTGCTCTGGAGTGCCGGAGACAGTCAGGGGACACCTTGGACAGCCGGGACACCTGAGACGAAGGAGTGCGGCGCATGGCCATCCGACTCGGTCTGGGCCTTCCGCAGACGCGGCAGTACGACATCGGACGGGACGTTCCCGAGGTGGCGCGGGCCGCGGAGCGGACCGGCTACGAGAGCCTCTGGGTCTTCGAGCGGATCCTGTTCCCCGAGCCCGCCACCCAGGGGCTGTACGGGATTCCGGGCCTGCCCTGGCCCGATCAGTACCGCGCGGTCGCCGACCCGCTGGTGACGCTGGCGCTGGCCGCCGCGGCCACGGAGCGGGCCCGGCTGGGCACCAGCGTCCTGGTCGCCCCGCTGCACGTACCGTTCCAGCTGGCCCGCGGCCTCGCCACCCTGGACGCGGCGAGCGGCGGCCGGGTGGTCGCGGGCCTGGGCACGGGCTGGTCGCTGGACGAGTACGCGGCCGCCGCGGTCGCCCCGTTCGAGCGGCGCGGCGCAGTCCTCGACGAGGTGATCGACGTCTGCCGCGCGGTGTGGGGCCCGGACCCGGTGGCGTACGAGGGATCGCTGACGACCATCGCCCCGTCCGCCGTCGGCCCCAAGCCGAAGCGACCGATCCCGATCCTGCTGCCCGCCACCAGCGCGCGGGCGCGGCGCCGCCTGGTCGACCGGGCGGACGGCTGGATGCCGGTCGGCGCGGGCGCCGAAGCGCTCGCCGAGCAGTGGCGGCTGCTGCGGGAGACGGCCGCCGAGCGGGGCCGCGAGGAGCCGGTGCGGAGCGTGCTGCGGGTCAACACCCAGCACACCCGCGCCCCGTACGAGGGCGGCAACCGCCGCCCGTTCCAGGGCAGCGTCGAGCAGATCGCCGAGGACCTGGCCGCGCATGCCGCGGTGGGCGTGGAGGAGATCCTCATCGATCTGCAGGGCGGGGCCAGGGACGCCGCGGAGCTGACGGATCTCGCGGCGGAGATGTACACGGCGGCGCGGGTGGCCGGGGTCTGAACTCCCCGGCCGCCCACTCGGTTCCCGGGACTCAGTCCTCGGGCAGCTCGACCGGGGCGATCTCGTCGTAGACGTCGCCGGGGCCCGGGTTGGTCGGGTCGGTGGCGCCGCCGAACTGGTGCATCACGCCCCATACGGCGTTGAGCGCGGTCTGTACGGCGCCCTCGGCCCAGCCGGCGGTCCAGGAGATGTCGTCACCGGCGAGGAAGATGCCGCGCTTGTCCTCGGGCAGGCGGTCCTGCATGAAGTGGGTGAACAGGCGCCGCTGGTAGCGGTAGTGGCCGGGCAGGTTGGCCTTGAACGCGCCCATGAAGTACGGCTCGTTCTCCCAGGACACGGTGACCGGGTTGCCGATGATGTGCTTGCGGATGTCGACCTTCGGATAGATCTCGCCGAGCGACTTCAGCATCACCTCCATCCGCTCGTTCGCGTCCAGCGGCAGCCACTTGAGGCTGTCGTCGCACCAGGTGTACGAGAGGCAGATGACGGCGGGCCGGCCCGGGCCGTTGTCCAGCAGATAGGTACCGCGGGTCATCCGGTCGGTCAGCGTCATCGACATGACGTCCCGCCCGATTTCTTCGTCCTTGTCCAGCCAGAACGGCCGGTCGACGGGCACGAAGAGCTTGCTGGACTCCATGTAGTGGGTGCGCTCGACCGCCGTCCAGTGGTCGATGGGCAGCAGCTCGTCATCGCAGGCGATCTTGGACAGCAGCATCCAGGACTGCGCGGTGAAGATGGCCGCCTGGTACGTACGGATGTCGCCGGACGTGTCGGTGACGGTGATCCGGTTCCCGGCGGTGCGGTTCAGCCGCGTCACCGCCGGGCGCGGTTCGCCGTCGTGCAGCGACTTCAGCGAGGTCCCGTACGGCCAGTGGACGATCTTCTCCGGGGTGCGCTCCCACAGCCTCAGCGGGACCTGCTGGCTGCCGCCGACGATGCCGCGGTGGTGGTCGTCCGCCTCGGTGTAGACGACGCGGAGGATCTCCAGGATGGAGTTGGGGAAGTCGGTGTCCCAGCCGCCGGTGCCGAAGCCGACCTGGCCGAAGATCTCGCGGTGGCGGAAGGACTTGAAGGCCTCGGAGTCGCAGAGGAAACCGTAGAAGGTCTGGTTGTCGAGCTTCTCGACGAGCTTGGACCAGATCTCGCGGACGCGCGGGACGTCGCGCTCGCGCATGGCGCGGTTCATGTCGGAGAAGTCGGCGCCCTCCTCCAGGCAAGCGTTCCACGCGTTCATCACGTCGCGGTAGACCTGCGGCAGGTCATCGACCGTACGGGCGTAGTGGGACTCGCCCTTGAGGTCGACGACGGTCGACGGGGTGTCGGGGGCGAGGGGGTTGGGGAACGGCCTGGTCTCCAGGCCCACCAGATCGATGTAGTGCTGGAAGGCGGTGGAGGACGGCGGGAAGCGCATCGCGCCCAGCTCGCAGTTGAGCTCCTCGTCGCAACCGTCGAAGCCGACGGTGCGCAGCCGGCCGCCGATCTCGTCGGCCTCGTAGACGACGGGCTTGAGGCCCATCTTCATCAGCTCGTACGCGGCGACGATGCCGGAGAGCCCGCCGCCGATGACCGCGACCTCGGTGCCGTGCTCGGTCGCGGGGACGGAGCCGAGGCCCGCCGGGTGGGCGAGGAAGTCGTCGTACGCGTAGGGGAAGTCCGGGCCGAACATGGTGATCGGCGGCTGGCCGTCGGTGTGCTGGACGGCGGGGGGCACCGTGGACGTCATGGGGCGGGGACTCCTTGCGCGGGGAACTGACGGTGGAGCTGGTGGAGAGGAGGGATGGGGTGGAGGAAGGGGTTCAGACGAGGGACCCGTACAGGCCGGGGCGGCGGTCGCGCAGATACGGGTTGTGCTCGCGCGAGGCGGCGAGGAACTCCGGGTCGGCGTCGGCGAAGACCAGCTCCTCGCCGCGGCCGGCCCGGGCCCGGGCGACGCCGTCGGGTCCGGCCAGCGTGGAGAGCCCGACGAACTCGAACTCCCCTTCCGGGCCGGTGCGGTTGACGTACGCGATGTACATCTGGTTCTCGAAGGCGCGCACCGGCAGCAGCGATTCAGCGACGAACTGGAACGGGTGCATCTGTGCGGTGGGCACCAGCAGCAGGTCGGTGCCGGCGAGGGCGTGCGCGCGGACGTTCTCCGGGAACTCCACGTCGTAGCAGATCATCAGGCCGATGCGGAGGCCGCCCAGCTC
Source organism: Streptomyces sp. NPDC001339 (assembly GCF_042895955.1). Taxonomy (NCBI): domain Bacteria; kingdom Bacillati; phylum Actinomycetota; class Actinomycetes; order Kitasatosporales; family Streptomycetaceae; genus Streptomyces; species Streptomyces sp. NPDC001339. The sequence continues at coordinate 372,422 of NZ_JBIAWT010000002.1, read as the reverse complement.
GGCCTGGACGACGGGCTGGTCGCCCGGGGTGAACCACTCGCGTTCGAAGCAGCCGAAGAGGTGCGTCTTGCGGTAGGCGGCCAGGCGCCGCCCGTCCGGGCCGATCAGCTGGACCGCGTTGTACACCGTCCCACCGTCGCGCTCGGGGAAGCCGTAGGCAACGGCGAGGCCGTGGCGCACCGCGATCTCGGCGACGGCACGCGCCGCGTCGCCGTCGGCGGGCTCGGCGAGCCGGGGGACGTCGTCGCCGATGGCGTACCCGGTGAGGAACATCTCGGACGTGACCAGCAGTCCGGCGCCGTGCGCGGCCGCCGTGCGGGCGGCGTCGTCGAGCACCCGCAGATTGTGGGCGACGTCGCCGGGCTGCCCCGAGCTCTGGAGCAGGGCGGTGTGCAGCGACGTCATGGGACCCCTCGGCGGAACGGGTGCGGGCGGCGGGACGCATTGACGGTACGGGGCGCCGGCGATGCCGGACAAGGCGCCTCCGTTGCGTGCCGACGGACGATTCATTGCGCGTTCAAGCGGCTCCGCGGCGATTCGTTGCGTACGGCGTTCTCGCAGGTGGGAGCGGGTGCCGTATCGGGTGCCGTATCGGGTGCCGTATCGGGTGCCGTGTCGGGTGCCGCGCCGATCACCTCGGTGACCGCCCGCCGTACCAGCCCGCGCAGCCAGCGGTGCCCGGCGTCGGCCTCCTGACGCGGGTGCCAGGCCATCTCCATGGTCATCGGCGGCAGGTCGAGCGGGATCGGCAGGGTGCGCAGGCCCAGGCTGCGGATCGTCGAGGCCGCGGTGGCCTCGTTCGCCATGCCGACCGCATCGCTGTCGCGGACCATCAGCAGGGAGGCGGCGAAGGTGGGGACGGTGGCGATGACCTTGCGGCGCAGTCCGAGTTCGGCGAGCGCGGCGTCGATGGGCCCGGTCAGCCGGCCGCGGCGGGTGTGGTTGAGGTGCGGGGCGTCGGCGTAGCGGCGCGCGGTGAGCTTCCCGGTGGTCAGCGGATGGCCGGCGCGGACCACCGCCACCGGGTGGTCGCGGTACAGGCGCTCCGTGCGGATCTCCGGCTCATGGCTGTCGATGACGCCCAGCTCCAGGTCCGCGGCGCCCTCGCGGAGCAGCGGTACATCGACCGGACTTTCGCCGAGGAAGCGCAGGACGACCTGCGGCGCTTCCGCGGCGGCGAGGGCGACCAGCCGCGGGCCGACGGCGGTGACCAGGAGGTCGTTGGCGGTGAGGGTGAACGCCCGGGCCAGCCGGGCCGGGTCGGCGGGCGCGGCGGGGGCCAGCACGCCCTGGGCCGCCTCGACCAGGCGGCGGACCTCGGCCCGGATCTCCCGGGCGCGCGGAGTGGGCACCATATGGCGGCCGGCGCGGACCAGGACCGGGTCGCCGATCGTCCGGCGGATCCGGCCGAGGGCGCGGCTCATGGCCGGGCCGGAGAGCCCGAGGCGGTCGGCCGCCGCGGTCACGCTCTCCTCTTCGAGCAGGGCGTCCAGCGCCGTCAGCAGGTTGAGGTCGATGTTTGCGTTTCGCGCAATCATGGAGTGCACACCTTGCAGTTGAGGTTATCCCACCCGGACTCTAGCGTCCCGGCCATGACCTCGACCGTGACTCCCTCCCCCGCCCTGGCCACCGGCCCGCGCGCCGGACGCCGCTCGGTGACCGCCGCGATGTGCGCCTGTGTGCTGGTCGCCCAGTCGCTGGTGGCCGCGATGAACCTGGCGATACCCAAGATCGCCGCGAGCGGGCTGCATCCGTCCGCCTCCCAGCTGCTGTGGATCGTCGACAGCTACGTACTGGTCTTCGCGGGGCTGCTGATCCCGGCGGGCGCGCTCGGCGACAGATTCGGCCGCAAGGGCATGCTGCTGACCGGCCTCGGCGTCTTCGCGGCGGGCGCGCTGCTGAGCGCGCTGGCACCAGCCCTTCCGGTACTGCTGGCGGGCCGCGCCCTCTCCGGCGCGGGCGCTGCCCTGCTGGTCCCGGCGACCATGTCCGTTCTGCTGCACGCCACACCGCCGGAGCGCAGGGCCGGGGCGGTGGCCGCCTGGAGCACGGCGCTCGGCATCGGCGGGATGGCGGGCAACGCGGGCGGCGCGCTGATCCTCCAGTACCTGCCCTGGCAGGGGCTCTTCTGGGCGTACGTCCTGCTCGGGCCGGCCCTGCTGGTCTGGGTCGCCTCGGCCGCGCCGCGGGTTCCCCGGCAGACCGCGGTGCTCGACCTGCCCGGTTCGGCACTGCTGGTCCTGGGGGCGGGCGCGCTGCTCTTCGGCGTCATCGAGGGCCCGGGCCGGGGCTGGACCTCCGCCGCGGTGACCGGCGCCTTCGCCCTCGCCCTGGTGGCCTTCGCGGTGTTCGTACGGCACGGGCTGCGGGCCGCGCACCCGGTGCTCGATCCCCGGCTGTTCCGGCTGCCGCGGCTGCGGGCCGGCGTCCTCGGTATCGGCCTGGCGTTCTTCGGGATGTTCGCGCTCTTCTACGTGAACGCCCAGTTCCTCCAGTACGTCAAGGGCTACTCACCGCTCCAGACCGGCTTCGCGATCGTGCCGCTGGCCGCCGGGATGATGGCGGTGACGCGCTACGGGCTGCGCTGGGCCCAGCGGGCCGGTGAGGCCCGGACGGTCGGCGTGGGCCTGGCGCTCATCGCGGCCGGACTGCTGCTGCTGTCCACGGCAGACGCCGGTACCCCGTACCTCCGCTATGTGGTGTTCCTGCTGATCATGTCGGCCGGAGCGGGGCTGGCGATGCCGTCCCTGTCGCATGCGATCGTGGCCTCCGTGCCGCCCCGGCGCGCGGGGATGGGCTCCGGACTCCAGGGCGCGGCACGGGAGTTGGGCGCGGCGCTGGGCATCGCCGTCGTCGGCACCGTCCTGTCCGTACGCTTCACGGCCGGCACCGGCGACGGCACCTCGGCGGCGGCCGCCTTCACCGATGGCGCGGCGCTGGGCTACCGGATCGCGGCGGGCGTGGTGCTCGTCCTCGGCACCGCCGTGGTCACCGGCCTGCGCCGGACGAGCACACCGGGCGACGACGGAGAGGTCAGCCCGGCGCGCCCGAGCTGAAGCGGCGGAGCAGCGGCGACAGCACCAGGACGGACTTGGTCCGTTCGACGAACGGCTCGCCCGCGATCCGCTCCAGCACCCGCTCGAAGTGCCGCATGTCGGAGGCGAAGACCTGGACGAGGGCGTCCGCCTCACCGGTCACGGTGGAGGCGGACGCCACTTCCGGGTAGCGCGACAGGCCGCGGTGGATCGCCTCGGGCGAGGTGTTCCGGCGGCAGTAGACCTCGATGTACCCCTCGGTCTCCCAGCCGAGCGCCGCCGGGTCCACCCGTACGGTGAAGCCGGTGATGGCACCGTCGGCCCGCAGCCGGTCCACCCGGCGTTTGACGGCCGGGGCGGAGAGCCCGACCTCCTGGCCGATGTCGGCGTAGCTGCGGCGGGCGTCCTCGGCGAGGGCGTGGACGATGCGTTCGTCGAGATCGTTCAGTCGCACTGCGGGTGGATCACTTCTCTGGTGTGGCCAATCGGGAGCGGCGCTTGCCGTAACCGAAGTAGATCACAAGGCCCACCGCCATCCAGGCACCGAAGACCACCCAGGTGACCACGCCCAGGCTGAGCATCAGCCCGACGCACATCAGGAAGCCGATCGCCGGGAACAGCGGAGCGAGCGGCGTACGGAACGACCGCGGCATCTCGGGCCGGGTGCGGCGCAGCACGATCACGGCCACGTTGACCAGCGCGAAGGCGAAGAGCGTGCCGATGCTGGTGGCGTCCGCCAGCTCGGCCAGCGGCACCGCGGCGGCCAGCACACCGCAGAACAGCGAGACGATCACGGTGTTGATGCGCGGCACCCCGGTCTTGGCGTGCACCTTGGAGAACGCCTTCGGCACCAGCCCGTCCCGGGACATCGCGAAGAGAATGCGGGTCTGGCCGTAGAGCACGGTCAGCACGACGCTGGCGATGGCGATGACCGCGCCGAAGGCCAGCAGCACGGCCCACCAGCTCTGGCCGGTGACCGCCTTGAGGATGCCGGCCAGCGCGGCCTCCGAGCCCTCGAAGCTCTGCCACGGCATCGCCCCCACCGCGACCGCCGCGACCAGGCAGTACAGCACGGTGACGATCACCAGCGAGAGCATGATGGCGCGCGGCAGATCACGCTGCGGGTTCTTGGCCTCCTCGCCGGCCGTGGAGGCCGCGTCGAAGCCGATGTACGAGAAGAAGAGGGTCGCGCCGGCGGCGCTGACACCCGCCATGCCCAGCGGCATGAAGTTGGCGTAGTTCCCGGAGCGCACACCCTGCACGGCGACGCCGCAGAAGAGCAGCAGCGCGACGATCTTGACTACCACCATGATCGTGTTGGCCCGGGCGCTCTCCTTGGCCCCGCCCATCAGGAACACCATGGCCAGCAGGACGACCAGCAGTGCGGGCAGGTTGAAGATCCCGCCGTCACCGGGCGGCGCGGCCAGCGCGTCCGGGATGGTGAAGCCGAAGACACCGTCGAGCAGCTCGTTCAGGTACTGGCCCCAGCCCACCGCGACAGCCGCGACCGAGACGCCGTACTCCAGGATCAGGCACCAGCCGCAGACCCAGGCGACCACCTCGCCGAGGGTGGCGTAGGCGTAGGAGTACGAGGACCCGGAGACCGGGATGGTGCCCGCCAGCTCCGCGTACGACAGCGCCGAGAACAGCGCGGTGAGGCCGGCGAGCACGAAGGAGAGGATGACCGCGGGACCGGCGACCGGGACGGCCTTGCCGAGGACGACGAAGATGCCGGTGCCGAGAGTGGCGCCGACGCTGATCATGGTCAGCTGCCAGACACCCATCGAGCGGCGGAGCGAACCCCCTTGCCCCTTGCCGCTCTCGGCGACCAGCCGCTCGACCGGCTTGCGCCGCATCACCCCGGTGCCGACGGCTCCAGGGGCGGGCGGTTCGGTGTTGGTGTCCCCCGGGGGCGGGGCTGCGCCGTGCTCCAACACTGAGGTGGCTCCTTAATCGCTGCCGGTCGGATGGCGGCCACCGACAGCGATCCGTACGCGGGCATGCCAAAGCAGCCTACGCCGACCGCCGAGCAGGCGGTCGCCGCCACTCCACGTACTTAGCGCAGACCTTACGGTGCGCCGCTGAGCTGCCGTAATGCAGGTTCCTTGCGCAACCGCGGACGATCGTTGCGCACCGGCGGGCAGCCCGGAGATTCGTTGCGTATCGGGCACCGGTAGGACGGATTCCGGACGGTCTCCGAAGGAACCGTCCAAGGGGTGGACGCCATGGTCACCCGGCGTCCCGGACCGGATACGCGACCGGCCCCGCACCGAGTGGTCGGTGCGGGGCCGGTGGGCGAGAGTTGCCCGAACGTTGCCTGTCGGGAACTAGCTCCAGCTGTCGTGCAGCGGCTTGCCCTCGGCGTAGCCGGCGGCGCTCTGCACGCCGATGACGGCCTTCTCGGCGAACTCCTCCAGGGAGGCCGCGCCCGCGTAGGTGCAGGAGCTGCGGACACCGGCGATGATCGAGTCGATCAGGTCCTCGACGCCGGGACGCGCCTGGTCGACGAACATCCGCGAGGTGGAGATGCCCTCCTCGAAGAGCGCCTTGCGGGCCCGGTCGTAGGCCGACTCCTCGCTCGTCCGGCGCTGCACCGCACGGGCCGAGGCCATACCGAAGCTCTCCTTGTACGGGCGGCCGTCGGCGGTGTGCTGGAGGTCGCCGGGCGACTCCAGCGTGCCCGCGAACCAGGAACCGATCATGACGTTGGACGCACCGGCGGCCAGCGCCATGGCGACGTCGCGCGGGTGGCGCACCCCACCGTCGGCCCAGACGTGCTTGCCGTACTTCTTGGCCTCGGCGGCGCACTCCAGCACCGCGGAGAACTGCGGCCGGCCGACGCCGGTCATCATGCGGGTGGTGCACATCGCGCCCGGTCCGACACCGACCTTGATGATGTCCGCACCGGCTTCGATCAGGTCGCGGACGCCCTCGGCGGCGACGATGTTGCCGGCCACGATCGGCACCTGCGGGTCCAGCGCCCGTACCTTCCTGACCGCCTCGATCATCGACTCCTGGTGGCCGTGCGCGGTGTCGACGACGAGGGTGTCCACGCCGGCGTCCAGCAGCGCCTGGGCCTTGCCGGCCACATCGCCGTTGATGCCGATGGCGGCGGCGATCCGCAGCTTGCCGTCGGCGTCCACGGCGGGGGTGTACAGGGTGGCGCGCAGGGCGCCCTTGCGGGTGAGGATGCCGACCAGCATGCCGCTCTCGTCGACCGCGGGCGCGAGCTTGCGGTTGGCGGCGTCGAGGCGGTTGAACGCCTCACGCGGGTCGATGTCCGCGTCCAGGACCAGCAGGTCCTTCGACATGACCTCGGAGACCTGGGTGAAGCGGTCCACCCCGGCCAGGTCGTGCTCGGTGACGACACCGATCGGGCGGCCGCCCTCGACGACGATGCCCGCGCCGTGTGCCCGCTTGGGCAGCAGCGCCAGCGCGTCGGCGACCGTCGCGACCGGGGAGAGCACGATCGGCGTGTCCAGTACCAGATGACGGCGCTTGACCCAGGTCACGACGTCGGTGACGACATCGAGCGGAATGTCCTGCGGGATGACGACCAGGCCACCACGGCGGGCGACGGTCTCGGCCATCCGGCGGCCGGCGATCGCCGTCATGTTGGCGACCACGAGGGGGATGGTGGTGCCGGTCCCGTCGGGCGCGGAGAGGTCCACACCCTGGCGGGAGCCCACGGCGGAGCGGCTGGGCACCATGAACACATCGTCGTAGGTCAGGTCGTAGGGCACCGAAGAACTCTCTTCGAGCGCGCCGTTCTTCGGATTGAGGAATCGCATATGGCCAGGATACGGGCCCTGACCTGGGCTCATACGATTGTCCGAGCTGCCGTGGGGCCATGTGTGCGATCCGCCAAGGCCGCGCGCGGGCCGGGCCTCCGGACGGCGCTGTGCCCCCTGCGTGCCCTACGCCCCTTGCGTGCCCTACATCCCTTGCATGCCCCCTACGTCCCTTGCCGGCCCCGTCCCCTGGCCATGATCACCACCAGTCCGGTGTCGGTGTCGCGCCAGTAGCCCACCGCGTCGGCCAGTACGGACTCCACGACGCTCCAGTCGTCGGGCGCGGCGGCCGCGTAGTCCTGCCAGCCCGTGACGACCAGCAGCCGGCCGCGGCCGGCCGGGCACCAGGACAGGTCCATCAGGCAGTCGGCGAGCGCATCCCAGTTGCGGCCGAACCAGTCCGGCAGCCGCAGCGAGCGGGCGCACCGATCCATGAACGCGGCCTTGTCGGCCGTCCCCGCCAGATCCAGGGCCGCGCCGCGCCAGCCGGCCTCCCGCGCGGCCTCCAGCGCATCCGCCACGGGCCGGTCCGCGGGCCAGGTGAGCACCCCCGGCGGCGTACGCCCGGCCAGCACCGCGGCCAGCGGGCGGGGCACCGGGCGGGGCACCTCACCGCCGTTGCCGGACACCGGGAACGTCATCGCAGCACCGCCCTGCCCCATCCCCCGGGGGTCGCCCCCCGGACCCCCGGCCGCACCCCGCACCGGCCGCCGAGTACCAGCAACGTCATCGCAGCACCGCCCTGAACGATCGGTAGTGGTCGTCGGTGTAGTAGGTCTCGTGGCTCTTGCCGGTGACGAGGCGGCGGGCGCCGCGGTCCCGTGAGCCGGGCGTGGGGACCGTGTACTCGTGGTAGTAGCCGCGCGGCTGACGGGGCAACAGCCGCTCATGGTTGCCGAAGACGGTCCCGTCCTGCCGGTACGGGAAGGGCCCGCCGGCGTCGATCAGCCGGAGGGTGTCCCGGGCCTGGACGGGCAGCCGGCCGGCCTCGACGACCGGTATGCCGTGCGCCCAGTCCGGTACGCCGGAGGTGCCCGGCGCGACGGTGCCGCCGGAGGCGGTGGCCCGCGGCGGCCGGGGTGAACTCCCCTTGTCCGCACCGCCGGTGGCGCATCCGCTCAGGACGAGGAGCAGTCCGGCGAGCAGCGCGGCGAGGACGGCGGCGGCACGCCGCGGGGCAAAGCTGATCTTCATGGCGCCGATGCTGTCACAGGCCCGCACCGGCTGCCCGCCGGTGGGCGCCTCCGGGGTGGCCGGCCGGCGGCCCCGGCCGGCCGGGCGTCACGATCCGTCCGGGTCCGCGCGGTCCAGGGCGGGGCGCGGCCCGGGGCCGGTCTCCAGCAGCAGGTGATCGGCCGCCGCGGTGTCCGTGACCAGGCTCGTCACCAGGCCGGAGCGGAGCACCGCGCCGATCGCCGCGGCCTTGCGCCGGCCGCCCGCGATGGCGACGACCTCGGGGATACGACGCAGCCGGTCCGCCTCGACGGTGATGCACCGCTCGCCCAGGTCCCGTCCGATCCGGCGGCCCTCGGCGTCGAAGAGGTGCGCGGACATCTCGGCGGCGGCGCCCAGCGAGGCGTAGTGCTCCCGCTCCTCCTCCGTCAGCATGTCGTAGACGGTCGAGACGCCGGGCTCCCAGGAGCCGATGGAGACACAGGCGACGGTGACCTTGTCGAAGTACTCGAAGGCGCGGGCGATACCGGTCTGCCGGCGCAGCGCCTCGGCGGTCGCCGGGTCGGGCAGCAGCATCGGCGCGTAGATCGGGTGCGCCTCGCCTCCGGAGACATCGGCGGCGCGGCGCACCGCCTCGACCGAGCCGCGGTCGGCGGTGCCGGCGTCGTACACCCCGGTGAGCTGGACGACCGTGCAGGGCGGCAGCCGGTGCAGCGCGGCCGCCATGTGGATGGTCGAACGGCCCCAGGCGAGCCCGAGCACATCGCCCTCGGTGACCAGTTCGCCGAGCAGGTCGGCGGCGACCTCACCGAGGTTCTCGGGGTCGGCGGCGTCCTCGGGCGGCGTCTGGCCGCCGAAGGCGGGGGGAGCGTCCGCGGGCGATTCGACGACCACGGCGTGCCGCAGGCCGTAGCGGGCCCGCAGGGCGTCGGAGCGCTCGGCGTCCAGTTCGGAGGGCACCCGGATCTCGATCCGTACGAGATCACGCTCCAGGGCCGTCTCCAGCACCCGCGCGACCTTGAACCGGCTGACGCCGAACTCCTCCGCGATCTGGATCTTCGACTTGCCCTCGAGATAGAAACGGCGGGCCATGGCCGCAGCCTGCACCAGCTCGGCAGGGCCCATACCCGACTGCGGGCGGCTGGCTACCACGAAATTCTCCCCTTTTGCGCACCTGATCGAGTCTTTGCTCATCCTTTCAGAAACCCGAGGGCAACGGGGACCAACGGCGCCCCGACGATCGTGAACACTCAGTGGCGCCACGGACGATCGGTGGCACGGCCCCGCCACGAAGGAGCTGCCGGTGGCCGGATCCGGCCACCCCGCCGCCCCTGGGTTTCCACTGGCTACCGCCGCCCCCCCGGTTCCCGGGATCAGTGCGCGCAGCCCCAGCCCGCCGCCGCGGTCGCCGATTCGGCCTTCGCGCGAAGCTCGCGGACCGCCTTGGCCGGGTCGTCCGCGCCGTAGACCGCGGAACCGGCCACGAACACATCGGCGCCCGCCTCGGCGCACCGCTCGATGGTGGCGTCCGAGACCCCGCCGTCCACCTGGAGCCACAGTTCCAGGCCGTGCCGGGAGATCAGCTCACGGGTGCGGCGGATCTTGGGCAGCATGATGTCCAGGAACGCCTGGCCGCCGAAGCCGGGCTCCACCGTCATGATCAGCAGCATGTCGAGCTCGGGCAGCAGGTCCTCGTACGGCTCGATCGGCGTGGCCGGCTTGAGCGCCATCGACGCCCGCGCGCCCTTGGCCCGGATCTCCCGCGCCAGCCGCACCGGCGCGGCCGCCGCCTCCGCGTGGAAGGTCACCGACCCGGCCCCGGCCTCGATGTACTGCGGCGCCCAGCGGTCCGGGTCCTCGATCATCAGATGCAGGTCGAGCGGGGTGTCCGTCGCCCTGCTCAGCGATTCGACGACCGGGACGCCGAGCGTGAGGTTGGGGACGAAGTGGTTGTCCATGACGTCGACGTGGAGCCAGTCGGCGCCCTCGACGGCCTTCGCCTCCTCGGCGAGGCGGGCGAAGTCCGCGGACAGGATGCTGGGGTTGATCAAGGCCATGCCACCAGTATGGCGCCCTGGTCCGGCGCCCCCGGACGCGGGACCAGGGGCGCTGTCGGCGCGGGACGGAAGCGGGGCGCCGGCCGCCCTCACCCGGTGCGGCGCAGCAGGGCCAGATACATCGCGTCGGTGCCGTGCAGATGCGGCCACAGCTGGACGTCCGGTCCGTCGCCGAGGGCCGGGACGCCGGGCATCAGCGGCCGGGCGTCGACCCACTCCACCTCCACCGCCGGGCCGCCGCGGCCCTTGATGACGTCCTCCACCACGGCCCGGGTCTCGGCCGGGTGCGGCGAGCAGGTCGCATAGCCGACCACGCCGCCGACCCGTACGGCGGCCAGCGCCTCCCGCAGCAGGGCGCGCTGGAGCGGGGCGAAGCCGTCGAGGTCCTCGGGGCGGCGGCGCCAGCGCGCCTCCGGCCGCCGGCGCAGCGCGCCCAGCCCGGTGCACGGCACATCCACCAGCACCCGGTCGAAGGCGGCAGGGCGCCAGGCGGGACGGGTGCCGTCGGCGGCGATCACCGCGTACGGGCCGGGGTTGCCGGCCAGTGCCCGCGCCACCAGCCGCGCCCGGTGCGGCTGCTTCTCGGACGCCAGCAGCGCGGCACCGCGCTCCGCCGCGAGGGCGGCCAGCAGTGCCGCCTTGCCGCCGGGGCCCGCGCAGCCGTCGAGCCAGGTGCGGTCCGGGCCCTCGACGGGCGCGTTGGCCAGCGCGAGCGCGACCAGCTGGCTGCCCTCGTCCTGGACCCCGGCGCGCCCCTCACGGACCGCGTCCAGCGCGCCGGGCTCACCGCCCTCCGCGAGGCGCACCGCGTACGGCGACCAGCGGCCGGGCAGCGCGCCTTCCTCACCGGTCGCGGCCAGCAGCTCCTGCGCGGTGGCCCGGCCGGGGCGCGCCACCAGGGTCACCTCGGGGCGCTCGTTGTCCGCCGCCAGCAGGTCCTCGATGCCGGCGCGGCCGCCGCCGAGGGCGTCCCACAGCGCCGAGACGATCCAGCGGGGGTGGGCGTGCACGATGCCGAGGTGCTCCTCGGGGTCCTCGTCGTAGTCCGGCGCGACCCGCGCCAGCCAGCCGTCCAGGTCCTCGGCCGCGACCTTGCGCAGCACCGCGTTGACGAACTTGGCCCGCCCGTCGCCCAGTACCACCCGGGCCAGCTCGACGGTCGCGCTGACCGCGGCGTGCGTCGGGATCCGGGTACCGAGCAGCTGGTGCGCGCCGAGCGTCAGCACGTCCAGGACCGGCGGGTCCACCTCGCGCAACGGCCGGTCCACGCACTGCGCGAGGATCGCGTCGTACGTCCCCTGGCGCCGCAGCGACCCGTACACCAGCTCCGTGGCGAGCGCGGCGTCCCGGCCGTCGAAGTCGCCGCCCTCGCGCGCCTTGCGCAGCAGCGGCGGCAGAACGAGATTCGCATAGGCGTCCCGCTCGTCGACGGCCCGCAGCGCCTCGAACGCGAGGATCCGTACCGGGTCCTTCTTGGGGCGGCGATAGGGCTTACGGGTGCCGTGACGGCGGGGCGGCTGCTGGCTCACAGAAAAGGTGCTCCGGATACGAGAGGGGGGTTCCGTCCCAGCCTACGCGGGCCGGAAGACACCGGCGCGCGGGGACCGGCGACGAGCGGGCGGCACTTCCGACGCGGGCCCTGGGCCCAGACGCGGGCCCTGGGGCCGGTCGTCAGTCGCCCAGCCGCTCCCCCGCCGCGATGCGGACGCCGCGGGCCCAGTCCGCCGCCTTCATCGGCTTCTTGCCCTGCGGCTGGACCCAGAGCGGTTCGACCGGGTGGCTCCCCGTACCGACGTACACCGCCTTCTTCGTGACGGCCAGTTCGCCGGGCGCGAGGCCGGGTCCGGTGTGGTCGGCGGCGGGGGTGGCGGACATCAGCTTGAGGCGCTCGCCGCGGAAGAGTGTCCAGGCGCCGGGCGCGGGCGCGCAGGCGCGGATCAGCCGGTCGACGCGGAGCGCCGGCGCCGTCCAGTCCACCTTGGCGTCCTCGACCTCGATCTTCGGGGCGAGGGTGACGCCGTCGGCCGGCTGCGGGACGGCCTTGAGGGTGCCGTCCTCGATACCGTCCATCGTCGCGACGAGCAGCCCGGAGCCGGCGAACGCCAGCCGGGTGAGCAGATCGCCGCTGGTGTCCGTCGGCCGGACCTCCTCGGTCAACACCCCATAGACCGGGCCGGAGTCCAGCCCCTCCTCGATCTGGAAGGTCGAGGCTCCGGTCACCTCGTCGCCCGCGAGCACGGAGTGCTGCACGGGCGCCGCGCCGCGCCAGGCGGGCAGCAGCGAGAAGTGCAGATTCACCCACCCCTTCGCGGGGATGTCGAGCGCGGCCTTCGGCAGCAGCGCGCCGTAGGCGACCACCGGGCAGCAGTCCGGCGCGATCTCCCGCAGCCGGTCGAGGAAGTCCTCGTCGCGCGGCCTGGCGGGCTTGAGCACCTCGATGCCGGCCTCCTCGGCGCGCTCCGCGACGGGGCTGGCGACCAGCCGCCGGCCGCGCCCGGCGGGCGCGTCGGGCCGGGTCACGACGGCCACGACCTCGTGCCGGTCCGAGGCGATCAGGGCATCGAGGGCGGGTACGGCGACCTCGGGGGTGCCGGCGAAGACAAGCCTCATGGGTGGCGATCTACCTCTCACACGCAGCGGAACGACGGACCAGTCTAGGGGCCTTGGCCCAGGCCGCGGCGGTGCACCCAGGGGGCGTACGACATTTCCCGCGCCTCGTACGGAAGCTCGTACGCCCCCATACCGTGACCAGAGCCGCTGCTGTTGCGTTGGTCAAGCAGCATTGACCTACGACCGGGCCGCTTTGGCGGCCCGCTCGCTTTCACCGATACCTTTTCCACGCCGGTTCGAGAGGCTTGCTCATGGCCGACCACGCAACCCACGACGCCCAGGCGCGCGCCAGCCTGCATCTCCTGGTGCGGGACATCGAGCGGGTCCGCCGGCAGGTGGACGCACTGCGCACGCTGACCGCTCAGCTCGGCAACGTCTACCGGCCGCGGCGTACGGGCCCCTCAGCGGGCTTCGTCGTCTACGGACGCGCGCCCGCGCCGACCGTGCGTCTTGCCCAGGAGCTACGGGACAGCGTCGAGACCCTCGTCACCGCCGCGGTCGACTTCGACCGCTCGCTGGGGTTCTCGTGGGACGCGGTGGGCTCGGCGCTCGGCGTCACCAAGCAGGCGGTGCACCGCCGTTACGGCGCCCGCAGGGCGACCACACAGCCGGCTGCCGACAGCGGCGGCGAGTCGGCGGTACGGACGGCGGAGCCTCCGGCGGCCCCGGCGTCCGCCTCGTCCCGCGCGGTGACGATGGCCTCGGGCCTGCCGGGCACACCGTCCGTCCCCGCCGCCCGCTCCATGCCCACCCAGCCCTCGGGCGCGTCCCGCGACGAACCGACCCGCCCGGGCGCCTTCCCCGGCCCCCGCAACGGCTGACCCGCTCCCCCCTTGGGGAGACGACGGACTTCCGGCGCAGGCCCCTGGACAGGCCCTGGCCCGGCCCTAGTGCCCTTCTGACGGGCCCTAGCCCAGGTCCAGCGGATCGATCCGTACCCGTACCGCCTCCCCCTCCCGCTTGACCAGGCGGGCCACGCGCGCCGCCTTGAGCGCCGCGGCGAGGGCCGCACCCTGGCCGGGGCGGACCCGTACGAGCGCGCGTTCCCACTCTTCGCCCGGTGGTGGATCACCCGGGCGGCGCGGTCGCCCGGGGTCCGGGACCGGTAGCGGAACCGGACCCAGCACCTCTGCTCCCGCCGGGAGTTCGGCGGTTCGCAACAGCTCGGCCACGTCCTCGCCACGGCCGGCCACCGAGGCCATCCGGGACACCGGAGGGAACCCCAGCTCGGCCCGTTCGGCCAGTTCGCGGAGCGCGTGGCCCGCCGGATCCCAGCGCACCAGCGCCTGCACCGGACGGAGTGTGGGTTCCGCGATCACCGCGACCGTGCCGCCCGCCGCCTGGCCCCGGACCAGCGCGGCGGCGGCCAGCCAGCGACGCAGCGCCTCCTCCCCGGCCCGCAGGTCCGGCCGCCCTAGCAGCGCCCAGCCGTCCAGCAGCAGCGCGGCCGCGTACCCCTCGCCCTCGGCCACCGGCTCGGCTCCGGGGGTGCTCACCACGAGGGCGGGCGCGGCGGGCACCGTCGTCAGGACGTGGTCGCGCCCGGACGTACGCACCGGGACCGCCGGGAACGCCCGGCCCAGCTCCTCCGCCGTCCGCCGGGCGCCCACGACCTGGGCCCGCAGCCGCCCGCCGCCGCACTCGCCGCAGTGCCAGCCGGGCTCCGCCCGTCCGCACCACACACAGCTCAACTCACCCGCCCCCGGCGCCTGGAGCGGTCCGGCGCAGGCCCGGCAGCGGGCGGGCGTACGGCACCGCTCACACGCCAGCCGGGGTGCGTAGCCACGGCGCGGCACCTGGACCAGGACCGGCCCGCTGCGGAGCGCGTCCCGCACCAGCTGCCAGGCCATGGTCGGCAGCCGGGCGGCCCGCGCGGCGGCGTCCCGGGCCTCGTCGCCGTCGCCGACCGTACGGACCAACGGCGCGGCGGCCCGGACCTGTTCCCGGTCCGCCGCCAGCGGGCGCGCCCAGCCCGACTCGACCAGCTGCGCCGCCTCGACCGTGCAGCCCAGTCCGCCGAGCAGGAACCCGGACCGCTCGGTCACCGACCGCTGGATGAGCACTTCCCGGGCATGCGGCTGGGGTGCGTGCGGATCGCTGTGGCTGGCGTCGCCGTCGTCCCACAGCGCCACCAGTCCGAGGTCGGCGACCGGCGCGAACATCGCCGCCCGGGTCCCGACGACCCCGCGCACCGCGCCGCGGCTCACCGCCAGCCAGCGCCGGTACCGCTCCTCGGGCCCGGCGTCGGCGGTCAGCAGCACATGACGGCCCTCTCCGATCAGCTCGCGGAGCGCCGTGTCGACCCGCGCCGCGGCCCGTCCGTCCGGCACCACCACCAGCGCTCCGCGGCCGCCCGCCAGCGCCGCGGCCGCCGCCCGCGCCAGCTCCTGCGGCCAGGTCGGCCCCGGCAGCGCCGTCCACACCGCCCGCGGCGCGTCCCCCCGCGCCAGCGCCGCCAGGAACCCGGCTCCGGCTCCGTAACGTGACCAACTCCCCACTTCAGGAGGCGCGTTGGGCGGCAAGGGGGCGGGCGACGGCTTGGCCTCGGCGCGCGCCCGGCGCGGCGGCACCGCCAGCTGCACCACATCGGCCAGGGTCCCCGCGTAGCGGTCCGCCACCGCCCGGCACAGCGCCAGCAGCTCCGGCGACAGCACCCGTTCCGGCGACAGCACCTGCGCGATCGGCGCCAGCACCCCCCGGTAGTCGCTCTGTGCCGCCCGCTCCACGACGAACCCGCTGACCAGCTTTCCCCCTTCCCGCCGGCCCCCCTTCTCCCCGGCCCCGAACCGCACCCGCACCCGCACCCCGGGCTGCGCCTCGGCGTCCATCGCCGCGGGTACGGCGTAGTCGAAGAACCGGTCCAGGTGCACCAGTCCCTTGTCCACCAGCACCCGCGCCACCGGCAGCTCCGCCGCGAGCTCGGCCCCCCGCCACGTCCGCGGCCTGGCCCGCTCCTCCTTGCGCTCCCGCACGGCCTCCCGGATCAGCGCCAGCTGCTCCCCGGCCTCCGATGCCTCCGCCCGCCCGTTCTCCCTGCTCACAGCATCAGTCTTAGCAGACGGGACCGACAGCCGACGGGGTGCTGTGGACAGCCCACGGCCCCGGACCGTCGAACGGTCCGGGGCCGGGTCGGATCAAACGGCAGCGGTTTACGCGGCTTACAGCCCCGCGGCCTTCTTCAGGGCGTCCACGCGGTCGGTGCGCTCCCAGGTGAAGTCCTCCAGCTCACGGCCGAAGTGGCCGTAAGCGGCGGTCTGGGCGTAGATCGGGCGGAGCAGGTCGAGGTCGCGGATGATCGCGGCCGGACGGAGGTCGAAGACCTCGGAGATGGCCTGCTCGATCTTGTCGGTCTCGACGGCGTTGGTGCCGAAGGTCTCGACGAAGAGCCCGACCGGCTCGGCCTTGCCGATGGCGTAGGCGACCTGGACCTCGCAGCGCGAGGCGAGGCCGGCGGCGACGACGTTCTTGGCGACCCAGCGCATCGCGTAGGCGGCCGAGCGGTCGACCTTGGACGGGTCCTTGCCGGAGAAGGCACCGCCGCCGTGGCGGGCCATACCGCCGTAGGTGTCGATGATGATCTTGCGGCCGGTGAGGCCGGCGTCGCCCATCGGGCCGCCGATCTCGAAGCGTCCGGTCGGGTTGACCAGCAGGCGGTAGCCGTCGGTGTCCAGCTTGATGCCGTCCTCGACGAGCTGGTTGAGGACGTGCTCGACGACGAACTCGCGGATGTCGGGCGCGAGGAGGGAGTCGAGGTCGATGTCGGAGGCGTGCTGCGACGAGACCACGACGGTGTCGAGGCGGACGGCCTTGTGGCCGTCGTACTCGATGGTGACCTGGGTCTTGCCGTCGGGGCGCAGGTAGGGGATGGTCCCGTTCTTGCGGACCTCGGAGAGGCGCTTGGACAGCCGGTGCGCGAGGTTGATCGGGAGCGGCATCAGCTCCGGCGTCTCATCGCACGCGTAGCCGAACATCAGGCCCTGGTCACCGGCGCCCTGCCGGTCCAGCTCGTCCGCGTCCTCACCTGCGGCGGCACCCTCGACACGGAACTCGTGCGCGGTGTCGACACCCTGGGCGATGTCCGGGGACTGCGCACCGATGGAGACCGAGACGCCGCAGGACGCGCCGTCGAAGCCCTTCTTGGACGAGTCGTAACCGATCTCCAGGATCTTGTTACGGACGAGGTTGGGGATGTCGGCGTACGCCTTGGTCGTCACCTCACCGGCCACATGCACCAGGCCGGTGGTGATCAGCGTCTCGACGGCGACCCGGGAGGTCGGGTCCTCCTTGAGGAGCGCGTCGAGGATGGTGTCGCTGATCTGGTCAGCGATCTTGTCGGGGTGGCCCTCGGTGACGGACTCCGAGGTGAACAGGCGGCGGGACACATCGCTCCCTGGGGTTGCAGCGGCTGCTGGCTGATCATTGGCGGAAGGGCCGAGAGCTGCGCTCGGCCCGATCCACTCGCCAGTTTATCGGTCGTCTGTGGCGTTCGGGCACATGGTCTCGATTTATCGACCCCCCGTGACCTGGGACACCACGCAGTACGGTAGGACGATCACCTTGATCATGGGACGGGGTCAAGGGGGCGCGCCGCCTTTTGCGGGGCCGACAGGGTGAAAAAGGCGCGGGGAGACGGGGCTCAGGGACGGGTATCGGCCATTCGGGGCACCACCAGGTCCCAGACCCGGTCGGCGAGCGCTTCCTTGGGGCCGTACGGGACCGGGGTCTCGGTGCCGTCGGCCGCCAGGACGACCGCCTCGTTCTCGGCCGAGCCGAACGCCTTGTGTTCACCGACCTCATTGACGACCAGCAGGTCACAGCCCTTGCGGGCGAGTTTGGCCCGGCCGTTGGCGAGCACGTCGTCGGTCTCGGCGGCGAAGCCCACGACGACCTGCCCGGGGCGGGCCCGGTCGGCGGAGAGCTCGGCGAGGATGTCCGGATTCCGGACCAGCATGACCGGCTCGGGCTCCTGGCCGTCGATCTTCTTGATCTTGCCGGTGGTGTAGACGGCGGGCCGGAAGTCGGCGACGGCCGCGGCCATGACCACCGCGTCGGCGTCCGCGGCGGCCTTCAGCACGGCCTCACGGAGCTGACGCGCGGTGCCGACCGGGACCACGTCCACACCGGCCGGGTCGGGCAGCTCGGTGTTGCCCGCGATCAGGGTGACCCGGGCGCCGCGCGCGGCCGCGGTGGCGGCGAGCGCGTAGCCCTGCTTGCCGGAGGAGCGGTTGCCCAGATAGCGCACGGGGTCCAGCGGCTCGCGGGTGCCGCCGGCGGTGACCACGACATGACGGCCGGCGAGGTCCTGCGCGGAAGCGCCGTCGGCTCCCCTCGCCAGGACCCGTCGGCAGAGCGCGAAGATCTCGACCGGGTCGGGGAAGCGCCCCTTGCCGGTGTCGGCGCCGGTCAGCCGGCCGACCGCGGGCTCGACGACGAACGCGCCGCGGCGGCGCAGGGTGGCGACGTTCTCCTGGGTGGCCGGGTGCTCCCACATCTCGGTGTGCATCGCCGGGGCGAAGACCACCGGACAGCGCGCGGTGAGCAGGGTGTTGGTCAGCAGGTCGTCGGCGAGGCCGTGGGCGGCCTTTGCCAGGATGTCGGCGGTGGCGGGGGCCACGACCACCAGGTCGGCGGCCTGGCCGATGCGGACGTGCGGGACCTCGTGGACGGACTCCCAGACCTCGGTGCCGGCCGGGTTGCCGGACAGCGCCGACCAGGTCGCCTCGCCGACGAAGTGGAGGGCGGAGGCGGTGGGGACGACCCGTACGTCGTGCCCGGACTCGGTCAGCCGGCGCAGCAGCTCGCAGGCCTTGTAGGCGGCGATACCGCCGCTGACCCCCAGGACGACCCTGGGCCGCCGCTCCCGCTCCTGTTCCCGCTTGTCCATCGCTTCCCCGCTCCCCGAGCTCAGGTCCGTACGCCGGTGTGCCCCGATGGCACGCCTGTCCCTATGACACACCAAGGGCCCGGCGGAAGCTCCGCCGGGCCCTTGGTGCATGCCGTGCCGGTCAGTGAGCCGGGCCCTCGATGGACTCGGAGGTCAGCAGACCCGCGTTGATCTCGCGGAGCGAGATCGAGAGGGGCTTCTCGTGGACGTGGGTGTCGACGAGCGGGCCGACGTACTCGAGCAGGCCCTCGCCGAGCTGCGAGTAGTACGCGTTGATCTGGCGCGCACGCTTGGCGGCGTAGATCACAAGGCTGTACTTCGAGTCGGTGGCCTCGAGCAGCTCATCAATGGGCGGGTTGATGATGCCCTCGGGTGCGGTGATGGAAGAGGACACTCTCTGCCTTCCGGTTGCGATCCTTGCGATCCCACGAAATTGCGATCATTGCGTTCCCACGACGAAACGCTGAGGTGCGTCGATCGTCGGCGATCCGGGAGCCGGGGGACATCCCTGCGTCAGCCGCTGATGTCCCCGTCCCCAGATCGATGCAGCATCAAGGCTAGCAGCTCACGGCTGACGTCCTCGACGGAGGTGTTGACGAGCGTCACATCGAACTCCTTCTCCGCGGCCAGCTCGACCCGGGCGGCCTCCAGGCGGCGCTCGATGACCTCGGGCGCCTCCGTGCCCCGGCCGGTGAGCCGGCGGACCAGCTCCTCCCAGCTCGGCGGGGCCAGGAAGACCAGGTGGGCGTCGTCCATGGACTCCCGGACCTGGCGGGCGCCCTGCAGGTCGATCTCCAGCAGGACGGGCTCGCCGGCGTCCAGCCGGTCCAGCACCGCCTGGCGGGGCGTGCCGTAGCGGTTGCCCGCGAACTCGGCCCATTCGAGCAGCTCACCGTTGGCGACGAGCTTGTCGAACTCCTCGTCGTCGACGAAGAAGTACTGGACGCCGTGCCGCTCCCCGGGCCGCGGCTTGCGGGTGGTCGCCGAGACCGAGAGCCAGACCTCGGGGTGGACCTTGCGCATATGCGCGACGACCGTGCTCTTGCCGACCCCGGAGGGGCCGGAGAGCACGGTCAGTCGCGGTCGTCTGGCCGGGGGCGCGGGGGTCGTCCCCCGGGAGACTGCTGAACTCATGCAGCGATTATTCCAGCTTCCCGGCGATGCCGGAAAATTCAGGAACCGGTGCTGCCGAACTCCTTCTCCAGCGACGCGATCTGGTTGGAGCCGAGGCCCCGGACGCGGCGGCTCTCGGAGATCCCCAGCCGCTCCATGATCTGCTTGGCGCGGACCTTGCCGACGCCCGGCAGGGACTCCAGGAGGGCGGAGACCTTCATCTTGCCGATGACGTCGTTCTTCTGGCCCTGCTGGATGACCTCGTGCAGGGAGGCACCGGAGTGCTTGAGCCGATTCTTGACCTCGGCGCGCTCCCGGCGAGCCGCGGCGGCCTTCTCGAGCGCGGCTGCGCGCTGTTCAGGGGTAAGGGGCGGAAGAGCCACGCCTACGTCACCTCGGATGTCGAACTGTCGGATTACGGACCGGTTGTGGAACCTAGTCGCCCCACACCTGCGGAGCAACGAGCAACGCGCTTGCACGCGGTGCTCTCGTCGGAGACTAGCGGCCGATCGCGCCAGAGTCAGCGAGAACAGCGGAAAAGTCCTGGTCAGACTCTGCTGACCAGGACAATTCGGGACCAAACGCCCCGCCTTACGGTGCTTGATCCACCGCGGTGCGCACCTCGGCGGTGAATCGGTCCGCCGCGGAACGGAGCCCCGCGGCGTCCGGACCGTGCCGCAGCACCCCCCGGCTGACGCTCGGGACGACGTTGCGCACGGCGTTCCCGAAGACGGTGGGGAGGTCGGCGGGGGTGGCGCCCTGGGCGCCGATGCCGGGTGCCAGCAGCGGGCCGTTGATCGCCAGGTCGAACGAGGAGAGATCGCCGAGCGTGGCGCCGACGACCGCGCCGAAGGAGCCCAGCGGCTCGGCGCCGGCGTTCTCGGCGGTGAGGTGGCCCAGCATGGTCGCCCCGATGGTCCGGCCGTCCTCGCGCACCGCCCGCTGCACCTCCGCGCCCTCCGGGTTGGAGGTGAGGGCGAGGACGAACAGCCCGGCGCCGCTCTCCCGGGCCAGGTCGACGGCCGGCCGCAGGGAACCGTAGCCGAGGTACGGGGAGACCGTCAGGGCGTCCGAGAACAGCGGCGAGTCCGGGTGCAGGAAAGCTTCGGCGTAGGCGGCCATGGTCGAGCCGATGTCCCCGCGCTTGGCGTCCATCACGACCAGGGCACCGCGCTCGCGGGCCTCGGCGACGGCGGTCTCCAGGACGGCGAGGCCGCGCGAGCCGAAGCGTTCGAAGAACGCCGCCTGCGGTTTGAAGACCGCGACCCGCTCGCCGAGCGTCTCGACGACGGTGCGGGTGAAGCGGGCCAGGCCGGCGATGTCGTCGTTCAGGCCCCAGTCGGCCAGCAGCGAGGCGTGCGGGTCGATGCCGACGCAGAGCGGGCCGCGCTCGTCCATGGCGCGGCGCAGGCGCGCCCCGAAGGGCTCCAGGGGACTCATGCGGTCACCTTCCGGTGCTCGGCGCCGACCGCGTCGGCGAGGGTGGCGTACGGGCTGTCGCGCAGCCGCTCGGCGAGGCCCTGGTGGATCGTCCGGCACCAGAACGGCCCCTGGTAGATGAAGGCGCTGTAGCCCTGGACGAGGGTGGCGCCGGCCAGGATGCGCTGCCAGGCGTCCTCGGCGGTCTCGATGCCGCCCACGCCGATCAGGGTGATCCGGTCGCCGACACGGGCGTAGAGGCGGCGCAGCACCTCCAGGGAGCGCTCCTTGAGGGGCGCGCCGGACAGGCCGCCGGTCTCGGCGGTCAGCTCCGGGCCGGAGACCAGGCCGAGGCCCTCGCGGGCGATGGTGGTGTTGGTGGCGATGATGCCGTCCAGGCCGAGCTCGACGGCGAGGTCGGCGACCGCGTCCACGTCCTCGTCGGCCAGGTCGGGGGCGATCTTGACCAGCAGCGGGACGCGACGGTCGGTGACGGTCCGGTCGGCGGCCTCGCGGACGGCGGTGAGCAGCGGCCGCAGCGCCTCGGTGGCCTGGAGGTTGCGCAGGCCGGGGGTGTTCGGCGACGAGACGTTCACGACCAGGTAGTCGGCGTGCCGGGCCAGCCGTTCGGTGGACTTCACGTAGTCGGCGGCGGCCTCGGCCTCCGGGACGACCTTGGTCTTGCCGATGTTGACGCCCACGACGGTCCGGAAGACCGGGTTGCGGACGGCCAGCCGGGCGGCGACGGAGGCCGAGCCCTCGTTGTTGAAGCCCATGCGGTTGATCAGCGCGCGGTCCGGTACGAGCCGGAAGAGGCGTTTCTTGGGGTTGCCGGGCTGCGGCTCGCCGGTGACCGTACCGATCTCGACGTGGTCGAAGCCGAGCATCGCCATCCCGTCGACCGCGGCGGCGTTCTTGTCGAAGCCGGCGGCCAGGCCGAACGGGCCGTGCATCCGCAGGCCGAGCGCCTCGGTGCGCAGTTCGCGGTGGCGGGGGGCGAGCAGCGCCGCGAGGAACGTGCGGAGCACGGGGACGCGGGCGGCACGGCGGATCCAGCGGAAGGCCAGGTGGTGGGCGCGCTCGGGGTCCATGCGCCGGAAGACGAGCCGGAAGAAGAGCTGGTACATAGACGGGTCCTCGGTAGGTCCTCAGTGGATCCTCAGGGGGTCCTGAGTGGGTCCTGAGTGGGTCCTCATGAGGAGGGGGACACCGGTACCGGTGTCCCCCTCGCTCGTGGGCTGCTAGTCGCGGGCCGCGGTCAGGTGCTCCGCATGTTCCTGGAGCGACCTGACACCCACATCGCCGCGGTTCATGGCCTCGATGCCCTGGACGGCGGCCGCGAGGGCCTGGACCGTGGTCAGGCAGGGCACGGAACGGGCCACCGCCGCGGTGCGGATGTCATAGCCGTCCAGCCGGCCGCCGGTGCCGTAGGGGGTGTTGACGATCAGGTCGACCTGGCCGTCGTGGATCAGCTGGACGATGGTCTTCTCACCGTTCGGGCCCTCGCCCTCGGACTGCTTGCGCACCACGGTGGCGTTGATGCCGTTGCGGCGCAGCACCTCGGCGGTGCCGGAGGTGGCCAGCAGCTCGAAGCCGTGCGCGACGAGCTCACGCGCCGGGAAGATCATCGAGCGCTTGTCGCGGTTGGCGACGGAGACGAACGCGCGGCCCTTGGTGGGCAGCGCCCCGTAGGCGCCGGACTGTGACTTGGCGTAGGCGGTGCCGAAGACCGAGTCGATGCCCATGACCTCGCCGGTGGAGCGCATCTCCGGGCCGAGGACGGTGTCCACCCCGCGGCCCGAGGCGTCGCGGAACCGCGACCAGGGCATGACGGCTTCCTTGACGGAGATCGGCGCGTCCAGCGGCAGAGTGCCGCCGTCGCCGGTCTTCGGCAGCATGCCCTCGGCGCGCAGCTCGGCGATGGTGGCGCCGAGCGAGATCCGGGCGGCGGCCTTGGCCAGCGGCACCGCGGTGGCCTTCGAGGTGAAGGGCACCGTACGGGAGGCGCGCGGGTTGGCCTCCAGGACGTAGAGGATGTCCCCGGCCATCGCGAACTGGATGTTGATCAGTCCGCGGACGCCGACGCCCTTGGCGATGGCCTCGGTCGAGGCCCGCAGCCGCTTGATGTCGAAGCCGCCGAGGGTGATCGGGGGCAGGGCGCAGGCGGAGTCGCCGGAGTGGATACCGGCCTCCTCGATGTGCTCCATGACGCCGCCGAGGTAGAGCTCGTGGCCGTCGTAGAGCGCGTCCACGTCGATCTCGATGGCGTCGTCGAGGAACCGGTCGATGAGGACGGGGTGCTCGGAGATCAGCCCCGCGTGCCGCTGAAGGTACTCGCCGAGCGACGGCTCGTCGTAGACGATCTCCATACCGCGGCCGCCGAGCACGTACGAGGGGCGGACCATGACGGGGTAACCGATCCCGGCGGCGATGGCCTTGGCCTCGTCGAAGGAGAAGGCGGTGCCGTACTTGGGGGCCGGAAGTCCGGCCTCGGTCAGCACCCGGCCGAACGCGCCGCGCTCCTCGGCGAGGTCGATCGCCTCGGGCGAGGTGCCCACGATCGGTACACCGTTGTCCTTGAGCGCCTGTGCCAGGCCCAGCGGGGTCTGCCCGCCGAGCTGGACGATGACGCCGGCGACCGGGCCCGCCTGGGTCTCGGCGTGCACGATCTCCAGAACGTCCTCCAGGGTGAGCGGCTCGAAGTAGAGCCGGTCGGAGGTGTCGTAGTCGGTGGAGACGGTCTCCGGGTTGCAGTTGACCATCACCGTCTCGTAGCCGGCGTCGCTGAGCGCGAACGAGGCGTGGACGCAGGAGTAGTCGAACTCGATGCCCTGGCCGATGCGGTTGGGGCCGGAGCCGAGGATGATCACGGCCGGCTTCTCGCGCGGGGCGACCTCGGTCTCCTCGTCGTAGGACGAGTAGAAGTACGGGGTCCGGGCGGCGAACTCGGCGGCGCAGGTGTCGACGGTCTTGTAGACGGGGCGGATGCCGAGGGCGTGCCGGACCTCGCGGACGACGTCCTCGCGCAGCCCGCGGATCGCCGCGATCTGGGCGTCGGAGAAGCCGTAGCGCTTTGCTTCCGCAAGGATCTGAGGGCCGATCTTGTCGACGGCGGCGATCTCGTCGGCGAGCTCCTTGACGAGGAAGAGCTGGTCGACGAACCACGGGTCGATCTTCGTGGCGTCGAAGACCTCCTGCGGGGTGGCGCCGGCCCGGATCGCCCGCATCACGGTGTTGATCCGGCCGTCGGTGGGGACCTGGGCGAGCTCCAGCAGCTCCGCCTTGTCGCCCGGGGCGGTGACGAAGTCGAACTGGCTGCCCTTCTTCTCCAGCGAGCGCAGCGCCTTCTGCAGCGCCTCGGGGAAGTTCCGGCCGATGGCCATGGCCTCGCCGACCGACTTCATGGTGGTGGTGAGAGTGGCGTCGGCGGCCGGGAACTTCTCGAAGGCGAAGCGCGGCACCTTGACGACGACGTAGTCGAGGGTCGGCTCGAAGGACGCCGGCGTCTGCTCGGTGATGTCGTTGGGGACCTCGTCGAGGGTGTAGCCGATGGCGAGCCGGGCGGCGATCTTCGCGATCGGGAATCCGGTGGCCTTGGAGGCGAGCGCCGAGGAGCGCGAGACCCGCGGGTTCATCTCGATGACGATGACCCGGCCGTCCTCGGGGTTGACCGCGAACTGGATGTTGCAGCCGCCGGTGTCCACCCCGACCTCGCGGATCACCTCGATACCGATGTCCCGCAGGATCTGGTACTCGCGGTCGGTGAGCGTCATGGCCGGCGCGACGGTGATCGAGTCGCCGGTGTGCACACCCATCGGGTCGAAGTTCTCGATGGAGCAGACGACCACGACGTTGTCGTGCTTGTCCCGCATCAGCTCCAGCTCGTACTCCTTCCAGCCGAGGATGGACTCCTCCAGGAGCACCTCGGTGGTCGGGGAGAGCGTCAGGCCCTGGCCGGCGATCCGGCGCAGCTCCTCCTCGTCGTGGGCGAAGCCGGAGCCGGCACCGCCCATGGTGAAGGAGGGGCGGACGACGACCGGGTAGCCGCCGAGCTCCGCGACGCCCTTGAGGACGTCGTCCATGGAGTGGCAGATGACCGAGCGGGCCGACTCGCCGTGCCCGATGCGGGCGTTGACGGCCGCCACGACCTCCTTGAACTGGTCGCGGTCCTCGCCCTTGTGGATCGCCTCGACGTTGGCGCCGATCAGCTCCACGCCGTACTTGGTGAGGGTGCCGGCCTCGTGCAGCGAGATGGCCGTGTTCAGGGCCGTCTGACCGCCGAGGGTGGGCAGGAGCGCGTCCGGGCGCTCCTTGGCGATGATCTTCTCGACGAACTCGGGGGTGATCGGCTCGACGTAGGTGGCGTCGGCGATCTCCGGGTCGGTCATGATCGTCGCCGGGTTGGAGTTCACCAGGATGACGCGCAGGCCCTCGGACTTGAGGACCCGGCAGGCCTGGGTACCGGAGTAGTCGAACTCGGCGGCCTGCCCGATGACGATCGGGCCGGAGCCGATGACCAGGACGGACTGGATATCGGTGCGCTTAGGCACGCTGGCCCTCCATGAGCTGTACGAAGCGGTCGAAGAGGTACGCGGCGTCGTGCGGGCCGGCGGCCGCCTCGGGGTGGTACTGGACGCTGAAGGCCGGCTGGTCGAGCAGCTGGAGGCCCTCCACCACGTTGTCGTTGAGGCAGACGTGGGAGACCTCGGCGCGGCCGTAGGGGGTGTCGGAGACCTGATCGAGCGGGGCGTCGACGGCGAAACCGTGGTTGTGCGCGGTGATCTCGACCTTGCCGGTCGTACGGTCCTGCACCGGCTGGTTGATCCCGCGGTGCCCGTACTTGAGCTTGTACGTGCCGAAGCCCAGCGCGCGGCCGAGGATCTGGTTGCCGAAGCAGATGCCGAACAGCGGGGTCCTGCGGGAGAGCACCTCGCGCATGACAGACACGGCGTGGTCGGCGGTGGCCGGGTCACCCGGGCCGTTGGAGAAGAACACGCCGTCGGGGCCGACCGCGTAGACGTCCTCGGCGGTCGCGGTCGCGGGCAGCACATGCACCTCGATGCCGCGCTCCGCCATGCGGTGCGGCGTCATGCCCTTGATGCCCAGGTCGATCGCGGCGACGGTGAACTTCTTCGTCCCGATCGCCGGGACGACGTACGCCTCCTTGGTGGCCACCTCGGCGGAGAGGTCGGCGCCCTGCATCTCGGGGGCCTGGCGCACCTCGGCGAGCATGGTGCCCTCGTCGGGCAGCGCGTTGCCGGAGAAGATGCCGACGCGCATGGCGCCCTGTTCCCGCAGGTGGCGGGTGAGCGCCCGGGTGTCGATGCCGCTGATGCCGACGACGCCCTGGGTGCGCAGCTCCTCGTCGAGGGAGCGCTGGGCCCGCCAGTTGGAGGGCACGCGGGCGGGGTCGCGGACGACGTAGCCGGCGACCCAGATCCGCTGCGACTCGGGGTCCTCGTCGTTCACACCGGTGTTGCCGATGTGCGGGGCGGTCATCACGACGACCTGGCGGTGGTACGACGGGTCGGTGAGGGTCTCCTGGTAGCCGGTCATGCCGGTGTTGAACACGGCCTCGCCGAAGGTCACGCCCGTGGCCCCGTAGGCGCGGCCCCGGAAGGTCCGGCCGTCCTCCAGGACGAGAACGGCGGGAACCCTGGCGGCTCCCCTGGTGCTGGAGGTCGTCATCGTGCGCCTTCCGTCGTGTGGATCAGGTGGTTCAGGGCGTCGGCCCATGCGGTGTGGTCGGCCGCGCGGTCGGAGCGGAATCCGGAGTCGATCAGCTTGTCGCCGTGCTCCCAGGTCACGACCAGGAGGCCGCCCTCGGTGAGGACCTTGCCGGCGATGCCCTTGTCGAGCCGTGCCTCGCGCAGCTGCGCGGCCGGCACGAAGAAGTCGGTCGCGCCGGGCCGGACCACGTCCAGGCCCTGGTCGGTGAGGGTGAGCTCGACCCGGCTGCGGGTGCCCAGACCGCGGGCGACGATCCGGTCGAGCCACTGCCCGGCGGTGGTCGAGCCGTGGTAGCGGCCGCTGAGCGTCAGCCGGGGCTCGCCCAGGTCATCGGGCATTCCAGGCAGCGGCGGCTTGCCGCCTCCGGCAAGGGTGGTGGTGGGCGACGGGCGGGCGGGCAGCTCCGGCAGATCGCCCTGGAGGGTGCCGCGCCACTTCCAGCCCTGGCGCATCAGCCAGTAGATGAAGGCGACGAAGACCAGGAGGCCGACGACCCAGCCGAGGCGGGCCGCCCAGTCGGTGACCGGTGCGGACCGCTGTGCTTCGGCCAGCTGCGCTTCGGCCAGAAGGATGAGTGGAGACGTCACGCCAGCTTCCCGTCGACGAGCGTTGCGCGGCCCCGCAGGAAGGTGTGGGTGACCCGGCCCGGCAGCTCACGGCCCTCGTACGGGGTGTTGCGGCTCCGCGAGGCGAAGCCCGCGGGGTCCACCTCTCCACGGTAAGCGGAATCGACCAGGGTGAGGTTGGCCGGCTCACCCGCCGCGATGGGCCGGCCGTGCCCGGCGGCCCGGCCGATCTGCGCGGGCTTGAAGGACATCCGGTCCGCGACGTCCGCCCAGGTCAGCAGGCCCGTCTCGACCATCGTCGCCTGGACGACCGACAGCGCGGTCTCCAGGCCGACCATGCCCATGGCGGCCGCGGCCCACTCGCAGTCCTTGTCCTCGTGCGGGTGCGGGGCGTGGTCGGTGGCGACGATGTCGATGGTGCCGTCGGCGAGCGCCTCGCGCAGGGCCATGACATCGCGCTCGGTGCGCAGCGGCGGGTTGACCTTGTAGACGGGGTTGTAGGTGCGCACCATCTCGTCGGTCAGGAGGAGGTGGTGCGGGGTGACCTCGGCGGTCACGTCGATACCGCGGGACTTGGCCCAGCGGACGATCTCGACGGAGCCGGCGGTGGACAGGTGGCAGATGTGCACCCGTGAGCCGACGTGCTCGGCGAGCAGCACATCGCGGGCGATGACCGACTCCTCGGCGACGGCCGGCCAGCCGCCCAGCCCCAGCTCGGCGGAGACCACGCCCTCGTTCATCTGGGCGCCCTCGGTCAGCCGCGGCTCCTGGGCGTGCTGGGCGACGACACCGCCGAAGGCCTTCACGTACTCCAGGGCACGGCGCATGATCACGGCGTCGTCGACGCACTTGCCGTCGTCGGAGAAGACGGTGACCCCGGCGGCGGACTCGTGCATGGCGCCGAGTTCGGCGAGCTTCCGGCCCTCCAGGCCGACCGTCACGGCGCCGATGGGCTGTACATCGCAGTAGCCGGACTCCTGGCCGAGCCGGTAGACCTGCTCGACGACGCCCGCGGTGTCGGCGACCGGGAAGGTGTTGGCCATGGCGAAAACGGCGGTGTAGCCGCCGCTCGCCGCGGCGCGGGTGCCGGTGAGGACGGTCTCGGAGTCCTCGCGGCCGGGCTCGCGCAGGTGGGTGTGGAGGTCGACGAGCCCGGGCAGCAGGATCTTCCCCGCCGCCTCGACGACGGTCGCGTCACCGGCCTCGATGCCCGTACCGACCCGGTCGATCGTCTCGCCGTCGATCAGCACGTCCTGCGGCTCGCCACCGAGCACCTTCGCACCGCGGATCAGAATCTTGCTCATGGTTCTTTACTTCTCCTCGGTACGGGGGTGGGAGGCGGCCGGCTCGTTGCCGCCCAGGAGCAGGTAGAGGACGGCCATCCGGATGGACACCCCGTTGGCCACCTGCTCGACGGCCGTGCAGCGGCCGGAGTCGGCGACCTCGGCGGTGATCTCCATACCGCGGACCATCGGGCCGGGGTGCATCACGACGGCGTGCTCGGGCATCCGCGCCATCCGGTCGCCGTCCAGGCCGTAGCGGCGCGAGTACTCGCGCTCGGTGGGGAAGAACGCGGCGTTCATCCGCTCGCGCTGCACCCGCAGCATCATCACGGCGTCGGACTTGGGCAGCGTGCTGTCGAGGTCGTACGCCACCTCGCACGGCCAGGTCTCGACGCCGACCGGTACGAGGGTGGGCGGCGCGACGAGGGTGACCTCGGCGCCGAGGGTGTGCAGCAGGTCGACGTTGGAGCGGGCGACGCGGCTGTGGAGCACATCGCCGACGATCGTGATGCGCTTGCCGCCGAGGTCCTGGCCGAGGCCGGCGTCCGGGCCGATGAGGCGGCGGCGCATGGTGAAGGCGTCGAGCAGGGCCTGGGTGGGGTGCTGGTGGGTGCCGTCGCCGGCGTTGATGACGGGGGCGTCGATCCAGCCGGAGGTGGCGAGCCGGTAGGGGGCCCCGGAGGCGCTGTGCCGGATGACGACGGCGTCGACGCCCATCGCCTCCAGGGTCTGGGCGGTGTCCTTGAGGGACTCGCCCTTGGAGACGCTGGACCCCTTGGCGGCGAAGTTGATCACGTCCGCCGAGAGGCGCTTCTCGGCGGCCTCGAACGAGATCCGGGTCCGGGTCGAGTCCTCGAAGAACAGATTGCAGACGGTGCGTCCGCGCAGGGTGGGGAGCTTCTTGATCGGCCGGTCCGCGACCCGGGCCATCTCCTCGGCGGTGTCGAGGATCAGGACGGCGTCGTCACGGGTGAGGTCGGCGGCCGAGATGAGGTGACGCTTCATCCGGTTTTCTCCGTGGGTGAAGGATCCGAGAGTGGAGGGGTACGGGGCGTGTCCGCCGGGCGGGCATGCCTGCGGGCCCGGGGTCACCGGGTCCGCCGGGGGTGGGCTAGCGCCCGCCGGCCGGGGCGGATTCCTTGGCGCCGAGCAGCACGGCGTCCCGGCCGTCCTCCTCGGTGAGCTGGACCTTGACCGCCTCCCGCAGTGACGTGGGGAGGTTCTTGCCGACGTAGTCGGCGCGGATCGGCAGCTCGCGGTGGCCGCGGTCGACGAGGACCGCGAGCTGTACGGCGCGCGGACGGCCGATGTCGTTCAGGGCGTCGAGTGCGGCGCGGATCGTGCGGCCGGAGAAGAGCACGTCATCGACGAGCAGGACGAGCCGGCCCTCGATGCCGTCGGCGGGGATCTCCGTGCGGGCGAGCGCACGGGCCGGGCCCAGCCGCAGGTCATCGCGGTACATGGTGATGTCGAGCGAGCCGACCGGGACCGTGCGGCCGGTGATCTCCGCCAGCTTGGCGGCCAGCCGCCGGGCGAGGAAGACGCCACGGGTGGGGATCCCCAGGAGCACCACGTCGTCCGCGCCCTTGGCACGCTCGACGATCTCGTGGGCGATCCGGGTGAGCATGCGCGCGATGTCCGGGCCTTCGAGCACCGGTCGCGCGGGGAGCCGAGCGCTCGCGTCGGAACCGCTGGAACTGTTCGTGTCCATACGAAACGGACCTCCTTCTCCGCCTCACGGGACGGTCTTAAAGGACGTCGGAATTACGCAGTCAGGTTACCAGGAGCCCCGTCAGGACCCGTCCGCACCCCTGACGGGTGAGGGTCTGGCCCATTCCGCTTGACGAAGTCAGATTACGCTGCGTAACCTCACAGTGAGTTACCAGCCCGCGGCTGAGCCGCATTATCGACACAGCGTCCGGGGAGCCTTATGTCCAGCGAATACGCCAAACAGCTCGGGGCCAAGCTCCGCGCCATCCGCACCCAGCAGGGCCTCTCCCTCCACGGCGTCGAGGAGAAGTCCCAGGGCCGGTGGAAGGCCGTGGTGGTGGGTTCGTACGAGCGCGGCGACCGCGCCGTGACCGTGCAGCGTCTCGCCGAGCTCGCTGACTTCTACGGCGTTCCGGTGCAGGAACTGCTGCCGGGTACGACACCGGGCGGTGCGGCCGAGCCGCCGCCGAAGCTCGTGCTCGACCTGGAGCGCCTGGCCACCGTCCCGCAGGAGAAGGCCGGCCCGCTGCAGCGCTACGCCGCCACGATCCAGAGCCAGCGCGGTGACTACAACGGCAAGGTGCTCTCGATCCGCCAGGACGACCTGCGCACCCTTGCCGTGATCTACGACCAGTCGCCCTCGGTGCTGACCGAGCAGCTCATCAGCTGGGGCGTGCTGGACGCCGACGCCCGCCGCGCGGTGACGCACGAGGAGATCTGACCGGCCTCTCGCCGCACCCGCGGATCAGCCGCAGTCCGCCTGCAGACCACTGCAGAAACGTACCGCCGCCTCGGACTTCCGGGGCGGCGGTTTCGTCTGCTCAGCCGGTAGAACCGGTATCCGTCAAGGGCGGACGACATCGGACGAGGAGCGCGGGGAGCGCGAGGAGGGGCGGGAACGGCCCTCGGCGGCTCTCTGCGGGCATACGAACGGGCCCGGAGGGGATGGAAACCTCCGGGCCCGTTCGCACGCTCTGTCGGGCGTCTACCGCGTTTCGGGCTCGCGCCGCAGACCGGGCTTCAGCTCCTTGAGCCGGCCGAGGAGGCCGTTGACGAACGCCGGGGAGTCGTCCGTGGAGAACTCCTTGGCGAGCTGCACGGCCTCGTCGATCGCCACCGCGTCCGGCGTGGCGTCCACCCAGACCAGCTCATAGGCACCCAGCCGCAGGATCGAGCGGTCGGCCGCCGGCATCCGGTCCAGGTCCCAGTCGACGGCATAGGTGGAGATCAGCTCGTCGATGCGGGCGATGTGCTCCGCATAGCCCTCGACCAGCTGCAGGGTGTACTCGTTCACCGGCGGCTGCCGGGGGTCAGTCCGGGCGTGGCGCATCCAGTCCGCCAGCACGGACTGCACGTCGGCGCCGCGCTGATCGGCCTCGAAGAGGATCTGGAAGGCGCGCTTACGGGCCTTGCTACGGGCTGACACGGTTAGCTGGTCACCCGGCCGAGGTAGTCGCTCGTACGGGTGTCGACCTTGATCTTCTCGCCCGTGGTGATGAAGAGCGGCACCTGGATCTGGTAGCCGGTCTCCAGGGTGGCGGGCTTGGTGCCGCCGGTGGAGCGGTCGCCCTGGACGCCCGGCTCGGTCTCCTGGATCGTCAGCTCGACGGCGGCCGGCAGCTCGACGAAGAGGACCTCGCCCTCGTGCTGCGCGACGGTCGCCTCGAAGCCCTCGATGAGGAAGTTGGCGGCGTCGCCGACCGTCTTGCGGTCGATGTGCAGCTGGTCGTAGGTCTCCATGTCCATGAAGACGAAGTAGTCGCCGTCCATGTAGGAGAACTGCATGTCACGCTTGTCGACGGTGGCCGTCTCGACCTTCACGCCGGCGTTGAAGGTCTTGTCCACCACCTTGCCGGAGAGCACGTTCTTGAGCTTGGTGCGGACGAAGGCCGGGCCCTTGCCGGGCTTGACGTGCTGGAACTCGACGACGGACCACAGCTGGCCGCCGTCGAGCTTGAGCACCATGCCGTTCTTGAGGTCGTTCGTGGATGCCACGGTTGCGGAATCTCCTGGACTGCAGGTGGTGGGACCGGGAGGCGCGCCCACCGAGCCGCTCCGGCTCAGAGTGCGAGCAGCTCCTTGGTCGTGATCGTGAGTAGCTCGGGCCCGCCGTCCGCATCGGGACGGACGACGAGTGTGTCGTCGATCCGGACACCCCCACGGCCCGGGATGTGAACCCCCGGCTCGACGGTGACCGGCACGCAAGCGTCCAGTTTACCCATGGCCGCCGGGGACAACTGCGGGTCCTCGTCGATTTCGAGTCCCACACCGTGCCCGGTCCACGCGCCGAGCCGCTCGCCGTACCCCGCGACGTCGAGTACATGGCGGGCCACCCGGTCCACCTCACGGCACTCCACACCCGGCGCGAGCGCCTCCCGTCCGGCCCGCTGGGCTGCGAAGACGAGGTCGTACAGCTCGATCTGCCAGTCCGAGGGGGTGGTGCCGATGACGAAGGTCCGGCCGATCTCGCAGCGGTAGCCGCGGTAGTTCGCGCCCAGGCCGACGCTGAGGAAGTCGCCCTCCTCGACCCGCCGGTCGGTGGGCAGGTGCCCGGGGCGGCCGGCGTTCGGCCCGGTCGCCACGGATGTGGGGAAGGCCGGGCCGTCCGCGCCGTGATCGACCAGGCGGCGCTCCAGTTCCAGCGCGAGATGCCGCTCGGTACGGCCCACCAGGATCGACTCCAGCAGCTCGCCCAGCGCCTGGTCGGCGATCTCGGCGGCGATCCGCAGGCAGGCGATCTCGTCGTCGTCCTTGACCAGCCGCTGCGCCTCGACCGCACACGCCAGGTCGGTCAGCCGCAGCCGCGGCGCGACCTGGGAGAGCGCCCGGTGCCGGGTGACGGTGAGGTGGTGCTCCTCGACGGCCAGGGTGTCGGCGCCGGCCCGTACGGCGAGATCGGCGCCGGCCACGACCGGGTCACCGTCGCGGGCGGGCAGCACCGAGACCCGTACGTCGTCGACCGGCCGGCCCTCGGACGGGTCGCCGCTCAGCGGACCGCCGCACAGCAGCACGTCCTCGCCCGGGCCCATCAGCAGGGCGGCGCCCGGCGGAGCGCAGCCGGTGAGGTAGCGGACGTTCGCCGGGCGCGAGATCAGGGCGCCGGTACTTCCGGTTGCGGCGCAGCGGTCGCGCAGCCGCGTGCGCCGGACCGCGTACAACTCGGACATATCGTCAGCGTACGGCCGCTCCCCCGGGGCGGCCGGTCGAGCGCCCCCGCCCGGGGGACCGCGGCGGACCGCCGGGGAACGTGGGCGCTACCAGCTGGGCGGGCTGGCGAGGGAACGGGCGACGACCTCGTCCAGGACCCGGACCGTGGTGGCGACATCGTGCTGGGAGTTGTCGATGATCGGCAGCCCCGAGCCGTACCAGCCGGCCATCCGGCCGTGGATCCTGGCGACCTCCTCGTCGGAGAGCCGGCGGTTGCCGGTCCGCCGGGCGTTCCGCTCCAGGACGATCTCCAGGCCGGGCAGCAGCACGATCGGCAGCAGGCCGGGCCCCACATGGCGCTTCCAGCCGCCGAGGCCGACCACCGGACGGTCCGGGAAGACGGCGTCGTCGAGGATGCAGGAGATGCCGTTGGCGAGGAAGTTACGGGCCGCGAAGCCGCAGGTGCGGCGGGCGAGGCGGTACTGGGCCTCGGAGTGGTCGTTCCAGCCGGACTGCGGATCGGCGAACCCGGCCCGGACCCATTCGCGGACGTCGTCGAGGCTGATGTGCGCGGTCGGCACCCGCCGGGTGTCGGCCCAGTGGCGCGCCACGCTGGTCTTGCCGGCGCCGGCCGGGCCGATCAGCAGCACCGCGACGGCCGCGTGCGCGGCGTCCGGCGCCGCGGCTCCGGCGGGCGGGCTGGGCAGCGGCACCGGGGCGCCCGCGGGCAGCCGGACATGGCCGGTGAGGTCCGCGGTGCTGTGGCCCGTGGGCGGCGCCTGCTGGGGGGCGGGCCCGTGCCAGCCGGGCTGGGGCGCGGGCGGCGGCGGAGCCGCGGGGGCCGGCGGGGTGCCGGGCACGGCGGGCCGTCCCGGGTGGGGCGGCCAGTGCATGGCGCCCCCGGTCCCTGATGCCTGCCCGTGGGGCGGCGGCAGCGGAGCCCCCACTGCGTACTGCATCAGGCGGCTCTCCGTCTCGTGCGGTCGACGTGGTGCGATAACCCACCGGCCTCGGGGGGCCGTTGTGCCCCTGATGGTACGTCCAGTGCTCCGGCGGGCAACGTCTGCCCGTCAAGGAGCGGCGCCCGGTACGGCATGAGGGCCCCGCGCCGTTCCGGCATGGGGCCCCGCGCCGTTCCGGCGTGGTGGGGAGTGCGTACCAGGCGCCGCGGAGATTCGTCAGAAGGGCCCTGAGCGCCCTAGTTGTTCAGCTCCTCGGCCAGCGCCCGGAGCGCCAGACGATACGAGCCGATGCCGAATCCGGCGACCGTACCGCTGGCGACGGCCGCGATGACCGAGGTGTGGCGGAACTCCTCCCGCGCGTACGGATTGGAGATGTGCACCTCGATGAGCGGGGCGGTGCGCTGGGCGGCCGCGTCCCGCAGGGCGTACGAATAGTGCGTGAAGGCACCGGGGTTGATGACGACCGGGATCGCGCCGTCGGCCGCCTCGTGCAGCCAGCGGACCATCTCCCCCTCGTCGTTGGTCTCCCGCACCTCGGCCGTGAAGCCCAGCTCGCCGCCGAGCCGGGTGCACTCCTCGACCAGCCCGGCGTACGAGGTGGCGCCGTAGACATCGGGCTCCCGGGAGCCCAGCCGCCCGAGATTGGGCCCGTTGAGGACCAGTACGCGTGTGGTCATGCGGCTCACTCCGCGATCTCCGCGTGGGCGGCCAGCAGCATGGCCGGGTCCGGGCTCTCCAGGACGGTCGGCTTGGCCAGGCCGTCCAGGACGATGAAGCGCAGCCGGTCCCCCCGGGACTTCTTGTCGACCTTCATGGTCTCCAGCAGCTTGGGCCACTGGTCACCGCGGTAGGTCAGCGGCAGCCCGACGGACTCCAGGACGGCGCGGTGCCGGTCGGCGGTGGCATCGTCCAGGCGCCCGGCGATCCGCCCGAGTTCGGCGGCGAAGACCATGCCGACGGAGACCGCCGCGCCGTGCCGCCACTTGTAGCGCTCGTTCTTCTCGATCGCGTGGGCCAGGGTGTGGCCGTAGTTGAGGATCTCCCGCAGACCGGATTCCCTGAGGTCCGCGGACACCACCTCGGCCTTGACCCGGATGGCGCGTTCGATCAGCTCCGCGGTGTGCGGGCCGGCCGGCGTCCGGGCGCCCTCCGGATCGGCCTCGATCAGGTCGAGGATCACCGGGTCGGCGATGAAGCCCGCCTTGATCACCTCGGCGAGGCCGGAGACGTAGTCGTGGACGGGGAGGGAGTCGAGGGCGGCGAGGTCGCACAGGACGCCGGCCGGCGGGTGGAAGGCGCCGACCAGGTTCTTGCCCTCGGCGGTGTTGATGCCGGTCTTGCCGCCGACCGCGGCGTCGACCATGCCGAGCACGGTGGTGGGTACGGCGATCCAGCGGACTCCGCGCAGCCAGGTCGCGGCGACGAAGCCGGCCAGGTCGGTGCTGGCACCGCCGCCGACCCCGACGATCACATCACTGCGGGTGAAGCCCGACTGCCCCAGCGCCTTCCAGCAGTACGCCGCCACCTCGGCGGTCTTGGCCTCCTCGGCGTTCGGCAGCTGGATCGCGATCGCCTCGTAGCCCTGGGAGGCCAGGTCTTCGCGCAGTGCCTCACCGGTGGCGGCCAGCGCCTCCGGGTGCAGCACCGCGATGCGCCCGCCCGTCGCCCGCCACCGCCCCGAGTCGAGGCGCTCCGCGCCGCTGTGACACTCCCCGCCGATCAGGCCGGGCAGCTCCCCGAGCAGCTGCCGCCCGACGAGCACCTCGTACGGGTCGGTGCCCGCCGTACCGCCGACCTGGATACGGGTGACCTGCTCCGTCATGCCTGTTCCTCCCTCTGGGCGGCGCGCGAGGCACCGCCCGCCGCCGGGTGTAGCTCCAGTGCCTCCAGGACCGCCTCGGCGACCTGGGCGGGGGTGCGCTCCCCGGTGGCGATCACCGCGCGCGCCACCTCCGTGTACAGCGGGCGGCGGCGCTCCATCAGGTCGCGCCACTGCTTGCGCGGGTTGACGGCCAGCAGCGGGCGGGGGGCGTCCAGGCCCACCCGCTTGACGGCGTCGGCGAGTTCGACGTCGAGGAAGACCACCGGCAGCCCGGTCAGCAGCTTACGGGTGCCCTCGTCCAGAATCGCCCCGCCGCCGAGCGAGAGCACACCGGGGTGCTCGTCGAGCGCGGCGCGCACCGCCTCGCGCTCCAGCTCCCGGAAGTGCGGCTCGCCCTGGTCGATGAAGATCTCGGCGATCGGCCGGCCGGCCGTGGCGACGACATCGGCGTCGGTGTCCCGGTAGCCGACGCCCAGCCGCTCGGCGAGCAGCGCGCCCACCGTGGACTTGCCGGCCCCGGGCGGGCCGATCAGGACGACGGCCGGGGACCTCACGTGATCGCCAGGTTGTCGAGGAAGCCCTGGACGTTGCGGCGGGTCTCGGCCACGCTGTCGCCGCCGAACTTCTCCAGCACGGCGTCCGCCAGCACCAGCGCCACCATGGCCTCGGCGACGATACCGGCCGCCGGGACCGCGCAGACGTCCGAGCGCTGGTGGTGCGCCTTGGCCGCCTCACCGGTCACGACGTCCACGGTGGCCAGCGCCCGCGGCACCGTCGCGATGGGCTTCATCGCCGCCCGCACCCGCAGCAGTTCACCGGTGCTCAGCCCGCCCTCGGTGCCGCCGGAACGGCCCGAGCTGCGCCGGAGGCCGTCCTTGGTGGCGACGATCTCGTCATGCGCCTGCGAGCCGGGTACCCGGGCCAGGTCGAAGCCGTCACCGACCTCGACGCCCTTGATCGCCTGGATGCCCATCAGGGCGGCGGCCAGGCGGGCGTCCAGACGGCGGTCCCAGTGGACGTGCGAGCCCAGGCCCACCGGTACGCCGTAGGCCAGGACCTCGACCACACCGCCGAGGGTGTCACCGTCCTTGTGCGCCTGGTCGATCTCCGCGACCATCGCCTTCGAGGCGTCCGCGTCCAGACAGCGGACCGGGTCCGCGTCCAGCTTCGCCACGTCGGACGGCGTGGGGTAGACGCCGTACGGCGCCTTGGCCGACGCCAGCTCCACGACATGCGAGACGATCTCGATACCGGCGGTCTCCTTGAGGAAGGAGCGGGCCACCGCGCCCAGCGCGACACGGGCGGCGGTCTCGCGGGCCGAGGCGCGCTCCAGGACCGGGCGGGCCTCGTCGAAGCCGTACTTCTGCATCCCGGCCAGGTCCGCGTGGCCGGGGCGGGGGCGGGTCAGCGGCGCGTTACGGGCCAGCGAGGCCAGCACCTCCTCGTCCACCGGGTCGGCCGCCATGACCTGCTCCCACTTGGGCCACTCGGTGTTGCCGACCATGACCGCCACCGGGGAGCCCAGCGACCGGCCGTGCCGTACGCCGCCCAGGAACGTGACCTCGTCCCGCTCGAACTTCATCCGGGCACCGCGGCCATAGCCCAGGCGGCGGCGGGCCAGCGCGTCCGCCACCAGGTCGGTGGTGATCGGGACGCCGGCCGGGAGGCCCTCCAGCGTCGCCACGAGTGCGGGGCCGTGCGACTCCCCCGCCGTCAGCCAGCGCAACCTGCTCAACGGTGCTCCTCAGTACTGCTCATCCGCGTACGGTCTCCCTCTGATCCTCCCACGTCACGCGGGCCGGCCGACGCCCCGTCCGCGGAGCGGACCACCGTGCCCGCCCCTCGGATCGGCGGGCGCCGGAGCGCCACCCTGCGACGACGCCACCTCAGCGGCGGACACCTCAGCGGCCGGCCAGCGCCGCCTCTCCGGCCGCACGCATCGCCGCCAGCGGCGCCGACGCGCAAGCGGTCATCTGCTCCACCTGAAGGACGGCCTGGTGGACCAGCAGGTCGAGGCCGCCGACCACCGCGCCGCCGCGGGCGGCCCAGGCGGTGGCCAGCGCCGTCGGCCAGGGCTCGTAGAGGACGTCGAAGAGGGTGCCGGGCCGGCCGGGGACCGCGGCGGCGAGCGCGTCGGTGGTGCCGGCCGGGGTGGTGGCGATGGTCAGCGGCGCCGTGAAGGCCTCGGCGGCGTCCGTCCAGGGGGCGGTACGGACGGTCACGCCGAGCCGCTCCCCCCAGCCGCGCATCTCGGCGGCCCGGGCGTCGCTGCGGACGTACGCGGTGACCTCGCCGGCGCAGACGCGGGAGAGCGCGGCGAGCGCCGAGGAGGCGGTGGCGCCGGCGCCCAGGATCGACGCCCGCTCGACGCGGTGCACCCCGCGCTCGCGCAGCGCGGCGAGCATGCCGGGGATGTCGGTGTTGTCGCCGAGGCGGCGCCCGTCGGCCGTGAACACGACGGTGTTCACCGCCTCGACCGCGGACGCGGTGGGGGTGATCTCGTCGAGCAGCGGGATCACCGCGCGCTTGAGCGGCATGGTCAGGGAGAGCCCCGCCCATTCGGGGCCGAGCTTCTCCACGAAGCCGGGCAGGGCCGCCTCATCGACCTCGAAGCGGTCGTACGTCCAGTCCGTCAGCCCGAGTTCGGCGTATGCGGCGCGGTGCAGGACCGGGGAGAGGGAGTGGGCGATGGGGGACCCCAGGACCGCCGCCCTCCGGTGCGCCGGCTTCCGGTCCGCCGGTACCGCCTTGCTGTCCGTCACGGCTGGTTCTCAATTCCCGTTCTGTGGGTGTTCCCGCTGCCACTTCTTGCGTGCCTCGACGAGCTTGTTGTGCTCGGTGAGGTCGGTGGCGAATTCCGTCTTCTTGTCGTCTATGGAGACGAAGTAGAGCCACCGCTTCGTGGTGTCCGGGGCGACCGTCGCCTTCAGCGCTTCGATGCCCGGGTTGCCGATCGGGCCGGGCGGCAGACCCCGGTAGAAGTACGTGTTGTACGGGTCGTCGTAGTTGTTGATCTCCTTGAGGGAGATATCGATCTTGCTCTGGTTCTTCAGGTAGTTGTACGTCGAGTCGAACTGGAGCTTCTGGTTGGTGTCGGTATTGGCCGGGGCGAGCCGGTTGTAGACGACCGCGGCCATCTTCCGGAAGTCGTCGTGGGTCATGCCTTCGGCCTGGGTGAGGCTGGCAACGGTGATGACCTCCAGCGGGGACTTCAGACCGAATTTCCGCGCGGCCGCTTCGAGGTCGTAACCCGAGTACGCCTTGGTGGCCCGGCCCACCATCTGCTTGAGGACGTCCGCCGGCTTCACATGGCCGCCGACGCTGTAGGTCGACGGGAAGAGGAAGCCTTCCAACGGGTCTTTGATCTTCGGGGAGTTGTTCGCCCAGGACGGCAGTCCGAGGTTTTTCACCTCGTTCTTGGCGACGTCCTTGGTGGTGCCCGGCTTGAGCTTGAGCTTTTTGTCGATGAGCTCGTAGACCGCGCCGGCCCGCAGCCCCTCGCGAATCGTGAGGCCGTTACGGCTCTTGGGGTCCAGCATCAGCTCGATGGCCGCGGCCGCCGACATGCTCTTGCGCAGGGAATACGTGCCGGGCTGAAGGGCCGTCGCCTTCTTCTCCTCGGCCGCCTCGGTGAAGGCACCGGCGCTCTTGATGACGCCCTTCTCCGCGAGGATCTGCCCCATTTTCACGACCGGCGAACCGTCCGGAATCTCGACCTGGACATCGCCGGACCCCTCTCCCTCGTAATCGGGCGCCGATCCGAAGCGGGCCTTGAGGAAGTCGTAGCCGAAATAGCCGACGGCGCCGACCGTACCGGCGAGGAGCAGCGTCACGATGAGACAGGCGGTACCGCTGCGTCGTTTCTTCTTGCCGGCCTTCTTGCCGGTCTTCTTCCCGACCGTGCCGTCTTCGCGGTCCTCTTCGTGGTCCTTGCCGTTCCGTTTGCCGCGCCGTTCGCGCGGATCGTCCTCGGGGCGGCCGCCCTCGTCATCGTCGGCGAAGAACGAGTGCTCCGGCCCCGGCTCGCGCGGGCGCTCGGGATCCCGCGGGCGCTCCGGCCCGTCCCGCCAGTCGTCCCCTACGTCCTGGTGGTGCGGTGGCGGTGGTGGTGGTGCGGGCTGCTCGTACTGCTGCGGCGGGTACGGCTGCTCGTGCCGCGGGTACGGCGGCATCTGCTGCGGCACCTGCGGTACGTGCTGCTGCGGCTGCTGCTGGTACGGGTCCTGGTGGCCGTGACCGTAGTAGTCCTGGCCTGTGTAGTCCTGGCCGGCGTAGCCCTGGCCCATGTAGTCCTGGCCGGTGCCGGCGTACGGATCGGCCGGAGCCGGCCGGCCGTAGGTGTCGTAAGGGTCGTACGGCAGCTGCCCGCCGTGCGGCGGGTGCCCTCCCGGTGCGCCGGGCCCGCCCTGCACGGGCGGCCCGGCCTGGGAACCGTCCCAGCCGCCGCCCTCGTGGTACTGCTGCTGCGGGTGCTGCTGGGGACCGCGGTACTGCTGTGGGACGGACTGCTGCCCGCCCCACTGAGGCTGCTGCGCCTGGCCTCCGTAGGACCCCTGGTCTCCGTAGAGCGGGTCGTCGGGATGCCACGGTTCGGAGCCATAGCCCCGGCCATACTCGGTCATCGATCCCCTAGAGCCGAGAGACGGTGCGCTCCGTTCCGGCAGCGCGCTTGCTGTACCGATCCGCCTCTACTTGCACGCGCGGCTGTTCGAACCGCCGCCGCATCGCGCGGCACGTTACCGTATCGCGATCA
Source organism: Streptomyces sp. NPDC001339 (assembly GCF_042895955.1). NCBI lineage: Bacteria > Bacillati > Actinomycetota > Actinomycetes > Kitasatosporales > Streptomycetaceae > Streptomyces > Streptomyces sp. NPDC001339. The sequence goes on along the minus strand of NZ_JBIAWT010000002.1, from coordinate 331,367 downwards.
GATGACCACTTCGACGCTCTCGCCCGGAGGCTCCCCGGAGACGCGCTCGGTCTCCAGCGCGCTCTGCAGAATGACCACCGCGGCGGCCTGGTCGACCACCGAACGGCCCTTCTTGCTGCGCACTCCGGAGGCCCGCAGGCCCTGGGTCGCGGTGACCGTCGACATCCGCTCGTCGACCAGCCGGACCCCTACGGGTGAGATGTTCCTCGCCAACTCCTGGGCGAAGGCCCGGACCTTGGCCGCGGCCGGCCCCTCTCCCCCACTGAGGGAGCGGGGCAGGCCGACCACGACTTCGAGCGGCTCGTACTCCTCGACGATCGCCTTGAGCCGGCGGTGAGCCGCCGGGACGTCACGTCCCGGGACGGTCTCGACGGGGGTGGCGAGGACCCCGTCGGGGTCGCACGAGGCGACCCCGATCCGGGCGTCCCCGACATCCACCGCGATGCGCCGGCCGCGTCGCATGTCGCTCACCGCGTCAGACCGCCTCGGCCACCAGGCGCTCGACGGCCTCGATGGCCTCGGGCACCGCGGCGGGGTTCTGGCCGCCGCCCTGGGCGACGTCCGGCTTGCCGCCGCCACCACCGCCGAGCGTCTTGGCGGCCGTGCGGACCAGGTCACCGGCCTTGATACCGCGCTCGCGGGCGGCCTCGTTGGTGGCGATGACCGTCACCGGGCGGCCGTTGGCGACCGAGAAGAGCGCCACCACGGCGGGGCGGCCGCCCTGGATCCGGCCGCGGACGTCGAGGACGAGCTTGCGCAGGTCGTCGGCGGAGGTGCCGTCCGGGACCTGGCCGGAGGCCAGCGCCACCCCGCGGACGTCCTTGGCACCCTCGGCCAGCCCGGCGGCGGCCTGGAGCACCTTCTCGGCGCGGAACTTCTCGATCTCCTTCTCGGCGTCCTTCAGCTTGCCGAGCATCGCGGAGACCTTCTCGGGCAGCTCCTCCGGGCGGCCCTTGAGCAGCTCCTGGAGCTGGGCGACGACCGTGTGCTCCTTGGCGAGGAAGCCGTACGCGTCGACGCCGACCAGGGCCTCGATACGGCGCACGCCCGAGCCGATGGAGGACTCGCCGAGCAGCTTCACCAGGCCCAGCTGGGCGGTGTTGTGGACGTGCGTACCACCGCAGAGCTCCTTGGAGAAGTCGCCGATGGTGACGACGCGCACCCGGTCGCCGTACTTCTCGCCGAACTCGGCGATGGCGCCCTGCTTCTTGGCCTCGTCGAGGCTCATGACCTCGGCCTGGACGTCCAGGTCGCGGGCGAGCACCTCGTTGATCTTCTGCTCGACGTCGGTCATGACCGTCTGCGGTACGGCGGACGGGGAGCCGAAGTCGAAGCGGAAGCGGCCGGGCTGGTTCTCCGAACCGGCCTGGGCGGCGGTCGGGCCGAGGGCGTCGCGCAGCGCCTGGTGGGTGAGGTGGGTGGCCGAGTGGGCGCGGGCGATGGCCTTGCGGCGGCGCACGTCGATCGAGGCGTGCGCGGCGGCGCCCACGGTGACCTCGCCGACCTGGACGACGCCCTTGTGCACGTACACACCCGGGACCGGCTTCTGGCAGTCGCGGATCTCGACGACGGCGCCGGAGTCCAGCCGGATCCGGCCGGTGTCGCCGATCTGGCCGCCGCCCTCGGCGTAGAACGGGGTGCGGTCGAGGACGATCTCGACCTCGTCGCCCTCGGAGGCGGCGGGCGAGGACACGCCGTCGACGAGGATGCCCACGATGCGGGACTCGCCCTCCGTCCGGGCATAGCCGATGAAGTCGGTCTCGCCGGAGGCGTCGGCGATCTCGCGGTAGGCGCCGAGGTCGGCGTGGCCGCTCTTCTTGGCCTGGGCGTCGGCCTTGGCGCGCTCGCGCTGCTCCGTCATCAGGCGGCGGAAGCCCGACTCGTCCACCGACAGGCCCTGTTCGGCGGCCATTTCGAGGGTGAGGTCGATCGGGAAGCCCCAGGTGTCGTGGAGCAGGAAGGCCTTGTCGCCGGCGAGGACGGTGCCGCCGGCGGCCTTGGTCTCGGTGACCGCGGTGTCGAGGATGTTGGTGCCGGCCTTGAGCGTCTTGAGGAAGGCGGCCTCCTCGGCGAGGGCGACCGTCTCGATGCGGCTGCGGTCCGCCAGCAGTTCGGGGTACTGCTGGCCCATGGTCCTGATGACCACGTCGAGCAGCTCGCCGACGACCGGGCCGGTGGCGCCGAGCAGCCGCATGTTGCGGATGGCGCGGCGCATGATGCGGCGCAGGACGTAGCCGCGGCCCTCGTTGCCGGGGGTGACGCCGTCGCCGATGAGCATCGTGGACGTACGGAGGTGGTCGGCGACCACGCGCAGCGAGACGTCGGAGCCGTCGGCGGCGCCGTAGCGGACGCCGGTGAGCTCGGTGGCCTTGTCGATGACGACGCGGAGGGTGTCCGTCTCGTACATGTTGCGGACGCCCTGGAGGATCATCGCCAGGCGTTCCAGGCCGAGGCCGGTGTCGATGTTCTTGCTGGGCAGCTCGCCGAGGATCTCGAAGTCCTCCTTGCCGATGCCCGCGCCGCGCTCGTACTGCATGAAGACCAGGTTCCAGATCTCCACGTACCGCTCGTCGTTGACGGCCGGGCCGCCTTCGATGCCGAACTCGGGGCCGCGGTCGTAGTTGATCTCGGAGCACGGGCCGCAGGGGCCCGGGACGCCCATGGACCAGTAGTTCTCCTTCTTGCCCAGGCGCTGGATGCGCTCCTTGGGCACCCCGACGACCTCGTGCCAGATGCGCTCGGCCTCGTCGTCCTCGAGGTAGACGGTGATCCAGAGCTTCTCCGGGTCGAGGCCGTAGCCGCCGTCGTCCTGCGAGCTGGTCAGCAGCTCCCAGGCGTGCTTGATGGCGCCTTCCTTGAAGTAGTCGCCGAAGGAGAAGTTGCCGCACATCTGGAAGAACGTGCCGTGCCGGGTGGTCTTGCCGACCTCTTCGATGTCCGGCGTACGGACGCACTTCTGGACGCTGGTGGCCGTCTTGTAGGGCGGCTTGACCTCGCCGAGGAAGTACGGCTTGAAGGGGACCATGCCCGCGTTGACGAGCAGCAGCGTCGGGTCGTCCGCGATGAGCGACGCCGACGGCACGACGGTGTGCCCGCGCTCCTCGAAGAAGCGCAGCCAGCGGCGGCGGATTTCAGCCGACTCCATCAGTGGTCCTCTTTTCCAGTCGGTCCGGTGGGACCGTTCGATCCGGTCAGACCGTTCGGTCCGGTGCTTCTCGTGGTTCGGTACTGCGGTTCGAGCGCCGCGCGGCGCGGTGCGGGCAGCCGGCGCACCTCATCGGGGGCACCGAGCCCGAGGGCATCGTGCAGCTGCTCTTCACGGTCCGCCATTCCGGTCCGTACGTCCAATGAAAATTGGCGCAGCCGGTGTCCGGTCTCGACGGCCTTCTCCACCGCCTGGGCGGCGAGGCTGTCGGGCTGCAGCTTGCGCAGCTTTCGGTGGACCTTGTTGGTGGCCCACACCCCGGCGGCGGCGCCGGTGGTGAACCAGAATGCGCGGCGGAACATCGCGGTGATCAGTCCTTGGAGCGGCGGTTGCGGCGCCCGCCGCGGCGGGCGCCGGGCAGGGTACGGCCGACGACGACGGTGCGCTCCGCGCGCCCGGCGGCAGGGGCTGCTTCGCCCTTCCTGCCGATCGCGCGGCGTACGCCGTAGCCGAACGCGGCCACCTTGACCAGCGGTCCGCCGAAGGCGGAGGAGACGGTCGAGGAGAGCGCGGAGGCGTTGGCGGTGACCTCCTGCACATCGGCGGCGATGGCGTCGACGCGGGCGAGCTGGGTGTGCGCGGAGCGGACCGTCGCGGAGGCGTCGGCGAGCAACGGCACGGCCTGCTCGGACACCTCGGCCACCAGCTTCGTGGTCGCCTTCAGTGTCTGCGCGAGCCTCACCAGCACAAGGGCGAGGAACGACACGAGGATCGCCCAGAAGACGGCCACGAGGATCCCGGCCACCTCTCCACCGGACACGATGGCACCTACTCCTCGATTGGTCCGACTGCTGCTCTGATCTGGTCTCGTCCTGCTCGAACGGCAGCCTCGACCTTATCGCGCCGTGACTGTCCGTCCGTACCCCGTTCCCCGTGACGCGGGCGGATCGCGCCGCCCGCCAACGAGCGAGCCCGCCGGCTCCCCCTCCGCGAGCGGTGGGGAGACGGCGGGCCTGGTGCGGTGCTGCGCCTGCGGTGGTGCTTAGCGGGCGTAGTACTCGACGACGAGCTGCTCGTCGCAGATCACGGGGATCTCCTTGCGGTTCGGGTCCCGGTCGAGGCGGAACGCCAGAGCCTGCAGGTTGACCTCCAGGTAGCGCGGGGTCTCGCCGTCGAGGGCGTAGCCGCCCTCACGCGCAACCTGGAAGGGGTGCTTCTCGCGGCTGCGCTCGCGGACCATCACCACGTCGCCGGGGCGGACGCGGAAGGACGGCTTGTCGACCTTGCGGTCGTTGACCGCGATGTGGCCGTGGACGACCATCTGGCGGGCCTGGTAGATGGTGCGGGCGATGCCCGACCGCAGGACGAGCGCGTCCAGACGGCGCTCAAGCTCGACGATGAGGGCCTCGCCCGTCTTGCCTTCGACCTTCCGAGCGCGGTCGTAGGCACGGGCCATCTGGCGCTCGCTGATGTCGTACTGAGCGCGCAGACGCTGCTTCTCCAGCAGACGGACCTTGTAGTCACTGTTCTGCTTGCGGCCACGGCCGTGCTCGCCGGGCGGGTAGGGGCGGGCCTCGAAGTACTTGACGGCCTTGGGGGTGAGCGCGATGCCGAGCGCTCGGGACTTCTTGACCTTGGGGCGCGACTGGTTCACGTGGAACGTTCCTCCATGTAAGTTAGGTGAGGCTTACCTTAGCGCGAGGAGAACGCATGTTTCGACCTGGGATCCCCCTGCCCGGTGCTGGTCAGAGCACCGAAGCGGGTCAGCCGCGTCCCAAGGAAAACGCCCAGCAGCCAAGTGCCGCCGAGCGCGTACGAACCCTCGTCGAGTCCCATGGTATGGCGTCCCTGAACCTGCCCGGTGTCGAGGACCCCGACGAGACCGGGCTCTCGGCACCCGTCTGCCGGACCGTAACACCCGAGGGAGACGTGCTGTTGCTGGTTCCTGGGGACTCCGCGGCCGCTCGGGCGGCCGCCTACGCCCAGGACGACGACCTCACCGCAGTGATGGAAATCACGGACGTCGCGCCGGTTTCGGTGCCCCATCGCATCCGCGGACGGGCCTGGGTGGCCGGCTGGCTGACCCCCGTACGCAACGAGCAGCGCGCCCGGGCGGCGATGCTGCTCGCCGAGCGGCACCCCGTGGGCGAGCTGCTCGGCATCGGTGAGGCGCTGCGGCCGGAGCCGGGCAGCACCGGCCCGTGCGGGCGGGCCGCCTGGATGATGCTGCGCCTGGAGGTCGGCGAGGGCGCGGTGGACGACCTGTGGGGCGCCGAGGCCGTCGAGCCGGACGCCTTCGCCGCCGCGGCCCCCGACCCACTGGTGGCGCACGAGGCGGAGCTCCTCCAGCATCTGGACGCGGCGCACAGCGAGCAGGTGCGCGGCCTGTGTGCCCTGCTGGGCGAGCGCGGGCGGCTCTGCGGGCTGCGCGACCGCGCCGTGCCGGTGGCCCTGGACCGCTTCGGCCTGCGCGTGCGCTTCGTCCCGGGGTCCGGGGAGCGTGCCCCGGGCGACCGCGGGCAGACCTTCGACGCCCGCTTCGACTTCCCCGAGCCCGTCCGGGACGTGGCGGAGCTGCGGCGGGCGATGCATGTGCTCTTCGAGGCGGCGGAGGGGTAGGGCACTGCTGACGGCCTGACGGCCGCGGATATCCGTCAGAAGTGCCCTGTCCGCCCCGGCAGAAGTGCCCTGTCCGCCCCGGCTACTCCGCGGCGGCCTCGCCGGAGGCGTCGCGCAGCCGGGCGCGCACCCGCTCGACGACATCGGCGTACCGCGCCTCGGCGCCGTAGCGGGTGGGGGTGTAGTACTGCTTGCCGTGCAGCGCGTCCGGGGCGTACTGCTGGGCCGCGATACCGCCGGGCAGATCGTGCGGATACAGATAGCCCTGGGCGTGGCCGAGCTTCTTGGCGCCCTGGTAGTGGCCGTCCCGCAGATGCGGCGGGACCGGGCCGGCGAGCCCCTTGCGGACGTCCTCCAGCGCCGCGCCGATGGCCGTGGTGGCGGAGTTGGACTTGGGCGCGAGGGCCAGCGCGATGGTGGCGTGGCTGAGGGTGAGGGCCGCCTCCGGGAAGCCGATCAGCGCGACGGCCTGGGCAGCCGCCACCGCCGTCGGCAGGGCGGTGGGATCGGCCAGGCCGATGTCCTCGCTCGCCGAGATCATCAGCCGGCGGGCGATGAACCGCGGGTCCTCCCCCGCCTCGATCATGCGCGCGAGGTAGTGCAGCGCGGCATCGACGTCCGAGCCGCGGATGGACTTGATCAGCGCGCTGGCCACGTCGTAGTGCTGGTCGCCGCTGCGGTCGTACGTGACCGCGGCCCGGTCGACGGACTCCTCCAGCGTCGCGAGGGTGATCTCCTCCTCGCCCTTGGCTATCGCCGACCCGGCCCCGGCCTCCAGAGCCGTCAGCGCGCGCCGGGCGTCACCGCCGGCGATCCGGAGCAGATGCGCCTCGGTGTCCTCGGGGAGGGACACCGCCCCCGCCAGCCCGCGGGCGTCCGTGAGCGCGCGGCGCAGCAGGCCGCGCAGGTCGTCGTCCGTGAGCGGTTCGAGGGTCAGCAGCAGCGAGCGGGAGAGCAGCGGGGAGATCACCGAGAAGTACGGATTCTCGGTCGTCGCGGCGATCAGGGTGACCCAGCGGTTCTCCACGGCGGGCAGCAGGGAGTCCTGCTGCGCCTTGCTGAAGCGGTGGATCTCGTCGAGGAAGAGGACGGTCTCCTTGCCGAAGCCGCCGGAGGCCCGCCGGGCGCCGTCGATGACCGCGCGGACCTCCTTGACCCCGGCGGTGATCGCGGAGAGCTCGACGAAGCGCTTGTTGGTCGCCTGGCTGACGACGTACGCGAGGGTCGTCTTGCCGATGCCGGGCGGCCCCCACAGGAACACCGAGGACGGCCCCGCCGGGCCGCCGCTGCCCTCCCCCACCAGCCGCCGCAGCGGCGAACCGGGCTTGAGCAGATGCTGCTGGCCCACGACTTCGTCGAGGGTGCGCGGACGCATCCGCACGGCGAGCGGGGACCCGGCGGGGTCCTTCTCCTGGCGGTCTTCGGCGGCGGCGGTGAACAGGTCGGGTTCCACGATCACGAGCCTATGCCACCCCACTGACAACGCCCCCGGCCACGGCGGTGACCAGGGGCGTCAGTCAGGAAGGAGGCCTGAGGAATCCGGGCGCCGGGGCAGGCGCCGTACTTCCGGGCACGTACTTCCGGGCACGGGTCCTAGAGCAGCGTGCTCCAGTACGTCGACCACCACCGGGTGAGGATCAGCAGCGCGATCACGCCGTACCAGATCACCGGCACGACCCAGTGGAACTCCAGGACGGCCTTCCGCAGACCCGCGGGGGCCGGGATGATGCCGTGCTTGATGTTGTGCACGGTGGTGTACCAGAACATCAGGATCGTGACGCACCAGGTCAGCGTGCACCACAGGCAGAGCGCGTTGATGCTGTACAGCGACTGGCTCATCAGCCACATGCAGAACACCGAGGCGAGGCCGGTGCCGATGTTCAGCCCGATCCAGTACCAGCCGCGGAAGCGGGCGCCCGCCAGCAGGGCCATTCCGATCGCGATGACCACGCCGAAGCCGACCAGCCCCGCCATCGGGTTGGGGAAGCCGAAGACCTCCGCCTGCTCGCTCTGCATGACGCTGCCGCAGGAGATGATCGGGTTGAAGCTGCAGGCCGGCTTGAAGTTCGGGTCCTTCAGCAGCTCGAATTTGTCCAGCGTGATGATCCAGGCCGCCAGCGCGCCGAGCGCGCCCGTGATCACCAGGAGCAACGCGAAGCCGCGGCCCGCACCGATGGTGCCCGCGCCGTTCGCCTGGTCGTCATCGAGAGAGACGTCGTCAACCGCTGTCGTCGTCATGGGCCGTTCCGTCGGTCGGTGGGAGATGAGGCCGGGCGCGCCCGCGGGGTGGCGAGCGCGCCCTTCATTGTGCCCCAATTCGACAACGACCCTCTGTTCGCTGCGCATAAAGAGGCGGCAGTCGAACGGGGTGAATCCGCAGGCGGACGCTTGACGGCGCCACCGCCGGGGACGCCGTCGTACAGCCTCGGCCCGGGCGGTACGAGCCCCCGGCCCTGCGAGCCCCGGGGTACGGGCCCCGGGCCTCGTACGGGCCTCCTCAGCCCAGCCGGCGCCGGACCTCGTCGGCCACCGCGTCCACCGCGACCGGGGTCTGCTCGCCGCTCTCCAGATCCTTCACCTGGACGACGCCCTCGGCCAGGTCCCGCTCACCGGCCACGACGGCCAGCCGCGCACCGGAGCGGTTGGCGGACTTCATGGCGTTCTTCAGCCCCTTGCCGCCGTACGCGAAGTCGGTGGCGACACCGGACCGGCGCAGCTCGGTGACCACGCCGAACAGCACCCGGCGGGCCTCCTCGCCGAGCGGGACCGCGTACACGGCGGTGGTGGGCGGGAGGTCGAGCGTGATGCCCTCCGCCTCCAGCGCCAGCACCGTGCGGTCGACGCCCAGCGCCCAGCCGACGGACGGCAGCGCGGGGCCGCCGATCATCTCCGACAGGCCGTCGTAGCGGCCGCCGCCGCCCACCGCGGACTGCGAGCCGAGACCGTCGTGGACGAACTCGAAGGTGGTGCGGGTGTAGTAGTCCAGGCCGCGGACCAGCTTCACATCGTCCTCGAAGGCCACGCCCGCCGCGGACAGCAGCTCGCGCACCTGCTCGTGGTACGCCTTGCAGGCCTCGCACAGGTAGTCGCGCAGCATCGGCGCCCCGATGAGCTGCTCCTGGACCGACTCGCGCTTGTCGTCCAGGACCCGCAGCGGGTTGATCTCGATCCGGCGGCGGGTGTCCTCGTCCAGCTCCAGCCCGCGCAGGAAGTCCTGCAGCGCGGCCCGGTAGACGGGGCGGCACTCCTTGTCGCCCAGGGAGTTCAGCAGGATGCGGAAGTCGCTGAGCCCCAGCGAGCGGTAGGCCTGGTCGGCCAGGATGATCAGCTCGGCGTCCAGCGCCGGGTCCTCGGCGCCGATGGCCTCGGCGCCCACCTGGGAGAAGTGGCGGTAGCGGCCCTTCTGCGGACGCTCGTAACGGTAGTACGAGCCGGAGTACCAGAGCTTGACCGGGAGGTTGCCGGCCTTGTGGAGGTTGGCCTCCAGTGCGGCGCGCAGGACGGACGCGGTGCCCTCGGGGCGCAGCGCGAGCTGGTCGCCGCCCTTGGTCTCGAAGGCGTACATCTCCTTGGTCACGATGTCGGTGGACTCACCGACACCGCGCGCGAACAGCTCGACGTTCTCGAAGCCGGGCGTCTCGATGTAGCCGTAGCCGGAGTTCTTCAGCGGCGCGGCGATCGCCTCGCGCACCGCGAGGTAGGTGGCCGACTGCGGCGGGATCAGGTCGTACGTGCCCTTGGGGGCCTTGAAGGTGCTCACGGAAAGCCTTCTCGTCACATTCCTCGTCGTGGAGCGGCGGTGAAGCCGTCTCCGAGGCCGGACGCCACCTCACGCAGGAAGGGGTTGGTGGCGCGCTCGCGGCCGATGGTGGTCTGGGGGCCGTGGCCGGAGAGGACCACGGTCGAGTCGTCCAGGGGGAGGCATACGCGCTCCAGCGACCGGAGGATCTCGGCGTGGTCACCGCCCGGCAGGTCGGTGCGTCCGATGGAGCCGGCGAACAGCAGGTCGCCCGAGAAGAAGACCGGCGGAATGTCCGCCTGCTCGGGCATCCTGAACGTCACCGACCCCTTGGTATGGCCCGGTGCGTGCGCGACGGAGAACTCCATCCCGGCGAGCTCCAGGGCGGTGCCGTCGCTCAGCTCCTTGACGTCGTCCGGCTCCCCCACCGTCAGTTCGCCCATGAGCTGCTGACCGATGGAGCGGCCGAGGGCCTTCTCCGGGTCGCTCATCATGTAGCGGTCCTCGGGGTGGATCCAGGCCGGGACGTCGTGTGCGCCGCACACCGGCACGACCGAGGCGACATGGTCGATATGACCATGCGTGAGAACGACGGCGACGGGCTTGAGCCGATGCTTCCTGACCGCGTCCTCGACTCCTTGGGCCGCCTGGTGGCCCGGGTCGATGATGACGCACTCCTCGCCGGCGGCGGGGGCAACCAGGTAGCAGTTGGTGCCCCAGGCCCCGGCGGGGAACCCGGCAATCAGCACGTTCGTCCTTAAAGGTCGGTGTGGAGGGTCGGTCCGCGGGACCGCTCCCGGACATCTCGGCAGCTCCAGAGCCTACCGGCGGGACTCCCGGCAGGGCGAACCCGTATGGCCGCCCGTAGGGCGAACCCGTATACGGTACGGCCACGGCGAAGCGACAGACGGACGATCGGACAAGGAGACGACCGGTGGTCAGCAGGGATCAGCGGCGGCGGCAGCTCGCCCGGCAGAAGTTCGAGCGGCAGCGGCAGCGGCGGGCCGAGTCGCGGCGCCAGGCCAGGCGCCGCAACGTGATCATCGCGTCCGCGGTCGCCGTCGCCCTGGCCGCCGGCGCCGCCGCCTACGCCGGCATCGGACTCGCCGGCGACGGTGACGAGCGGACCGACGCGCGGAAGGCGACGGACCCCTGCGGCAAGCCCGCACCGGGCAGCCCGTCGAAGAAGACCTGGAAGAAGGAGCCGGCGATGTCGATCGACACCGAGACCTCCTACTCCGCCACGCTCAGCACGACCTGCGGCACGATCGGCCTGAAGCTGGACCCGGCGAAGGCGCCGCGCACGGTCAACTCCTTCGCCTTCCTGGCCGGTCAGGGCTACTTCGACCACAGCAGGTGCCACCGTCTGGTGGATCAGGGCATTCACGTCCTGCAGTGCGGCGACCCGACGGCCACCGGCAGCGGGACACCCGGCTACACGATCCCGGACGAGAACCTCAAGGACCCACGGCTCAAGGGCAACGTCTACCCGGCGGGCACGCTCGCGATGGCCAACAGGTACGACGGCAGCGACGAGAAGACCCGCAACACCGGCGGCAGCCAGTTCTTCCTCGTCTTCCAGGACAGCGAGCTGCCCCCGAACTACACGCCGTTCGGCACCATCACCAGCGGGATGGACGTACTGCGCAAGATCGCCGACGCCGGTGCCGCACCGCCGGACCCGCGGACCCGCAACACCCCGCCGAACGCCACCGTCGTGATCGACAAGGCAGCCGTCAAGAAGTCCTGACCTGCCCGGTACGCGGGGCCGGCGGTGTTCGCCCCCGCGTGCGAACCGCGGAATTTCGGTCGTGCTGGATGCGGACAGCCGACCTGCCGGTCGCCTAGATTGGCGTTGTGTAGGGTGCCTGATCCGACGGCTGCCACCCTCACCCGCATAACGGCATAACGGCCCGTCGGACCGGCCAGGGCGCGGCCCTGCCGGACAGAAACTGTGGACGATGCCGGGGGGCCGCACGCCCTCGTCGGCATCATGTGGAGGAGGCGCTGTGAGCAGCGACCCATGGGGCCGCGTCGACGAGACGGGGACCGTGTACGTGCGTACCGCCGACGGCGAGCAGGTCGTCGGATCGTGGCAGGCGGGAACTCCCGAGGAGGCCCTCGCCTACTTCGAGCGCAAGTATGAGGGCCTGGTCGTCGAGATCGGCCTCCTCGAGCGCCGGGTCAGGACCACCGACCTGTCGGCGAAGGACGCCGCGACCGCGATCGACCATCTGCGCCAGCAGGTCGACGAGCACCACGCGGTCGGCGACCTGGACGCGCTGAGGAAGCGGCTGGACGCGCTTGTCGCGACCGTCGACGCGCGCCGCGAGGAGCGCAGGGCGCAGAAGGCCAAGCAGACCGACGAGGCCCGGCAGGCCAAGGAGAAGCTGGTCGCCGAGGCCGAGGAGCTGGCGGCCAGTGAGCAGTGGCGGTCGGCCGGCGAACGGCTGCGGGCCCTGGTCGACACCTGGAAGGGCCTGCCGCGGCTGGACCGCAAGACGGACGACGAGCTGTGGCACCGCTTCTCGCACGCCCGCTCGGCGTTCTCCAAGCGGCGCAAGGCGCACTTCGCATCGCTGGACGCCCAGCGCGAGGAGTCCCGCAAGGCCAAGGAGAAGCTGGTCGCCGAGGCCGAGTCGCTGTCGCGCTCGACGGACTGGGGCGCCACCGCGGCGCGCTACCGCGAGCTGATGGCGGACTGGAAGGCCGCGGGCCGCGCCCAGCGCGAGCACGAGGACGACCTGTGGAACCGCTTCCGCAGCGCCCAGGACGTCTTCTTCCAGGCGCGCGGCGAGGTCTTCGCGGAGCGCGACGCCGAGCAGCGGGAGAACCTCACCCGCAAGGAGGAGCTGGCCGTCGAGGCCGAGAAGCTCCTCCCGGTCACGGACCTGAAGGCCGCACGGGCCGCGTTCCGGTCGATCAACGAGCGGTGGGAGGCCATCGGCCACGTCCCGCGGGACGCCCGCCCCAAGATCGAGGGCCGGATGCACGCCGTCGAGCGCGCCATCCAGGAGGCCGAGGAGTCCGAGTGGCGGCGTACCAACCCTGAGGCGCGGGCCCGCGCCGCGGGGCTGACCGGCCAGCTCCAGGACGCCGTCGACAAGCTGCGGAAGCAGATCGACGCGGCCCGGGCGGCCGGCAACGACGCCAAGGCCGACAAGCTCGGCCGGGAGCTGGAGGGCCGCAAGGCGCTGCTGGACCAGGCGCTCAAGGGCCTTGAGGAGTTCGGCGGCTGACTTTTGCGGCTAAACCGCCGCCGCTCTCGCGGAGGTGGTTTCTCGCCGTAGGGGTTCCTCAATTAATGGCTGAGGTGCCAGACGAGGAGGGCCCGGTACGAAGCTCATACCGGGCCCTCTTTCGTATGTGCTCAGGGCCGGCGGGCCGACGTGACCCGGTACACGTCGTACACGCCCTCCACGCCCCGTACCGCCTTCAGGACGTGCCCCAGATGCTTCGGGTCGCCCATCTCGAAGGTGAAGCGGGAGGTGGCGACGCGGTCGCGGGAGGTCTGGACGGCCGCCGACAGGATGTTGACGTGCTGGTCGGAGAGGACCCGGGTGACATCGGAGAGGAGCCGGGAGCGGTCCAGGGCCTCGACCTGGATGGCGACCAGGAACACCGAGGACTGGGTGGGCGCCCATTCGACGTCCAGGATCCGCTCCGGCTGCCGGGACAGCGAGTCGACGTTGACGCAGTCGGCGCGGTGCACCGAGACGCCGCTGCCGCGGGTGACGAAGCCGATGATCGGGTCCCCCGGCACCGGCGTACAGCAGCGGGCCAGCTTGACCCAGACGTCGTCGACACCCTTGACGACCACACCGGGGTCCGCGCTGGAGCGGCGCTTGGAGCGCGGCCGGATCGGGGTGGATTCGGCGATGTCCTCGGTGGCCTCGTCCTGGCCGCCGAGCGCCTGCACCAGCTTCTGGACGACGCCCTGCGCCGCGACATGGCCCTCGCCGATGGCCGCGTAGAGGGAGGAGATGTCGGGGTAGCGCATCTCGTGCGCGAGGGTGACCAGGGAGTCGCCGGTCAGGATCCGCTGGATGGGCAGGTTCTGCTTGCGCATGGCCCGCGCGATGGCGTCCTTGCCCTGCTCGATCGCCTCGTCGCGGCGCTCCTTGGAGAACCAGCCGCGGATCTTGTTGCGGGCGCGCGGGGACTTGACGAAGCCGAGCCAGTCGCGGGACGGTCCGGCGCCCGGCGCCTTGGAGGTGAAGACCTCCACCAAGTCGCCGTTGTCCAGGGTCGATTCGAGCGGTACGAGCCGTCCGTTGACCCGGGCGCCTATCGTGCGGTGGCCGACCTCGGTGTGCACCGCGTACGCGAAGTCGACGGGGGTGGCGCCGGCCGGCAGCGCTATCACATCGCCCTTCGGCGTGAAGACGAAGACCTCGTTGCGGGACAGGTCGAAGCGGAGCGACTCCAGGAACTCGCCCGGGTCCTCGGTCTCCTTCTGCCAGTCGAGCAACTGCCGCAGCCAGGCCATGTCGTTGACGGCGGCGCTGTCCTTGCCGGCCTTGCCGGCGGCGGACTTCGGCACATCCGTACGGATCTTGGAGGCGCCGGCCACCGCCTCCTGCTTGTACTTCCAGTGGGCGGCGATGCCGTACTCGGCCCGGCGGTGCATGTCGAAGGTGCGGATCTGGAGTTCGACCGGCTTGCCGTTGGGCCCGATGACCGTCGTGTGCAGCGACTGGTACATGTTGAACTTCGGCATCGCGATGTAGTCCTTGAACCGGCCGGGGACCGGGTTCCACCGCGCGTGGATGGTGCCGAGGGCGGCGTAGCAGTCGCGGACCGTGTCGACGAGGACGCGGATGCCCACCAGGTCGTAGATCTCGGCGAAGTCGCGGCCGCGCACGATCATCTTCTGGTAGACGCTGTAGTAGTGCTTCGGACGGCCGGTGACGGTGGCCTTGATACGGGCGGCGCGCAGATCGGCCTGGACCTCGTCGGTCACTATCGCCAGGTACTCGTCCCGCTTGGGCGCCCGCTCGGCGACCAGCCGCACGATCTCGTCGTACATCTTGGGGTAGAGGATCGCGAAGGCGAGGTCCTCCAGCTCCCACTTGATGGTGTTCATGCCCAGCCGGTGGGCGAGCGGAGCGTAGATCTCCAGGGTCTCGCGGGCCTTCTTCTCCTGCTTCTCCCGCTTGAGGTAGCGCATCGTGCGCATGTTGTGCAGGCGGTCGGCGAGCTTGATCACCAGGACGCGGGGGTCCTTGGCCATGGCGACGACCATCTTGCGGACCGTCTCGGCCTGCGCGGCCTCACCGAACTTGACCTTGTCGAGCTTGGTGACGCCGTCGACGAGGAGGGCGACCTGGTCGCCGAAGTCGCGGCGCAGCTGCTCCAGGCCGTACTCGGTGTCCTCGACGGTGTCGTGCAGCAGCCCCGCCATCAGCGTGGCCGGGTCCATGCCCAGCTCGGCGAGGATGGTGGTGACCGCGAGCGGGTGGGTGATGTACGGGTCGCCGCTCTTGCGCTTCTGGCCGCGGTGCCAGCGCTCGGCGACCTGGTAGGCCCGCTCGACCTGGCGCAGCGTCGCGGTCTCGATCTTGGGGTCGTTGCCGCGGACGGCCCGCAGCAGCGGCTCCAGGACCGGGTTGTACGGGCTGGAGCGCTGCACGCCCAGCCGGGCGAGGCGGGCCCGTACCCGGTTGGGGGAGCCGGAGCGGCCGGCGGGAGCCGGCGGCAGCGGTCGGGGTGCGGCGGGCTGGTCGGCCTTGGCGGGCGGCTTGGGCGCGCGGGCCGGGGCGGCAGCGGGCCGGGACGAGGCGGAGGCGGGCCCTGGTGCGGGCGCCTGACGGGACCGGTCGCCGGAGGCCGGGGGCGCGGCGGGCGCCGTGGCCGGCGGCGGGGGCGGGTCCGTCCGGCCGGACCCGCCGTTCCGCTCGGGCCCGGGCGCGGGCGAGGACGCCGCGTTCGCCGGCTTCGGCTGGTCCGGGCGCGTGGCATCGGACCCCGTCGGACGCAGTCCGGGGGAGAGCGGCTGGGCCTCGTCTGGCAAGAGCACTCCTCAAGCGGTTCCGGACCCCAGGACCTCGAACGGGCCGGGATGCCATGGTATCGACCTTGCGGCCGCGGCTGCCGCGCGGCCATGGACCGTACATGACACAGCAGCAGGGGCACCCGGATCGTTCCGGATGCCCCTGCTGCGACGAGGGTGCGTACAGGCGGGCCGGACCCGGGCCGGGCTGCGCCTCAGACCGTGATCAGGGCCTCCAGCGGAGCGCCCGCCAGCCCCGGCTCCAGCCGCTGCCGGCCGTCCAGGAAACCCAGCTCCAGCAGCACCGCCAGGCCGGCGACCTCGGCGCCCGCCCGCCGGATGAGCTGCACCGACGCATCGGCCGTGCCGCCGGTGGCCAGGACGTCGTCGATCACCAGGACCCGGTCGCCCGGGCCCAGCGCGTCGGCGTGGATCTCGATCTCGGCGGTGCCGTACTCCAGCTCGTACGCCTGGCCGAGCGTGGCGCCGGGCAGCTTGCCGGCCTTGCGTACGGGCACGAAGCCGATACCGGCACGGACCGCGACCGGGGCGGCGAGTATGAAGCCGCGCGCCTCCAGGCCGACGACCTTGTCCGCGCGGTGGCGCGCACACAGCTCGGCGAAGGCGTCGGTGAGCGCGCCGAACGCGGCCGGGTCGGCCAGCAGCGGCGTGATGTCCTTGAACATCACCCCCGGCTTGGGATAGTCGGGGACATCGGCGATCCGGCTGAGCAGCTGCTCCCGCAGGGCAGCCGGGGCGCTCATCGGCGCTTGCCCGACGTACGGCCGCGTCCGCGGGGGCGGGCGGCGGGCTGCCGGCGCTGGCCGACGACCGCGGTGCCGGCCTCGGCACCGTCCTCGGCGTCCTCGGCCTCCTCCGTGCCCGGTACGTCCTCGGACTCCTGGCTCGCGGCCTTGGCAGCGGCCGCGGCGCGCTTCGCCTTCACCCGCTTGGCCAGCGCCTTCATCTCCGGCTCGCTGCTCTTGAAGTCGGCCACCAGCGGGGTGGCGATGAAGATCGACGAGTAGGCACCGGCGGCGAGACCCACGAACAGGGCCAGCGAGATGTCGTTGAGCATGCCCGCGCCCAGCACACCGCCACCGACGAACAGCAGACCGGCGACCGGGAGCAGTGCCACGACCGTGGTGTTGATCGACCGCACCAGGGTGCCGTTGATCGAACGGTTGGCGATCTCGGCGTAGGTGAAGCGGGACTGCTTGGTGATGTCCTTCGAGGATTCCTTCAGGCTGTCGAAGACGACGACCGTGTCGTACAGCGAGTAGCCGAGGATCGTCAGCAGACCGATGACCGTGCCCGGGGTGACCTCGAAGCCGACCAGGGCGTAGACGCCGACCGTGATCGTGAGGTCGTGGATCAGCGCGATCAGCGCGGCCAGCGCCATGCGCCATTCGAAGGCGATGGCCAGGTAGAGCACCACGAGGACCATGAAGATCCCCAGGCCCAGCCAGGCCTTGTTGGCGATCTGCTCACCCCAACTCGGGCCGACCAGCTGGGTGTTGACGTCCTTGGCCGGGACCTTCAGCTGCTTGGCGAGCTCCTCCTGGACCGGCACCGCCTGCTTGGTGTCGAGATCGGAGATCTGGATGCGCAGCGCGCCGTCGCCGAGCTGCTGGACCATCGCCTGATGGCCGCCGGCCGCCGACTCGGCGTACTCCTGCGCCTGGGACGTGGACACCGAGGTCTTCGGGGTGGTGAAGACCGCACCGCCGGAGAACTCGATGCCCATGTTCAGGCTGCGCACCGCCAGGCCGACGATGGCCGTGATGGTGATGAGAATCGAGATGCCGTACCAGATCTTCCGCTTGCCGATGAAGTCGTAGCCGACCTCACCGCGGTAGAGCCGGGCGCCGAGGTTTCCGAGCTTGGACATCTCACGCCTCCTTCGTCTGGGTGGGGGCGGTGCGACGACGGCGCAGCGGCGGCTTGGCGCCCAGGCGCTTGGGGTCGAGGCCGGACCAGGAGTGTCCGTCGGCGAAGAACTTCCGCCGGGCCAGCAGCGTCATCAGGGGCTTGGTGAACAGGAAGACCACGACGACGTCGAGGAGCGTGGTCAGGCCGAGCGTGAACGCGAAGCCCTGCACCTTGCCGACGGTGACGATGAACAGCACCGCCGCGGCCAGGAACGACACGAAGTCGGAGACCAGGATCGTCCGGCGGGCCCGCGGCCAGCCGCGCTCGACGGCCGGGCGCAGCGTGCGTCCTTCGCGGATCTCGTCCCGGATGCGTTCGAAGTAGACGATGAACGAGTCGGCGGTGATACCGATGGCGACGATGGCGCCGCAGACCGCCGGGAGGTTCAGGGCGAACTGGATGGCCGGGCCCAGCAGCGTCATGATCGCGTACGTCAGGATGCCGGAGACGGCGAGGCTCG
The DNA here is from genome assembly GCF_042895955.1 of Streptomyces sp. NPDC001339. Taxonomy (NCBI): domain Bacteria; kingdom Bacillati; phylum Actinomycetota; class Actinomycetes; order Kitasatosporales; family Streptomycetaceae; genus Streptomyces; species Streptomyces sp. NPDC001339. Next base: position 313,480 of record NZ_JBIAWT010000002.1, on the reverse strand, counting down.
CCAGCGCGACCAGCGCCAGCCCTCGGTAGTAGGCGACGAGGTAGATCACGACGAGGGCCAGGCCGATGGCGCCGGCGATCAGGCCGCCCTTCAGCTGTTCGCCGCCGAGCGCCGCGGTGACCGTGGTCTCGTCGTCGATCTTGAAGGAGAGCGGCAGGGCGCCGTAGGACAGCATGTTCGCCAGGTCCTCGGCGGTCTGCTGAGTGAAGCCGCCGGAGATGGTGGCGTTGCCGCCGTTGATCCGCTCGTTGACCCGCGGGTCGGAGACGACGTGGCCGTCCAGGACGATCGCGAACTGGTTCTGCGGCTGGGCCTTGGCGGCGAGCTTGCCGGTGATGTCGGCGAACTTCTTGCCGCCCTCGGAGGTGAAGTCCAGCTGGACGATCCAGCCCTGGCCCTGCTGGCTCTCGAAGACCGCCTTGGCACCCTTGACGTCGGTGCCCTCGACGGCGATCGGGCCGAGCACGTACTTCTGCGAGCCGTCCTCGTTGCAGGCCACCACGGGGTCGGACGGCTTGACGCCGGCGGCCTTCTCACTGGCCAGGGCGCGGTTCCGGTCCGTGGAACAGTCCAGCGCGGCCAGCTGCTTCTGGAGGGCCGGCGGGATGTCCGCACCGCCGCCGGGCGGCGGCACCGGGGGGATGGACGGCTTCTGCGAGCCGGACGGGCCGGGCTTGTCGGACGGCGCCTTCTTCAGGGCGGCCGTGGCGGCGCGGCCCTGGGCAGTGGGCGTGGCACTGGGGGTCGCGGAGGCGTTCTTCGCCTCGTCCCCCTCGCTGCCCTTCGCCTTGTCGTCCTTCTTGTCGCCGCTCTTGGCCTTGGCGTCCTTGTCCTTGTCGCCCTTGCCGCTCTTGGCCTTCGCGTCCTTCGAGGCGCCGGGCGCCGGCTCGGGGCTCTTGGTACCGACGGTCGTGGTCAGCACCGGGCGGAAGCCGAGCTGGGCGGTCGTGCCGACCTGCTGGCGAGCCTGCTTCGCGTCCGTCCCCCGCGGGATGTTCACGATGATGTGGTTCGTGCCCTGGGTCTGGACCTCGGCCTCGGACACACCCAGACCGTTGACCCGCCGCTCCATGATCCCGGCCGCGGTCTTCATGTTGGTCTCGTTGATCGCGTTGGGCTTGCCCGGCGTGTTCTGGGCCTGGAGCGTGAAGCTCGTACCGCCCGCCAGGTCGATGCCCAGGCGGGGGGTCAGCGTGCCGGAGACGAACATCCCTCCGATCAGCCCCACCATCACGATCAGGATCAGGACCAATGTGCGGCCCGGATGCCCTTGGCCCGCGGGCGCCCTGCGGCCCTTCTTCGGTGCTGCCACCTTCTCGTTTCTCCCTGTCCAACCGCCTCGGCCCGGGGTGATCGGCCGGGCGGCCACGAATGTTGTGGGGACTGCCCCCGCCGGAGCCTAAACCGTCCCGGAACCGCGGTGCACGACACGACGCGTGCTCCGCGGTTCCGTGGGATGGATTACTTCGCGTCGCCGCCGGTCTTCTTCTCGTCCGCGGCAGCGGCCTTGTCGGCGTCCTTGGCGTCCCCGGTGTCCTTGCTGTCCCCGGTGTCCTTGCCCGGCTCGCCCTCGGTCTTGCCGAGGTCGATCTTGTCGCCCGCGCCGGCGCCCTCGCCGGTCAGCGACGAGGCGTCGTCCGGGACGACCGGCTCGGCGCCCTGCACGGCCTCGGCACCGTCCAGGATGCGGTTGTACTCCTCGTCCGCGAGCACCGCGCCGATGGCGTTCTTGGCGTAGAGGGCGTGCACGCCGGGGGCGACCTCGAGGAGGACGGTGTCGTCGTGGACCTCCTTGACGGTGGCGTACATGCCGCCGATGGTCCGCACGCCGGCGCCCGGCTGCATCTCGTTGCGCATTGCCGCGGCCGCCTGCTGCTTCTTCTTGGCGGACCGCGTCATCAGGAACATGGCCCCGATGAGGACGATGAACGGGAGGAGGGTCACGAGTTGTTTCACGGGACGGAGATCCTTCACACGACCGCGCATCCGCGGCCTCATATACGGGGGTGGGTATGCCGACCGCTACGGACGGCATCGGCGGAGTCTAAGCGAGTCCCCACCAGTGGAACAACGCACAGCATCGCACCGCAGTTCCTGCCCGGGCGAGTCCCCGCGCCGTCAGGGGCCGAACAGGCCCTGCTGCCCGCCGCCGCCCGCCGGGGGCTGCGGCGGGACCAGGCCCATATGCGTCCAGGCGGCCGGCGTCGCGATCCGGCCCCTGGGGGTCCTGGCCAGCAGTCCCTCCCGTACGAGGAACGGCTCGGCGACCTCCTCGACCGTCTCGCGCTCCTCCCCCACCGCGACCGCGAGGGTGGACAGGCCCACCGGCCCGCCGCCGAACAGCTTCAGCAGCGCCGTGAGCACGGCGCGGTCGAGGCGGTCCAGCCCGCGGGCGTCGACCTCGTAGACGCCCAGGGCCTGGGAGGCGATCTCGCGGGTGATCAGGCCGTCGGCCTTGACCTGGGCGTAGTCGCGGACGCGGCGCAGCAGGCGGTTGGCGATACGGGGGGTGCCGCGGGAGCGGCCGGCGATCTCGGCGGCGCCGTCGGCCTCTATCTCCACGTCCAGCAGTCCGGCCGAGCGGTGGATGACCCGCTGGAGCTCGGCGGGGGCGTAGAACTCCATATGGGCGGTGAAGCCGAAGCGGTCGCGCAGCGGGGGCGGCAGCAGTCCGGCCCTGGTCGTGGCGCCGACCAGGGTGAACGGTGGGAGTTCGAGCGGGATGGCGGTGGCGCCCGGGCCCTTGCCGACGATCACGTCGACGCGGAAGTCCTCCATCGCCATGTAGAGCATCTCCTCGGCCGGCCGGGACATCCGGTGGATCTCGTCGAGGAAGAGGACCTCGCCCTCCTGGAGGGAGGAGAGGATCGCGGCGAGGTCGCCGGCGTGCTGGATGGCGGGGCCTGAGGTGATCCGGATCGGGGCGCCCATCTCGGCGGCGATGATCATCGAGAGGGTGGTCTTGCCGAGGCCCGGCGCGCCGGACAGCAGGACGTGATCGGCGGTGGCGCCGCGGGCCCGGGCGGCGCGCAGCACCAGGTCGAGCTGCTCACGCACCCGCTCCTGGCCCACGAACTCGGCGAGATCCTTGGGCCGCAGCGCGGCCTCGACGGCGGTGTCCTCACCGTCCGCGGCGGCGCCGACCAGCCGGTCGGGGCCGCCGGGAGCGGCGTCCTCGGTGGGCGGTGCGGTGTCGTCCCAGTTCACTGCGGATTGCCTCGCGGGGTCGGGGCGGCCGGGCCGCCGTCATGGTCGTACGGTCGGGGGCGGTGCGCCCCGCCGGCCGGGCCGGTCATCGCGCGCGGTCGGGGGCGGTGGGCCCAGGTGGCGGCGGTCATCGCGCGCGATTGAGGGTCTGGAGGGCGGCCTTGAGCAACTGCGGCACCTGGGGTGCGCCGCCCGCGGCGAGGGCCGCCTCGGCCTGCGGGGTGACCGCGGCGACCGCCTCGTCCGCCTCGCGGGTGGCGTAGCCCAGCCCGATCAGGGCGGCCTGCAGCTGATCGCGCCAGCCGGCTGTGACGGCGCTGCCGACGCCCGCGCGGCCGCCGCCCACCGGCTCGCCGAGCCGGTCCTTGAGCTCCAGCAGCAGCTTCTGGGCGCCCTTCTTGCCGATGCCGGGCACGGCGGTGAGGGCCTTCTCGTCGCCGGTTGCGACCGCCAGCCGGAGCGCGTCCGGGGAGTGCACCGCGAGCATCGCCTGGGCGAGCCGGGGGCCGACGCCACTGGCGGTCTGCAGCAGCTCGAAGGTCTGCCGTTCGTCGTCGTCCGCGAAGCCGTAGAGCGTCAACGAGTCCTCACGGACGACGAGGGAGGTGGCGAGCTTGGCCTGCTGTCCGACGCGCAGCGCGGAGAGCGTGTTCGGCGTGCACTGCACGGCCATGCCGACCCCGCCGACCTCGACCACGGCGGTATCGGGAGCCAGGGCCGCGACCGGGCCGGAGACAAAGGCGATCATCGGGTGCCCTTCAGCGTACGGACGGGAGCGGAGGTGCGGCGGGCGGCGGCCTGCGCCTGCTGGAGGCGGTTGACCGCGGGGGCGCGCCAGATGTGGCAGATGGCGAGGGCGAGGGCGTCGGCGGCGTCCGCCGGCTTCGGCGGTGCGCTGAGCCGGAGCAGGCGCGTGACCATCGCGCCGACCTGGGCCTTGTCGGCCCGGCCGGAGCCCGTGACGGCGGCCTTGACCTCGCTGGGGGTGTGCAGGGCGACCGGCAGTCCGCGGCGGGCGGCGCAGAGCATGGCGACCGCACTGGCCTGGGCGGTGCCCATGACCGTACGGACGTTGTGCTGGCTGAACACCCGCTCCACGGCGACGTATTCGGGGCGGTGGGCGTCCAGCCACTCGTCGATGCCGCGCTCGATGAGGACGAGGCGGTGGGCGATGTCGGCGTCCGCGGGCGTGCGGACGACCCCGACGCCGGCCATCGTCAGCGGGCGGCCGGCCACCCCCTCGACCACGCCGACGCCGCAGCGCGTCAGCCCCGGGTCCACCCCGAGCACCTTCACGGGCGCCCCTCCCCTCTCTGCGGCTAAACCGCCGCCGCTCTCGCGGACGTGGTCAATCGCCGTCGGGGTACCTCAATTGATGGTTGCGGCCCGTAGCGGCGATTTGATGTCCTTGCGAGGCTATCCGCCGCCACTGACAACGGCAGCGGGCCGGGGGACGTGTCCCACCGGCCCGCTCATACCTGCCCTCAACGGCTCAGGCGTCGACCTTCTCCATGACCGCGTCCGATACGTCGAAGTTGGCGAAGACGTTCTGCACGTCGTCGCTGTCCTCCAGCGCGTCGATCAGCTTGAAGATCTTGCGCGCGCCCTCTTCCTCCAGCTCGACCTGCATGGTCGGCACGAAGTTGGCCTCGGCCGAGTCGTAGTCGATCCCGGCCTCCTGGAGGGCGGTACGGACGGCGACCAGGTCCGTGGCCTCGCTGAGCACCTCGAAGGACTCACCCAGGTCGTTGACCTCCTCGGCACCCGCGTCCAGGACCGCGCCGAGCACATCGTCCTCGGTCAGCTCGCCCTTGGGGACGATCACCACGCCCTTGCGGTTGAAGAGGTACGACACCGAACCCGGGTCGGCCATCGAACCGCCGTTGCGGGTCATGGCGACGCGGACGTCCGAGGCGGCGCGGTTGCGGTTGTCGGTGAGGCACTCGATGAGCACCGCGACACCGTTGGGGCCGTAACCCTCGTACATGATCGTCTCGTAGTCGGCACCACCGGCCTCCAGGCCGGCACCGCGCTTGACCGCGGAGTCGATGTTCTTGTTCGGCACCGACTGCTTCTTCGCCTTCTGGATGGCGTCGAAGAGGGTCGGGTTGCCGTCGATGTCGGCGCCGCCCATACGGGCCGCGACCTCGATGTTCTTGATCAGCTTCGCGAAGAGCTTGCCGCGCTTGGCATCGATCACGGCCTTCTTGTGCTTCGTCGTAGCCCATTTAGAGTGGCCGGACATCCGCCTGTCTCCTTCGCGTCACCAATTTCCGAAACGAACGCCCTCGATCCTACCGGGACCGGATCACCCGGCGTTACTCAGCCGGGGCCGCATCCTGCCCGCGGGCCGCGGCTCTCACCATGTCCACGAACAGGGCGTGCACCCGGTGGTCACCGGTGAGCTCCGGGTGGAAGGAGGTGGCGAGGACGTTACCCTGCCGCACGGCCACCGTGTGACCGTCGTACGTCGCCAGGACCTCGACGCCGCCGCCGACCGACTCGACCCAGGGCGCCCGGATGAAGACGCCCTCGACCGGACCGCCGGAGACGCCGGCGACGTCGATGGCCGCCTCGAAGGACTCGTTCTGCCGCCCGAAGGCGTTACGGCGCACGATCATGTCGATGCCGCCGAGCGTCTCCTGGTCCTCACGGCCGTCCAGCAGCTTGTCCGCGACCATGATCATGCCGGCGCAGGTGCCGTAGACCGGCTTCCCGGCCCGTACGAAGGCGCGCAGCGGCTCCAGCATGCCGAAGACGACCGCCAGCTTGGACATCGTGGTGGACTCGCCGCCCGGTATGACCAGGCCGGAGACCTCGGCCAGTTCCTCGGGACGGCGGACCGGCCGCGCCTGGGCACCGGCGTCCGCGAGCGCCGTGAGGTGCTCGCGGACGTCGCCCTGGAGGGCCAGCACACCGATGGTGGGGGTGCCAGTCATGCTCTTACGTCACCAGCCGCGGTTGGCGTAGCGCTCGGCCTCGGGGAGGGTGTCGCAGTTGATGCCGACCATGGCCTCGCCCAGGTTGCGGGAGACGTCCGCAATGACCTTCGGGTCGTCGTAGAAGGTGGTGGCCTTCACGATCGCCGCGGCGCGCTTGGCCGGGTCACCCGACTTGAAGATGCCGGAGCCGACGAACACGCCCTCGGCACCGAGCTGACGCATCAGCGCGGCGTCGGCCGGGGTGGCCACACCGCCGGCGGAGAACAGCACGACCGGCAGCTTGCCGAGCTCGGCGACCTCCTTGACCAGCTCGTACGGGGCGCGCAGTTCCTTGGCGGCGGCGAACAGCTCGTTGTGGTCGCAGCCGCGCAGCTTGGCGATCTCGCCCTTGATCTGGCGCAGGTGACGGACCGCCTCGACGACGTTGCCGGTACCGGCCTCGCCCTTCGAGCGGATCATGGCCGCGCCCTCGGCGATCCGGCGCAGCGCCTCGCCCAGGTTGGTGGCGCCGCAGACGAAGGGGGTGGTGAAGGCCCACTTGTCGGAGTGGTTGACCTCGTCGGCGGGGGTGAGGACCTCGGACTCGTCGATGTAGTCGACACCGAGCGACTGGAGGACCTGGGCCTCGACGAAGTGGCCGATGCGGGACTTGGCCATGACCGGGATGGAGACGGCGTTGATGATGCCGTCGATCATGTCGGGGTCGGACATACGGGCCACGCCGCCGTCCTTGCGGATGTCGGCGGGGACCCGCTCCAGGGCCATGACGGCGACGGCGCCCGCGTCCTCGGCGATCTTCGCCTCTTCCGGCGTGACGACGTCCATGATCACGCCGCCCTTGAGCTGTTCGGCCATACCGCGCTTGACGCGGGCGGTTCCGGTCTCGGGGTGCTGGGGCGTGGTGGGCGTGCTGGACACGGTTAGACCTCACTCGATGCGGGGTGGTTGTGCGTGGCGCCCAGCCAACCGGTTGCCGGGTGTCCGCGGAAAGGGCCAATTTGCGGCCGGTGGATCGTCGGGGCCGGAACGTTGGATCGTCAGGGCGGGGAGGTGGCGGGTTCCCGCCCCGCCGGAGACCGTCAGGCTCCGGCCGTACGGTCGTCCAGCACGGCCGGCGGCTCGTCGTCCATCTCGAAGGCCAGCGGGAACGGCGCGTGCCCGGCGAGCCGGAAGTACCGCACCACCCGGTGGCGGCGGACCGCGCGCGCGGCCCGTACGGCGTCGTTGTGGAAGCGGCGGGCCATCGGGACGCGGCGGACCGCGGCGGTGAGTTCGGTGACCGTGCGCTCACCGCCCGGTGCCTCCCGTACGGCCTCCAGCTGCGCCTCCTCCGCGAAGATGGCCCGCAGGGCCTGGCTCAGCTCGCTCTCCGCGACCTCACGTTGGTCCTCCTCGGCCTGCCGGGCCTCGTGCGCGGCCTGGTAGAGGACGATCGAGGCGGCCGGGTCCAGGACGCCCGACGTACCGATCTCCTGCGCGACGGAGGCCCGCCGCAGGAGCTGGGCGTCGAGGGCCGCCCTGGCCGCGTCGATGCGGGCGTGCAGCCGGTCCAGGCGGCCTGCGGTCCAGCCGAGGTAGAGGCCGATGAGGATGAGGGCGGTGGCGAGGGAGAGGAACGTGGTCACGCGGAGGAACGCTACCGGTCCGCTGCGCTTGTCTTGCTTCCCACGTTGTCGGCTGCGGCGCCGTACCTTCCGTTTCGCCGCTGGCCCGTCGCGGCACCCCGCACGTTGTCGGCTTGCCCGCCGTGGTGGTTTCTCGCCGTAGCGCCTGCGGCGGGCGTTGTTTGTCGGGTGCGGGTCCGCGCCTCCGGACTTCGTCCTGCGGCGCGGCCCCTCCCGTGAGGGGGAGGAAGAAGGCCGGTGGGGGCGAACGTGCGTGGTTCCCCGCAGGGTTGGGCGGGTGGTCAGTCCCTCGCCATCCGGCGGCGGGCCCGTAGGCCCACGCGTTCGTCGGTGGCTACGGAGGCGGCGCCGGCGGTGACGGTCTCGTAGACGGCGAGGATGTCGGCGCCGACCGTGGACCAGTCGAAGCGGCGGACGTGGCGGCTGCCGCGTTCGCGCAGTTCCGCGAGGCGGGCGGGGTCGCCCAGGAGGCGTACGGCGGCGGTGGCCAGGGCGTCGGCGTCCTCGTTGGTGAAGAGTTCGCCGGCCTCGCCCTGGCCGAGGACCTGGGCGAACGCGTCGAGGTCGCTGGCGAGTACGGGTGCGCCGGCCGACATGGCCTCCACGAGGACGATGCCGAAGGACTCGCCGCCCGTGTTGGGGGCGATGTAGAGGTCCACGCTGCGGAGCAGGCGCGCCTTGTCCTCGTCGCTGACCATGCCGAGGAATTCGACCCGGGAGCGCAGGTCGGCGGGGAGGCCGGCGACGGCTTCCCGCTCGTCGCCGCGGCCGGCGACGAGGAGGCGGGCGTCGGGGACCTCGGCGAGGATCCTGGGCAGCGCCTTCATCAGGACCGGCAGGCCCTTGCGGGGTTCGTCGATGCGGCCGACGAAGCCCATGGTCCTGCCCTGCCATGCGGCCTTGGGCTCGGCCCGGGCGAAGAAGTCGACGTCGACGCCGTTGGGGATGACCACCGCGTCGCCGCCGAGGTGTTCGACGAGGGTGCGGCGGGCGTACTCGCTGACCGCGATGCGGGCGCTGATCTTCTCCAGGGCGGGCTGGAGGATCGGATAGGCCGCGATCATGGCGCGGGAGCGGGGGTTGGAGGTGTGGAAGGTGGCCACGATGGGGCCCTGGGCGGCCCAGCAGGAGAGCAGGCCGAGGGAGGGGGAGGCCGGTTCGTGGATGTGGATGACGTCGAAGGCGTTGTTCTGCAGCCAGCGGCGTACCCGGGCGGCGGAGAGGAACCCGAAGTTCAGGCGGGCCACCGAGCCGTTGTAGGGGACGGGGACGGCGCGGCCGGCCGGGACGACGTAGGGCGGCACGGGGGTCTCGTCGTCGGCGGGGGCGAGGACGGAGACCTGGTGGCCGCGGCGGATGAGGTGGTCGGCCAGGTCGCGGATGTGGAACTGGACGCCGCCGGGGACGTCCCAGGCGTAGGGGCAGACGATGCCGATCTTCACGGTGCCTCCCGGGGTTGTTCGAGGTCGGCCAGCCACAGGCGCTGGAGCAGGTGCCAGTCCCGGGGGTGGTCGGCGATGCCGGAGGCGAAGGTGTCGGCGAGCTGCTGGGTCATCCGGGCGGCCTTCTCGGCGCGGGTGCCGGTCCCGGGGACCTCGATCTCGGGGTAGACCCGGCCGCGCATGACGGGCGTGTCGTCGTACCAGAGCGTGACCGGGAGCAGCATGGCGCCGGTCTGGACGGCGAGCATCGCGGGGCCGGCCGGCATCTTCGTCTGCTCGCCGAAGAATGTCACGGGGACGCCGGAGCTGGAGAGGTCGCGGTCGGCGACCAGGCAGACCAGGCCGCCGGCACGGAGCCGGCGGGCGAGCGTGCCGAAGGCGGCGCCGCCGGTGTGCGGCAGCACCTCCATGCCCAGGCTCTCGCGGTAGGCGACGAAGCGGTCGTAGAGGGACTCCGGCTTGAGGCGCTGGGCGACGGTGGTGAAGGGGGTGTTCAGCGCGGTGGTGACCCAGACGCCCGCGAGGTCGTAGTTGGCCATGTGGGGCAGGGCGAGGATGACGCCGCGGTCGCTCTTGAGGCCGTCGGTGAGGTGGTGGACGTCCTCGGGGGCGAAGGCCGTCCTTATCCGGTCCTGGGGCCAGGCGGGCAGGCGGAAGGACTCCATCCAGTAGCGCATGTAGGAGCGCATACCGGCCCGGGAGAGTTCGGTCAGGCGCTGGGGCGAGGCGTCGGGGACGACGCGGGCGAGGTTCGCCTCCAGCTGGCGGACGCCCGGGCCGCGGCGTTTCCAGGCGGTGTCGGCGAGCGTCCGGCCGAGGGCCGTGGCGGCCCCTTCGGGCAGTTTCTTGACGGTGCTCCAGCCCAGTGCGTAGAGCGCGTCGGTGAACTTGTCGGTGTTGATCCCCGGCAGCCGGGTCATGCGTGGTTCCCCCCTTGTGCGATGGCGGCGTCGGCCTCGGCCGACTCCCGGCGTACCGTCACCACGCGCTGGCCGAGGGTGACAGCACTGCCGATGGCGACGATCCACAGGGCGATCGGCAGCAGGACGTCGATACCGGGGACGCCGAACGCGGACAGGCCGGAGAAGCCGCAGGCGACGAGCGTGATCACCAGGCGCTCGGCGCGTTCGACCAGGCCGTTGACGTCGACCGGCAGGCCGATGGCCTCACCGCGGGCCTTGGTGTACGAGACCACCTGGCCGCTGGCGAGGCAGAAGATCGCGATGGCGCAGAGCACCAGGTTCTCGCCGCCCCCCGCGTACCAGAGGGCCAGCCCGCCGAAGATCGCCGAGTCCGCGACCCGGTCGAGGGTGGAGTCGAGGAAGGCACCCCAGCGGCTGGAGCGGCCCAGCTGCCGCGCCATGTTGCCGTCGACGAGGTCGGAGAAGACGAACAGGGTGATGACGACCGTGCCCCAGAAGAACTCGCCGCGCGGGTAGAAGGCCAGGGCGCCGGCCACCACGCCCCCGGTCCCGACGAGGGTGACCGCGTCCGGGCTGACACCGAGACGGATGAGCAGCGCGGCAAACGGCGTGAGAACACGCGTGAAGAAAGCACGCGCGTACTTGTTCAGCATGGCCTTCCCGGAGGTCGAAACGGGCCGCGCGGTCATGGGGCCACCGGCTGGCCCATCGTAGCCACGGGGCCACGGGCCTCAGCGTACGCACCGCGGCACGGGGTGCATGCGGCGGCTCCGGGCGGCGGTCGGCGCCGTCCGGCGCGCGGACCGGCCGGGGAGCCGTTGGGAGGATCCGGGCGTGCGCCATGTATGGACGCGGGATGACCTCGGTGGAAAGCTCGAATCACCGCAAAGTGTCGACCTGGAGGCGAGACACATGAGCGAGAAGACGACTACCCGCCCGGGAGCCGCCGGCCGGGCTCCAACGGCCGGCCAGCCCACCGCCCTGCGCAACGTGGTGCTGGTCGGCCACAGCGGATCGGGAAAGACCACACTGGTCGAGGCCCTCGCGCTGGCATCCGGCGCGGTCAACCGGGCCGGACGGGTCGAGGACGGCGGCTGCCTGTCGGACTACGACGAGATCGAGCACCGCCAGCAGCGCTCCGTACAGCTCTCCCTGGTCCCGGTGGACTGGGGCGGAATCAAGATCAATATCCTGGACACCCCCGGATACGCCGATTTCGTCGGGGAACTCAGGGCCGGTCTGCGCGCCGCGGACGCGGCCCTTTTCGTTGTCTCGGCGGCCGACGGGGTGGCCGGTGCGACCCGGATGATCTGGGACGAATGCGCGGCCGTCGGGATGCCGCGGGCGCTGGTCGTCACCCACCTGGAGGCATCCCGCGCCGACTTCGACGAGATGACCGAGGTGTGCCGCTCCGCCTTCGGCGGTGAGAACCCCGACGCGGTGCTGCCGCTCTACCTCCCGCTGTACGGGCGGCCGGGCGCCGACGGCCACTCCCCCGTACACGGCCTGATCGGCCTGCTCTCCCAGCGGGTCGTCGACTACTCCTCCGGTGAGCGCACCGAACGCGAGCCGACCGCCGAGGAGCTGCCGCGGATCGCGGAGGCCCGTAACCGCCTCATCGAGGGGATCATCGCCGAGAGCGAGGACGAGACCCTGATGGACCGCTACCTCGGCGGCGAGGACATCGACATCAAGACGCTCATCGGGGATCTGGAGACGGCGGTCGCCCGCGGCTCCTTCCACCCCGTCCTGGCCGCGGCCCCGGCGCCCGACGGCGCCCGGCACGGGCTGGGCACCGTCGAGCTGCTGGAGCTGATCACCGGTGGCTTCCCCACTCCGGCGGAGCGGGAGGCGCCCGAGGTGACCACCCCGGACGGCGCCCGGCGCCCGGCGCTCAGCTGCGACCCCGCCGGCCCGCTGGCGGCCGAGGTGGTCAAGACCTCCTCCGACCCGTACGTCGGCAGGATCTCGCTGGTGCGGATGTTCTCCGGCACTCTGCGGCCCGATGAGACGGTTCACGTCTCGGGCCACGGCCTGGCGGACCGGGGCCATGAGGACCATGACGTCGACGAGCGGGTCGGCGCGCTGTCCGCCCCGTTCGGCAAACAGCAGCGCCCGCTGCCCCAGGCGATCGCCGGCGATCTGGCCTGTGTGGCGAAGCTGACCCGCGCCGAGACGGGCGACACGCTGTCCGACAAGGACGCACCGCTGCTGATGGAGCCCTGGTCGATGCCGGACCCGCTGCTGCCGGTCGCCATCCGGGCCCACAGCAAGGCCGACGAGGACAAGCTCTCGCAGGGCCTGGCCCGCCTGGTGGCGGAGGACCCGACGATGCGGCTGGAGCACAACCAGGACACCCGTCAGGTGGTGCTGTGGTGCCTGGGCGAGGCGCATGTCGAGGTGGCGCTGGAGCGGCTGCGCTCGCGGTACGGCGTGCAGGTCGACACCGTCCCGCACAAGGTGTCGCTGCGGGAGACCTTCGGCGAGGCCGCCGCGGGCCGCGGACGCCATGTCAAACAGTCCGGCGGGCACGGCCAGTTCGCGATCTGCGAGATCGAGGTGGAACCGCTGCCCGGCGGCTCCGGTATCGAGTTCGTCGACAAGGTCGTGGGCGGCGCGGTGCCCCGGCAGTTCATCCCGTCCGTGGAGAAGGGCGTACGCGCCCAGGCCGCGCGGGGGGTCGCCGCCGGGTACCCGCTCGTCGACGTCCGCGTCACCCTGCTCGACGGCAAGGCGCACTCGGTCGACTCCTCGGACGCCGCGTTCCAGACGGCGGGCGCGCTGGCGCTGCGCGAGGCGGCCGCGGACGTACGGATCGACCTGCTCGAACCGGTCTGCGAGGTCAGCGTGATGATTCCGGACGAATTCGTCGGCCCGGTGATGAGCGATCTGTCGGGACGCCGCGGACGGGTGGTGGGCACCGAGCAGTCCGGGGCGGGCCGTACCGTGGTGCGCGCCGAGGTGCCCGAGATCGAGATCGGCCGGTACGCGGTCGATCTGCGCTCCCTCTCGCACGGCAGCGGCCGGTTCTCCCGCCGCCACCTGCGGCATGAGGCGATGCCGCCGCAGCTCGCCGGGAAGCTGCGCGAACAGGACGGCGACGGCGGATAGTCGACGCCCGGCCGCCCGCCGGCCGGGCCCGCCTTCCGGCCCAACTCCCTTGGGCCGGAAGGCGCCTGTACGCTGAGGTCCTCACTGTTACACGCTGTGCGACGGTGGGCGCCGGGCGCACCGGGCTCAACAGGTGTGCCGGCGGCGGAAGTCGGGAAGAGCCGCATCATCGGATGCGAGTGGTGGGGGCGGTAGTGGCAGACGGTTTTGACTTCAGTCCTGGGGCGCAGGTGCCGCTTTCGGGGAGCGCCGGGCAGACGGCGGCGACCCAGGCCCTGGCCTCGGCCGCCTATCGTGACAGCCCGCTCGCCGACATCTCCAAGGCGGACTCCGACTCCGGCACGTCGGGGATCAAGAAGCCCCGGCTGTCGCTGTTCGAGCCCAATCTCGGTGAGGCGTTCGCGCGCGCCGTGCAGGCGCGGATGCTCGGCGGCGGCCGTAAACCGCTCATCCAGTCCTTCGGTACGGAACCGCAGACCGTCGTGGAGCACTGCCTGTCGGCCACCCGCGTCCGCAAGCAGCGGGACGTCCGGCTGACGCTGCTGATGGTGCTGTTCGGGCTGCTGTTCCTGCCCGGTGTGGTGCTGTGGCTGGGCGCCTTCCAGCTGCGCAGGACGTTCGCCAAGGGCGGCGACGGCAAGGGCGTCTCCCTGTTCGGTGCGGTGCTGCTGACCGTGCTCGCCGGTGTCGCCCTGGTCTTCATGGTCAAGCTGCCGGTGAACGGCTTCTGGCCGCTGTACGCCCGCGCCATGGTCGTCGCGCCGGTGATCGGCTGGTGGTGGGCCAAGCAGATCTGCGAGCGGACCGCGGTGGCCATGCGGGAGGCCTGGAAGGGGCTGCTGGAGGGTGGCGGGGTGGCCGCGAAGATCCCCGAGGCGGTGCCGCAGGACCCGAACCAGACCGCCGCCGAAACCCTCCGGAAGAACCTCGCGAAGGTCACCGCCGAGCAGAACAGCAATGTCGTCTTCTACGCCGGTCCCAAGGGCATACTCGGCATGGGCACCCGCTGGGGCAGCTGGCAGCTCGCCGAGGAGCTGACGCCCGCACAGGAGGGCACCGAGATCAACCCGTTCCGCAGCTGGGACGTGATCCGGGCGATCCACGACCGGCTGCGGCTGCTGGAGCGCAGCCCGCTGCACACCGGCGGCTTCCCCACGCCCTCCGTACGCCACTGGATCGTCTCACCGGTCGGGGAGAAGGCCGGCGCCGTCAGCCGCCCGGAGGGCACCGACGTGGAGGCGTACCAGGTCCGCGGGCACGAGATGGAGCGGATCTGCAACGAGCAGCAGTTCGGCAGCGGCAACCGCCACTACCTCGGCGTGCAGTTCGTCCTGTGGGACGGCCAGCTGGTGATCACCCTGATGATCACGGTCACGGTGCTGCACGAGACGCTGCGCATCGAGGTGACCGGCCACGCCCTCGGCCCGGTCAACGGCCTGTTCACGACCAAGCCGGAGCCCAAGACCAAGGACGTCGCCAAGGTCGTCAAGTTCTGGGAGACCAGGACCCAGACCCTCCCGCTGATCGAGCCGCGGGAGGTGGTCCGGCTCGCCGCCCGCGCCCCGCTGACGTGGTTCCCGCCGGTCCTGGACTTCCTCGGCGGCAAGCTGACCCTCCCCGAGCCGTTCGGCCTGCGGCACGTCTGGGCCGACAAGCCCTGGCGGCACCGCTTCATGGCCGACGACGCGCTGCGCACCGCGACTCCGGTACTGCGCGCGGTCCACACCGCCGCGGTGAGCGTCCTCAAGGACAACGGCGTGGACACCGAACGCTTCACCAACCGCTCGCTCTTCCTCAGCGGCATGGTCCAGAGCGCGGAGCCACGGATGGCCGACGAGTACAGCGCATAGACGACGAGCACAGCGCATGGGCGACGAGCACAGCGCATGGGCACGGTATCCCGTACGGGAATACCGCTCCCCCGCCGCCCGTTGTGGCCCCGCAGGGGGCCCTCACGCCCCCTAGGGGATCCGTTCGACCACCCCCTACGGATATCCCCGGGTCTATCCCCCAGGTACTTCCGGCGCAGGCCCTAGGGCCCTTCTGACGGATCTCCGTGGGAGAAGGAGCGGCGTCTGGTGCGTGCTCTCGGCATGCCGCGCGGAAGTCCGCGTAGCGGCGCTACGTGGGCTTTCGCGCGGTGCGGCGAGAGTGCGTGCCGGGCGTCGTGACGCCGCGGAGATCCGTCAGAAGGGCCCTAGCGGAAGATTCCCGTGTGCCCCAGTGAGTACCGGCCCGGCTGCGGATAGACGGCCAGGCCGTGCGGGCCCTGACCCACCGGGATCTTGGCCAGGGTCCTGCCGGTGCGGGTGTCCAGTGCGTAGACCTCGGAGTGGTAACGGCCGGACAGCCACAGCACCTTGCCGTCGGCGGACAGTCCGCCCATGTCGGGACTGCCGCCGCCCGGGATGTGCCATCTGCCGACGAGCTTCCCGGTCCCGAAGTCGAGGAGGGAGATGGTGCCCTCGCCGCGGTTGGAGATGTACATGACCTTCGAGTCGCGGCTGACGTAGAGGCCGTGGGCGCCCTTGCCGGTCGGCAGCAGCTTCGGCCGGCCGAACCGGTCGCCGTCCAGGACCCAGACGCCGTCGGCCATCATGTCGGCGATGTACCAGGTCCTGCCGTCCGGGGAGACCTTCACGTCCTGGGGCATCGCCCCGTCGAACGGCAGCCGCTGCTGTCCGACGACCTTCATCTTCTCGGTGTCGACCTTCAGCAGCTCGCCGGAGAACTCACAGGAGACGATGAAGTACCGGCCGTCCGCCGAGAAGTCCGCGTGGTTCACCCCGGCACAGCTGACCGGGACGGTCTTGCGGACCTCCATGGTGTGCGGGTCCCGGAAGACCAGCTGCCGGTCCATCGAGGCCATCACCACCGCGTACTTCCCGTTGGGCGTGAAGTAGAGGTTGTACGGGTCGTGGACCTCGACCTTCTTGCCGGCCTTGCCGGTGGCGGGGTCGATCGGGGTGAGGTCATGGCCGCGGTTGTTGTTGACCCAGAGCGTCTTCATGTCCCAGGACGGCACCACATGCTGCGGCTGGATGCCCACGGGGATGGTCTCGGTGACCTTGTACGTCTTCGGATCGATCACGCTGACCGTGTCGGAGCCGGTGTTGGGCACATAGATCCGCGAGGGGTAGCTCTTGACCTGCGGCGCCAGCTTGCCCGGCCGGTCCGCCGCGTACACATCGCGCGCGTCGAGCAGCGGCGGCATTCCGGGCAGTCCCGGCCTGTCCGCCTTGACCGGCCCGCGCTCGACCGGCCGCGGGCTCTGCGCGGCGGGCTCGGCGCCGCCGCCACCGCAGCCCGCGGCGGCCAGCGCGCAGGCCGCCGCGGCGAGCAGCGCGGCCGCCCGGCGGCCAAGGCCCCGGCCCGCGGCGCGGGTCGGGGAAACGGCACGACTCGGGGAATGGGAACGGTTCCGGTCAGCCATCAGGTCACTAGCTCCGTTGTCGTCACCGCGCGCAGACCGCGCCGGCGAAGGCCGTCGAGGATCGGGGGCAGCGCGGCCACCGTGCCGGCGTGCCCGAGATGGAGGCTCACGACCGAGCCCGGCCGGACCGCGTCCAGGACCGTGCGCTGGACGGCCGGGGCGCCGGGGTCGGTCGCGTCGAGGGAGTCCACGTCGTACGACAGGACGTGCGGGTAGCCGGCCTCGCGGGCCAGCCTGACCACCAGGTCCGTGGCCCGCCGGGTCCGCGACGGACGGAACCAGCTGCCGATGCTCCCGGTGAGCCGGCGCAGCCGGTCCGCGCACCGTCTGATCTCGGCGTACGCCTCGGCGGCCGGCAGGGCGCAGACGGCGCGGTGGTGCATGGTGTGATTGCCCAGCTCATGGCCGCCGTCGAGGATCCGGCGGGCCATCGCGGGCTGTACGTCGAGCCAGGCGCCGACGGCGAGGACGGTGACCTGGGCGCCGGCCCGCTCGGCCTCGCCCAGGAGGGCGGTCGCCACTTTGGGGTCACCCGCGCCGTGGAAGGTCAGGGCGACCGCGCGGCGGTCCCGGGGCCCGTGCTCGATCTGTACGGGAAGGCCGGGCACCCGGGTGGGCGGCCGGGCGGCGTGCGCCGGGGCGGGCGGGCGCCGCCCGGCACCGGACGTGCTCGGCCCGTCGGTGGTGCGTACGGTGCCGGAGCCCTCGTCCCGGTGCGGGTCGCAGCCCGCCGCCGGCGCACCGGCCGCCAAGGCCGAGGCGGCCGCGCGCAGCACAAAGCGGCGATCCAGCGAAGTCACCTCCCCATTAGAGAGGCAACTCACCCAAATAAGGGTGATATATCCGATTCGCCCGGTTTCGTGTCGCTGGACTACGCGGGCCAGGCCTCGGCGAGCATGGCCCGGGTGTCGGCGAGCAGCTGGGGCAGCACCTTGGTGTGCCCGACCACCGGCATGAAGTTGGTGTCACCGCCCCAGCGGGGGACGATGTGCTGGTGGAGGTGGGCCGCGATACCGGCGCCGGCGACCGAGCCCTGGTTCATCCCGATGTTGAAACCATGCGCCCCGGACGCGGTACGCAGCGCGGTCATCGCCCGCTTGGTGAATTCGGCCAGCTCCGCGGTCTCCGGCCCGTCCAGCTCGGTGTAGTCCGCGACATGCCGGAACGGGACGACCATGAGGTGGCCGCCGTTGTACGGGTACAGGTTCAGCACCGCGTAGACCCGCTCACCGCGCGCGATCACGAGGCCGTCCTCATCCGATTTCTCGGGGATCGTGCAGAACGGACAGCCGTCGTCCGCCCCCGGACCGGTCGGCTTGTTCTCCCCCTGGATATAGGCCATCCGGTGGGGCGTCCACAGGCGCTGGAAGGCGTCCTGTGTCCCGACTCCGATCTGCTGCTCCGGCTCGCTTGTCATGATGGTCAGCATATTCCCCGGTGGGGGCGTGACGAGGGGGCGGCCCCAGGTAGCAGGCCGCCCCCTCACAACCCCGCGTGCGCGGGGCGCACCTCACACCTGTACGCGGCGCTCCACCACGTCAACCAGCTTCGCGATGGCCTCGTTACGAGGAATCCCGTTCTCCTGCGACCCGTCCCGGTACCGGAAGGAAACCGTGCCCGCGTTCATGTCGTCGTCCCCAACGATGATCATGAACGGCACCTTGCTGCGCTGGGCGTTGCGGATCTTCTTCTGCATACGGTCCGAGGACGCGTCCACCTCGACCCGCAGCCCCTGCTTCCGGGCTTCCTCGGCGAACTCCTGCAGATACGGCACGTGCGCGTCCCCGACCGGAATCCCGGTTGCCTGCACCGGCGCCAGCCACGCCGGGAACGCCCCCGCGTAGTGCTCCAGCAGCACACCGAAGAACCGCTCGATCGAGCCGAAGAGCGCGCGGTGCAGCATCACCGGCTGCTGCTTGGAGCCGTCCGCCGCGGTGTACTCCAGGCCGAACCGCTTGGGCTGGTTGAAGTCGACCTGCAGGGTCGACATCTGCCAGGACCGGCCGATCGCGTCGCGCGCCTGCACCGAGATCTTCGGGCCGTAGTACGCGGCGCCGCCCGGGTCCGGGACCAGCGGCAGCCCCTGCTTCTCGGCGGCCTGGCGCAGCGCCTCGGTGGCCTCCTCCCAGTCCTCGTCCGAGCCGATGAACTTGTCGGAGTCGTCGCGGGTGGACAGCTCCAGCTCGAACTCGTGCAGGCCGTAGTCGCGCAGCAGGTCGAGCACGAAGGTCAGGAGCGTGTCCAGCTCCTGCGGCATCTGCTCCTTGGTGCAGTAGATGTGCGAGTCGTCCTGGGTGAAACCGCGCGAGCGGGTCAGGCCGTGCACGACGCCCGACTTCTCGTAGCGGTACACCGTCCCGAACTCGAAGAGCCTCAGGGGCAGTTCGCGGTAGGAGCGGCCGCGCGACTTGAAGACCAGGTTGTGCATCGGGCAGTTCATCGCCTTAAGGCGGTAGTTCTGCCCGTCGAACTCCAGCGGCGGGAACATGCCGTCGGCGTAGTGCGGCAGGTGCCCGGAGGTCTCGAAGAGCTGCTCCTTCGTGATGTGCGGGGTGTTCACGAACTCGTAGCCCGAGGCCTCGTGCCGCTTGCGGGAGTAGTCCTCCATGACCTTGCGGACGACGCCGCCCTTGGGGTGGAAGACCGCGAGGCCGGGGCCCAGCTCCTCCGGGAAGGAGAAGAGGTCCAGCTCGGCGCCGAGCTTGCGGTGGTCGCGCTTCTCGGCCTCGGCGAGGAACTCCAGGTGCGCCTTGAGCTCGTCCTTGGTCGGCCAGGCGGTGCCGTAGATCCGCTGGAGCTGCGGATTCTTCTCGCTGCCGCGCCAGTACGCGGCGGCCGAGCGCATCAGCTTGAACGCGGGGATGACGCGGGTGCTCGGCAGGTGCGGACCGCGGCAGAGGTCCTTCCAGCACAGGTCGCCGGTCTTGGCGTCGACGTTGTCGTACATGGTCAGCTGGCCGGCGCCGACCTCGGCGGAGGCACCGTCGGCGGCGTCCGCGGCGGAGCCCTTGAGCCCGATCAGCTCGAGCTTGTACGGCTCGTCGGCCAGCTCCTCGCGCGCGGCGTCATCGCTGACCGCCCGGCGCACGAACTTCTGCCCGCGCTTCTGGATCTCCTGCATCTTCTTCTCGATGCGCTTGAGATCGTCCGGGTGGAAGGGGGTCTCGACGTCGAAGTCGTAGTAGAAGCCGTCCTTGATGGGCGGGCCGATGCCCAGCTTCGCCTCCGGGAACAGCTCCTGGACTGCCTGCGCCATCACATGCGCGGTGGAGTGCCGCAGGATGTTCAGGCCGTCCTCGGAGGTGATCTCCACGGGCTCGACCGCGTCGCCCTCGGCCACCTCGTACGCCAGGTCCTTCAGCTCCCCGGCCACCCGTGCGGCGACGACGGCGCGGTCGCCCTGGAAGAGGTCGGCGGCCGTAGTGCCCGTGGTCACCACGCGTTCTTCCCGCTCGGAATCGCGTTGGATGGTCACACGGACGTCTGACACCGGTCTCTCCTGACTCATGTCTCTCTCACGTCAGCGATTGCTGCGCAGCCGAATCGTACCGAGCCACGGCGCCCGACCGCGAAACGGTTTGCCCCGCCCCCGCCGTCCCGGGTCTGTCCCTCCTCCGGGGGAGGACCCTCCGGAGGTTCGTCCCCCGGACCGCTCCTCGCCCCACTCCTCCTGGTCCTGCTAGTCCTGCTTCTCCTGCTCCTCGTCCAGCGCGTCCCCGCACGCCTCCTCGAAGAAGCCGGGCTTCTCCTGCAGCAACTTCAGCAGCCGGTCCCGCTCCGCCTCGTCGACCTGTACGGGGGTGACGTCGTGGCCGCCGGTGATCCGCCGGAAGCCGCCCCGGCTCTCCAGCCGTCCGCTGACCCGTATCGGCAGGCCGGCCAGGTGGGCGTGCCCGGCGATCCGGTAGTCCTCCTCCCCCAGCGCGACCCGTACCCGCACCACGTCGGCCCCGGCGAGCACCCGCAGCCGCACCGTGCCGCGCCCGTCCGGCCGTTCCCGGCGCAGCCGGACGACCGCGCCGGTCACCTGCACCGGCAGCGAGGGTTCGGCGCGGACATAGCGCTGGGCGGCCCGCTGGAGCGCGGGCAGGTCGCCGGGCGAGAACTCCACCGGTTCGGGCCGGGCCGGGCAGCCGGCCGGGGTCCCCGCCGCCGGTGACCACTCGATCGCGATCCGTGTCCCCTCCGCTTCCCGTACGAGCGCGATCAGCGCCTGGGCCAGCTCATGGCAGACGCCCAGCTCCACGGCCGCGTCGAAGGCCTCCATACCGCCGGTGGCCCGCTGGTAGTCGGTGGCGTCGCGGGCGGCGTGCAGGGCCTGCTGGAGCCCGGCGACCGCCGCGCGGCCGTCGCGCACCGGGACGAACGCGGTCAGCCGGCGCCCGGCCGCCGCCGGGCCGACCAGCACCTCGTCCAGGAAGTCCTCGGCCCGCCGTTTGTGCCGGGCACCGTAGTAGCCGGCCCGCCCGTACGTCCCCAGGGCGCCGGCGATCAGCATCGCGCGGGCGGCGCCGCGCAGCTGCTCCTGCGCCACCCAGCGGGCGGCCCCGGAGCCGCCGTCGGGGACCTCGCGCTCCCAGCGGACCTCGTCGCTGGGCACCGCGAGCCCCGTCAGCACCTCGCGGGCGGAGGGCGCGGGGCTCCGGTCGAGCGCCGCCAGCGCCTCGGCGAGCAGCTCGGTGCTGTCGGGGAAGCGGCGGTCGCAGGGCACCAGCAGGCTGGTGGTGCCGTACGACCCGCCGGGCGGCGTCCAGCGGGCGTAGCGGCCGGTGGCCGCGCCCCGGCGCCGCCAGCCGTGCCGGGCCAGCAGCGCGGTGAGCACCGCCGGGTCGAGCTGCGCGGGGTCCGGGGGCCGCGCGTCTGGTTCGTCGGTCGGCCGGTGCATCAGGGTCTCCCTCCCGCCCCGACCCGCGTCATGATCTCGCAGAGCGCTCGGTCGTCGAAGATCCGCGAGGTCGGGATCCGCACAGTGGTCCTGCGCCGGCCGGTCACCGGATGACCGGCCAGATTGGTCCAGTAGCAGCAGTGCCGCAGTTCGAGACGGTCATGGGAGGCCCGCAGCCAGTCCTCCTGGGTCCGCGGGACCAGCATCACGACCAGGATCTTGTGCACGGCGACGGGCGTGCGGGCCAGCTTCACCAGGTGGTCGTTGTCGAGGGTGAAGGCGAAGGTGGGGCCCGGCGGGCGCGGGGCGGTCTGGTAGGTGCACTTGAGCTGCACCTTGATGGTGACCTCGTCGTCGGCGGTGTGGCCGGGCGCGCCATGGCTGACGTGCCAGTCGATCCCGTTGTCCGGGAAGGGCTGCGCCAGCGAGCATCCTGAGGCGGCGGCGACCGCGTGCAGGTACGCCACCTGGAGCGTCTCCATGCAGGCCGTGGTGGCGAGTCCACCGCGCTGCGGGGTGATCGGCCGGGGCTGGGGGTACCGCCCGCTCGCGGGGGACAGCCCGCCCCGTTCGGGCTGCGCGAGCGTCATCGCGGAGCTGCCTTCCGGGCTGTGCCGTTGCCGTGCGTGAAGGGACGACGGGAGGCGCGGAGCGCGCGGTCCGTCCCTGTGGTTGTCTCCGCGTCAAGTGGTCCGCAAACAAGGGCGGTTCGGCCACCGGGCGGCCCGGGTATCACCAGGTCGGGTAGCTCGCCGTGCCATCCCCTTTACGGCCGGGAGGAGTTGGGATGATGCCGTGCTGGTACGACGGTCCACTTGCCGCCTTCGACACCGAGACGACGGGCATCGACGTCGAGCGGGACCGCATCGTCTCCGCGGCCCTGGTCGTCCAGGAGACCCCGCGCTCGACGCCCCGCGTCACCCGCTGGCTGGTCAACCCCGGCGTGCGGATCCCGGAGGCCGCGACCGCGGTGCACGGGCTGACGGCGGACCATCTCGCGCTGCACGGCCGCTGGCCGGCGCCGGTGCTGGAGGAGGTCGGGCGGGCCCTGGCGGCCCAGTCGGCGGCCGGGCGGCCGCTGGTGGTGATGAACGCCCCGTTCGATCTGACCCTGCTGGAGCGCGAGTTGAAGCGGCACCGCGCGAGCTCGCTCGCCGCCTATCTGGGCGCGCATCCGCTGTGCGTGCTGGACCCGCGGGTGCTGGACAAGCATCTGGACCGCTACCGCAAGGGCCGCCGTACGCTCACCGACCTGTGCGCGCAGTACGAGGTCGAGCTGGCCGACGCGCATGAGGCGGCCGCCGACGCGCTCGCCGCGCTGCATGTCGTCCGGGCCCTGGGGCACCGATTCGCCGACCGGCTGCGGGGGCTGCGTCCGGCGCAGCTGCACACCCGCCAGGCGGTCTGGCACGCCGCCCAGGCCCGCGGGCTGGAGGCGTGGTTCGCCCGTACCGGCAATGCCGAGCCGGTCGATCCGCACTGGCCGGTACGTCCGGAACTCCCGGCTGCCGCCTGACGGCAGATCAGGATTTCCGGACCGCCGTCGGCAAACCCCGGCAAACTCCCGGCAAAGCCACGGCATCCGAGAGGAATTCCCGGCAAATCCCGCACGGGAGCTCGGCAACGCACCAGTTATCACCGGGACAGCCGGAAGCGCGGCCGGTAACGAATCCGGCAACGAATAAGGGCCGGACCGCCTTTCGGCGGCCCGGCCCTTGATCCCGGTGGGCGATACTGGGTTCGAACCAGTGACCTCTTCGGTGTGAACGAAGCGCTCTCCCACTGAGCTAATCGCCCGGGTTGTCGGCGAGGTTTCCCTCGCGAACGACCTGAACAATACAGGCCTCGCGGGCCATCCATCAAATTCGCTCAGCCGCGGCCAGCCAGGCGACCAGCCCGCGCCGGCCGGACCGCATCATCAGCGCGTGATTGGCCGTGAACAGCGGGCGGCCCACCAGCGCGAACCGCCGCAGCAGCGGTTTGCGCACCTCGACCTCCTGATCGAACACCGCGCGGCTGCCGCCGGGCGCGGGCCCGACCGTCCAGCGCGCCCAGCCCGCCAGGTCCCCGCGCATCGCAATCTCCAGGACCCCCGCGCCCGGGTCCCGTACCCGCTCGGCCGCCACGACCCTCAGGTCGTACGGCAGCAGGGAGCGGAACCGGGCCGTGCCGCTGCGGTCGTCGAGCGGGGTCACCTCGCGGACCTGCGGCCACCACCGGGGGTAGGCCTCGGCGTCGGCCAGGACGGCGTAGACGACGGCCGGCGGGGCGGGCAGCAGCCAGACGCTGCGGAAGCGGTAGTGGTGCGGTCGGCGCGGCCAGTCGGGCATGTTCCGAGTGTGCGCCCGTGGCGTACGGATGCCCAATAACCGCGACGGCCCGGAGACTTGGAGTCTCCGGGCCGTCGTCCGGGTGGGCGATACTGGGATCGAACCAGTGACCTCTTCGGTGTGAACGAAGCGCTCTCCCGCTGAGCTAATCGCCCGGGCGCACCGCCAACATTACCGCACGTCGGCCGACACATTGACCACGTGCGGTCACTCGGTGACGTTCCAGGGCATCGCGAAACCGAACTTCCAGACGTAGACCGCCAGCGCCACCGCGATGACGACCACGCCGATGGTGGTGAGAATGATGTTGCGGCGCCGCACCTTGGGGTCGAGCGCCTTCTGGGCCGCTTCGGTGACCTTGCGCTTGGTCCAGCGCAGCACCAGCTGCGCCCAGACGAACTCGGTCGCCCAGATCGCCATACCGGCGAAGATCACCAGCCAGCCGGGGCCGGGCAGCGGCAGCATGATCACGCCGACCACCACCACCGCGAGGCCGATCACGAAGACGCCGACCTGCCAGCTCAGGTGCAGCGGCCGGGAACGCTTGACGAACCGCGGCGCCCGGGAACCGAGGGGCCGCTCGGACGGTGCCACGGCGCCCTCCTCGACGACTCCCGGCCCCCCGTTACTCTGCGCATTCATATCGCCAAACTTACCGGACGGGACGGTCCACGGAATTACCGGCGAGGACGATCTCGCAATCCGCCGTAAGAGGTACCTGAAGCCACCCAAAACCGTCAGAGGGGTTTACAACGGCACCGTAGGTGGCATGTCGATTTCGCCGACGTGCGAATCCCCGAGCGCACACTGAGCGAAAGGCCCTGGCGCTTATGAACACCACGGTCAGCTGCGAGCTGCACCTGCGCCTCGTTGTGTCGAGCGAGTCCTCACTGCCTGTACCCGCGGGCCTGCGGTATGACACGGCCGATCCCTATGCCGTGCATGCCACCTTCCATACCGGAGCCGAGGAGACCGTCGAGTGGGTTTTCGCCCGCGACCTCCTCGCCGAGGGGCTGCACCGTCCCACGGGCACCGGAGACGTCCGGGTATGGCCGTCCCGGAGCCACGGGCAGGGCGTGGTCTGCATCGCCCTGAGCTCCCCGGAAGGAGAAGCCCTGCTCGAGGCCCCCGCGCGGGCCCTCGAGTCGTTCCTCAAGAGGACCGACGCCGCCGTACCGCCCGGTACGGAGCACCGGCATTTCGATCTCGACACCGAGCTTTCCCACATCCTCGCGGAAAGCTGAGACGCAGAACGGTTACCGAAAGCACCCACCCGCTCACTTGCGACCGTCCGACTCGGGGAGACGGCGCAGGACCGACAAGTCCATACGGCACACTTCGGCGTCGTCGTCGCGGGACCACCGCGGAGACGGCGCCGGAGCCTGTTGGACGCGCTAGAGTCGGCGACCATTCGGCATCGACACCGGGGCGGCGCCCGTCCGACCCCACCCGGCCAGGGAGCGGAACCGTGATGATCACCCATGACACCCGGTACGCGCTGGAGGTGGTCGTCGACTTGCTGAACACGGCTCCGGGTGGCGGATCACCCGACGCGCCGGACCGTCTGGCCGACGTCGCGGCGCTGGAGGAGTTCGTACGGCGGCACAGCTTCAGCGAACTCGGAGTGCTCGGTCCCGACGACCTGACGGCCGTGCGGTCCGTGCGCGAGCGGTTCGCCGAGGTCTTCGCGGCCGGGGACGACCGCACCGCGGCCGAACGGCTCAACGCGCTGGTCGCCTCCGCCGGCACCACCCCACGACTGACCGATCACGACGACTACGACTGGCACGTCCACTACTTCGCGCCCGGCGCCTCGGCCGCCGACCATCTGGCCGCGGACGGCGGGATGGCACTGGCCTTCCTCGTCGTGGCCGGGGAGCGCGAGCGGCTGCGCCGCTGCGAGGCGCCCGACTGCCGGCACGCCTTCGTCGACCTCTCCCGCAACCGCTCCCGGCGCTACTGCGACAGCCGCACCTGCGGAAACCGGCTGCATGTCGCCGCCTACCGGGCACGGCGGCGGGAGGCCGCAGGCTGACGGCGGGGCACGGGGCGACGGCGTCACACAGCGGTCTCACAGACGGCGGTCTCCCACACAGCGGTCTCACAGGAGGAAGAGATCGTGTACCGCCCCGAGGAGCAGCAGCAAGCCGATCACGGCGAGGAAGAGCATCAGCGGCGGCTGGGACAGCGCGAACAGGCAACCGCGGGGTTCGGGGGACGGGGCGTCGTCCTGGGTGAGGGCGCACTCATCGTTCATCTCGCGCGCATCATGGCGCAGATGATCGTCCGAGTACGCCCAAATAGCCCCTCAGCAGCGGGAGTTCATCAGATCCCGTGCTTTTTCAGGATCGCTTCGATGTCCGAGAAGTCATCCTTCGGTGCACTGTCCGCGGCCTGCGGGGCCTTCCCCTTGGCGGCCGCCGGCCGGCCCGCGCCGAGCGACGGTATCGAAGCCGCCGGCGCCACCGCACCGGACGCGGCGGCGGCCCCCGCGGCCTCGCGCTCCTTACGGCCGACGATCCCCCGGCGGCGCTCCACACCCCGGCTGATCATGAACAGCACGGTGGAGAGCGCCAGCAGCCCGAAGCCGGCCCAGACCGTGGGCTTGAAGACGACGCTGGTCACCCAGTCGATGACGCCGGTCATCACCAGGCCGATCGGAACGAGCGCGTAGGCGGCGATACGGGTCGCGGCCAGGAACCTCTTGCGGTACGCCGTCAGCGCGGCGATGCCCAGGCCCGCCGCCGACAGTGCGGCACAGACAGTCGAGGTCAGCATCCGGTCCTCCTGCCGGTCGAGGGGCGAGCAGGCGGCGCGCTGCTCTCTTCCATCCTGCCCTGTCCGGCCCCGCGCAGGCCACGTTCCGGCGCGGGATCAGGGACATCTCCGGGTCGCGTCAGGGTCGGGATCCTCCCAGGGTCCCGGTTCGGGTGGCAGGTCGGGGTACCTCCGGGCGCCGGCCGGTGGCGGGCTGGGAGACTGGCCCCATGAACGACGCCACCACCCCCGCCCCTCCCGTCCGCCCCGTTCTGGACGTGTGGTGCGAACTGCAGTGCCCGGACTGCCGCACCGCCCTGGAGGACCTGCGGGCGCTGCGGGAGCGCTACGGCGACCGGCTGGAGATCCGGCTGCGCCACTTCCCCCTGCCCAAGCACCAGCACGCCTACGCGGCCGCACAGGCCGCCGAGGAGGCCGCCGAGCAGGGCCAGGGCTGGCCGTACGCCGAGGCGGTGCTGGCGCGCGCCGAGGAGCTCGGCGAGCGCGGCGAGAAGTTGCTGCTGGAGATCGCCGGGGAGCTGGGTCTGGACGCCGAGGAGCTGGACACCGCGCTGATCGACGGGCGGCATCTGCTGGTCGTCGACGCGGACCAGGCCGAGGGCAAGGCGATCGGGGTGACCGGCACCCCGACGTATGTGATCGGCGACGAGCGGCTCGACGGCGGCACGGGCCAGGAGGGCCTGCGCACCAGGATCGAGGAGATCGCCGACCGGCTGCTGGCCGAGCAGAGCTGAGACCGCCCGAACAGGACTGAGACCGCCAGGACCGAGACCGCGCGGGCCCGTCACGTGGCGGGCCCGGTGGCGCTCCCCGGCGCGGTCACACCTATCGGGCCGGCGGCGCTCCCGGCGCGGTCAGAGGACCGGCTTCCACAGCCGGTACGCGGCGGGCCGGTAGCCCAGCGAGTCGTACAGGCGCCGCGCCGGCGCGTTGTCCGCGTAGACGTACAGCCCAAGGACGGCATCGCCCGCGGCGAGGCTGATCCGCTCGGCGACCAGCATCAGGGTGCGGCCGTGCCCGCGCCCCCGGTGGTCCGGCGCCACCCGCACATCGACGACATAGCCGCCAGGCTGCCCGGGCCGGCCCAGGGCGACCCACAGGTGGCCGACGTCCGTACCGCCGTGCACCAGGAGGCGCAGCACCTGGCCCGGTGTCTCCGCGCCGTCCGGCAGCAGCGCATGGTGATCGGCCCGCGCGGCCTCCTCGGCGCGGTCCCGGGACGTCCCCTGCGCCACCTGCGTCCGGACGTACTCGGCGACCGCCGCGTCCCGCCAGGCCGGGTACTCCCCGGCGCTCAACGGGCGGTCCCTGCTGCCTTCGGGCAGCCGGGGCGCCTCGGTCAGCGGCTTGCTCAGCGTCCTGCCGCGCTCGATGTAGCCCAGCGCGGCCGCGAGCCGTACGGCGGCCCCGGCCTCGGCCGGGACGGTCAGCTCGATCTGCCGGCAGCCCCAGCCGCGCAGGACCTCCTCGGCGGCGAGCGCGGCGACCGTGGCACGGCCGCGCCGCCGGTCGGCGGGGTCGATGCGCAGGTCCGCGATCCGGCCGGCGGCCGCGCCGAACTGGGCGTCCGTCGCCAGCCGGACCCCGCCGACCCGGCGGCTGTTGACACAGACGTCGTACCGGCGGGCCCGGGTGCCGTCGTCGTGGCGTTCTTCCGGTCCGGCGGGGCGCAGCGTAGTGGTCACGAGGACTTTGTACCCGCCCCGCGCGGGCCCGTCATCACCCCGGACCCCTTGCCTCGGACCCGGATCCCCTCACCGCGGATTCCGCTACCGCCGCCGCGGATCTCCTCCTACGGCACCGCGGATCTCCTACCGCCGGCCTCCCGCTCTCCTACTCTCCCGCTCTCCTACCGCGGATCGAAGTCGGCGGCGGCCCGCTCGTCGAAGATCCGCATGGCTTCGGCGGTCACCGGGCCCGGGCCGTCGGCCAGTTGGCGGCCGTCGATCCGGGTCACCGCCTGGATGTCGCGCAGCGAGGACGTCAGGAAGATCTCCTCGGCCCGCTCCAGGGCGTCCAGCGGCAGGTCGGTCTCCTTGGCGCCGGCCCAGGCGAGGGTCAGCGCGCGGGTGATGCCCGCCAGGCAGCCCGAGTGCAGCGGCGGCGTGTGCAGTTCGCCGTCCAGGACGACGAAGACATTGGAGCCGGTGCCCTCGCAGAGCGCACCCACGGTGTTGCCGAACAGCGCCTCGGAGGCGCCCTGTTCACGGGCCCGGGCCAGGGCGACGACGTTCTCGCCGTACGAGGTGGACTTCAGGCCGGCGAGCGCACCGCGTTCGTTACGGGTCCAGGGGACGGTGACGGCGGCGGTGGTGTCGGGGCGGCGCGCGGTCCCGGAGAGCGCGACGACCAGCGTGGGTCCGGTCTCGCCGCGGTCCGAGCCGAGCGGGGAGACGCCGCCGGTGTAGGTGATCCGCAGCCGGCCGAGCGGCATCGGGTTCGCGTCGAGGACGGCCGCGCAGCCGCGCCGTACCTCGTCGAGGTCGGGGGCGGGCAGGCCGAGGCCGCGGGCGGAGGTGGTCAGCCGCTCGAGGTGGCGGGTGAGGGCGAAGGCACGTCCGTGGTCGGCCTTGACGGTCTCGAAGACCCCGTCGCCGACCGTCAGGCCGTGGTCGAAGACCGAGACCCGGGCGCCCTCGGCGTCCCGCAGTGCCCCGTCGAGCCAGATCTTCATCGCTCTCCTCCGCTCGCCTCGTGCGGCTCCGACGCTATCGCCAGCAGCCGGCTCGCCTTCAGCTCGGTCTCCGCCCACTCCCGCTCCGGATCGGAGTCCCAGATGATCCCGGCGCCGGCGCCGAAGCGGAGGACGGGTCCCCCGGGCGGGGTGCGGTCGATCCAGAACGTCCTTATGCCGACGTTGAGCTCACCGGTGCGGCGGTCGGCGTCGACCCAGCCGATGCCGCCGCAGTACGGGCCGCGGGGCGCGGTCTCCAGTTCGTCGATGATCCGCAGCGCGCTGGACTTGGGGGCACCGGAGACCGAGCCGGGCGGGAAGGTGGCGTCCAGCAGGTCCGCCCAGGCGCTCTTCTCGTTGGCCGGGTCCAGTTCCCCGCTCACCGTGGAGACGAGGTGGACCAGGCCGGGGTGCTCCTCGACGGCGCACAGTGCCGGAACGGTGACGGTGCCGGTGGCGCAGACCCGGCCGAGGTCGTTGCGGACCAGGTCCACGATCATCACGTTCTCCGCCCGGTCCTTCTCCGTGAGGTCGGCCGCGGTCCGGCCGGTGCCCTTGATCGGGCCGGACGAGACGGTGCGGCCGTCGCGCCGCAGGAAGAGTTCGGGGGAGGCGCTGGCGATCTCGACGCCCTGGCCGGGCAGCCGGATCGTGCCCGCGTACGGGGCCGGGTTGCCGTGCGCCAGTACCGCGGAGAGCGCATCCACGTCGGCGCGGGCGGGGTCGGGCAGCGGCGCGGTCAGCACCCGGCAGAGATTCACCTGGTACACGTCGCCCGCCGCGATGTGCGCGCGGACCCGCCGTACGCCGGCTGTATAGGCGGCGCGGTCCAGGGAGCTGGTCCAGGCGTCGCGCGCGGGGCCCCGCCAGCCGTCGGGGGCGGACGCGTCCGCCGCGGTGGCGGGACGTACGTCGCCGAAGCGGGCGCAGACCACCGAGCCCTCGAAGTCGGCGGCCACCGCCCACCAGCCCGTGGAATCCAGGGCCGCGGGATCGGTCGTCACATCGCGCAGATCGGTGGCTATCAGGCCGCCGAAGCGGGCCATAGGAGCGAAGTCGTGCACGTCAGTGAGTCTATGGCGGCGGCCCATGAGCCGCCTGTGCCGAGCGAGCGGCGCAGCACGCTGCACAAACGCGTTTTTGTACTGGCCCCGGAATCCGCTAAAGTTCAACACGTCGCCGGGACGCGGGAGCGCCCCGGAGGCCAGGTAGCTTCCGGACGTAGTCTGGGGGCGACACTGCGGACGTAGCTCAGTTGGTAGAGCACCACCTTGCCAAGGTGGATGTCGCGAGTTCGAGTCTCGTCGTCCGCTCGAAGTGGGGGATCTTCCCGAACCCCCGCACTCCTGGTGGAGTGGCCGAGAGGCGAGGCAACGGCCTGCAAAGCCGTCTACACGGGTTCAAATCCCGTCTCCACCTCCAAGGACGATTAGCTCAGCGGGAGAGCGCTTCCCTGACACGGAAGAGGTCACTGGTTCAATCCCAGTATCGTCCACTGATCCGGTTCTTCCGGATCCCCGCGCGATTAGCTCAGCGGGAGAGCGCTTCCCTGACACGGAAGAGGTCACTGGTTCAATCCCAGTATCGCGCACGCAGCTGCGGGTCCTTGTGGCCCGCGGTCCCGAGGACGATTAGCTCAGCGGGAGAGCGCTTCCCTGACACGGAAGAGGTCACTGGTTCAATCCCAGTATCGTCCACACTGAAGCCCGAGGGCCGGAGTCATTCACTCCGGCCCTCGGGCTTTCCGCGGTTCCCGGGGAGTTGCGCAGTTCCTGGGGTCGCGCGGTTCCTGGCGTTGCGTGGTTCCTCGCGTTGCGCGGCTTCTCGTGAGAGGGCGCGGAAAGCCTGCGGGAGGCCGGAAAAGCTCGAAGGCCGGGCATCTCCCCAGATGCCCGGCCTCTCGTGCCGTCCGCCGCACCCCCGTCCCCACGGGGTTCGGCCGGAGGTCCCTCCCGGGCCGCTCTCCCGGGCCCGGGGCTCCGTTCAGCGCCCCAGCATTCCGGCCACGGACGACGCTTGTGTGGCGACGGCTTCCAAGCCGCCGAAGACCGCCGCGAGCACGAGGGCCAGCGGCAGCACCATGGCCACCGCGACCAGCGGATGGCGGGTACCCGAGGACGGCCGGCCGCCGAACGCCGAGTCGAACCGGCGCCCCCGCGGCCGAAGGTCCGTCCGTCCTGGCACCCGGTCCATCGTCCTGCTCCTGTCGTCTTGGCGCGGCGGACGTCTGACCTCGGGGGACGAGTGCTGCGCCCGCCGCTTGAGAACAACAGTAGGCATCCGGCGGGCGCCGGGCGTCATGCCGTCGTACCGATTGGTCGGCCTCCAGGAGGATGACGAGGAGCGGTCCCGTCTACTCCCCTGGGTGGAGACAGGGCACCGAAGACCTGGGGACATCCCCCAGATACCGCCGCCCGGCCGCCCCTCCACGGCCTCTCGAAGTGACCTCGCTCACGTCAACCACTCCCCCACGGAACCCGCCCCGCCCCCGCAACGCGTTCCGCCGGCCCCCATTTCCCCCTTTCCTCCGCCCGGGACAGGCCCCCGCCGCCCTCGCCCCGCCGGACGCCCCCATCTTCCGCTCCGTCAATCCCCCTTCCGCCACGGAACATTGGGCCCGGCCCCGGGAAGTCGGGCCGTACGACGGCCGGTTCCCGCCCGCGTTTCGAGCATCGCACCCGCCGCTGACATCCGGTCGCCGACGCATGCGCGGCCTCTCAGCACAGCGAGCCGTCAATCCGTAAGCTGTGCCACGTCAGACGGTTGGCAGCGGAGGGGCCTCCCCACCGCAGGTAGGGGACGGACATGGCGATGATGCGGCTCCGACGCGAGGACCCGCGTGTCGTCGGGACGTTCCGGCTGCACCGCCGGCTCGGCGCCGGCGGGATGGGCGTGGTCTATCTCGGCTCGGACAAGCGCGGGCAGCGGGTGGCGCTGAAGGTCATCCGGCCGGATCTGGCCGAGGACCAGGAGTTCCGCTCACGGTTCGCGCGCGAGGTCTCGGCGGCCCGCCGGATCCGCGGCGGCTGTACGGCGCGGCTGGTGGCGGCCGACCTCGACGCGGACAGACCCTGGTTCGCCACGCAGTACGTACCGGGGCCCTCGCTGCACGACAAGGTCAACGACGAGGGGCCGCTGTCCCCGGCGCAGGTCGCCTCCATCGGCGCCGCGCTGTCCGAGGGGCTGCTGGCCGTCCATGACGCGGGCGTCGTGCACCGTGACCTCAAGCCGTCCAACATCCTGCTGTCGCCCAAGGGCCCGCGGATCATCGACTTCGGTATCGCCTGGGCGACCGGCGCCAGCACGCTGACGCACGTCGGTACGGCGGTCGGCTCGCCGGGCTTCCTGGCGCCCGAGCAGGTGCGCGGGGCCGCGGTGACACCGGCGACCGACATCTTCGCGCTGGGCGCCACCCTGGCGTACGCCTGCACCGCGGACTCCCCCTTCGGGCAGGGCAGTTCGGAGGTGATGCTCTACCGGGTGGTCCACGAGGAGGCACAGCTCGCCGGGGTGCCGGACGCGCTCGCTCCGCTGCTCGCCACGTGTCTGTCCAAGGACCCGGCGGACCGCCCCAGCACCCTGTCGCTGTCGCTGCGGCTCAAGGAGATCGCGGCCCGTGAGGTGCACGGCCTGTCGGGCGGGCCGCTGGAGAACGGGGCCGGTTCCGGGGCCGGTTGGGGCCGCGTCGAGCGCCGTCCCGCGGAGCGGCCGACCGGGCACAGGGCCGAGGAGTACGCGCGCCAGCGCACCGAGCGGCGGACCGCGGGCACGTCCACGCCGCGGCCGCACCCGTCCCGTCCCCCGGCACCCCGGGACTCCGGGGCCCGGCCGGCCGGCCCGGCGTCGGGTACGGGTGCGGGTCCGGGTGCGGGGAAGCGTCGTCCGTACCCGCGCACCGGTGGGCGGCGCGCTCCGCACCCGGCACCGGCGTCGCGGCCCACCGGGCGAAACGGTTCGCGCGGCCCGGCGCGGCCGGCACCGGGCGCCCGGCGGCCCGGCCCCGACCGGCGGCTGCTCCGCCAGCGGGTCATCGTCTTCGTCGTGGTGACGCTGCTGGTGGCGCTGGGCATCGCGGCGGCACAGGGCTGCCAGGGGCCGGCCCGCGGACAGGGACCGGCCCGCGGACAGGCGGTGGAACGGCAGGGCCCGCTCGCACCGGCCGCTCCGTACGGGGACACGCAGGGGCCATAGGCCTGTCGGAAACCGGCGGGCTTCTGCGGCCTCCGCGGCTCAGCGCGTCTGCCCGCCGGTCACCGCGTGCCGGTCACCGCGTGCCGGTCGTCGCCGCGTAGAAGGCCACCGCGGCGGCGGCACCCACGTTGAGGGAGTCGACGCCGTGGGCCATGGGAATACGGATCCATTCGTCGGCGGCACGGAGGGCGCCGGTGGTGAGGCCGCCGCCTTCGGCGCCCAGCATGAGGGCGACGCGTTCCAGCGTGTGGGGGGCAGCCTGGTCGACGGGGGTGGCCTGTTCCGCAGGGGTGAGCGCGAGCAGCTTGAAGCCCGCTTCCCGTACGGCGGCCAGGTCGCGCGGCCAGCTCTCCAGGCGGGCGTACGGCACGGAGAACACCGCGCCCATGGAGACCTTCACCGAGCGGCGGTAGAGCGGATCGGCGCAGTCCGGGGAGAGCAGCACCGCGTCCATGCCGAGGGCGGCCGCGCTCCGGAAGATCGCGCCGATGTTGGTGTGGTCGTTGACGGCCTCCATGACCACGACACGGCGGGCGCCGGCGAGGATCTCGGTGACCGCCGGCAGCGGTTTGCGCTGCATGGAGGCGAGCGCGCCGCGGTGGACGTGATAGCCCGTCACCCGCTCGGCGAGGGCCGGGCTGACGGCGTAGACCGGCGCCGGGACCTCGTCGATGACGTCGCGCATGACGTCGATCCACTTGGCGGAGAGGAGCATGGAACGCATCTCGTAACCGGCGTGGCGGGCGCGCCGGATGACCTTCTCGCCCTCCGCGATGAAGAGTCCTTCGGCGGGCTCGCGCCGGCGGCGGAGTTCCACGTCGGTGAGGCCGGTGTAGTCGGCCAGCCGCGGGTCGTCCGGGTCGTCGATGGTGATGATGTCTGCCACGGGGAGATCGTGCCTTGTCGGTGTCGGGGTTCCCGTGCCGCGTGCGGGACCGGTTACCTGGGGGTGGGGGCGGTGGAGAGCGCGACCACGTCGCCGATGACGATGACCGCGGGCGGGCGGACGCCTTCGTTCCGTACGGTCTCGCCGAGGGTCGCGAGGGTGGCGTCGACCCGGCGCTGGGTGGCGGTGGTGCCCTCCTGGATGACGGCGGCCGGGGTGTCGGCGGGGCGGCCGTGCTCGATGAGCTCGGCGGCGATCGCGCCGCTGTTCTCCACGCCCATGAGGACGACGAGGGTGCCACGGAGCCTGGCCAGGGCCGGCCAGTCGACCAGGGAGCGGTCGTCGTCGGGGGCGACATGGCCGCTGATGACGGTGAATTCATGGGCGACGCCGCGGTGGGTGACGGGGATGCCCGCGGCGGCGGGAACGCTGATGGTGCTGGAGATGCCGGGGACGACCGTGCAGGGGATGCCGGCCTCGGCGAGCGCCTGGGCCTCCTCCATGCCGCGGCCGAAGACGAACGGGTCGCCGCCCTTGAGGCGGACCACGGCCTTGCCGGCCCTGGCGTGTGCGATCAGGGCGTTGTTGATCGCCTCCTGGGCCATGAAGCGGCCGTAGGGGATCTTGGCGGCGTCGATGACCTCGACGTGCGGCGGGAGTTCGGCGAGGAGGTCGCGGGGGCCGAGCCGGTCGGCGATGACGACGTCCGCCTCGGCCAGGAGGCGGCGGCCGCGGACGGTGATCAGGTCGGGGTCGCCGGGTCCGCCGCCGACCAGCGCCACGCCGGGAGTACGCGGACGCCGGTGGTGCGGGGCGGCGATGCTGCCGTCCCGGAGGCCCTCGACGATGGCGTCGCGTACGGCGGCGGAGCGGCGCGGGTCCCGGCCGGTGAGCACGGCGACGGTGACGCCCTCGCTGCGGCCGGTGGCCGGGGTCCAGGCGGTGGCCGCCTCGGCGTCGTCGGCCCGTACGCACCACACCCGGCGGTCCTCGGCCTCCTGGGACGCGGCGGCGTTGGCCGCGGGGTCGTCGGTGGAGATCAGCGCGTACCAGGCCTCGGCGAGGTCACCGTCCCGGTAGCGGCGGCGCTCCCAGCGGATCTCACCGGCGTCGGCCATCGCCTCGACGGACGGCGTGGCGGACGGCGAGATCAGCAGGACGTCGGCGCCGGCGGCGACGAGCGAAGGGAGCCGGCGCTGGGCGACCTGCCCGGCACCCAGGACGACCACCCGGCGCCCGGACAGCCGCAGTCCGACGGGGTAGGCGGGGTGTTCGGCGACGTGATCGGCCATGGCGGTACGGCTCCTTGTGCGGACGGTGCGAGGGCGTGCGAGGGCGGTGGGTGCGAGGCGACGACCGGCTCAGTCGCTGCGGCTCCGGAGCGGCTGACGAGGGGGTACGGCCCGTATGGCGGTACGGCCCCGGCCCACAGCCTATGGGGCTGCGGGCCGGGGGCATACGGGGCGGCCTTCTCCGGCCGCCGCCGGTCAGCTCTTCTCCGTCACTTCTTCTCCATCACTTCTTCTCCGTCACTCCGGCGGAGTCGAAGGTGGCGACCTCGTGCATGGCGCGGGCGGCGCTCTGCACGACGGGGAGGGCGAGCAGGGCGCCGGTGCCCTCGCCGAGGCGGAGATCGAGGTCGACGAGCGGGCGCAGGCCGAGCTTGTTCAGCGCCGCGACATGGCCGGGCTCGGCGCTGCGGTGACCGGCGATGCAGGCGGCCAGTGCCTCGGGGGCGATGGCGCGGGCCACCAGGGCGGCGGCGCCGGCGCTGACCCCGTCCAGGATCACCGGCGTACGGAGCGAGGCGCCGCCGAGGATCAGACCGGCCATGGCCGCGTGCTCCAGGCCGCCGACCGCGGCGAGCACGCCGATCGGGTCGGCCGGGTCGGGCTGGTGGAGCTCCAGGGCGCGGCGGACCACCTCGACCTTACGGGCGTGGGTCTCGTCGTTGATACCCGTGCCGCGGCCGGTCACCTCGACCGGGTCGGCGCCGGTGTAGACGGCGATCAGCGCGGCGGAGGTGGTGGTGTTGGCGATACCCATCTCGCCCGTGAGCAGCGCCTTGTTGCCGGCCGCCACAAGGTCGCGGGCGGTCTCGATGCCCACCTCGATGGCCTTGAGGACCTCGTCCTGGGTCATCGCGGGGCCGGTGGTGAAGTCGGCGGTGCCGGGGCGGATCTTGCGTGGCAGCAGTCCGGGGGTGGCGGGGAGTTCGCCTGCCACGCCCACGTCCACGACGCACACCTCGGCGCCGACCTGGTTGGCGAAGGCGTTGCAGACCGCGCCGCCGCCCAGGAAGTTGGCGACCATCTGGCCGGTGACCTCCTGGGACCAGGGGGTCACACCCTGGGCGTGCACGCCGTGGTCACCTGCGAAGATCGCGACGGCGGCGGGCTCCGGGATCGGCGGCGGGCACTTGCGGGACAGTCCGCACAGCTGCGCGGAGATGATCTCCAGCATGCCCAGCGCCCCGGCGGGCTTGGTCATCCGCTTCTGCCGCTCCCAGGCCTCGCCGAGCGCCTTGGCGTCCAGCGGGCGGATGCCCTGCAGGGTCTCCTGGAGGAGGTCGTGCGGGCTCTCCCCGGGCAGCGCGCGGCGGCCGTAGGTCTCCTCGTGGACGACCCAGGACAGCGGGCGGCGCTTGGACCAGCCGGCCTGCAGCAGCTCGGGCTCGTCCGGGAACTCGTCGACATAGCCGACGCACAGGTAGGCGACGACTTCGAGGTGCTCGGGCAGGCCCAGTTCGCGGACCATCTCCCGCTCGTCGAAGAAGCTGACCCAGCCGACGCCCAGGCCTTCGGCGCGGGCGGCGAGCCAGAGGTTCTCGACGGCGAGCGCGGAGGAGTACGGGGCCATCTGCGGCTGGGTGTGCCGGCCGAGGGTGTGCCGGCCGCCGCGGGTGGCGTCGGCGGTCACGACGATGTTGACCGGGGTTTCGAGGATCGCCTCGATCTTCAGCTCACGGAACTGCTTGGCGCGCGCCTTGGGCAGCGACTTGGCGTACGCGTCGCGCTGCTCCGTGGCGAGCTGGTGCATCTTCTCGCGGGTCTCGGCGGAGCGGATCACGACGAAGTCCCAGGGCTGGGAGTGGCCGACGCTGGGGGCGGTGTGGGCCGCCTCCAGGACGCGCAGCAGTACGTCGTGGGGGATCGGGTCACTGCGGAAGCCGTTGCGGATGTCGCGGCGCTCGCGCATCACGCGGTGCACGGCGGCGCGCTCGGAGTCGTCGTACCCGGTGGCCGGGGAGGCGAGCGGGAAGCCGGACGCGTCGGCGGCCTCGCCCGCGTCGCCCGCCTCGGCCACCTCCGCGAGCTGCGGTCCGTCCATGGACCGCGGCGGCTCCTCGGCCTGCGGCTCGTCCTCCTCGTGGCCCTCGCCGAGCTGGACGAGTGCGGCGGCGTCCTGCTGCTGCGGGGCTGCCTCGCCGGCGGGGGCGACCGGCGGGCCGGTCTGCCCCGTGGCGGGCTCGGCTACGGGCCGGTCGCCGGCCGCCTGGGCCGGGATGTGGATGGCGACGGTCTGCGCCTCGGCGGGCTGTTCGGCGGTGGCGTCGGCCGGGGCGGGACCGGCGGTCGGCGCCGGTTCGGGCGTGGTGGCGTCCTGCTGCGGCTCGGCGGGCGTGCCGTCCGCAGGGGGCGTGCTGTCCGCAGGGGTCGTGCTGTCCGCAGCGGGCGGGACGGGCGCGGTGTCCGGGGTCGGTGCGGCAGCGGGGGCGGCGGTCGGGGCAGGGGTGTCGTCGCCGGTCTCGGTGGACTGTGGTGCGGCCGGGGTGTCCGCGCCCTGGGGGGTGGCCTCCGGCGCGGCCCCGTCGGCGGACTGTCCCCCGCAAGCGGGAGGTGTCGCCGGCTCTGCGACGTCCCCGGCGTCCGCTGCGGCGTCGGGCTGCGGCTGCTCGGCGGACGGCTGCTGCGGCACGGACGGCTCTATGACGGCCTGCTCCGGGGGCACACCGCTCGCGGCCGGAGGCACGGCGCTCTCCGCCGGGGGCATGGCGACCGGGCCCTGCGGGGCGGCCACGGGTGCCGGGGCGGTGGCCTCGGTCCCCGGCCGGTCGTCGGCGGTGACCGACGCGGCCGACTCGGCGGGGTGCGGCTGCTCAGCGGCGGGTTGCAACTGCTCGACGGCCAGCGGCTCGACGGTCTCGGCCGGGGCGGGCTGCGTCTGCGACTGCCCGGTGGCGGACGGGTCCTGCGGTACCGGGGGTGCGTCGGCGGCGTCCGGAACGGTGGCCGCGGCGACGGGCTGCTCGGCTCCTGGCTGCTCAGCCGGTACGGGCTGCTCGGCTCCTGGCTGCTCGGTCGGGGCGGACTGCTCGGCCGGTACCGGCTCTGCTGCCGGGGTCGCAGGCTGCCGCTGCGGTCCCTCCGCTTCGGCCTGGGCTGCCGCGCGGGCCTCGTCGACGGGGGCATCCGGTGCCGGGGCATCCACAGCGGGCTCCGGTACGGCGATCGCGTCCGGGGTCGGCGCCGACGCCGCGTCCGGGGCCGGTGCCGGCGAGGCCACGGGCTCTGCCGCGGGGGCCCCGGCGGCGACCTCTTCGGCGTGGGGCGCCTCCGCCACGGCCGCACTCTCCACACTCTTGTCGCCGGCCGGTGAGGCTTTCTCCTCGCCGGGCCGGGTGGCTTCCGGCTCCGGCACCGCGGCCGGCTGCGCCTCGGCAGCCGTGGCCTCCGGCTGGACCGGAGGGCCCGGCACCGCCTCGACCGCCTCGCCCGGCGCATCCTCGGGCACACCGGCGGACTGCCCCTCACCCGTGGCGGTACCGGCGGCGCCCCCCTCCCCGGCCTCCGCGACGGCCTGCGCCGTGTCCTCGGCCGGCTGCGGTGTCGCCGGCGGGCGCGCTGCCGTCGGCACCACAGCGTCCTGATCCTGCGTCACGGACTCCTGGTCCTGCGCCACGGACTCCTGCTTCACGGACTCCTGATCCTGCGCCGCTGCCACGGGCTCGGCACCGTCCTGTGCCACCGCCCCGGCGGGCTCGCTGTCCGACTCGCCGGGCGCTTCCGTCTCCCCCACCGGTGCGGGTTCCGGTGCCGGAGCCGCCTGGACCGGGGCCGCACCCCGCACCGGCTGCTGCGACGGGATCTCCCCGAGCTGCGGTCCGGGCAACGGGCCCTGGCCTGCGGCCCCATAGACCTGCTCGGCGGACAACTGCCCGCCGTAGGCCTGCTCGCCGTACGTCGCGAAGACCTGCGCGGCCGCCGCGGGGTCCCCGGCAGGCTGCTCGGTGGAGTGCGGCCGGCCCGCGGGAGGCTGCGCACCCGGCATCGGCTGTCCAGAAGACACCGGCTGTCCCGGCGTCATGTGCGATCCGGACGTCACAGACTGCTCCGGCGTCGCGGACTGTCCCGACATCGCGGGCTGTCCCGGCGTCATGGCCTCAGGGCCCTGGGCGCCTTCGGCCGGAGCTCCGGCCGCGGTCCCCATCGGAGCGTCCGCCGATGCCTCGGCCGGGGCGTCGAAGTATTCGGGGTTGCCGGTCGGCGGGCCGACGGGCCGCGCGGAGGTCTGCGTCGAGACGACGGGGGTCCCCGCGCTCCGTTCAGGCGTGGGCGTGGGAGTGGGAGTGGGACCGCGGTCGGCGAGCGAACGGACGACGCCGCCGGTCGCGTCGGGCACGGGCGGGCCGAGGTGCAGCGGACGGCGCGCGGGGGACGGCGCGGCGGCACGGGCGCGCTCGGACGGCTGCGGTGACGAGGGCTGGGGGATGCGTACCGCGCTGAGGTCGACGGAACCGGAGTCCCGGCCGCCGCTCTCGTGGTCACCGGTGTGCGCGGGCATCGGCTCGAAGCCCACGGCGGCGGCCGGTTCCGGGGTCTCGAACTGCGCGCCGGGCCGGGGCTGCTGGGCCGGGCTCTGGTGGGTCTCCTGCGGCGGGGAAAGCGGCTGCTGCGGCGCGGGCTGCTCGCTCCAGGCGCCCTGAGCGCCCGGCATCAGCAGCAGATCGTCGTCCTCGGCGATACCGTCGGTCTGATCGGCCTGATCGACCTGATCAGCCTGACCGGCCTCGTCGACGTAGGGGTATTCGCCCGGAGGAGGCACCATGCCCGGCAGTTCCGTCGGTCCGGCGTCCGCGGCGGAGGTGGGGGTCCCCCCTTGGGCGGCCGCCTGCTGAGGCTGCCCGGGATGTCCGCCTGCGTTCTCCGGCTGTCCCTCGCCCGGGACCCGGCCGGTGTCGGTCATGCGTACCCCTCGCCCATCGGTAGTGCTCCTTCCAACCGCTCGTGCGACACGCGCGACCGGGGCGCGCCGACGCCCCGATAGCTAGAACGAGCGAGCACGCCTCGCGGCACGTCCGCTCTCCAGAGCTTCATACTCGTCCAAAACCAGGGCATTTTCCGGATATTGGCGTACGAAGCCGAATGCGGAACGGCGGCGCAACGATCCGCCAGCCTACCGCGCGCGGGTGGCAGGGCAGGTCACGGGTGAGGAAGGCGATACCCGCTGAGCAGAAACACCACGGACCGCTCGCGTTCGACCCAGACGGAGGTGTCCAGGTCCACCGACTGCAACAGGGCGCACTCGACGTCGTATCCGCCGTCCGCCAGCGCCCGGCCGAGGGCTTCGGCCTCGTCA
This sequence comes from Streptomyces sp. NPDC001339, assembly GCF_042895955.1. Lineage (NCBI taxonomy): Bacteria > Bacillati > Actinomycetota > Actinomycetes > Kitasatosporales > Streptomycetaceae > Streptomyces > Streptomyces sp. NPDC001339. Next base: position 272,474 of record NZ_JBIAWT010000002.1, on the reverse strand, counting down.
CGGGTCGCGGCATGGGTGACGATCCGTTCGGGACGGCGGGCCGCGCAAGCGGTCACCACCTCCGCTCCCCCGCCGCCGACCCGCACCACGTCGGGCTCCGGCAGGTCCTCCAGGATCTGCGGGGCCCGGCCGGGGACGACCTGGAGCTGGACGCCGTGGCGGCGGGCGACGGCGGCGGCGCGCTCGCAGGCGTCCGGGTCGGCATCCACGGCGATGACCGCGGCGCCGAAGCGCGCGGCCTCCACCGCGGCGGCTCCGCTGCCCGTGCCGATGTCCCAGACCAGGTCGCCCACCCGCGGCCCGAGGCGGGCGAGTTGGGCGGTGCGCAGCGTGACGGACTCGCCTTCGCCCAGGGCACCGCCGTAGGCGCGGGCCGGAAGTCCCCAGCCGCGCGGGCCGGCCGGGTGCCCGGCCTCGTGGCCGGCGATCCAGCCGGTCTCCTGGGCCGCGGCGCCGCCCGGTGAACCGCCGACGACGATGACGACATTGGGGTCACGCCAGACGTGGTCGGCGACCTTGTCGGAGGTGAGGACGGTCACCCGCTCCCGGTCGGTGCCGAGGTCCTCGCAGATGACGAAGGTGCGGTGGACGCCGCCGAGCAGCAGGGCGAGTTCGGCGGGGCCGGCGCCGGGCGCGGTGAGCACCGCGACCTTGGTGTGAGCGCGGCAGACGTTGACCGCGCGGCGCAGGTCACGGCCGTGGGCGACGACGATCTGGGCGTCGTCCCAGGGCATACCGGCCCGGGCGAAGGCGGCGGCGACGGAGGAGACGGCCGGTACCACCTCGACTTCCAGGCCGTGCTCGGGCGCGCGCAGGGTGCGTACCACGCCGAAGAAGCCGGGGTCGCCGTCGGCGAGTACGACGGCGGTGCCGCGGTGCTGGGCGATCCGGCGGGCGGCCAGCGTCACACTGCCGAGCCGGATCCGCTCCGCGTGCGGCGGGACTTCGGGCAGTGCGAGGTGGTGGGCGGCGCCGGCCACCAGTGTGGCGGCGCCGAGGGCGGAGCGGGCGGCGTCGGTCAGCGGGGAGCCGTCCCATCCGATCACCGTGACCCGGTCGGCCATGCTCGTCAGTCTCCTGGGGCTGATTGGGGCTGATGGGGGCTGATGGGCATACGCGGGCGGGGTGGCTGCCGCGGGGCGGCGGCAGGCCGGTGGTGGTACCGCTGTATGCGTGGTGGTACCGCTGTATGCGTGGTGGAGTGGGCACTGGTCGCGCGGGTACGCGACGGCAGGCCGAGAGTACCGCGCGAGGTACGGAGCGCGCGTCGGGCGCGAGTTCCCCGAGGCGGAGCGCCCCGCAGGCCCCGGCCCGGAAGACCCGGCTTAGTTCCACTCCGGGTAGGCGAATCCGTTCGCGTCGGCCGGCGGGCCGGGGAGCCCGTCGAGGTCCTCCGGGAGCAGGCTCCACACGATCAGATCGGTGCGGATCTCGGTCCAGCCGCCGTCCTCCATGCGGCTGCGGGCTATCCAGGCGTTGCGCAGGACGCCCTCGCTGATGCCGCCGACCTTCTGGGCGACCTGCTGGGACGCGGTGTTGTCGGCGGCGGTGCGCAGCTCGATCCGTTCGAACTTCTGGTCCTGGAAGAGCCATTGCGCGACCGCGAGGACCGATTCGCAGGCGTAGCCCTCGCCGCGGGCCCAGGAGGCGGTGACGTAGCGGAGCTCCGTGCTGCGGACCCGCCAGTCGGTGTGGTCGAGGTGGACGCTGCCGACCAGGCGCTGGGTGAGGAACTCGGTGACGGCGAGCGCGATGCCGCGGCCTTCGGTGCGTACGGCGGCGGCCTTGCCGGTGGCCCAGGCGAGGGCGTCGGCGGTGGTGTACGGGTGCGGCAGCGCCGTCCAGGCCGTGACCAGTTCGTCGGACATCATCTCGGCGAGGGCGGGCACATCGGCCTCCTCGAAGGGGCGCAGCACCAACCGGTCCGTGCTGATGGAGATGTCCGGAAAGGTGGATGTCATACCGCTGCTCCCACGCCGTTGACCGTGGTGCCCAGGACGTCGCAGGCTGTTACACCCGGAGGTCAGGGGCATCTTGACCGTCTTGAATGCACCAGCATGCAGCATGGGCCGGTGGGTGTGCACGCGCCGGGCCCCGGCCGCGCGGTGCGCTCGGCCGGGGCCCGGGGTGGCTTCCGGAGTCATCGGCTCCGGAGGCGTCGGCCTTTTGCCGTTCCGGAGGCGTCAGCCCTTCGCCGGTCCGAAGGCGGGGATGACGGAGCCGTCCTGGTACTTGTCCTCGATGAACTTCTTGACCTCGGGGGAGTTCAGGAGCTCGGCGAGCTTCTTGATCCGCGGGTCGTCCTCGTTGCCCTTCTTGACGGCGAGGAAGTTCGCGTAGGGGTTGTTCTCGGCCTTCTCCAGGGCCAGGGCGTCCTCGGAGGGCTTGAGCTTGGCGCCGATGGCGAAGTTGCCGTTGATGACGGCGGCGTCGACGTCGGCGAGGCGCGGCGCGGTCTGGGCGGCCTCCAGCTCGGTGATCTTGACGCCCTTGGCGTCCTTGACATCGGTCAGCTTGGCGCCGGAGCCCACACCGGGCTTGAGGGTGATCACGCCGTGGTCGGCGAGCAGCTTGAGCGCGCGGCCCTCGTTGGACGGGTCGTTGGGGACGGAGACCGTGCTGCCGGCCTTGAGCTCGGAGATCTTGCCGATCTTCTTGGAGTAGACGCCCAGCGGCTCGATGAGCACGTTCTGGACGGGCACGATGTGGGTGCCGTTCTCCTTGTTGAAGGTGTCGAGGAACGGCTTGTGCTGGAAGAAGTTCGCGTCGACCTGGCCGTCGTCGGTGACCTTGTTGGGGATCTTGTAGTCGTTGAACTCCTTCACCTCGAGCTTGAGGCCCGCCTTCGCGGCCAGCTCGTTCTTGACGAAGTTCAGGATGACGCCGTGCGGAGTGGGGCTCGCGGCGACGACGAGGGGCGCGTCCTTGTCGCTCTTGCCGCCACCACCGGCGGTGACATCGGAGGGGGCCGAGCAGGCGCTCGCGCCGAGTACGACGGCGGAGGCGGCGGCGACGGCCACGGTGATCTTGACGGTGTTACGCACGAAGAGTGCCTCTTTCCTGTGCACACGGGAGTCCCGTGTGGTGTCCGCCCGGCAAAGGGTCCGGGCTTCATGGTGCGGAGCCGGTGGCTCCGGGGTCAGGCCGCCTCGGTGACGGCGGCCGGCTCCTCCGTACGGGCCCGGCGCAGGCCGACGCGCACGGAGGTGGTGCGGGTGCCGCGGCGGGCGAGCCGGCGGACGACCAGGTCGCCGAGAAGCTGGACGAGGGTCACCAGGACGATCAGCTCCACCACGGTGGTGATCATCAGGGTGGTCTCGTACTGCTGGTAGCCGTAGGTGTAGGCGAGGTTGCCCAGACCGCCGCCGCCGACCGCGCCGGCGATCGCGGAGTAGCCGACGAGGGTGATGACGGTGGTGGTGACGGCCGCGACCAGCGCGGGCAGCGCCTGCGGCAGCAGCACCTTGAAGACGATGGTCCAGGTGCCGCCGCCCATCGCCTGGGCGGCCTCGACCAGGCCGTGGTCGACCTCGCGGAGCGCGGACTCGACCAGCCGGGCGAAGAACGGGATCGCGGCGATGACCAGCGGGACGACCGCGCCGGTCGGACCGATGGAGACCCCGACCACGAGCCGGGTGAAGGGGATCAGCACCACGATCAGGATCAGGAACGGGAAGGACCGCCCGACGTTCACGAGCGTGCCGAGGGCCTTGAACACCACGACGTTCTGGAGCATGGCGCCGCGGCCCGTCAGGTGCAGCAGGATGCCGACGGGGATGCCGATGAGCACCGCGTAGAACGTCGACCACCACACCATGAAGAGGGTGTCGAGGGTGTTGTCGTACAGCAGCGGCTGCATCTCGTTCCAGGTCACTGGGCACTTTCCTTCTGCAGCGGGGCGGCGGGCGCCGGGTTCGCCGGACGTGCGGCGGGGGCGGTGGCGTCGGCGGCGTCGGCGGCTTCTGCCGCGTCCGCGGCGGCGACGTCGACCTGGAGTCCCTGCTCACGCAGGAAGCCGATGGGCACGACGTTCTCCTCGAAGCGGCCGGGCAGCTCGATCCGCATCCGGCCGATCTGCTTGCCGCCGACGGTGTCCATGGCGGCGCCGAGTATCGAGATGTCGACGTTGTAGGTGCGCGCCAGCTCGGAGATCACCGGGCGGGTGGCGGCCTCACCGTGGAAGGTGACGTCGACGACGGTGTGGTCGTCGGAGGAGGGCTCGCCGCCGACCGGGAAGAGCTCGCGGGCCAGCTCGGAGCCAGGGGTGGCGAGCAGTCCGGCGACGGTGCCCTGTTCGACGACGCGGCCGTTCTTCATCAGCGCGGCCGAGTCGCAGATCGTCTTGACGACGTCCATCTCGTGCGTGATGAGCACGATGGTCAGGCCGAGCTGGCGGTTGAGGTCGCGCAGCAGCGTCAGGATGGAGCGGGTGGTCTCCGGGTCCAGGGCGCTGGTGGCCTCGTCGGAGAGCAGCACCTTGGGATCGCCGGCCAGCGCGCGGGCGATGCCGACCCGCTGCTTCTGGCCGCCGGAGAGCTGGGCGGGGTACGCCTTGGCCTTGTCGGCGAGGCCGACCAGATCCAGCAGTTCCAGCGCCTTGCGGGAGCGCTCGCGCCGGTCGACCTTGAGGATCTCCAGCGGCAGTTCGACGTTGTCCTGGACGGTGCGCGAGGACAGCAGGTTGAAGTGCTGGAAGACCATGCCGATATGGCTGCGGGCGGCGCGCAGCGCGGCGTTGGCGCGCTGGCCCCGTCCGGCGAGGGCGGTCAGGTCCTGGCCGGCGACGGTGACCGTGCCGGAGGTGGGGCGCTCCAGGAGGTTGAGGCAGCGGATGAGCGTGGACTTGCCGGCGCCGCTCTGTCCGAGGACGCCGTAGACCTCGCCCTCGCGGACGTGCAGGTCGACGCCGTCCAGGGCGGTGACTTGGCGGTCTCCTGAGCGGTAGACCTTGGTCAGGCCCGTTGTGGTGATCACAGGGAATTCCGTCACTGTCGAGTACTCGGCGGCTCGCCCGCCGGGCACGGGGCATTCTTTGCGAGTGCGGCAGAGGGGAACGGGGAGGGGCGGCGGACGCGCGGGCCCTGCTCCGGGTTCCGGTGACGCGGGGCGGCCGATGCTGTCGGGGATCGGCCTACGGCACATGGCGGTCCCCCTGCTCCGGAGAGCTCGGGGGAGGCTCGCTTCGGGGCGCGAGGCTCGGTCGGGGGCCCTCAGCTGTCACACATTCGACACACGCGACGAGCACCGGGCGTCAGGTTCGCCTCGGTCGCAGGAGTGCGGCAGCTCGTCGTGGTCATGGCGGTCAGTAAACCAGACAGCGGTGTGGCTCGATCAAGCCTGTCCGGATGGCGGACATGCCCGGCCGTCTCGTGGACGGCCCCTCGGCCGGCACCGGTGATCTCCAGCGTCGCGCCCGTGGCCAGCGCGAATACCGCCGGTAAGGCGTCGGCGGGGACGAACGGGGGCCTCGGCGGACCGCTCGCCGGACCGCCGCGTTGTGGCCAACGCCACGGTCGCCCTACCCGCCGCTGCTCCCGCCACTGTGCCCGCCGCCGGCTCTGCTGCCGGCTCTGCTGCCCTTGACGGCCCTGACCGCCCCGACGACCCTGCCGGGCACGAGGAGCGCCCGGGGGCGAGCGCATCGGGCCATTTGGCCCGTAATAGGGTCTGCCGCATGTGTGATGCCCTGACGGTCGCGATCAGCGTCACCGCGCTCGCGCTCGCCGCCTGGTGCGGTTTCGCCGCCTACCGGAACCAGCCGACCAAGGACTGGCACTTCATCGGTATGGGCGTGGTGGCGGTGCTCGGCCTGGTCCAGCTGCTCATCGGCATCGTCCAGCTGACGCGCGGCGAGCGGCCGGAGCAGGGCAGCGTGATTTTCGTGGCGTATCTGCTCGGCGCGTTCGCCTGTATCCCCGCGGCGGGCTTCATGTCCCTTTCGGAACGCACCCGTTGGGGTTCGCTGACGGTCTCCGCGGGCGGTGTGGTGCTGGCCGTCCTCGAAGTGCGCCTGTTCGACATCTGGGGAGGCTGAGATGACGGCGACCGGGAAGTCCACCGGAGCGGACGGGAAGTCCACCGGAGCGGACGGCAAGCCCGCCGGAGCGGACGGCAAGCCCACCGGGGAGCCTGCGTCCCGCGGCCGTCGGCGGCTGATCAGCGGCCCGGGCATCCTGCTGGTCTGGCTGTACGGCGTGATGGTCGTCGGCGCCGTGTCGCGCTCCGTCGTCCAGATCGCCATGGACTTCGACCGGGCCCCGCTCGCCTACACCCTGTCCGCGCTCGCGGGCGTCGTCTACGGCTTCATCACCTACTCCCTCGTCCGCGGCGGGGAGACCGCCCGCAAGGCCGCCCTGGTGTGCTGCGCCGCCGAGCTGGTGGGCGTACTGGCCGTTGGCACCTGGACGCGGATGGAGCCCTCCGCGTTCCCGGACGCCACCGTCTGGTCCGACTACGGCATGGGCTACCTCTTCATCCCGGTCCTGCTGCCGGTCACCGGCCTGCTGTGGCTGCGCCGGGCGCGTACCGCCACCGCCTAGCCAGCCGGGACGGCATACCGCGTAGCCAGAACGGCATACCGGGTAGCCGGGACGGGCCCGCCCCGCGCGGGCCCTCCCTGTCGCGCTACGCCCGGGCCGCGCACTCCGTGGCCTCCGCGCCGGCGGCCGTCTCCGGCTCGCTCCCCGGCCCCTTCTCCAGCGCCACCAGGCTCAGCCGCCTGCCGAGCCGTTCGGTGCCCACCGGCGCGTAGCCGTGGCTGCGGTAGAGCGGCAGACCTTCGCTGCGCTGCCCGGTGAGCAGCCGGAAACGCTTGACCGACCGCTCGGCCGCCAGCCGCTCCTCGACGGCGGTGAGCAGCCGGCCGCCCAGGCCGTGCCGCTGCATCCGCGGGTGCACGATGAGCTTGACGATCCGCCCGGTCCCGTCGGCCTCGGCCGTACCGCGTACCGAACCGACCACCTCCGCGCCGAGCCTGGCCACCACCGCGCAGCCGTCCGCCAGTTCGGCACGGAGCGACTCCAGGGTCTGGGTGAGCGGTTCGATGCCGTAGTCGTCGTACCGCGCGGCCTCCTCCTGGTAACAGAGGTACTGCAGCTTGAGGATCTGCTCGGCATCCTGGTCGGTCGCCGCAGAGATGGTCACACTCGTGCCCATGCGCGTATGCCTCCCCTAGTTCGGTCGGCCCGGGCGCGCGGTGGTGCTTTCTGGGGGATCCCAGACCCCCGAGGGGGTGGTGTGTGCGCCCGGACGTGGTGCCCTGACTTCCGGACTCCCCGGAATGCGGCGGCGGCAATCTCCGCCGCCGAGCATTCTGCGCAGGCGATCAGGACAAACGGAACGGACCAGCCGCCGGCTCTTCTGTGACATTCCCAACTCAGATGAGTGCAAGGAATGTCCGGAGAGTCGGCGGCCGGTCCGGGGGCGCGACGTGCCCAGCGCTTGCTCAGCGCATGCTCGGGACTCGCTCAGCGCTTGCTCAGGACTCGCTTCAACACATGCTCACTTGCTCACCGCTTACGGAAATCCGCGGCGGCCAGCAGCGCGGTGTCCGGGTTGTCGGAGAAGATCCCGTCGATGCCGGTGGCGAAGTACGCCTTCAGGGCGCCGAAGGAGTTGCCGTACGCGGCGGGGTCGTCACCGACCCGGAAGTCCTTCGGCAGGAAGCTGTTCTCGTTGCGCAGGGTGTACGGGTGGACGAGCAGCCCCTCGGCGTGCGCGTCACGGACGAGGGTGGTGGGCTTGCCGAGCTTGCCCTTCTCGTCCTCCGCGATGATCTGCGGCAGCCACGGGCCGATGCCCTGGGCGAAGCCGGCTATCCACTTCAGCCCCTCCGGCTTGAGCAGGTCGGCCGTGGTGCGCGGGTCACCGGACTCCACGAAGTCCCAGGGCTTGACGGTCGGCTCGTCGAGCAGGAGGACCTTCGGGCAGCGCAGTCCCAGCCTGCCGAGCCGCTGGAGGCTGCTGGGCTCGAAGGACTGCAGGAAGACCGGGGAGCCCGCCTTGTCCCGGCCGTACCGGCGCAGCAGCTTGGCGAGCGTCTCCTCCGTGCCCAGGCCCAGCTTGCGGAAGTAGGTGGGGTGCTTGGTCTCGACGTAGAGCCACACCCGGCGGCCGCGCTTGCGCCCCTCGCGCTCGGCCCACTGGAGGACCTCTTCGAAGGTGGGCACCTCCCAGCGGCCGTTGTAGAGCGTGTTGCGCTGGCGGACGTCCGGGATGCGCTCCTTGGCGCGCAGGGTCTTCAGCTCGGCGAGCGTGAAGTCCTCGGTGAACCAGCCGGTGAGCTTCTTGCCGTCGACGGTCTTGGTGGTCTTGCGGCCGGCGAACTCGGCGTGGTCGGCGACATCGGTGGTGGCGGTGATGTCGTTCTCGTGCCGGCACACCAGGTGCCCGTCCTTGGTGGGGACGACGTCCTGCTCGATGACGTCCGCGCCCATGTCGAGGGCGAGTTGGTACGAGCCGAGGGTGTGCTCGGGGCGGTAACCGCTGGCGCCGCGGTGGCCCACGACCAGCGGCACCGGCAGTCGCCGGTCCGCCCCGCCGCGCCCCCGGGCGCTCGCCTGGCCGGCCCCGCCGAGGACCGCCGCTCCCGCGCCGAGGGCCGCGACCCCCAGCACCGTCCGTCGTCCCGGCTTCTGCCCGTTGTGCATACCTCTGCTCCTTGCGTCCGTCTTCCAGGTGTTCCGGAGACTTTCCCCGTATTTCCAGGTGCTTCCGGGTGTTTTCCGGGGTGCGCCACAGCGTGTTGCGCACCTGCCCCGGGAACCTCGCCGATGGTAAGCACGGACGGCTCATGCCGGGGAGACGCCCGACGACAACCCGGGGAACATGGAGGTAACGCACATCAACGGTGCGTATCGACCATGTCAACCCGGTGTGCGCACGGCAGTGACCCGCGAGTATCGTCCTGGGCTGCAGAGTTCCGCTGCGCCCGCTCGACGTTGATCCGTCACGACCCGGAGGGCCCGTTGTCCCGCATTGTGCTGAAGGCGATTCTCGGACTCGTCATGCGTGTCCTCTACCGTCCGAAGGTCGAGGGCGCCGAGCGCATTCCGGCGACCGGCCCGGTGATCCTGGCCGGCAACCACGTCACCTTCATCGACTCGCTCTTCCTGAGCCTGATCGTCAAGCGCCCGGTGTACTTCATCGGCAAGGACGAGTACGTCACCGGCACCGGCGTCAAGGGCCGCCTGATGGCCTGGTTCTTCACCAGCTCCGGCATGATCCCGGTGGACCGCGACGGCGGCCACGGCGGGGTCGCGGCGCTGATGACCGGCCGCCGGGTCCTGGAGGAGGGCAAGGCCTTCGGCATCTACCCGGAGGGCACCCGCTCCCCCGACGGCCGGCTCTACCGCGGCCGGACCGGCATCGCCCGGCTCGCCCTGATGACCGGGGCTCCGGTCGTCCCGTTCGCCATGATCGGTACGGACAAGGTGCAGCCCGGCGGCAAGGGCCTCCCCCGTATCGCCCCGGTCACCGTCCGCTTCGGCGAGGCGCTGGACTTCGCCCGCTACGAGGGGATGGACCGCGACCGCTACGTCCTGCGGGCCGTCACCGACGAGGTGATGAGCGAGGTCATGGAGCTGTCCGGCCAGGAGTACGTCGACGTCTACGCCACCAAGGCCCGGACGGCCGCCTAGGGCCCTAGCTGGAACCTGGTCCGCGAGCCCGGGCTCGGGCCCGGTCCGGTCGCGAACACAAGCAGCCGTCGTCAGCAGGGGACCCGGTGGCCGCCCGGCGCGCGCTGGCCCTCGGCGCCGCCGGTCCGTGCCGTCCGCAGCGCCATCTCGGGCCGGGGCACCGTGCCGTGGTTGTCCTGGAGCAGTTCCTGACGTGGCACGACGGTGCCGGTGCGGGCGCCGCGCAGGCCGGCGTTCTTGACCGCCACCCGGTTCAGCGGCGCCGGCACCAGCTTCTTCGTGGCCCGGATGAACGCGATGAAGCTCTCGTAGTCGCGGGTGTGCCGGACCGGCGCGGTGAATCCGGTGAAGGCGCTGAAGCCGTCCTGGTTGATGAGGGTGTACGAGGGGGCGGCCAGGCGGTAGGGGCGTGCGAGGTCGAGCGGGGTGCCGTCGATGAGCACATCGGCCGGCTCCACCCGCCGGCCGACCTGGCCGGCCGCGTCGAAGGCGTAGCGGACGTTGCCGGAGACCGCCAGCGGGGCGAAGCCGAGGCCGCCGCCGGCAGCCGGCGCCCACTGTTCCTCCAGCGCGTCGTGGATCTGCCGGCCGGTGACGGTGACGGTCATGATCGGGTCGCCGAAACCGACGGCGTTCCAGGCCTGGGCGAAGGTGACGGTGCCGCCCGTGGACGCGTCGCGGATCAGATCGCCGGCGATGACCGCCTGTCCGACACGTGGAGCGACCGCGATCACCGCGAGCTCCGCTGGACCGTCGGAGTGATCCGTGGGGTCGTCCATCGGCCCGTGCGGCTGCCGGCCGGCCCACAGGGCCCAGTCGGCGACGAGGTTGCCCATGGTGGACTCCCCCATCGCGTTGCGCCGCCGGGTGAAGGAGGCGGTCTGGGTGCCCAGCCGGCTGCGGCCGCGCCGGGAGCCGCGGTCGGCCCAGTAGGCGGCGATCGACTTCAGCTCCGGGTCCGGCGCCACATCCCGGGTGTTGGGGTGGTTGACGGAGGTGGTCAGCTCCCGGATGACGGCTCCGGTGTCCGGGTCCAGCCGCAGACTGATCTCGTTGACGATCTGGCCGTAGCAGCCGGCCTCGACGAACGGGCGGGGGTTTCCGGAGGGGTCGGGCAGCATCATCGTGAAGGCCTTGTGCCAGTGGCCGGTGACGATGGCGTCGATGTCCGGCGAGGCGCGCAGCGCCAGTTCGTACGCCGGCCCGGAGGGGTTCGTACCGCTGGTGAAGTCGCTGCCGGCCACCGCGCCGTCGTGCATGCTGAGCACGATCGCGTTGACGCCGCGTGACTTGAGCTCCTTGGCACAGCGGTTGGCGGTCTCCAGCTCGTCCAGGGTGCGCAGGCCCGGCTGGTAGGAGCCGGGGAAGGACTCGCTGCCGATGGCGGTCAGATGGATGAAGCCGACCGGCAGCCGCCGGCCCCGGCCGGCGTCCACCGACACGATGTTGTACGGCGGGAGGACGAGTTCGCCGGTCGCATCCCACACCATGTTGGCGCTGTAGTACGGGAACTCCGCGCCCCGGAACCGGCGGCCGGCCGAGTCCTTGAAGTCGTTGTCCCATCCGACGACCGGGAAGCCGTCACCGTTCTCCATATGCTCGGTCAGGAAACGGACCGACTTGTCGAATTCGTGGTTGCCGGCCGAGGCGAAGTCCATGCCCATGGCGTTGAGGGCTTCGACGGTGGGTTCGTCGACGAAGGCGGCGGCGTCGAACTCCCAGCCGGAGAAGAGGTCGCCGGGGGCGAAGAAGAGGGAGTTGCGGCGGCCGTCGCGCAGCCGCTCCAGATGGGCGGCGAGGTACGCGACGCCGCCGACCGTGTAGGTCTTGCCGCCGGCGCCGGTGATCTGGGAATGGGCGCCGGGCGCACCCTGCAGATAGCCGTGCAGATCGGTGATGTTGAGGAGCTGGACGTCGACGTATTCGTCGGCGGTGGCGGCGTCACGGGCGTGGCCCGTGGCGTAGGCGTTGCTTCCGATGGCGCTCGTGGTGGCCAGGGCTCCTGCGGCGGTGAAGAAGGAACGTCGTCCGATGTCGCGCACTGCGTCACTCTCCTGAGCGGGCCGTCCGTGGGGGGACGACGGAGAGTCAAACGCGCCGCGCGGAACGGCCGGTCACCGAAGCGCGTACCGGGCGTGTACAGGCGGGGGACAGTCGCCCCCAGGGCGTGTCGTGTGGATCATGGCGGTTTGCGGCCGAGGCGTTCCACAGGACACGCCCTGGGACGGCGGTGCGCCCGCCGTCCGGCGGATCAGCGGTACGTCGTATCGGGTGCCGGGGCGGTCGGCGGGGCGGTTGCCGGGGCCGGGCTGTGTGCCAGCTCCTGACCGCGCAGCAGGAACCAGGCCGCGCCGGCCGCGGCGAGCAGCACCACGGCGCCCACCCCCGCCGCGACCTCCAGGCCCGCCACGAAGGAGTCCTGAGCGGACGTCAGCAGCACCGCGGCCCGGTCGGCGGGGAGACCGCCGGCCGCGTCGACCGCGCCGCCGAGCGATTCGCGGGCGGCCTGCGCGGCCTGCTCAGGCACGCCGGCCGGGGTGCCGAAGCCGCGGTAGATGCCGGTGACGATGGAGCCGAGCAGGGCGATGCCGAGTGCGGCACCCAGTTCGTACGCCGTCTCGGAGACCGCGGAGGCGGCGCCCGCCTCCTCCTTGGGCACGCTGGAGAGGATCACATCGGCGGTGACGGTGAACGCGAAGCCGGCGCCGACACCGACGACGAAGAGGATGACGCCGAGCGCGGCGGTGCCGGTGTCCCGGGTCAGGGTGGTGCAGCCGACGAGCGCGAGGCCGACGATGGCGAGGCCGCCGGCCACCACGACCCGTACGGACAGCCGGCGGGCGACCCAGCCGGCGGCCAGGCCGGCGCCCACCGCGCCGATCGCGGCCGGGAGTTCGACCAGCCCGGCGTTGAGCGGCGAGCGCTGCTGCACCATCTGGAGGAACTGGGAGAGGAAGAAGACCAGCCCGGACAGCCCGAGGATGGTCAGCAGGTCGGCCAGTACCGCGCCGCTGAAGCCCCGGTGCTGGAACAGCTTCATGTTCAGCAGCGGGGAATCCAGGGTGAGCTGCCGGCGGACGAACACCACCAGCGCCAGCACACCGAGGACGGCGGCCGCCGCGATGTCCCAGCGGTAGCCCTCCACCGCCGCTTCCTTGATGGCGTAGACGACGCCGACGATGCCCACCAGGGCCAGCAGGACACTGGGGATGTCCCAGGGGCCGGGATCCGGATTGCGTGACTCCGGGATCACCTTGGCGCCCACGGCCACCAGCAGCGCCATCACCGGCAGGTTGATCAGGAACACCGACCCCCACCAGAAGTGCCCCAGCAGAAAGCCGCCGAGCACCGGACCGACCGCCATGCCGGCCGAGGCCATCGCGCCCCAGATACCGATGGCCAGACTGCGTTCCCTGGGATCGTGGAAGAGGTTGCGGATCAGCGCGAGGGTGGACGGCATCAGCGTCGCACCGGCGACACCCTGCAGCGCGCGGGCCAGGATCATCATCTCCGGGCTGGTGGCGTACGCGGCCAGGGCCGACATCGCGCCGAAGGCGATGGAGCCCAGCAGCAGCAGCTTCTTCCGGCCGATGCGGTCGCCGAGGCCGCCCATGGCGACCAGCAGACCGGCGATGACGAAGGAGTAGATGTCACCGATCCACAGCAGCTGGGGGCCCGAAGGGCGCAGGTCCTCGCTGAGGAAGGGGGTGGCGAGGCCCAGGACGGTGGCGTCGACGCCGACCAGCAGGACGGCCAGGACGAGGACGCCGAGCGCGAGCCAGCGGCCCGGGCGGGGCTGGTCGTCCACATGGGCCGAACCGGCCCGTCCTGACGCTATGGTCTCGGTCATTTCTCCATGCTCCGTCGAACGCCGCCGAGCAGCAGCTCGGCGATCGAGTGGTTGAGGTCGTTGCGGGCGACGCGTCCTTCGTGGACGGCCCAGGCACCGGCGCCCATCAGGCCGTAGAGCGCTTCGGTGAGCCAGGCGGCGCTCAGGTCGATCCGGAAGTGGCCCTCTTCCTGGCCGCGGCGGAAGAGCGCGGTGATCCGGGTGTCCAGCTCGGACCAGCCGGCGTTGATATGGCCGCCCTCGAAGAGCTGGTTCTCGGTGAAGAGGAAGGCCAGCACGGCGGCGACCGGTCCGGACTCCTCGATCAGCCGGCGCAGCGCGTCGGGCGCGTCCCCCTCGTCCAGCCGCGCCGCGTCCATCGCCTGCCCGAACCGGGCGATCCCGTGCTCCTCCAGCGCTCTGATCAGGGCGTCCCGGCCGGCGAAGTGCCGGTGGAGGGTGGCGCGGCTGATGCCGGCAGCTCGGGCGATCTCGTCCATCGACGCCGTCGCCCGGCGGCTGAGCAGCGCGGCGGCTTCTCTGAGTACCCGTTCACGATCCAAGGCCATGAGACACAGGATAGCCGAATGAGACGCTCATGTCTCATTCGCGACGCCGGACGCCGGACGCCGGACGCCGGATGTCGGACGTCGACATTTCTGCGCACCGCTCACGCCCGCCACGGACGACTGCGGCCCGCACCCGGAGAGACCGGGTACGGGCCACTGTCAGGTGTCGCGGGTGGCGACTGCCTCTGTTACCTCCGCTGTTACCTCCGCGCCGCCGGCCGCGGCCGCCCGGCCGCCGCCCACTCCTGCTGCTCCACCAGATCGGCCCGCACCTCGGCGAGCTGGACCGCCACCGCCGAGGGAGCGGTGCCGCCCCGGCCGCTGCGGGAGGCGAGCGCCCCCGGGACGTTCAGGACGCTCCGGACCTCCGGCGTCAGATGCGGCGAGATCTTGGCGAACTGCTCGTCGGTCAGCTCGTCCAGCTCGATGCCGTGCGCCTCGCACTCCTTGACGCACTCGCCCGCGACCTCGTGCGCCACCCGGAACGGCACGCCCTGCTTGACCAGCCACTCCGCGATGTCCGTCGCGAGGGAGAACCCGGCGGGGGCCAGCTCCTCCATGCGCGCGCGGTTGACGGTGAGCGTGGCCATCATCCCGGTGAACGCCGGGAGCAGTACCTCCAGCTGATCGCAGGAGTCGAAGACCGGCTCCTTGTCCTCCTGAAGATCACGGTTGTACGCGAGAGGCAGCGCCTTGAGCGTCGCCAGCAGCCCCGTCAGATTGCCGATCAGCCGCCCCGACTTGCCCCGGGCCAGCTCGGCGATGTCCGGATTCTTCTTCTGCGGCATGATCGACGAGCCGGTGGAGAAGGCATCGTGCAGCGTCACGAAGGAGAACTCCTTCGTGTTCCAGATGATGACCTCCTCGGCGATACGGGAGAGGTTGACCCCGATCATCGCCGTGATGAAGGCGAACTCCGCGACGAAGTCCCGCGAGGCGGTGCCGTCGATGGAGTTGCCCGCCGAGCCGCGCTCGAAGCCGAGGTCCCGGGCGACCGCCTCCGGGTCGAGCCCGAGGGAGGAGCCGGCCAGCGCGCCCGAGCCGTACGGCGACACGGCCGTCCGCGTGTCCCACTGCCGCAGCCGCTCCGCGTCCCGCGACAGCGACTGCACATGGGCCAGGACATGGTGGGCGAAGAGCACCGGCTGGGCGTGCTGGAGGTGCGTACGGCCGGGCATCGCCACGTCCGGGTGCGCCTCGGCCAGCCCGACCAGCGCCTCCTGGAGGCCGGCGATCAGCCCGCCGATGATCCGCGCGTGGTCGCGCAGGTACATCCGGAAGAGGGTCGCCACCTGGTCGTTCCGCGACCGGCCGGCCCGCAGCTTGCCGCCGAGGTCCGGGCCGAGCCGCTCCAGGAGTCCGCGCTCCAGGGCGGTGTGCACATCCTCGTCGGCGACGGTGCCGGTGAACGAGCCGTCGGCGACGTCCTGTTCGAGCTGGTCGAGCCCGGCGAGCATGCGCTGAAGCTCGTCGGCGGTGAGCAGGCCCGCCGTATGGAGCACCCGGGCGTGGGCGCGGGAGCCGGCGATGTCGTACGGGGCCAGTCGCCAGTCGAAGTGGACGGACGCGGACAGTTGGGCCAGCGCCTCGGCTGGCCCGTCGGCGAAACGACCGCCCCAGAGCCGTACATCACCGCTGTTTCCGTTGCTCACTTGCTCTGCTCCTCAAGGCTGGGATGTACGGCCTCCCCCAAGGTCTTGAAGACCAGGGGGGACCCCCACCCCACAGCGAAGGCGGGGAGGCGGCCGTCGTACGCGGCTAACGAGACGGGCTCAGGCGAGGTCGCGCTTGGCTGCGATCTTGCTCGACATGCCGAACAGCTCGATGAAGCCCTTCGACAGCGACTGGTCGAACGTGTCGCCGGTGTCGTAGGTGGCGAGGTTGAAGTCGTACAGCGACTGGTCCGACTTCCGGCCGGTGACCACCGCGCGGCCGCCGTGCAGCGTCATCCGGATGTCCCCGCTGACCTGCTGGTTCGCCTCGTCGATAAAGCCGTCGAGGGCCCGCTTGAGCGGCGAGAACCACAGGCCGTCATAGACCAGCTCACCCCAGCGCTGCTCGACCTGCCGCTTGTAGCGGGCCAGTTCGCGCTCGACGGTGACGTTCTCCAGCTCCTGGTGGGCGGTGATCAGCGCGATGGCGCCGGGCGCCTCGTACACCTCGCGGGACTTGATGCCGACCAGCCGGTCCTCGACCAGGTCGATCCGGCCGATCCCCTGGGCGCCGGCCCGCTCGTTGAGCTGCTGGATGGCCTGGAGGACGGTGACGGGCCGGCCGTCGAGGGCGACCGGCACGCCTTCCTTGAAGGTGATGACGACCTCGTCGGCCTCGCGCGGGGTGGCGGGGTTCTCGGTGTACTCGTAGACGTCCTCGATCGGCGCGTTCCAGATGTCCTCCAGGAAGCCGGTCTCCACGGCCCGCCCGAAGACGTTCTGGTCGATCGAGTAGGGCGACTTCTTGGTCGTCGCGATCGGGAGGTTCTTCTCCTCGCAGAAGGCGATCGCCTTGTCCCGGGTCATCGCGTAGTCACGGACCGGGGCGATGCACTTGAGGTCGGGGGCGAGGGAGGAGATGCCGGCCTCGAACCGGACCTGGTCGTTGCCCTTGCCGGTGCAGCCGTGGGCGACCCTCGTCGCGCCGTGCTTCTTCGCCGCGGCGACCAGGTGCTTGACGATCGTCGGCCGGGAGAGCGCGGAGACCAGCGGGTAGCGGTCCATGTACAGCGCGTTGGCCTTGATCGCCGGGAGGCAGTACTCGTCGGCGAACTCGTCCTTGGCGTCCGCGACCTCGGCCTCGACCGCCCCGCAGGCCAGCGCGCGCTTGCGGATGACGTCCAGGTCCTCGCCGCCCTGGCCGACGTCCACGGCAACGGCGATGACCTCGGCGCCCGTCTCCTCGGCGATCCAGCCGATGCAGACAGAGGTGTCCAGGCCGCCCGAGTAGGCGAGTACGACGCGCTCGGTCACGGGTTTCTCCTTACGGTGCATTCGCTGATTGGCATAAGTATGCACTCCTCTGCATGCTTCGTCAACGCGCGAGCACATACGCAGGTCAGCGGCCGGGCGTCGGCGCGCCACACGGGGCCACCCTCACCCCGCTACTCCTCCCCCAGCACCTCGACGAGCACGGCCGCATGACTCGCCGGGACCTCCTTCGTCGCCGTCAGGAGCGTCAGCAGCCCCTCGCGGGCGAGTCCCCGCAACCGCTCCAGCGCCGCCTGTGCGGCCTCCCCGTCCAGCTCCGCGCGATAGCGCGCCACGAACCCCTCGAACCGCTCCGCCCGGTGGCCGTACCAGCGCCGCAGCTCGGTCGAGGGCGCCACGTCCTTGCACCACTCGGAGAGCCGCGCGTCCGCCTTGGCCAGGCCACGGGGCCACAGCCGGTCCACCAGCACCCGCGCCCCGTCCGCCGGCTCCGGCGGCTCGTACACCCGGCGCACGCGGATCCCGACCTGGGCCGACATTTCGCCCATAAGCACATCGAAGCATGGAAGTCCGGCCCCTGCCGGAGGCGTGGGAAGCCTCTGCGGGGGACCCGCTTTGGATTCATGGCCCAGGACAGGGTATTTTTCTTTCTGCACGCCCCGACCGGGAATTCTCCGGCCGGTTCGAGCACCGGGACGTGGCGCAGCTTGGTAGCGCACTTGACTGGGGGTCAAGGGGTCGCAGGTTCAAATCCTGTCGTCCCGACGGTGCACAGAGGCCCAGGGCCTGTCTCACACAGTGAGGCAGGCCCTGGGCCGTTCTTGCGCCAGGACAGTTCCTACGCCGGTGCAGCTCCTGCACCGGTGCAGCTCCCGCGTCAGCGCAGCCGGGAAGTGCGCCGCCTCATGACAGGCGGCCGATCTCGTCGCGGACCGTGTTCACGACCTCGGCCGGGAGGGTCGCATAGCCCTGGAAGGTCAGGTTCTCCTGGCCCTTCCGGCTGGCCATGTACGTCAGGAACGCCTTGGTCGTCGGCCAGGTCGACGCCTTGTTGCCCTTGTCGCAGACGATCTCGTAGGTGACGACGTCGATCGGGTAGGCGCCGGGCGCCTTGGTGGCGTAGTCCAGTTTGAGGACATGGTCACGGCCGGAGCTCATGGTCTTGGCGCCGGCGATCGCCTGGGACGCCGCGATCACGTTGGGGGCGACGGGGGCCGGGGCGCCGGTGTCGATGGAGACCGTGTGGATCATCCGGGCGACCGCGTACGGCAGCTCGAAGTAGCCGATCGCGCCTTCGGTCTTCTGCACCTCGGCGGCGAGGTCCGCGGAACCCTTGACCGACTTGCCGCCGTCGGCCGCCCACTCCTTGCTGTGCGCGTACGGCCAGGCGTCCGGGGCGGCGGTGCCGAGGTACGAGGTGAAGTTGTCCGTGGTGCCGGAGGAGTCGGCGCGGTGGAACGGCTGGATCTTCGTCGCCGGCAGCTTGGCGTCCTTGTTGAGCCGCGCGATCGCCGGATCGTTCCACTGGGTGATCCGGGCGTCGAAGATCTTGGCGAGGGTCGGGGCGTCCAGGACCAGCTTGTCGACTCCGGAGAGGCGGTAGCCGACCGCGATCGGGCCGCCGACCATGGGCAGGTGGATGGCGTGGCCGCCGCCCGGGCAGACCTTCTTCGACCGGTCGACCTGATCGGCGGTCATCGGGGAGTCCGAGCCCGCGAAGGCCGTCTTGCCCGCGAGGAAGTCGTCCTGGCCCGCGCCCGAGCCGTTACCGGTGTAGTCGATCTTGGTGTCCGGGCAGGCCTGGGTGTAGTTCTTGATCCAGTCCCGCATGGCGTACTGCTGCGCCGTCGACCCGGAGGCCCGGATGGTGCCCGGTTTGCCGCAGGCGATCCCGGCGACGGTGCGCTGCGCCGCGGCACTGGCGCCGGCCGCCGCCCCGGAGCCGGCGCCACCGTCCGAGCCGCAGGCCGTCAGGGCCAGGAGACCGGAGAGGACCGCCGCGCCGGCCGCCCCGGTGCGCGGCCCGCCCTTCCGCTGGAGTTTCACGCTCAGGTGCTCCTTCCTGCGGGCCGGGCTCGGCCGACGCAGCAGAGAGTGGTGAGACCTCCATCACTATATGCATACTTTTCGGGACAATCAGTGATTACGGGCGGCCCGGCGCGTCAGCGTGGCAGCGTCCGCGCGACTCCTGCGTCAGTGCCACGACCGCGTCAGTGCCACTACTCGCCAGTGCAGCTACCGCGTCGATGCGACTACGGGCTCAATGCGATTTCTGGGCCAGCCGGAGGAGATGGTCGGCGAGCGCCTGGCCGCCCGCCGGGTCGCGGCTGATGAGCATCAGCGTGTCGTCACCGGCGATGGTGCCGAGGATGTCGTGGAGCTCGGCCTGGTCGATGGCCGAGGCCAGGAACTGGGCGGCGCCCGGAGGCGTGCGCAGGACGACCAGGTTGGCGGAGGCCTCGGCGGAGATGAGGAGCTCACCGGCGAGGCGGCGCATCCGCTCCTCCTTGGCCGACTCCCCCAGCGGCGCCCGCGGCTTGCGGTCGCCGCCCTCACTGGGCACCGCGTAGATCAGCTCACCACCGGTGTTGCGGATCTTCACGGCGCCCAGCTCGTCCAGGTCCCGGGAGAGCGTCGCCTGGGTGACGGACAGCCCGTCGTCGGCGAGCAGCTTCGCGAGCTGGCTCTGGGAGCGGACCGGCAGCCGGTTGAGGATGTCCACGATCCGGCGGTGGCGGGCGGTGCGGGTCTGCGGTACCGCCTGGCCGCCGTTGTGCACCCCGTTGTCCTGCGGCTGGGTCGTCATCTGTGTCGTCAGTCTCCGGATCGTTGTACCCCGTCGGCCCCCTGCCGGGCCGCGTCGAGGACGGCGGGGAGCTTCCGGAGGAACGTATCCGCTTCCCCGTCGGAGAGGATCAGCGGCGGAGCCAGCCGGATGACGTCCGGCACGGCCGCGTTCACCAGGAGGCCCGCGTCCTGAGCCGCCTGCTGCACGCGTGGCGCGAGCGGCTCCGTCAAGACGATACCCAGGAGCAGGCCCGCACCGCGGACCTGGCCGACCAATGGGTGCTCCAGGGCCTCGATTCCGGCGCGCAGCCGCTCGCCGACGCGCCGGACGTTCTCCAGGACGCCGTCCTTCTCGATGGTCTCCAGGACGGCGAGCGCGGCGGCGCAGACCACCGGGTTGCCGCTGAACGTCGAGCCGTGCGAGCCGGGGGTGAGGAGGCCGGCGGCCGGGCCGAAGGCGAGGGTGGCGCCGATGGGCAGGCCGCCGCCGAGGCCCTTGGCGAGGGTGATGACGTCCGCCTCGACACCCTGGCCCAGGGAGTGCAGCCAGTGCCCGGTCCGGCCGATGCCGGTCTGGATCTCGTCGAGGACGAGCAGGGTGCCGGTGGCGGCGGTGATCTCGCGGGCGGCCCGGAGGTACCCGGGCGGCGGTACGACCACGCCGTTCTCGCCCTGGACGGGCTCCAGGATGACGAAGGCGGTGTCGGTGGTGACGGCGGCGCGGAGCGCCTCGGCGTCCCCGTACGGGACGTAGCTCACCTCGCCGGGGAGCGGGGCGAACGGCGCCTGCTTGGCGGGCTGGCCGGTCAGCGCGAGGGCACCCATGGTGCGGCCGTGGAAGCCGCCGGTCGTGGCGACCATATGGGTGCGCCCGGTGAGCCGGCCGATCTTGAAGGCGGCCTCATTGGCCTCGGCGCCGGAATTGGAGAAGTAGACCCGGCCGGGGCGCCCTCCGGCCAGCGCCAGCAGCCGCTCGGCGAGGGTGACGGTGGGCTCGGCGATGAAGAAGTTCGAGACATGGCCGAGAGTGGCGACCTGGTCGGAGACCGCGCGGACCACCGCCGGGTGGGCGTGGCCGAGGGCGTTGACCGCGATCCCGCCGAGGAAGTCGAGGTACGCGTTGCCGTCGGCGTCCCACACCGTGGCGCCCGCCCCCCGGACGAGCGGGATGCGCGGGGTGCCGAAGTTGTCCATCATGACGCCCTGCCAGCGGCCGGTGAGCCCCTTGTTGGTCACGTCGCCGTCCGCACCGTTGCCGGTAGGGCCGTTCGCGCCGTTGCCGGTCACAGCGTCCGCACCGTTGCCGGTCACGTCGTTCGCCCCGTTCGTCATGCCGCCCCCTCGTTCTCCCCGTCCGGCACGACCATCGTGCCGATCCCCTCGTCCGTGAAGATCTCCAGCAGGATCGAGTGCTGGACCCGCCCGTCGATCACCCGGGCGGTGTGCACCCCGTTCCGTACGGCATGCAGGCAGCCTCGCATCTTGGGCACCATGCCGCTGGCGAGGTCGGGGAGCAGCTTCTCCAGCTCGGTGGCGGTGAGGCGGCTGATGACCTCGTCGCTGTGCGGCCAGTCCTCGTAGAGCCCTTCGACGTCCGTGAGGACCATCAGCGTTTCGGCGCCCAGCGCCGCAGCGAGTGCCGCAGCCGCCGTATCAGCATTGACGTTGTAGACATGCCCTTGGTCACCTTCGTCCTGGGAACGGGCGATCGAGGAGACGACCGGAATCCGGCCGTCGGCGAGCAGGGCCTCGACGGCGCCGGTGTCGATACCGGTGATCTCACCGACCCGGCCGATGTCCACCAACTCGCCGTCGATACGCGGCAGATGCTTGGTCGCGGTGATGGTGTGCGCGTCCTCGCCGGTGAGTCCGACGGCCAGCGGGCCGTGCTGGTTGAGCAGCCCGACCAGCTCGCGCTGGACCTGTCCGGCGAGGACCATGCGGACGACGTCCATGGCCTCGGGGGTGGTGACCCGCAGGCCCGCCTTGAACTCGCTGGCCAGACCGGCCTGGTCGAGCGCCGCGCTGATCTGCGGGCCGCCGCCGTGCACCACGACCGGCTTGAGTCCGGCGTGGCGCAGGAAGACGACGTCCTGGGCGAAGGCGGCCTTCAGCTCGTCGTCGACCATGGCGTTGCCGCCGAACTTGATGACGACGGTCTTGCCGTGGTGACGGGTGAGCCAGGGCAGCGCCTCGACGAGGGTCCGGGCCTTGGGCAGGGCGGTGTGCTTCCGGGTGGTGGTCATGAGGAGTACGCGCTGTTCTCGTGGACGTAGTCGGCGGTGAGGTCGTTGGCCCAGATGACCGCGGACTCGGACCCCGCGGAGAGGTCGGCGGTGATCGTGACCTGGCGGTAGCGCATGTCGACGAGGTTCCGGTCCTCGCCCACGGAACCGTTCTTGCAGACCCATACGCCGTTGATGGCGACGTTCAGCCGGTCGGGTTCGAAGGCCGCGCGTGTGGTGCCGATGGCGGACAGCACCCGGCCCCAGTTGGGGTCCTCACCGTGGAGGGCGCACTTGAGCAGGTTGTTGCGGGCGATGGACCGGCCGACCTCGACGGCGTCGTCCTCGGACGCGGCGTTGATCACCTCGATCCGGATGTCCTTGCTGGCGCCCTCGGCGTCACCGATCAGCTGGCGCGCGAGGTCGTCGCAGACGTCCCGTACGGCCGCGGCGAACTCGCCGTATCCGGGGGTGAGTCGGGACGCCCCGGAGGCGAGGAGCAGCACCGTGTCGTTGGTCGACATACAGCCGTCGGAGTCGACCCGGTCGAAGGTGAGCCGGGTGGCGTCCCGCAGCGCCCGGTCCAGGGTCGCGGCGTCCATGTCGGCGTCCGTGGTGAGCACCACGAGCATGGTGGCCAGGCCCGGGGCGAGCATGCCCGCGCCCTTGGCCATCCCGCCGACGGTCCAGCCGTCCTTGGTCACCACCGCGGTCTTGTGGACGGTGTCGGTGGTCTTGATGGCGATGGCGGCCTTCTCCCCGCCGTGCTCGGACAGCGCCTCGGCGGCCCGCTCGACACCGGGAAGCAGCTTGTCCATCGGCAGCGTGACGCCGATCAGCCCGGTCGAGGCGACGGCGACGTCCCCCGCGCCGATGTCCAGCACCTCGGCGGCCTTCTCCGCGGTGGCGTGGGTGTCCTGGAAGCCCTGCGGTCCCGTACAGGCGTTGGCGCCGCCGGAGTTGAGGACGACCGCGGTCAGCTCACCGCTCTTGAGGACCTGCTGGGACCACAGGACCGGGGCGGCCTTGACGCGGTTGGAGGTGAAGACTCCCGCGGCGGCGCGGCGGGGGCCGGTGTTGACCACGAGGGCCAGGTCCGGGGCTCCGCTGTCTTTGATCCCGGCGGCGATACCCGCCGCCGTGAATCCCTTCGCTGCCGTCACGGTCACGGCGCAACTCCCATCGTGGTGAGCCCGGTGGCCTCGTCGAGACCGAGGGCGATGTTCATGCTCTGTACGGCGCCGCCGGCCGTCCCCTTCGTCAGGTTGTCGATGGCGCCGATCGCGAGGACACGGCCGGCCGCCGCGTCGTACGCGACCTGGATCTGGGCCGCGTTGGAGCCGTACACGGAGGCCGTGGCGGGCCACTGCCCCTCGGGCAGCAGATGGACGAACGGCTCGTCGGCGAAGGCCTTCTCGTACGCGGCCCGTACGGCGGCGGCGTCCACACCGGGCCGGGCGGTGGCGGAGCAGGTGGCGAGGATGCCCCGGGGCATCGGGGCCAGGGTCGGGGTGAAGGAGACGGTGACC
This sequence comes from Streptomyces sp. NPDC001339, assembly GCF_042895955.1. Lineage (NCBI taxonomy): Bacteria > Bacillati > Actinomycetota > Actinomycetes > Kitasatosporales > Streptomycetaceae > Streptomyces > Streptomyces sp. NPDC001339. Next base: position 248,973 of record NZ_JBIAWT010000002.1, on the reverse strand, counting down.
GGGTTGCCCGCGACCGCGCTGAGGTTCTGGATCATCTCCGGGGTGTGCCGGTGCACACCGCCCACGCCGTACGGGGACATCGAGCCCATCACCTCCGAGCCCAGCAGATGCGGCTTGGCCGCCTTGCCCGCGCCGGAGGTTCCGGAGGCGGCGACGATCACGGCCTCGTCGCCGACCAGCCCGGCGGCGTACGCGGGAAAGAGCGCGAGCGTGACGGCGGTCGGGTAGCAACCGGGCACCGCGATACGCCTGGCCCCCTCCAACGCGGCACGGCAGCCCGGCAGTTCGGGGAGGCCGTAGGGCCAGGTACCGGCGTGCTCGCCGCCGTAGAAGCGCTGCCACTGCGCCGCGTCCTTGAGCCGGAAGTCGGCCCCCATGTCGACGACCAGGACGTCCGGCCCGAGTTCCTCGGCGACCGCGGCGGACTGGCCGTGCGGCAGCGCGAGGAAGACCACGTCGTGGCCGGCCAGGGCCTCGGCGGAGGTCTCCTGGAGCTCCCGGCCGGCCAGCGGGAGCAGCTGCGGCTGCAGCGCCCCGAGGCGCCGGCCCGCGTTGGAGTGCCCGGTCAGCGCGCCGATCTCCACCTCCGGGTGCCCCAGCAGCAGGCGCAGCACTTCACCGCCCGCATACCCGCTCGCACCGGCCACTGCCGCTCGTACCGTCATGACCCCTCCTCCTTGATGGCATGACTATACGGAGGCTGGCAGTTTTATGCAATACCCGGGGCCGCGTCCGGCACCGCCCGCTGTGACGACGATCTGTAGTTGGCCCTTCCGATCTGTTGTTGGCCCCGCCGCGACACGGGCCCGTCGTCTTTCGATCAAGTAGCGAGATCCTTCCCCGTCGTACGCGTATGGCTGCTCCTCTGGGGTCATGTACGCGGATGCCGGAGCTGTGGTGTGCTCGGACCGGTGCGGGCTGGAAGAGCTGATCGCCCCGTACACGATCGCCGAGTCCGTACACGGTCGACTGTTGCTGGGCGGGTGCTGGACGCGTTCGTGGACCACGTCCTGGTCCTTTGACGGCGACGAGGTGGTCTGGCCGGTACGGGACCTGGCGGCGGTGCCGCTGCTGTCATCGCAGCCCGTGCGCCGGTTCACCTGGCGGGCTCGTCAGCGACACCGGCCTGGCCTGCAGTTTCTGGTCTCAACCAGCCGTCATCACGGGTTCGAGTCGCTGGAGGAACAGCGGCTGCTGCTGGCCTTGGACTTCCTGCGGGTACAGGAGGTTCTGCCGCAGCCGTTCCGGCTGGAGTTCGCGCACGCCGAGGGCCGCACCGAGCACACGCCGGACTTCCTGGCGGTGATGGCGGACGGCTCACGGTGGCTGTTCGACGTGCGCCCCGGTCACCTGATCAAGGAGTTGGATGCGCTGAAGTTCGCCGCGTCCGACGAGGCGGCGTTCGCCAGCGGGTGGCGGTATGCGGTGGTGACCGGCTGGCGGAGGCATGTGTGGTCGGTGCTGGACGCGTTGTCGGCCCAGCGGCGGCACCTGGATGACCCGCTGAGGCTGCAGCAGGAGGTCCTGGGTGGGGCGGCGGCCGCTCCGGTCACCTTCGGTGAGCTGGTACGTCGCACCTCGCTTCCGGCGGTGGCTCGTGCCCATGCTCTGCATCTGCTCTGGCACCGTCGGCTCGGGGTGGATCTGGGCCGGCCGCTGGATGACGACTCGATGGTCTGGTCGGCTGAGGAGGCGGGGGCGTGACCGGCGAGGCGGGGCTGCTGGAGGTCCGTGCCGGTTCCCGGCTGCGCTTCGATGGCCTGGACTGGAGTGTTGCCGGGATCGAGCCGCAGTTCGGACGGGTGCTGTTGCGGGCCGAGGACGGGCGGGCTGAGCGGCGCTCACTTCGCTGGCTGATGCAGCACCCGGACTGCCGGGTGCTGCCCGCCGGCCCGGTGGCGACGGCAGCTGAGCGGCAGCCGCCGACCTGGGGCGACCTGACCGAGGCCCAGCAGACCAAGGCCCGCCTGCGGGCTGCGCATCTGCTGGAGGCGGAGACTGGCTTCCGCTCCGGTGACCCTCGCAGGGCCGAGCCGGGCGAGCCCCGCGAGGCTTACGACCCGGATCGCACCACGCTGGGCCAGCGGAGGCGGGCGAAGGTCGCGGAGCTGAAGGCCCTGGGCCGGGACGAGGCGGCAGCGCTTGGCCTGGATCATGTCAGCGAGCGCACCCTGAAGCGGATGGCCGCGGCCTGGCGCCGGGATGGGCTGCTGGGCTGCGCGGACGGGCGGTGGCTGCGCGAGTCGGGCGGGCGTCGCAGCGTCAGCGAGGAAGTGCGGGAGGCCATCTTCGCCGTCCGCAAGGAGACCGTGCACCGCGCCCGGATGAGCATGCGAAGCCGCGAGAGGCTGATTCACCAGTACGTGCGGGAGAGGTTCGGGCCGGAGGTGAAGGTCCCGGGCTATGACACGCTGAGGGCGATCTGGCGCGAGTGGTTCGGTCCCGGCGGCGCCCGCCAGCGATATGTCCGCTCAGCCGAACAGACGGAGACGTCCACAGCGCGGATGGTGGTGCACCGGCCCGGCCAGGTGGTCGCTCTGGACACCACGGTGCTGCCGGTGAAGATCCGCGAGACGGTGTTCGGCGAGCCGGTATCGGCGCATCTGACTCTGGCACTGGACTGCTACTCGCACTCGCTGGTGGCCTTCCGCCTCACGCTGGTCTCCGATACTTCGGTGGACGTGGCGATGTTGCTGCGGGAAGTGATGATGCCGCTGCCGATGCGGTCGGGCTGGGGCGAGGAGATGGAGTGGCCCTACCCTGGCGTCCCGGCGGCGGTGGTCGCGCAGTTGGCCGGGCACCGGGCCGCCGCGCTGCCGTTCGTCACCCCGGAGACGGTGACCACCGATCATGGCGGCCCCTACAAGAGCCACCATTTGGTGGAGGCCGAGCGCACGCTGGGCTGCAACGTGCTTCCCGCCCGCACCTTGCGTCCCACCGACAAGCAAGCCGTTGAACGCGCTTTCGGAGGAATCCGGAGTCTGCTGTTCGAGGTGCTGCCCGGCTACACCGGCGTCGACGTCGCTGACCGGGGCGCCGATCCGGAGGGCGATGCGGTGCTGACGCTGGAAGCGATGGAGCATCTGATCGCGACCTGGGCCGTGAAGGTGTGGCAAAACCGGCAGTTGGGCGAGTACGCGCCGGCCTGGGGGCCGGGCGAGGATCACAGCCCGAACACGCTGTTCGCCGCCGCGATGAACCAGGGCGGCTTCGCTCTGCAGATTCCCAAGCCGGAGTTGTACTACCGGCTGCTGCCGCCGCACTACGTGAAGATCCATGCCCGGCGAGGGGTGAAGATCGGCGGACTTTGGTACGGCAAAGACCACCCCTCCCTGCGTGAACGGTGGGACCAGCCGTCGGCTCGCGGCGGCCGGCACAAGGGCAAGTGGGTCATCCGCTCCGACCGGCGTGATCGCCGCACCGTGTTCTTCCAGGACCCTGCCGACGCCGAGGTCTGGCACGTGCTGCGATGGAACGGTCTGCCACCCAAGGAGGAGGTGCCGGCCTTCTCCTCCGCGACCGCCGACGCTCTGCTGGCCGAGGCCCGATCACAGGGCGTCTCCCCACACTGCGATGCCGATTTGCTGCCGGTGCTGCTGGAGTTGCTTGGCGGCACCATCCCGGTCGAGAAGTGGCCCACCGCGATGAGCAAGGGCACGCGCACCCAGCACGCGCGACGCTCGGTCCAGGCCGCTGCAGCCCGAGCTGACCGTCCCGACCAGTCCCCGCCACGTCCGGAACCCTCGAAGGCGGGTAGCGAGGTGGTGCAGCTGCAATGGCCGCGCCAGGCCCAGCAGACCGGCGAGGCCATCCAGGCGGAGATGCGGCGCCGCCGCGAGGCGGCCGTCACCTCCCGCCCGAAGGCGCCGCCACGACTCGGCGAGGCACTGCGACGCAGGAGCCTGTTCGCCCTACTCGACGACGACACCGAGCCCGAGGCGACTACCGGCGGACCGGGAGGAGAGGGCGCATGACCGGCGAGGATGACCAGAACGCCGCCTTGGCCCGGTTCGTGCTGGCCGGGCCGCCGCCGATGCGCGACACCCTGCAGGGCTGGGACGAATGGCGCGCGAACCGCGATAGCTTCACCCCGGCCCCGCAGCTGGACTTGGCTGCATGGCGGGCACTTGGCCCGCGCGGACGGATGCTGCACGACTTGCACCGGGCCGCCACCCACGCCAACCTGCCCATGCTGGAAACCCCAATGACCCGGAAGGTCGCCCGGCGGCTCACCGCGCGGCTGACGACCAATCGACTCAAGCAGAAGCCGACCACACGGGCTGGGGTGATGGTCACTGGCGGCGGCGCCCAGGGCAAGACAGAGACGGTCTGCGCGATTGCCGCGGACTCCCAGGAGAAGTGGGAGCGCTTGGGCAAGCTCCTGGCACCGCACGGGCTGCCGGGCACCCGTGATCTCCCGGCGCCGGTCGCCTACGTCCAGACCCCGGTGACGGCGAAGCCGAAGAGCACATGCAAAGCCATCTTGAACTTCTACGGCGCCCCGATCACGAGCCGAATGGACCTTCCCGACCTGGTCCGGCAGGTCGCCACCTCGCTGCACGACCACGGCACTCGCGCCTTGGTGCTGGACGACATTACGCGGCTTCGCATGCACCGGGCCGACGATCAGGACACCCTCGACTTGATCCGAGCGTTCATGAGCATGCACGTCACACTCGTCTTGATCGGCGTCAACATCCCCAAATCCGGGCTGCTGCGAGAGGGCCGCTTTGACACCCGAAGCGGGCAGGTCGTCTTCCCGCCCCCGAAACGCACCGAGGTCCTTGGACTGGAAGCAACCCAGACCGAGCGCCGCTTCGACCTGGTCGAACTCGACCGATTCCACTATGACACCCCCGCCCAGATCTCCGCCTGGGTCGAGCACTTGGCGGGCGTCGAGGAGTGCCTGCGTTTGCTGAAGGCCCCCGCAGGGATGCTCACCGACGGCACCATGCCCGAATACCTCTACAAGCGCACCAACGGCGTCGCCGGCCTGCTGGAGCGGCTGGTTGAGGACGGCTGCGAAGAAGCGATCGGCTCAGGCGAGGAGTGCCTGACGGAAAGCCTCCTGGAGGGCATCGAGATCGACGCCGAGGACGGTCCCGGCCGCGACCGCGAGGCCGGCGAGGTCCCCCACGTCCCCGAGCACAAGCCCACCGGTCAGCGCAAGCGTGTCCGCAACAGCAGTTTCGACGACCACGGCCCCGCCGCCGCGGACACCGGAAGCTGAAGGAGCCGCCGATGCGTCCCCTTCCTCGAAGCCTCGACCCGCTGCCTGGGGAGTCTCTGCCCGGCTACCTGATGCGGCTCGCCCACCGGCTCGACTTGGCGCCCGTCGAGCTGGCCCGTCACACCGGGCTACTGCCCCAGGACGAGCGCGGCGTTGGCCCTCTCAGCCACCGTCTTCTGCTCGGCCTGGCCCCGCAGACGCTTGACGCCTTCGCCGCCGCGACCCGCCTGACCAGGCAGGAAGCCGCAGCCCTCACCCTCGCCGATCTCCACACCCGCTACCCTCCGCTGGCTCGCAGCCTCGAACGCTCGCCCACCACAGGGCGGCACCGGATCGACGGCTGGCTCCTCGCAGGCTTTCCCCGCTACTGCCCTCAGTGCCTGGCCGGGGACGGTTCCCCCAACCAACAGGTGCACGGCGGCCCTTGGAAGAAGGAGTGGCACCTGGCCGTCACCTTCGCCTGCCCCAAGCACGAGTGCTTCCTGCAACACCAGTGCCCCCAGTGCCACAAGCCCGGCAACCGCCCCGCCGGCGGCCCTTTGCTAATCCGCACCGGAGCCCGCGGCCTTCACCCCGCCCAGTGCCGTTACCCCGCCCCCGACTCCAGGCGAGGCGCCAACCCACGGGCCTGCGGGGCCCGGCTGGACGTCACCCCGAATCCGATTCGGCCCAGCCCAGAACTCCTCGCCCTGCAAAACGACATCCTCGCCGAACTCGACCCCGCCCTTCCGGGGGTTGAAACCGGCCATAACCTCACGGACCTGCGGCTGATGGTCGGATTCGTCGCCGCCGCCTGGCCCGAGAGTCGGCACCTGGTCGAATCCCACCTCGTGGAAACCGTGAACGCGCACTTCCAAACGCGGAAGGAACGCGCCCCGGGCAAGCTCCGCGGCCACCACGTGAACTCCCTAGACAAGGCCCCGGCAGATCCTGTGGTCTGCGGCACGCTGATCGGCGTCGCCGACGAGTTGCTGTTCGCCGACAACCCCCGCAAGCGGATCGTCGGCCTCTTCGACGCAGCCTTCCGCAACAGCGACAGCCGCAACTCCTGGGCACGGCTCTTCGCGCGCCACGAGAAGTCATGCTCCGACCAGATGAGAGAGATCATGCAGCCGCTGATCAGGACCTACCCGACAGTCCCCGGGCGGTCCACTCTCCTTCTCCACAGCTTCGGCATCGCGCCTCACCACATCCCGGCGTTCCTTGAACCAGAGTGGTACGAGCGCTTCATCCGCCCCGCCCGCCTCCCCTTCGACGACCGGCTTCTGCGGCGCAGTGCAGCCATCCATCTCGTCCGCGGAACCGCACAGTGCACAGACCGGGAAGCCGCCCTGATCCTTGGAATCCCCGCGGACAAGATGCCCGCCAGCATCAACGACGACCGCTTCTGGATCGCCCACAAGGAAGCGCCCATGGACTTCCGCTTCGCCGTGTTCGAGCTGGCCATGCATCTGCGCGACACCACAGCCCCACGCGTCGACTATCAGCGGCGCCGAGACACCCTGCGGAACTGGGTGCTACCCGAAGACGCATGGCGCACGCTGACCGCCCGACTCCCCAAAATTCACGGCAAACAACCGGTTCTCGACGACCGGAAGCGTCAACTGGCGTCCATCCTCGTCTGGACCCACGTCACCGGCGGAGAGCACCTCTTCGCTCCCAGGCCCCTCGAACAGGCCCAGCCAGAACACATCCGACGAGCATGGGCCGCCCGCCGCCCCACCACCTGGCACCAGCTCTCCGGCCGCCCGGACCCAGGCCCGCACTACGCCGCCCTGCGCCAGCTCCTCACCGAGTACGCAGGCAAGCTGTCCCAGGAGATCGACGGCGGGGACCCCCTCACACAGTAATGATCACGACTGCCCGAGTCCGTTTGAGGCCACCTATCGTTCTTCGCCGGGGCCAACTACTACTCTTCGCACACTGCTGACCACCGGCTACTTAACGGCACGGGGCCACCTATCAGTCTTCGTCACACCCGCTGCGGGCGCATGAAGGCCGTGGTGACCGCCGTGGCGAGGGCGAACCCGGCCGCGGCGCAGAAGGCGTTCCGGGCGCCCACCAGCGAGGCGCTCTCCTGCACGAGAGCGCCGGACGCCGCGGTGCGGAAGAAGACGCTGCCGAGCAGGGCGACGCCGAGGGTGCCGCCGAGTTGCTGGACGGCGTTGAGCAGACCGGCCGCCGAGCCGGTCTCGTGCGGGCGGACGTGGTGCAGAGCGGTGGTGAAGAACGGCACGGCGTACAGGCCCTGGCCGAGTCCGACCACCGCCAGCGCCGGGAGCAGCGGCCACGGGTAGGAGCCGGGTCGCCCGGCGGCGTACACCACCGTCGCAGCCACGGTGCCGGCGAACAGGGCCAGCAGTCCGGCGGACATGACTCGGGCCCCGTACCGCGGTACGAGCCAGGAGCCGGCAGCCCAGGACGACAGAGCCATCGCCACCGACCAGGGCAGCAGGGTGAAGCCCGCCGCCAGCACGTCGCTGTGCAGCCCCACTTGCAGCTGCACCACGACCACCAGCATCAGACCGTTGACCGCGGCGAAGAACAGCACGGACGCCATCAGAGCAGCGGGGAAGCCACGCCCGCGGAACAGGCTCGGCTCCACCAACGGGCTGCGGCCGCCTCGCCCGCGCCACCTCTGGTGAACAGCGAAGCCGGCCAGCAGCGTGCCGCCGACGGCCAGCTGTGCCCAGCACCGGACCGGCCACCCCGACGCGCCGCCCTGGATCAGGGGGTGGACGACCAGGCCGGTGCCCAGCACCGCCAGCGCCGTACCGGTGAGGTCCAGCCGCGGCCTCCGGGCGGCGCGGTCCTCGCGCAGCAGGCGGCTGGCCGGCAGGACCATGGCGCCGAGGGGGACGTTGATGAGGAACACCGCGCGCCACGTGGAGCCGAAGAGATCGGCATGGGTCAGCACGCCGCCGAGCGCGGGACCGGTGACAGCGGCCAGACCCATGACAGGGCCGACGCAGCCCATAGCCCGGGCCAGCTCGCGGCCGTTGAACAATGCACGGATCATGCCGATGGTCTGGGGGATGACGAGCGCCGCGGCGGCCCCTTGCACGGCGCGTACCGCGATCAATGCCGCCGTGGACGGGGCCAGGGCGCACGCCAGCGAGGCGAGGGTGAAGGCGGCCACGCCGGCGCGGAAGACCCGCCGGCGGCCGACGATGTCGCCCAGGCGCCCGCCGGTGATCAGGAAGACGGCGAAGGGCAGCGTGTAGGCGGCGCTGAACCACTGGATGGCGGCGTCGGAGCCGCCCAGGTCGGCGCGGATCACGGGGGCGGCGACGGTCATGACGGTGGCGTCGAGGAGGTTCATCGCTTCAGCCAGCAGGAGCACCGCCAGCGCGGCCCACCGGTGCGGATGCGGTGTGGTGGTGGATTCGGAACGCATGGGTCGACGGTGCGCCGAGGCGCGATCCCGCTTCCACTTCTGCCGACAGAGTGAGCAGATTTTCCACGTTGTCGCCTTGAGTGCATGATTCTCACATGCTGGACGACATCGATCGCGGTCTCATCCACGCCCTGCACATCGATGGCCGGGCACCGTTCAGCGCGATCGCCGACGTCCTCGGCGTCTCGACGCAGACGGTCTCCCGCCGCTACCGACGGTTGTGCGCCGAGGCGTCGCTGCGGGTGGTGGGCCTGGCCGACCCCGTCCGGGCCGGGCGCACGCAGTGGCTGCTGCGGCTCACCGCCGGCCCGCACTCCGCCCAGGACCTCGCGGCCGCGCTCGCCCGCCGCGCCGACACCTCCTGGGTCATGCTGGCCTCGGGCGGCACCGAGATCGTCGCCGTCGTCCACACGTCCACCGCCGCCGCACAGGCCGGACATGCACTACTGCTGCACGACATCCCGCGCACGGCCGGCATCACCGCCGTCTCCGCGCACTGCGTGCTGCACACCTACCTTGGCGGACCCACCACCTGGCCCGGCCGCGAACAGACCCTCGACGCCGCGCAGCGCCGCCGCCTCCAGCCCTCCACCGCGCCCGCCCGTCCCGCGCGGCACGCCCTCACCCCGGCCGACGGCGACCTGCTCGCCGCCCTCCAGCGCGACGGCCGGGCCAGCCTCACCGACCTCGCCGCGGCCACCGGCTGGTCGGCCACCACCGTCGCGCGCCGGCTGGCCGAACTGCGAGCCGGCGGCGAACTCTTCTTCGACGTCGAGCTCGACAACACCCTGCTGGGCATCACCACACAGGCCATGCTGTGGATGGCCGTCTCCCCCGCCCACCTCGACCACGTAGCCCGCACCCTGGCCGGGCACCACGAGCTCGCCTACGTGGCTGCCGTCACCGGCCCCAGCAACCTGACCGCCCAGGCTCTGTGCCCCGACCCGACAGCGCTGCACCGCTATCTCATCGAGAAGGTGGGCACCTTGGAAGCGATCCGCAGCCTGGAGACCGCGCCCGTCCTGCGCATGGTCAAGGCAATCGGCCCGCTCCCGTCCACAGCCCGGACCGGCGCGACCCGCCGCGCCAGGACCCGCACCCCGCCGGCCGGGTAGGCCGCGAGCCGCTCAGCCCGGCGGCTCAGGCACTCATCCGCCGAACCAGGGCCTGTGTCGGAAGTTCCGCCTGCCCCGCGGCGTCCGACACAGGCCCTAGAGCGCTCAGTCACACCCGCGGAGAGACCGGCCGGTCATGGGCGTCACAGGCAGCCGCCCGACCGGCCCGGGGCGCCGGCCGTGACTTGCCCCTCACGCGGCGGGAGGTCCTACGGTCCCGTGTCATGAAGATCGTTGTTCATGACACGGCAACCGCAATGCTCGACCTGCTGGCACGGCCGCTGGAGGAGCGGCCCGGCGCCCTGCGGGACATGCTCAGCCCGCTCCAGGGGGCGATGTCCGTGATGGGGGAGGTGGATCTGGTCCAGATGCACCAGCAGGGCAGCGGCTTCCGGCTCGACCGTGAGGACCCGCGGTACGCGCCCGCCCTGCGCCGGATGCAGCACGCGAAGGTGTGGGAACGGGTCGAGGGTGCGCTCACCACCGCGTGGGAGCGCCTGCGCACCGCGGCGCCCGGCATCGGGCACGCCGGGACCGTGCACGTCGTCCTGGTGCTCGGCGACCCCGACGACGACCACCTGACGGTCCGCAGCGGCGGCTATTTCGGGATAGGCGGGATCCCGGGTGCGATCCAGCTGCTGATGTGGCCCACCGACACGAGCCTGAAGAACATCGGCCACGCCGCCGCGCACGAGCTCCATCACAATGTGCGCTATGCGAATGTGCGCTGGAACCCGGCGACCGTCACGGTGGGGGAACATGTCGTCGCCGAGGGACTGGCCGAGGCGTTCGTACGGGAGCTGGCCGGCGAGCAGGCCATGGGTCCGTGGGCGACAGCGCTGACCGGTGCCGAACTGGACGGCGCGTACGCGAAGATCACTGCCGCCATCGACGTGGCCGGGATGGCGAATCTGCCCGCGTACGTCTTCGGCGACGCCACCGCACGGCTCATGGGGCACCAGCCCGTGGGGCTGCCGGACTTCGCCGGATACGCGGTCGGCCTGCGGATCGTGGACGCGCACCTCAGGGCCTCGGGGCTGACCGCCGCCGAGAGCACCGCCCTCCCGGCGCGCGAGATCCTCGCCAGCGCGGGCGTACCGACCAGCGCGTGACCGGCGGGTCCCGTTCGCGGTGGGGCCGCCGGCACCGGGAAGGGGCGGTGCCGGCCGGCCGTGCCATGGCTCAGGCGTGCTGCGGAATCTCGTCCTTCAGCGACGCCCTGATCTGTTCCCGCAGCTCCGGACCGTCCGTGTGCCCGTGGACGGAGACCGCGTGCTCGCTGGCGGCGCGGATCACTTCCTCCTCCTCGCCGGAGATGACGAGACTGCACTTCGTCTCGCTCGGGTAGTCCCGGCAGTCGATCTTCTTGCGCATGGTGCACCTCCTCCCTCCCGGCAGGTGCGCCCCGCGCTCCCAGTATCGGCCCGCGCTCCCGGCCCGCCGCATACGGCGAATCCCGTATGGCGTGCGGGCCGGCCGTGCTGCTGAAGTGGGAGATGAGGAGGTGAGTGCCGTGACGGCAGCGGCCGGCGTCGCGCGCGGGGGTGCGGTGGACGAGAACCGGGCGGCCGGTGCCGGGCAGCCGCTCACCTCCGCGCGGCTCGCCGCCGGGAGCCCGGTCGGCCGCGTCCCTGCCGTCGGGCGCTGACCGCGCCTGACGCGCCCGGCCGGCCTTCCCCCGACCGGCCGGGTGTCGCTCTCCCCGGGGCCGAAGGCGGCAAGCGGGGCGGTGGCGTACTGGGGCCGGGTGGCGTACGGGAGCCGGGTGGCGTGTGCGGGGCGAGGTGGGCCGTACGGGGCCGAGTGGGGCGTGCAGGGCGAGGTGGGCCGTCCCTTGACTGACCCCTGCCCCCTCGTAGGCTGGGGACATGAGCACGGCCGCGGTTGCCGGTCTGCGACGCGTTCTCGCGGTCGTGGACCTCCTGATCGAAGCCGTCGACGAGGAGACCCTCGTTCCGGCCCTGCTCCCGCTGCTGCTCTCCGCGGTCCCCGGGGACAGCATCATCTGGGCGCCACGCTCCGGCTCCACCGACCCTCCGCGCACCGTCCCCGCCGGTCTGCTGACCGCGGACGTACGGGAGGCGTTCGCGCGGGAGGCGGCGAGCGACTCGTTGGTGGTCCACACCACCGTCGGCCCCGGCACCGCGATGCGCCGCTCGACGCTGCAGACCCGCAGCGAATTCCACGCCCTCGCCGCCTACACCGACGTCTACCGGCCGTTCGGCGCCGAGCAGCAGCTGGCGATGTCGTTCCCGGCCGGCTACGCCCAGGGCGTACCGCGCAAGGTGTGTGTGGCGATCAACCGGAGCGGAATCGGCAGCGACTTCTCCGAGGACGACGTGGCGAACGCCGACCTGCTGCGCATCCGGCTCGGCCACGCACTCGACCGGCTCTCCCCGGCACCACCGGACGCCACCGGGATCACCCGCCGGGAATCCGCCGTACTCGCCCTGCTCGCCCGTGGCCTGACGAACCAGCAGATCGCCCGCCGCCTCGACATCAGCCCGCGCACCGTCGACAAGCACCTGGAGCACGCCTACACGAAACTGCGGGTGGGCGGCCGGGTGGCGGCGGCGAACGCCTGGCTGACGCGGAGGCCGACGGCGACAGTGGCCGGGGAGGAGACCGAGACCGTACGAGGCCGGCCGTGAGAGCAGCATCGGCAGCAGCCGTGGGAGCCGCAAACGCCGTAACAGACCCAGGAGCCGTTCAGGAGCCGTAACAGCCCAGGAGCCGTTCAGGAGCCGTCCAGGACTCGATCAGAACGCGATCGGGCCGGGGTCGACCAGTCCGAGCGTCATCCACTCCTCGGGCGCCGCCATCCTGCGGAAGCCGATCTTCTCGTACACACCGTGCGCGTCCTTCGTGGCGAGCGTCAGCCGGCTCAGCCCGCAGGGCGTCAGGTGCTCGGCGATCGCCGCCACCAGGGCCGTGCCCAGCCCCTTGCCGCGGTCGTCGCGGCAGACGTAGACATCGCAGAGCCAGGCGAAGGTGGCGTGGTCGGTGACGACCCGGGCGTAGGCCACCTGGCGGCCGGAACCGGACGCGTACAGGCCGAAGTTGAGCGAGCTCGCGACGGCGCGGTCATGCAGATCCCGGGGGCGGCCCAGGGCCCAGTAGGCGTCGGTGGACAGCCAGTGGTGGACGCGGTCGGCGTCGAGGCGCGCCGGGTCGGTGGATATCTCGTAGCCGTCGGGGGCGTGATCGGTCATGCCGGGAGGTTCGCAGAGGAACGGGGGCGGCGTCGAACGGAGGCGGAGTCGAACGCGGGCGGCGTCGAATGAGAGCGGCGTCGGACGGGCCGGAGGGATCGGCGACCGGCCTGGGTCCGGTCACCGGTCCCCCACCGGAACGCCCACCTCCGCGCACGCCGCGCGCAGCCTGCGGATCCCTTCCGCCAGCTCGCCGACGCCGGCCACCGCCGCGAAACCCAGCCGCAGATGTGCGGCCGGCGGCTCGGCGGCGAAATAGGGGCGGCCGGCCGCCACCGCGACACCGGCCCGCAGTGCCGCGCCGGTCAGCGCCGCCTCGTCGGTGCCGTCCGGAAGCCGCAGCCAGAGGTGGAAGCCGCCCGGCGGGACGTACGGTCCGCCGCCCCTCCCCGGGTCGCCGCCGTACGCCGCCCCGGGCCCCAGCCCCCGTGCCACGAGCCCGGGCAGCTGGGTCCGCAGGGCGGTGATCAGGGCGTTCCGGCGGATGCTCAACTCACCGGCGATCAGCCGCAGATGGCGTGGCCAGGCGGGTGAGCCGACGAGCTCCAGGGCGGCCTCCTGCAGCGGTCCCGGCACGAAGAAGTTGTCGACGACCTGGATGGCGCGCAGCCGGTCGAGGACCGGGCCGCGGGCGGCCAGGGCGCCCACCCGCAGATTGGGCGAGGTGGCCTTGGTGAGGGAGCGGATGTGGACGACCGTGCCGTGCCGGTCGTCCGCCATCAGGGTCGGCGGGAGGGCGGGAGCGTCGTCGTGGCCGAGCAGCCGCGCGAAGTCGTCCTCGATCACGAACGCCCCGGCCGCCCGGGCCACCCGGAGCACCTCGCGGCGCCGCTCGCGTGCGAGCACCGCGCCGGTCGGGTTCTGGAACAGCGGCTGGCTGACGAAGAGCCGCGCGCCGCTGGCGCGGAAGGCGTCGGCGAGCAGATCCGTACGGACCCCGTCCGCGTCCATCGGTACGGGTACCGGCCGCACCCCGGAGGCGCGGGCGACGGCGAGCATGCCCGGGTAGGTCGGGGACTCGACGAGCACCGGGGCGCCGGGGGCGGCGAGCGCGCGCAGCGCGGCGGTCAGCGCGTTCTGGCCGCCCGCGGTGACCAGGACGTCGCTCGCGGCGAGCGGACCGCCGGGGCCGCCGATCTCGCGCGCGAACCAGGCCCGCAGCTCCGGTACGCCCTCGACCGGCGGCCGCCCCCAGGCGCCCGGCCGGCGCCCGGCGCGGGCCAGGGCGGCGGAGAGGGCGCGGGCGGGCTGCAGATCCGGGTGGAGGTAGCCGCCGTTGAGTTCGATGACGCCGGGGGCCGGGGTGGCGAGGGTGGCCAGCACCCCCGTGGCGTCGACGCTGCGCGGCACCTGGTCGGCGGCCGGTTCGGCGCTCAGCGCGATCTCCTGCCACGAGGTGTCGACCGGCCGGGGCGCCTCGTGCGACGGCTCGGCCCGGAAGGCGCCGGCGCCGGGCCGGGTGACGACGAGGCCCTCGGCGGCCAGCTCGGCGAGCGCCCGGGAGACCGTCACCGGGCTGACCCGATGCCGCTCCACAAGTGCGCGACTGGAGGGCAGCTTCTGTCCAGCGGAGTAGCGGTTCAGCTCCCCGCGCAGGAATGCGGCCAGTTCGGCGACACTGCTACGCTCTTGCATGAGAGACCACGATAGCGCTACTGCACCAGCCGCGATAGCGGTGCACACCCCGGAGCCCCGGCCGGCCCCTGGCGCCCCCGCGGCCGGCAGCGCCTGCTCCCCCTCCCCCACCGGTGCCGCCTCCGGTGCGCCCACGGCTCCCTCCGCCCATGGCACCCGCGGCATCGTCGCCGCCTGTGGCACCCGCGGCACCGTCGCCACCCGCGGCGCCCTGCTCGCCGCCCTGGGCGTCGCGGCCTTCTCGCTCACCTTCCCCGCGACCGCCTGGGCGCTGGAGGGCATGGGCCCGTGGACAGTCGTGGTGCTCCGCAGTGTGCTGGCCACCGCACTGGCCGGCGGCGCACTCGTGTGGTGCCGGGTGCCCGTCCCGGAGCGGCGCCACTGGGCGGGGATCGCGGTGGTGGCCGGCGGTGTGGTCCTCGGCTTCCCGCTGCTCACCACGGTCGCCCTGCAGACCTCCACCACCTCGCACGCAGCCGTCGTGGTCGGTCTGCTGCCGCTGGCCACCGCCGCCTGCTCCGTCGTACGGACCGGGGTGCGGCCCTCCCGTACGTTCTGGATCGCGGCGGTGGCCGGCGCCGCCGTCGTCATCGGCTTTGCGGTACAGCAGAGCGGCGGGGCGCCGAGCCGCGGCGATCTGTACCTGTTCGCGGCGCTGCTGGTGTGCGCGGCCGGGTACGCGGAGGGTGGCCGGCTGGCCCGCCATATGCCGGGGTGGCAGGTGATGGGCTGGGCATTGGTGCTCACGCTCCCGGTGACGGCGGCGGGCACGGCGGTCGCCCTGACCACCGAGCCGCTCCACCTGACGGCGCACGCGGTCGGCGGGCTGCTGTGGCTGGCGGTCGGCTCGACGTTCCTCGGCATGGTCGTGTGGTACCGCGGTATGGCCACGATCGGCGTCGCCAAGGCGAGCCAGCTGCAGCTCGCCCAGCCGCTGCTGACCCTGGTGTGGTCCGTGGTACTCCTCGGCGAGCACCTCCCGCCGGCCGCCCCGGTGGCGGCCGTGGCGGTCCTGGCCTGCATCGCGGTCACCCAGCGGACGCGGGGGTGAACCTGCCGGCGGGGAAACGTCCCCACGGGGAAACGTCCCGGCGGGGAAACGTCCTGGCGGGGAGCGGACGGAGCCTGCCCAGATGCGTGAGCGGCCCCCGGACGTAAACTTGCCGCGAGGGCGGGTACCGCACCGCCGAACCGCCGTCCGGTACCGCCGCCCGAGCCGCTCAGGCTCGTCAACCGTCAGAACCGTTGGAACGTTGGAACCGTTGGCCGTTCAACCGCCCGGCCGTCGCGTCGTCGGCCGTACGGGTCGGTCGCACGGCCGCCCGAAGCGGGGAGGACCCCTGATGCACGCGTCCAAGGGCGACCGGCTGGTGGTGCACGGCAGGATCGTCGGGCAGCACGACCACGAGGTCGAAATCATCGAGGTGATGGGGACGAACGGCGATCCTCCCTACCGCGTCCGCGGCGCGGACGGACATGAGACGATCATGTCGCCCGGCCCCGACTCGGTCGTCAAGCACGCGAAGACCTCCGACGTCGAGCCCGGCCGGTAAAAGCCGGTAGCCGGTAGCCGGTAGAAGACAGCCACCACAGTGATCACTCACGGGTCACGCACGACGGCCGCAAAGATCACTCACGACGGCCGCAAGGTCACGCACGCGGCCGCAATGTTCACACACGGCCGCCGCAATGCTCACGCACGGCGGCCGTAATGATCATGCACGACCCGCGCCATGGCACCCGACCGGTCGCCGGCCACCTCCTTCGCCGAGAAGTACACATGGCCGCCGACCTGCGGATAGCGGCGGGCAAAGGTGAGGTGACGGGAGAGTTCGCCCGGGTCGTGCCAGGCGGCCGGCTCGGACGCGCCCTGCTTGTAGAGGGCCTCGCCGATGTAGAGGTCGACGCCGGTGCCCTCGACCGTCCGTGACCACCAGGGCACCAGCTCGGCGTAGTCCGCCGCCTTGGTGCCGAGGGGCCAGTACACCTGCGGCACGATGTAGTCGAGCCAGCCCTCACGCACCCAGCGGCGGGTGTCGGCGTACAGATCGTCGTAGGTCTGCACCCCGGCCTGGGTGCGGGACCCCCGCGGGTCGGTGCTCCGATTGCGCCAGACCGCGAACGGGCTGACGCCGAACCGCACCCGCCGCCCCGCCGACCGCTCGCCCCGGCCGCTCCGCCCCATCCGGCCGAGCCGCCGCGCCATCTCGTACACCAGCCGGTCGGTGTTCTCCCGCCGCCAGGCGTCCCGGTTCCCGAAGCGGCCGCCGTGCGCGGCGTACGCGTCATCGTCGTCGAAGTGCTTGCCGGCGATCGGGTACGGATAGAAGTAGTCGTCGAAGTGCACCCCGTCGACGGGGTACCGCTTGACCGCGTCCAGCATCGCGTCCTGGACGAACCGGCGGACCTCCGGCAGCCCGGGGTTGTAGAAGAGCTTGCCGCCGTACGGGACGACCCACTCGGGGTGCCGGCGCGCCGGATGGTTCGGGGCCAGCCGCTCGGGGTCGGCGTGGTGGGCGACCCGGTACGGGTTGAACCAGGCGTGCAGCTCCAGACCGCGCCGGTGTGCCTCGCGGACCGCGAAGCCCAGCGGGTCCCAGCCCGGGTCACGGCCCTGCTGCCCGGTCAGGACGTGCGTCCAGGGCTCGTACGGGGAGGGCCACAGGGCGTCCGCGGTGGGGCGCACCTGGAAGAAGACCGTGTTCAGCCGGCACCGGACGAAGGTGTCGAAGTGGGCGCGGAGTTCCCTCTGTTGCCCGGCGGGTGTGAGGTTGGTGCGGGAGGGCCAGTCCAGGTTGCCGACGGTCGCCAGCCACACCCCCCGCATCTCGCGCCGCGCCACGCCGCCGCCCATGGGCGTCACGGCACCGGCGGTGAGCAGCGAGGAGCCCGCGCCGAGCGCGGCCACCGCAAAGCCTCTCCGCGTGATCCGTCTCATCGAAAGTCCCCATCTTTTCCGATTTGTCCCGTCGTGAGAGATCAGAATGCCTGCCCCTGTGCCCGTAACCCAGCACGGCGCGGAGTAACGTCGGGGCCGAGGCGGACGTCGGACCCTTACGGCGTACCGCCGGGCCCCGAAGATCAGCGAAAGGCACGAGGTGACCAACTCAATTGCCGACATTGCACGTGTCGGAGTGGTCGGTTGCGGCCAGATGGGCGCAGGTATCGCCGAGGTGTGCGCCCGCGCCGGGCTGGACGTGATGGTCGCCGAGACCACCGGCGAGGCTCTGGAGCTGGGACGCACCCGCTTGACCAACTCCCTCGGCAAGGCCGCCGAACGCGGCAAGATCACCATCGCGGAACGCGATGCGACACTCGACCGGCTCAGCTTCACCACCGACCTCGGGGAGTTCGCCGACCGCGACCTCGTCATCGAGGCCGTCGTGGAGAACGAGCAGGTCAAGACCGAGATCTTCCAGGTGCTGGACCAGGTGGTGACCCGCCCGGACGCCATCCTGGCCTCCAACACCTCCTCCATCCCCCTGGTGAAACTCGCGGTCGCCACCTCCCGCCCCGACCAGGTCATCGGCATCCACTTCTTCAACCCGGCCCCGGTGCAGAAGCTGGTGGAGCTGATCCCCGCGCTCACCACCGGCGAGGAGACGATCAAGCGCTCCGAGGTGCTCGTCCAGGACGTCCTGGGCAAGCACGCCATCCGCGCCCAGGACCGCTCGGGCTTCGTCGTCAACGCCCTCCTCATCCCGTACCTGCTCTCCGCGATCCGCATGTTCGAATCGGGCATCGCCAGCCGCGAGGACATCGACAACGGCATGGAACTGGGCTGCGCCCACCCCATGGGCCCCCTCAAGCTTTCCGACCTGATCGGCCTGGACACCGTCGCCTCGGTCGCCGCCTCCATGTACGAGGAGTACAAGGAGCCCCTCTACGCCGCTCCCCCGCTCCTGGCCCGCATGGTCGACGCAGGCCGCCTGGGCCGCAAGTCGGGCTCGGGCTTCTACTCGTACTGACGAGTGCGGCAACGCCGCCAACCAGCCCTGCTCAAAGGCGAATTCACCCGGATCAGCGCCCACAGTGACGCTGATCCGGGTGACTCTCACCACCATCGCCGACACCCTCATCCCCGCAGTCTCGACCTGCCGGCACGGTCTGCGCAGGGACACGGCTTGGCGAGCATCCTCGGCTGGTAGAAAACCGGCCTTGACCTGGTGCTTCGCGCCTTTCAGGGCTGTCGGGGCCTTTCCTGCTTACTCAGCGAAAAGTCCCTGGAAAGTCCCTGGGACAGAGCTGAAAGTCCCTGAAAAATCCCTGAGCAGTCCCTGGTTCGGAGCGGCCTGACCTGCGTTGTCGAGCCCTGGATCGGTGGCGAGCGACGGGCTGCGGGAGCGCCCCCTTCCGCAGAGCGTGGACGATCCTTGTGAACGCCTCGCCGTAACTGCTTGTCGGCGATGCCATCCTCCCCGCAGTTGATGACGTCCGAGGTTCCGATCTGCCACACGACAGTAGGCTGGCGTCGGCCGGGAATGACCTGATCCGGGCCGGTCACTGCGGTGAGCGGTAGACAGGCCCCAGATATCTACCGCCAGTGTCTGGTATCCCGGCGCTCCGATCACCTCTGGTTGCGGGGTTCTGCGCTCGGTGGACCAGGGCCTTACCGGGCACGATCTCTCCGGCAACCTGCCCAGCCTCGATGTGCGCTCCGTGTTCGTCAACCCGCGGAGTCCTGCCTGTCCGCCGGCCTTCATGGACACAGCGTCCACCGTTTGCGCCTGTCAAAGCCCTGAAGCCCTGGACTTCAGGAAGTGCCGCCCATCGTGAGCATGTCTGAAAGTTCGCGTAATTCTGTGATGCGTCAGGCCGGCCAGGGTCTGATCCGAGCCTTGACCGGCTAGGACGGACGCTGGTGGACGACGAGGAGATCCCGGCCGTCGGGCCGGTCGTGGACAACTGGTGGATGTCGTTGAGCGACCGATGGAACGTGCCTGGCTCGGCGGCGCAGGGCAGCGTGGGCTTGGCGCACCTTGTTGCAGCCTCCAGCTCCGCTACCCATCGGGGATGTCCGACTCATCCCGTATAGTCACTCTGAGCGACAAATTCGCACACCCGTACTGCAACGAGAATTATGGGGGGATCGACGCATGGTCGAGTTCCACAAGCCCGACGAGCCGCAGCCGCAGCCTCCCCACGGCGCGACACCCGGGTATGGCGCAGGTCCTGGCCCGTACGGACCAGGGCCGGGGTGGGAGCCGGGCAAGCAGGCGGGCTACCCGTACCCGATGCAGTCGCCGTCTACCGCGGCCATGTGGACCCATCTTTCCGCGCTGCTCACCGTCACCGTCGGCGCGGGTTTCTGCTGCGGCCTCGGCGGGATCCTCGGCTGGATCGCACCGATGACCATCCGCAACAATCCCCGCAACCTGCATGACCCGCTCGTCCGCCATCACGGCGCCCAGGCGATGAACTTCGGCATCACGCAGGGCATCGTGGTGGTCTTGGGTTTCATCATGTACCTCAGTGGTGTCATGACCCTCTCCCTCTCCACGGTGGGCCAGCACTCCGAGCCGGTTGTTCCGCTCACCCTCCCGATCGTGCTGCTGAGCGTGCTCGCCCTGCTGGGAGTGTTCGTCTTGACCGGCATCGTTTTCGCCATCATCGGCACCGTCAAGGCCAGCCGCGGGCAGATGTGGTCCTACCCGAAGTTCGTCGCCTGGCCGATAGTCAAGGCGTAAGCGAGGCCACAACGGACGGCGGTCGCCGCCTTGTCGAGCTGGTCTCGTTTATGCACGCAC
Organism: Streptomyces sp. NPDC001339; assembly: GCF_042895955.1. Classification (NCBI taxonomy): domain Bacteria; kingdom Bacillati; phylum Actinomycetota; class Actinomycetes; order Kitasatosporales; family Streptomycetaceae; genus Streptomyces; species Streptomyces sp. NPDC001339. The sequence goes on along the minus strand of NZ_JBIAWT010000002.1, from coordinate 228,637 downwards.
CAGTCAGCATCAATGCCAAGTGAGTCACGTACGAAGCGGGGAAAAATGTGCAGGTGTACGTGGAAGACTTCCTGGTCCTGGAAGGCCGCTTCGCCATTCGCAAGCAAAAAGGTTGACGTCATCGCACCACACTCCTGATTGGCGCAGTGCCCGTCCGAGCTGGTACGCCACCTTCCAGATCTGGACGCCGACGTCCTCTGGAAGATCCTCCAGCCCCACTGCGTGCTTGGGGAATGACCAGCACGTGGCCTGGGGTAACGGGCTGGAGATCCATGAAGGCAATCACCGACTCATCTGTCGGTGACCGTCGGATCTCCCCACCTGCGGCCACCTGATAGGGGGCAACTGGCCACGTATCCATCCCACAGTCAGTGACGACAGCTGGTCTCGCGCCTACCGCACGCCTACTGTCCAAAACCGCGCCCTTGCTCTTGCTGGGGCGGGGCAGGTCAGCTCGAATGTCGGCTGGGGCTGACGGCATCCTCACGGAAGCCGCCACACCGTTGTACGCCCTCAGGAATCACGTCTGGTCCTGATCGCAGCGGGGCTGCCCCCCCCGGAGCCAGCCGCACCGAGAGGCAAGAAGGCCCGTTGTTGTACCCCCTCAGGCTGGTCGGCGACAAAGTGGTGGTACGTGACTTCACCATCGATGACGTCGACGACATGCTGCGCGTATTCGGCGACGATCGTGTCACCAGGTGACTGTCGTTCGACAGACGGCATCGTGACGAGGTCCAGGCCAGGATCGACGGCGCGATCCGGAACGCACAGTCGTCTCCGCGGACCGAGTTCTATCTGGCGGTGACCAAGCTGGACGACGACCGTGCACGGCGCGCTCGGCAAGCTGGGATTTGCCACGGACGAAATACGCCGCAATCACGTGCTCATCAACGGTTCGTGGCGGGACTGCAACCTGAACTCCGTGAGCGCGGAAGCGTGGAGCCGACGTCGTGAGCGGATCATTGCGCGGCGTGAGGCGGACGGGGCCACCGGCGGGTGGATCAGCGAGCCTTCTGGTGCGCCGCGCGAACGTCAGCCGAGACACGACCGCAGTCATTGACCTGGTGGCCATGTTCCTTCGCCCATGCCCTGATCGCCGCGGTGTCGTCACCACCGGCAGTAGCCTTCCGGGGTTCAAGAGGAGCTAGAGGGCGTCTGAGAAGTTCCGTTCAGGGAAGGTGACTTGGTAGTCGCTTCTCTGTCGAGGGCCCGAGATGACCGGTATGCGGCGAGCTGCGTATCCGACGGATCCGTCCGATGCCGAGTGGGAGGTCCTCTCGCCTCTCGTGCCACCACCGAAGCCGGTTGGCCGGCCGCCCAAGCACGCACGGCGCGAGATTATTGATGCGCCGTCGTACTGGCTTTGGGCCGGCTGTGCCTGACGGCTGCTTCCACACGACTTCCCCCGTTCCAGACCGATTACCACTACTGGCGGGCGTGGCGGATTAGGCGTACCTGCGAGTGCGGCGGTGGCGTCAACTGGGGTTGTTCCGGGGGGAGTTCATCCTGGAACAACCCCGGTGGCAGGGCTGCCGGCGGGTGACGGGTGATCGGTCTGGCTGAGTGCCCCGGCCTGGCCGTCACGTCGCCCCGGACCGAAATCCTCGGGCAGCAGAAGCGTTGCGCGGGCAGGGCCTACGATGAGCAGCACTACGGATGGATGTCGCCGGAGGGGGCTCGGGGCAGATGGAGGTACGGCTGACGTTCGGAAGCGGTGCCGGCGATGCGGACGAGGGCGCTGAGGGCCTTGTGGGCGGCGATGGCAGCGAGGGCGGCGAGGGTGCCGATTGTGCGGCGTCCTTGTACCGGTGGCTGGTCGCGGATCCGGAGTTGAGCGGCCGGGCCGAGGTTTCCGCCGGGACCGCACCCACACGTCAGGGGGACATGGGCGGGGCGCTGGAGGTGGTCAACGTCGTGTTCGGCGACGTCATCGCCCTGGGCAATCTGCTGGTCGCTGTGGCGACCTGGCGCGGATCGCGCCCGCGCCCGCCCCACGTGCGGATCGAACGCGACGGCGTGTCGATCACCGTGCAGGACGGCTCGCCCGAGACGGTGGAGCGGATTCTCAGGGCCTGGGGCATCGGCAGTTCCGGTGACATCCCGGGGCCGGACCGCGACGACGCGGAGTAGCCGGTGGCCGTACTGGCAGACCCGAACCGTTCGGAAGCACTGCTGGTAGGGGTGCACTCCTACACAACCCTGGCCAGTCTCCCCGCGGTTGCGCGCAACCTGGACGGCCTGAGGAAGGTCCTGAACGACCCCGCGGTGTGGGGGCTGCCCTCCGACCGTTGCACGGTGCTCTCCCAGCCGCGGACTGCCCAGGAGGTCCTGGACACCGTCCAGGAGATCGCCCACCGGACCCAGGACACCCTGCTCGTCTATTACGCCGGCCACGGCCTGACCGATCCGCACACCGACGAGCTCTACCTGGCGTTACCGGATTCGGATCGCGAACGCGAGTACACCGCGCTGCGGTACGAGTACCTGCGCCGGGCGGTACTGGATCCGCGGGCCGGCGCCCGGCGCACCGTGGTGGTCCTGGACTGCTGTTACAGCGGGCGCGCGCTGGTCGGCCGGATGGGCGCGGGCAATTACCTCGCCGACCACGCGATGGTCGAGGGCACCTGTCTGCTCACCGCGTCTGCCGAGACCCGTATGGCGCTCTCGCCACCGGGAGAGAAGTACACCGCGTTCACGGGCGAGTTGATCACCGCGCTGGACGAAGGCATCCCGGACGGGCCGGATCCGATCGACATGGACTCCCTCTACCGGCATCTGCACCGCACCTTGGCGGCCCGGTCCCGGCCGCTGCCCCAACAGCGCAACCGCAACACGGGTGGGCTCATCGCCCTCGCCCGCAATCGCGCCTCCGCCCCCACGCCCCTCGGCCCCTCGTTCCTCGACCCCACGCCCCTCGACCTCACGCCCCTCGACCCCACGCCGTCGTCGGAAGCGGAGCCTGTCTCAGGACCAGGGCCAGGGACAGGGCCAGGGACAGGGCCAGGGCCAGAATCAGGGCCAGAGCCGGAGCCGGGATCAGAGCCGGGATCAGAGCCGAAGCCGGAGCCGGAACATGAGTCGGGGCCGGTGGCGGAGTTGGAGTCGGCAGCGGAGCCGGTGGCGGAGTCGGTGGCGGAGTCGGTGCCTGGTCGGATCGGTCCTGGGCCCGGGGCCGATGCGGAATCCGACCTCCGCACAGATCCGGCCCGGCCAGAGGGCGAGGGGCGGCGGATCGAGCAGCCGCGGGTGAGCGCCGCCGTGCCCTGGGGAGGTCGGCGGCCGCTTCCTCGTCGTCTCGCCGACAACGGCGTGGCCTGGTCAGCAGCGGCACTGGGCGTGGCCGCCGCGGCCGCGCTGTGGATCGCGCACACGGTCGGCGAGGGGGACTCCCACACCCCAGGTGGCGGCGGAGGCTCGTCCGACCGCAAGGTCGTCACCCTTGGTGTGGACTCCCCACTGACCGGCGGCCTCTCCGCCATCGGCATCGGCATCAGAAACTCGGCCGACCTCGCCGTCAAGCAGGCGAACGAGCGCAAGGTCGTCGACGGTGTCACCTTCAAGATCGCGGCATTCGACGACCGTTCCCAGCCCTCTGACGGCCAGCGGAACGCGAACGCATTGGTCGCCGACAGCAGTGTCCTCGGTGTCGTCGGCCCGCTGAACTCCGGCATCGCCCAGTCGATGCAGAAGGTTCTCGACGACGCGAAGCTGGCCGCGGTCTCCCCCGGAGCCAACGACCCCGTCCTGACCCACGGCGACAACTGGCGCAGTGGTGAGAAATCCCGCCCGTTCGCGTCGTACTTCCGCACCGTCCCCACAGATATCGCTCAAGGCAGGCTTGCCGCGCGGCACCTCTACGACAAGGCCAAGAAGCGGAGCGTCTTCGTGATCGACGACAAGACGACCTACGGCGCCGGACTCGTCGGCACCTTCAAGGCCGAATTCGTCAAGCGTGGCGGCAAGGTTGTGGGCGCCGAACACGTCAACCCCTTCGACACGGACTTCTCCGCCGTCGCCGACAAAGTACGAACCTCTGGCGCCGATCTCGTCTACTACGGCGGCGATTACCGCGCGGCCGGCTCGCTCAGCTCCCAGCTGAAGCGGGCCGGGGTCGGCATCCCGTTCGCCGGCGGTGACGGCATCGACAGCGACACGTATATCAAGCAGGCCGGAGAGGGTGGCGAAGGCGCCTTCACCACCTCACTCCCCTCGGCGGAAGACCTCCCCTCTGCCGAGGAGTTCATCAAGAACTACAAGAAAGCCGGCTACAAAGGCGTCTCCACCCCATACGGCAGCTACTCCTACGACGCGGCCTGGGCGATTATCAAGGCGGTCAAGAAGGTCGTCGACGCCCATCACGGCACGCTGCCGAAGGATGCCCGCGCCGAGGTCGTCGACGCCCTTCAGCGCACTTCATTCGACGGTGCGACAGGGAAGGTCGCCTTCGACGCATACGGAGACGCGGTCAACCAGCGGCTCGCCTTGTACACGGTCAAGAACGGCAAGTGGGTACACGTCGACGACACCTGAGCAGAACTGAGCGGACCTAAGCAGAACTGAGCGGACCTGAGCGGGGCCTCAGTTGTCGGCCAGGGTGCGGTCGAGGAGGGGGAGCAGGCGGTCCCAGTGGTGCTGTAGTGCGGAGGGGTTGAAGGCGTCGGTGTCGGACATGGTGAAGCCGTGGACGGTGCCGGGGTAGATCTCGGAGGTGTAGCCGACGCCGGCGGTGTCCAGGGCCTGGTTGAGCTCACCGAGGTCCTCGGGAGTCAGGTCGGTTTCGGCGTGGCCGAGGTGGACCTGGGCGGTGAGCGTGGACAGGAGGCGGTCCCTGTCGGGCCCGTCGGCACCCACGGGGCCGTGGAATCCGGCGACGGCGGCCACCCTGCCGGGGTGGGCAGCGGCGGTGCGCATCGCCAGGAGGCCACCTATGCAGTAGCCGGTCACCGCGACCGGTCCGGCGCCGACCTCGGGCTGGGTGGTGAGGAAGCTGAGGTAGGCGTCGGCGTCGCGCAGGATCCGTTCGGTGGTGTGGGCCTCGATCAAGGGCATCAGCTGGGCGATGACCGCGGGCCGGGCCTCTTCTCCGATGTACTCGGGAAGTTCGATCACCGGCGCCGGGCCGTGCCGGTAGAAGAAATTGGGGACGAGTACGTAGTACCCGTGCCCGGCCAGTTCGCGGGCCATCTCCCGCAGCACGGGCCGGATGCCGAAGGCGTCCCCGTACATCAGCACCCCGGGGTGCCGCTCGCCGTGGTCGGGGAAGGCGGCGAAGGCGTCGGCCTGGCCGTCCGGGGTGGGAATCCGCAGTGTCTTTGTCTTGGTGGGAATGGTGGATTTCCTTCCTTGGAGTCCAACTCGGCCGATGTTCACCGATGTTCACCGTTGTTGCGCTGTCGTTTGTTGCGCTGTCGTTGCACCAACGATCTCGGCGCGAGTGAACGTATATCGTTAGTTGGACTAACGCAATGGGTAGGATGGGCGCGTGATCAGAGCCGAAGGTGCCGGTATGTCCGGCGACGGTGCGCCCCGGACGCCCGACAGGCTGCGTCGACGGGCGAGCCGGCTGTTGTCGCAGCTGACCGCGCGGTCGGACCGGCTGATCAACGAGGGGCTGGCCCGGGTCGACGCCCGCAAGTGGCACTACGCCGTGCTCGCCTCACTGCAGGAGTACGGGCCGGGGAGCCAGGCGGAGCTGAGCAGGCGTTCCGGCATCTACCGCAGCGACATGGTCGGCGTGCTCAACGAACTGGCCGAGCGCGACCTCGTCGAGCGGGCTCCGGATCCCGACGACCGGCGCCGCAACACCATCACGATCTCCGCCCGGGGCCGCCGTCGGCTGCACCGCCTCGACCAGGTCCTGGACGGCCTCCACGACGAACTGCTCGCGCCGCTGAGTCCGGCCGAACGCGACCAGTTGGTGTGCCTGCTCACCCGCCTCCTGGACCATCACACGGACCAGCACACCGACCATCGCACGGACCAACACACGCGGCGGGCACCCCACGCGCCGACGTCCTGACCACCCGTCATATCTGTCGGTCGTCAGCCCTCGACCGTCGGTCGTCAGCCGTCAGCCGTGACCGGGCGGTCCGCACGCAGTTCGGCGAAGAGGCGGCGCGACTCCTCCTTGTCCCAGACGACGACGCTGCCCTTGGAGGTGCCCACGCCGACGCCGGAGACCGGGACGTTGAGCTGCTTGCCACCGCCCGAGGACACCTTGTGCAGGGCGTCGAAGAGACGGGCCAACTGGCGCGGCCCGGTCGACTTGTCGACGATGAGGGCGTCCAGGCCCGCGCCCACCGTGCCGACCACGGCGGACGGGCTGAGCAGGACGTCCGGGGATCCGGCCTTGGCCGCCAGGGCCGCCAGGAACTTCTGCTGGTTGCGGGAGCGGCCGAGGTCCCCCGCCTTCTCCTGGTGGCGCTGGCGTACGAAAGCCAGCGCCTCGCGGCCGTCGAGGGTGTGACAGCCCCGGGTGAGGTCGAGGCCGGACTTCTCGTCGACGATGTGCCGGTCCACGCACATGCGGACGCCGCCGACCCCGTTCACGATGCCGACGAATCCGGCGAAGCCGATCTCGGTGTAGTGGTCGATGCGCAGACCGGTGCTCGACTCGACGGTGCGGACCAGGAGTTCGGGGCCGCCGAGGGAGAACGCCGCGTTGAGTTTGTTCTTGGCGGCCTTGTAGTGGATGCCGGTCTCGGGGTCGACGTAGGCGGGGAGGGTGACCCAGGAGTCGCGCGGGAGGCTGGTCAGAGTGGTGCCGTGGGCGCCGGTGTGCAGCACCATCATCGAGTCGGTACGGCGGCCCTCGGCGCCCAGGCCGGAGCCGGTGTGCAGGTCCTCCGCCTGCTCCGCGGTGAGGCCCGCGCGGCTGTCGGAGCCCACGATCAGGTAGTTGGTGCCCTTTCCGGCGGCGGGCCGGTCCGGCAGTGCGGACAGGTCGACCTCTCCGGCCAGGCGGGAGCCCGCCCAGGCGTAGGCGCCGACGCAGCCGAGCACGGCCAGCGCGACCAGGAAACCGACCGCGCGCAGGACGCGCCCGGTGCGCGTACGCCGCCGCCGTTTCGGCTTGCGCCGGCCGCGCGGGGGTCCGCCGCCGGCCGGTGGCCCATCCGGCAGCGGAGCATACGCCTCCCGCTGCGCGAGGGGCGACGCGTGCGCCTCCTGGTGCGCGAGGGGTGCATGGGCCTCCTGGTGAGCGAGATGTGCAGGGGCCTCCCTGTGAGTGTGAGGCGCGTACGCACCCTCGTGGCCGAAGGGGCCAGGCACGGAGCCGGGCACGGGACCGGGCATGGGGCCAGGCATGGGGCCAGGCACGGAGCCGGGCAAGGGACCAGGCACGTGTCCGGGCAAAGACCCGGGCGTCGAGGTCAGTTCGTCGGAGTACTCGGAGTACAGGGGGGTCACCTCGTCACGGTCAGGCTGCGGCGGTCGGCAGCCTCGCCGATGTGCTGGGCCGCCGCGGCGGCCGTACCGGAACGGTGCATGCGCTGCCACTTCAGCCGGCTGCCGGTCACGAAGGCGACCACCGACTGGATCACCACGAGGTACATCAACTGCCGGTAGACCAGCAGCTGGAAGGGCAGCGTCCACAGCGTGCGGCGGCGCTCGCCGTCGAGCCGCAGGGCGTACGCGGCCACGGCGATCTGCACCGCCAGGAAACCGAACCACGTCGCCACGGACTTCACCGGGCTGTCGGTGAACAGCGCGCTGTAGAGCATGAAGACGTCGATGACCGGCGCGAGCAGCGGCAGCAGCACCTGGAAGAGGAGGAGATACGACAGGCCGCGCCGCCCGAAGCGCCCGGCGGCTCCGACTTCCCTGACGGCCTTGCGGTGCTTCCACATCGCCTGCAGGGTGCCGTAGCACCAGCGGTAGCGCTGACGCCACAGCTGCCGCAGGGAGGTGGGGACCTCGGTCCAGGCGATGGCGGTCTCCTCGTACACCACCCGCCAGCCGGCCCGCCACAGCGCCATGGTGAGGTCGGTGTCCTCGGCGAGCGTGTCCTCGCTCAGGCCGCCCACCCCCATGAGCGCGTCCAGCCGGAAGGCGCCGATGGCGCCGGGTACGGTCGGCATGCACTCCAGGACCTCGAACATCCGGCGATCCAGGTTGAAGCCGAAGACGTACTCCAGGTGCTGCCAACGGCCCAGCAGGCGCTTGCGGTTGCCGACCTTGGTGTTGCCGCTCACCGCGCCGATCGCCGGGTGGGCGAGCGGCTGGACGAGCCGCTGGACGGCGTCGGGCTCGAAGACGGTGTCCGCGTCGACCATCACGACGTACGGGGAACGGACGTACGCCAGACCGTGGTTGAGGGCCGCGGCCTTGCCCGCGTTGGCCTGGCACACCACCTGCACCCGCGGGTCCCGCCGCGCGTAGTCGCTCGCGATCTCCACCGTGCGGTCCGACGAACCGTCGTCGATCACGATGATCTGGAGCTGCTGGTGGGTGGAGGCGAGCAGCGAGCGCAGCGTGTTGCCGATCCCGGCCTCTTCGTTGTACGCGGGCACGAGGACGGACACCGGTCCGCGTATCTCGCGCAGCCGGGGCGCACCCGGCCGGTGCCGCTCCAGGCGTCTGACGTGCATACGGGCGAACAGGACCAGGGTGAACAGGCGGAACAGGCCGAGCGCGGCGGCGACGGTCAGCACCCAGGTGAGGGCGGCGACGAAGCCCTGGCCCAGCCACTGGAACCAGATCAGCGCGGTGCCCGCCCAGTGCTCGGTCCCGGACGCCTCGGTCGTGACGGGCGCGTCGATGCCGGCGCCCTCCGAAATGGTGGTGAACCGGCGGGCGTCCGGGTCGGTGAGCAGTTGCCCGGTCTCGCGGTAGGCGAGGGAGGTGTGGCTGAACTGGCGTACCAGGCCGTCGGCGGGCGTCCGCCCGGGCGGGTCCGCGGCGACGAGGGTGTAGCCGTCGGCCGACGCGCCCTGCACGGCGGGCCATTCGGCGCCGCACAGGGTGGCGACCGTGGTGGTCATTGGCATCCGCAGCAGCGTGGTCCGGAAGCTGTCGGCACCGGCGAACGCGCTCTGGGTGAGCCCGAGTTCGAGGGCGGTGCGCACGCCGGAGGCGTTGCCCAGGTCGGCGCCGGTGTAGGTGTTGGAGCCGATCTCGTGCCCCTCGGCCCTGATCTGCTTGACCAGATCGGGGTACTGGACGGCCTTGGCGCCGCTGAGGAAGAAGGTGGCGTGCGCGCGGTGCTTCTTGAGCAGCGTGAGCAGCCGTGGGGTCCAGTACGGGTCGGGGCCGTCGTCGTAGGTGAGGGCGACGGTGCCGGCCGGCATCGAGGCGGAGCGCACCCGGTCGCCGTCCACGGCGAGGACGGGTCCCGCGCCGGACGCGGCCGGCGGCACCGGCTGCGTGCAGGGCAGTTTGGTCGTGGAGCCGTCGACCTCGTTCACGGTCCAGCCCTGGAAGAGCAGAGCGCCGAAGAGGGCGGGCAGGGTGAGCGCGAGCAACAGCCAGTGCGCCTTCGGGTCCCTTGCCTGCTTGTGCCGAGCCTGCTTGTGCCGAGCCGCCATCACCGGGGGTCTGCGTTGCTGTCCGGTCGACTCAAGGACCGCCACAGTGAACGTATTCGCCACTCACTATCCACTTTCCATTCACCCATGACAGGAGAGTGTATCCGGGCGTCCCTGCTGGTGGACGGCCAGTTTCCGGCCTTGGCGGAGCGCGCGGATCCGGAAAACGGGCAGCCGTGCTCATGGCTCAGGAGAACGGGCATAACGGCTTATCAGGGGAACCGCCTGAACAAACAGGTGCAGGGAGTGGCGCCCGCTGCCTCTCCTGCAATTCATGACATTTGTCATGGGCGAACAATGGGAGATCTCACTACCGAGCGCACGGCACCGCCGCGCACCATAAGTATCTGTAAGGGACGCGGCAAGTATGCGTAAGGGATGCGGCATGGGTACGACGGGAATTCCGGGAGACGGCCCGCAAGCCCAATGCCCCACGTGAGTTTCGTCCACGTTACCGGCAGGAAAACGAAAGGATCACCATGACAACCCGGGTCCTCGGGGCGGAACGCCTGAACGGCGAGAGTGTCCGGCAGGCGTTCCGCAGCACCAAGCGACTCGTCGGCTGCTACGTCGGCCTCAGCGTTCTCACGCTCATCGCGCTCGTCCTGTTACGCAACCACCCCGGCATCGCGACCGACACCGCCTGGGTCCGCTGCATCATCGTCGTCGCCACTTCCCTGCTCATGGCCTCCTTCGCGGCCCGGGCCTCCCGCGGTCACCGCAAGTCCTTCCTCCGGCTGCGGGTGTCCTCGGGAGTCATGGTCGCGGCCATCGCCGTCATCGTCGCACTGCCCGGCGCCTTCCCGGTGTGGCTGAGGATCGAACAGGCTGTATGCGGAATGGTCTTGCTGGGCGTCGTCACCAAGGCGAACGGCAAGGTGCTGCGATCGGTGTTCGCCGCACAGCAGCACCACACCTGACGGTGGCCGAAGATCATCCCTCCCCCGGGCCCGGGCCATGGGCGCTCCGCGGGTCACGGATACCGTGGAAACGCGGAAACACCGCGCGGCGGCAGGCCGCACACCCGAACGCAAGGACGGCGGTAGCGTGCTGTGACGTACGAAGGCATGAGCCCACCGGGCGACTGGTCGGCCGTCACACCGGAGCGATGGTCGCGGGGGTGGCGGCGCTTGGTCCTGGCCACCGGAATGCTGGTCTTCCCGCTGGTGACGGTGGCCGGAATAGCCGAGTACGCACACGGTACGGATGCCCTTGTCGGCTATGCGATCGTGGCCGGGTTCTGCTGTTGCTGTGCGCTCGCGGGCGCCTCGGCCGCACGGCTCGCCCGGACCCCGTTCCGGGTGCTGCTCGGCGCCATGTCCGTGCTGTTCGTCGCGGCCCTGCCGTACGCCCGTACCGACGCCTTCTTCCTGTGCGCGGTCATCGTCTCGATGGCGGCCGTCTTCGTACAGCGTCATGTGGCGCTGACGGTGGCGGTCTGCGCGCTCGCCAGCCTGGTCGTCCCGTGTCTGGTCCGCTCATGGCACGACGGGCCCGGCTGGGGCCAGGCGCTGGCGATCGTCTTCACCTCCCTGACCGTCTACGCGTTCTCCGAAATCGCCCGCGCCAACCGCTCGTTGCTCCAGGCGCGGGCCGAGGTGGCCCGGCTGGCCTCGGAGGCCGAGCGCGCCCGGATCGCGCGTGACCTGCACGACCTGCTGGGTCATTCGCTCACCGCCATCACGGTCAAGAGCGGTCTCGCGCGCCGCCTCGCCGCGAACGAGTCCTCCCGCGCGCTCCCCGAGATCGCCGAAGTCGAGCAGCTGACCCGCCAGGCGCTCGCCGAGGTGCGTGCCGCGGTGTCGGGCTACCGCGAGGTCACGCTCGCCAACGAACTCGCCCGCGGACGGGAGTTGCTGCGGGCGTCGGGCGTCACCGCCGACCTGCCCACGGCCACCGACGTGGTCGACCCCGCACATCAGGAGCTGTTCGGCTGGGCGGTACGGGAGGGCCTCACCAACGTCGCACGCCATGCGCGCGCCGGCCGGTGCACCGTCACGCTCTCGGCATCGGAAGTGGAAGTCCGCGACGACGGCGTGGGCGGCCCGTCCGGTGAAGGCAACGGGCTCTCCGGTCTGCGGGAGCGGGTCGCGGCGGCCGGCGGCCGGGTGGAGGCCGGACCGGTGAGTCCACGGGGCTGGCGCCTGCGCGTATCGCTCGAAGAAACGGCGGCTGCTGAAGAGACCGAAGAACTCGAAGAAACGGTCGCCACTGAAGAAACGGTCGCCACTGACGAATCGGTGGCCACTGAAGAAACGGTGGCCACCCTGCCATGACGATCCGTCTCCTGCTCGCCGACGACCAGACGCTGATCCTCCAAGCCCTGTGCGCGCTGCTGGACTTGGAGGAGGACTTCGAGGTCGTCGCCTCCGTGAGCCGGGGCGACGAGATCGTGGACGCGGCCCGGGAGGCCCGGCCGGATGTGGCGTTGCTCGACATCGAGATGCCCGGCCTCGACGGGCTGGCAGCGGCGGCGGTCCTCGCCGAACACGTGCCGTCCTGCCGCGTGGTCATCCTCACCACGTTCGGCCGCGCGGGCTACCTGCGCCGGGCCATGGAGGCCGGCGCCGTCGGGTTCGTGGTGAAGGACGCCCCGGTCGAGGTGCTCGCGGACGCCATCCACCGCGTGATGCGGGGAGAGCGGGTGGTGGATCCGGAACTGGCCGTGGCCACTCTGGCGGCGGGTGAATCCCCCCTCACCGCCCGGGAGCGCGATGTGCTCATCGCCGCACGCTCCGGTGCCACGGTGGCGGACATCGCGGCCGGCCTGTACCTGTCCGAAGGAACCGTTCGTAACTACCTTTCGGCGGCGACCACCAAAACCCGGACCCGCAATCGGATGGAAGCGCTGCGCGTCGCGGATGAACGCGGCTGGTTGTAGCTGCCGGTTACAGCGGTTGGTTATAGCGGTTGGTTATGGCAGCCGGTTATGGCGGTTGGTCGTAGAGCCTGGTTGCAGCGGCGGAGAATCACCCTTTTGCAGCATTCTGCCGGGCTCCGCGGATGTCCCTGTGGTGGTCTGTGTTGGTGGGTCCTGATCCCAACGAAAGGGGAACAGTCATGTCCGCTGCAGTCGTGGAATTCGTCGAAGAGCTGGTGACGCAGCCTCGCCGACAGCACGCGTTCCGCCGTTCGGCGGAGGCGTACGTCGCCGACAGCGCCCTGGGCACCGAGGAACGGGAGGCGGTCGTCTCGGGTGATGTGGGCCGTATCCGCGGTCTGCTGTCGCAGCACAGCCCGGTCAGGGAAGAGGCTTCCGCAGTCCTCCTCCTCGTCATCCTCGGCTTTGAACCTGACGACGAGGGTGCGTCCGGCTCGTAGGCGAGCAGATCCACAAAAGAACAGATCCGTAAGCGAGCACGTCTATAAGGGAGCCGGTGGCCTGGTGGAGGTAACCATGGAAAACGCGCAGTTGGTCGTGGTGGGGACCGGGTATCGGGCCATCGGCGACCTCACGGTGGAAGCACGGGCCTGTATCGAGCAGGCTGACAAAGTGCTGTGCCTGATCGGGGACCCTTTGGTGACCCGTCACATCGGACAGCTGAATCCCTCGGTCGAAACACTCGACGACCATTACGCCGCGGGCAAGCCACGGTATGACTCCTATGAGGAGATGGTCGAGCACACCCTGTCCGAGGTACGCCGCGGCCAGTTCGTGTGTGTGGCCCTGTACGGGCATCCGGGGGTGTTCGCCTACATGGGGCATGAGGCGATCCGCCGGGCGCGCCTGGAGGGGATTGCGGCACGCATGGTTCCCGCCTGCTCCGCGGAGGACTGGCTGTTCGCCGACTTGGGCCTGGACCCTGGGCAGCAGGGGTGCCAGAGCTTCGAGGCGACCGATTTCCTGATCCGCCACCGCGTCTTCGACCCCACGAGCTTGATGATCCTGTGGCAGGTCGGTGTGATCGGCATGCCCGACCGCGATCGGCGGTTCGACCCGGTCCCCGGCGCCACCTGCCTGACCGAGGTCCTGGTCCCCCACTACGGAGCCGACCATCCGGTCACCGTCTACGAGGCATCGCCGTATGTCGCCGCGGAGCCCCGCATGACCACCACACCGCTGGCGAAGCTTCCTGATACCGCGCTGTCGGCAGCTTCCACACTGGTCGTACCGTCCCTGCCGCAGCGGCCGGTCGACCGGGAACTGCTGGCCCGCTTCACCCGTCGCCGTTGACCGTCGAGCAGGCGCCCGGCCATGCCCTCAGTCATCCGCTGCCGGTGGCGGGAGGTCGCTGCGCAGGACCGCGAGCACGTCCAAGTCCCGCCAGCCGCCCCCACGCCAGGCGGCACCGCGGGCCGTGCCCTCGTGGACCATCCCCGCCCGCTCGGCGCAGCGGCGGGCCGCGATGTTGCCGGCCTCCACATGGGCCTCGATGCGGTGTGCCTGGGTGTGCGCGAACAGGTAATCCACCACGGCACGGCTCGCCCCCGCCATCACACCGCGGCCGCGTTCCTCCGGCAGTACGAAGACCCCGACGTTCCAGCACTGCGACACCCCGTTGTACGCCACGGGGCGCCAGGTCATCGCGCCTACCGCCGCGTCCTGCCGCACCAGGGCCAGCATGCTGACGTCGGGCGACAGCAGCCGGTCCCTCTCCCATCGCTGCCGCAGCGCCGTCGTGTTGCCGGACCATCCGGTCCACGCGTACTGCCCCAGAACCTCAGGATCGTTCAGCATCCGGTCCAGGACCGGGAGCTCACTCTCCCGGAATGGACGGAGAGGAAGAACCTCGCTCATGCCTCGCACCTCGCTCATCTCTTGTCTCACCTTCCGGAAACCTGCGCTGAAGCAGCCCGCACACGGCCCGTCCAGGACCGCCGTGGCCTGGACTCTGGCAGCCGCTACGGCAGCAGCGGCGTACGGCCTCGAGGCCAGGTGGGCCCTGCGTGAGCGTCGCCGGAACCGCCACTGCCCGCCCCAGCCGCTCGCCGCGGACCGGCGCAGCACCTACGTCGTGCTCACCGCTCTCGCCCTCGGCGAGGCCGGCGCGGCGGCTCTGCTGTACGGCACCCGGTCCGCACGCCTGACGGGCGACCGCGCGACCAACACGCTCATCGCCCTGCCCGGTGTCTGGGCCGGCCTGGCACTGCGCCACTGGGCGGTGGCCTGCCTGGGCGAGCACTTCCGCGGCACCATCGATGTCCGTCCCGGCCAGCCGGTGGTCCGCACCGGCCCCTACCGCTATCTGCGGCACCCCTCCTACGCCGGAGGCCTGATCGTGATCGCCTGCGCCGGGTTCTGCCTGGACCACCTGCCGGCCCACCTCGTCCTCACCGGCAGTGCCGTGGCCGGCTCCCTCTACCGCATCCATGCCGAAGACACCGTCCTCACCTCCGCCCTCGGCACGGACTACACCGAGTACGCCGCTCGTACCGCACGCCTGATCCCAGGGATCTGGTGAACCGCCACCGGGCGGCCGCCTGGTCCGCACCACTCCGGCCTGCGCAAGGTACCTCCGTGGAGCGCGTATGACGTTCCACGCCCAGGCGTGTCGTCTCCGGCCGGCGGGAATCAGCCGGCGGGCGGATTTCCCCACGGAACGGCAAAGGGCGAGGGCGCGGACGGCTCGTACCGTCCACGCCCTCGCCCCGGTTGCTGCCGGGTGACCGGTGAGGCCGTCAGCCCCGCAGGGCCGCGCCCGTCCGCTCCACGGCCGTCGCCACCGCCGCGTCGCGCGCGGCCGAGGCCTCGTCCGCGGTCAGCGTCCGGTCCGAGGCGCGGAAGCGCAGCGCGTACGCCAGCGACTTCTTGCCCGCGCCCACCTGCTCCCCGGTGAAGACGTCGAACAGCCGCAGCGATTCGAGGAGTTCGCCCGCGCCGTCGCGGAGCGCGGCCTCGACGTCCGCCGCCGGAACCGTGTCGTCGACGATCAGCGCGACGTCCTGCGTGGCGACCGGGAAGGCGGAGATCTTGGGCGCCGTCAGCGGGCCGCTGCCGGCCTGCTCCAGGCGGTCCAGGTCGATCTCCATCGCGCAGCTCCGCTCGGGCAGGGAGAGCGCCTTGATGACCCGCGGGTGGAGCTCACCGGCGTTGCCGACCAGGACCTCCTCACCATCGACGAGGGCGAGCAGCGCCGCGCACCGGCCCGGGTGGAACGGGGCGTGCTGGTCCTGACGGACGATCAGCTCGACGCCCGCCTCCCGGGCGACCGTACGGCCCGCCTCGATGGCGTCCGCCCAGTCCGCGGGGCGTCCCGCACCCCACCAGCCGGTCTGCTCACGGCCTCCGGCGAGCACCACGGCGGCCCGCCGCGGCTGCTGCGGCAGCGAGGCGTCCAGTGAGGCGATCTCGTCGTCGGTCGGCCGGCGGTCGACGACCAGGCGGCTGGCCGGCTTCTCGTCACCGGTGGCGCGGAAGACCGGGCCGGTCTCGAAGAGCGCGAGGTCGTGCGTACCGCGCCCGTAGTTGCGGCGGAGCGAGCCGAGCAGGCCGGGCAGCAGCGTGGTGCGGAGGTCGGGCTCCTCGTCGCTGAGCGGGTTGACGAGGGTGACCGCCGTGCGGCGCGGGTCGTCCGGCTCGATGCCGAGCTGGTCGAGGACGTGCGAGCCGGTGAAGGGGTAGTTCAGCGTCTCGACGTAGCCGGCGCCGGCCAGCGCCCGGCCGACCCTGCGGTGCAGCCGCTGACGCTCGGTCAGCCCGCGGCCGGCCGGCGGCAGCGGGAGGGTGGAGGGCAGGTTCTCGTAGCCCTCCAGCCGGATGACCTCTTCGGCCAGGTCGTTGGGGTCGCTGAGGTCCGGCCGCCAGGACGGCACGGTCACGACCAGCTCGTCCTGGCCGTAGACGTCGCAGCCGACCTCCTGGAGGCGGCGGACGACGGTCTCCCGGCCGTAGACGACACCGGCGACCTTGTCCGGGTGGTCGGCGGGGACGGTGATCGTCCGCGGGCCGCGGGGCGAGACGACCTCGGTGACGCCTTCCTCGGCGGTGCCGCCGCCGAGCAGCACCAGCAGGTCGACGGTCCGCTGGGCCGCGGCGGACGCGGCCTCCGGGTCGACGCCGCGCTCGAAGCGCTTGGCGGCTTCCGAGGAGAGCTTGTGCCGACGGGCGGTACGGGCGATGGAGATCGCGTCGAAGTGCGCGGCCTCGACGACGATGTCGGTGGTGCCGCGCACCCGGCCGGTCTCCGGGTCGGTGACAGCGCCGCCGATCTCGGTGTTGGCACCGCCCATCACGCCCGCCAGGCCGATCGGCCCGCGGTTGTCGGTGATGACCAGGTCCTCGGCGTCCAGCGTCCGCTGGGTGCCGTCCAGGGTGGTCAGCCGCTCGCCGGCGGTGGCGCGGCGGACGCCGATCGGGCCGTCGACGCTGGCCCGGTCGTAGGCGTGCAGCGGCTGGCCGAGCTCCAGCATCACGTAGTTGGTGATGTCGACGGGGAGCGAGATCGGACGCATCCCGGCCTTCTGGAGGCGGCGCTGGAGCCAGAGGGGGCTGCGCGCCTCGGGCTGCACACCGGTGACCGTACGGGCGGTGAAGCGGTCGCAGCCGATCGGGTCGGCGACCTGGACCGGGTAGCCGTTGGCGTTCGGCGGCGGGACGTCCAGCAGCGCCGGGTCGCGCAGCGGCAGCCCGTAGGCGATGGCGGCCTCGCGGGCCACTCCGCGCATCGACAGGCAGTAGCCGCGGTCCGGGGTGACGGCGATGTCCAGCACCTCGTCGACGAGCTCGAGCAGCTCGATGGCGTCGGTGCCGGGCTCGTACTCGGGCGGCAGCACGATGATGCCGCCGCTGCCGTCATCGCCCATGCCGAGCTCGTCGCCGGAGCAGATCATGCCGTGCGACTTCTTGCCGTACGTCTTGCGCGCGGCGATCTTGAAGTCGCCGGGCAGCACGGCGCCGGGGAGGACGACCACGACCTTGTCGCCGACCGAGAAGTTGCGGGCACCGCAGACGATCTCCTGCGGCTCGCCGGTGCCGTTGGCGGCGCCGACGTCGACGGTGCAGAAGCGGATCGGCTTCTTGAAGCCCTCCAGCTCCTCGATGGTCAGCACCTGGCCGACGACGAGCGGGCCGGTGAGGCCCGCGCCGAGGCGCTCGACGGTCTCGACCTCCAGGCCGACCGCGACCAGCTTCTCCTGTACGTCCCGGCCGGTCTCCGTCGCCGGCAGGTCGACGTACTCCCGCAGCCAAGAAAGCGGGACCCGCATCAGATCTCCATCCCGAACGGCCGGGTGAACCGGACGTCGCCCTCGAACATGTCGCGCATGTCTTCCACGTTGTGCCGGAACATCAGCATCCGGTCGATTCCGAACCCGAAGGCGAACCCGCTGTACTTCTCCGGGTCGACACCGCAGGCGATCAGCACCTTGGGGTTGACCATGCCGCAGCCGCCCAGCTCGATCCAGCCCTCGCTGGAGCAGGTACGGCAGGGCCGGTCGGGGTTGCCCACGGACTCGCCACGGCAGACGTAGCAGACCATGTCCATCTCGGCGGACGGCTCGGTGAACGGGAAGTAGTTCGGCCGCAGCCGGGTCTTCATGTCCGGTCCGAACAGCGCCCGGACCATGTGGTCGAGGGTGCCCTTGAGGTCGGCCATGGTCAGGCCCTCGTCGACGGCGAGCAGCTCGATCTGGTGGAAGACCGGGGAGTGCGTGGCGTCCAGCTCGTCGGTGCGGTAGACCCGCCCCGGGCAGACGACGTAGACGGGCGGCTCGCGGTCGACGAGCGTCCGGGCCTGCACCGGCGAGGTGTGGGTGCGCAGCACGACGCCGGATTCGTCGCCCTCGGTGCCGTTGCCCTGGACGAAGAAGGTGTCCTGCATCTGGCGGGCGGGGTGGTCCGGGACGAAGTTGAGCGCGTCGAAGTTGAACCACTCCGCCTCGACCTCGGGGCCCTCGGCGACCTCGTAGCCCATCGCCACGAACACGTCGGCGACCCGCTCCATGAACGTGGTCAGCGGGTGCCGGGCGCCGGCCGGGGTGCGGTCGTAGGGCAGCGTGACGTCCACCGCCTCCTCGACCAGTACCCGGGCGTCGCGCTCCGCCTCCAGCTCCTCCTGACGGGCCTTGAGCGCCTGGTTCACCCGGCCACGGGCCTGGCCGACGCGCTTGCCGGCCTCCGCCTTGGCCTGCGGGGGCAGGGCGCCGATCTCGCGGTTGGCGAGGGCGAGCGGCGAGGTGCCACCGGTGTGCGCGACCTTCGCCTGGGCGAGCGCGTCGAGATCGGCCGCGGCCGCGAAGGCGGCGAGCGCCTCGTCCCGCATACGCTCGATCTCTTCCGGTTTGAGTGCTTCGACCTCGACAGGGTCGTACGACTTATTGGGTGCGGACATCTCTTCCCGTGCTTCCGGTGGACTGGCTTGGCTTGGCTCGCTTCGCCTCGGCGAGTGCCCCCGATGATGCCTGTGCGCCAAAGGTGCCAAAGGCCAAGTCTAAGGGGCGGGCCGTCGGCGTACGGCCCGCGGGGCGCCCGCCGCGATCGGCCCTAGTTCATGAAGGCCGGTGCCGCGACGGGCAGGCTGAAGCGGAACTGGGCGCCGCCGGCCGGGGCCCGGCCGACCGTGATCGTGCCGCCGTGCGCCTCCACGATGCCCTTGACGATGTAGAGGCCCAGGCCCGTGCCGCCGCGCTTGCTGCCCCGCCAGAACCGCGTGAACACCCGGCTCATCGACTCCTCCGGGATGCCCGGGCCCTCGTCGCTCACGGTCACACTCGTCCCCTCCGCGCTGGTCGCGTCCGATACCGGTCCGACCTCGATGGTGACGGTTCCCTCGCCGTGCCGCACCGCGTTTTCCAGCAGGTTGCCCAGCACCTGGTCCACCTTGTCCGGATCCGCCCACAGATCGGGCAGCGGCTCCCGCATCCGGACGAGGAAGCGGTCGGGCCGCTCACCGGCGGTGGTCTGCGCCTGGACGTGCCGGCGCACCGCCGCGACCATGTCGACCCGCTGCCGCCGCACCTCCAGCCGCCCGGAGTCGATCCGGGAGATGTCCAGCAGCTCGGCGATCAGACGGGTGACGCGGTTGGCGTCGGCGTCCACGGTCTCCAGCATCAGCCGCTTCTGGTCGTCGGTGAAGCGTTCCCACTTCTGGAGGAGGGTGGCGGTGAACCCCTTGACGGAGGTCAGCGGGGAGCGCAGTTCATGGGCGACGGTGGCGATCAGCTCGGCGTGGCTCAGCTCGGTGCGCCGCCTGGCCTCGGTACCGCGCAGCGCGATCACCAGGCGCTGCACGGGACCGGTCGGCCGGGCCCGCACATAGCGCGCGGAGACCAGCACCTCACGGCCGCCGAGCAGCAGATTGCGCTCGGGCTGGCCGCGGCGGATGGCCAGCCCGCCGTACGGGTCGGTCAGCCGCCACCAGCGGCGGCCCTCGACGTCCTGGAGCGGAAGGGCGTCTTCGAGGGGGCGGCCGAGCGCTTCCCCGGACGGTATGCCGGTGATCCTCGCGGCGGCGGCGTTGAAGCAGATCACCCGGCCGTGTTCGTCGGCGACGACCAGGCCGTCGGGCAGTGTGTCGGGGTCGAGGCCGCCCACGGATTCGTCGGACGGGCAGCCCTCAGCAGCGACCGCGATGCCAGAAGTCCTCACACTCATCCCCGTTACCCCCTTCCGGGCCCCGGGCACGCAAGACTACTAGCTCGCATCGGAGGCGCCGGGGGAATCCCGGCCACGCCCCCTCAGGCGGGTGACACCGCGCGGCAGCCGCCGGCGCCGCGCTGGGCACGGGCGGAGGCGTAGAGGCAGACCGCGGCGGCCGTCGCGAGGTTGAGGCTCTCGGCCTTGCCGTGGATGGGGACCCGTACGACGGCGTCCGCCAGCGCCCGGGTCTCCTCGGGCAGCCCCCAGGCCTCGTTGCCGAAGACCCAGGCGGTGGGCCCGCCCATGGAGCCGGCGTCCAGCTCGGCGTCGAGGTCACGGTCGCCCGCGCCGTCGGCGGCCAGAATCCGGACGCCTGCGGTCCGCAGCCCGCTCACCACCCGCTCGACGGGTACGCCGACCGCGACCGGGAGGTGGAAGAGCGAACCGACCGACGCCCGTACGGACTTGGGGTTGTAGAGGTCCACCGAGGCGTCGGTGAGCACCACCGCGTCCGCGCCGGCGGCGTCCGCGCAGCGCAGCACCGTGCCCGCGTTGCCGGGGTCGCGGACGTTCGCGAGCACCGCGACCAGCCGCGGGCGGGCCGCGAGGATCTCCTCGAACGGCGAGTCGAGGAACCGGCAGACGCCGAGCAGGCCCTGCGGGGTGACCGTCTGGGAGATGTCGGCGACGGTCCGGTCGTCGGCGAGGTGCACCCGCACCCCGGAGGCCCGGGCGGCCTCGACGATCTCGGCATGCCGCTCGGCGGCCTCGACGGTCGCGAACAGCTCGACGAGCGTGGACTCACCGCCGACGCGGTGGGCGATCGCCTCCCGTACGGCCTGCGGGCCCTCGGCGATGAACCGGCGCTCCTTGCCCCGGAAGGCACGGCGGGCCAGCCGCCGGGCGTCGGTGACGCGCGGGGAACGCGGGGAGATCAGCTCGGGGGTGCCCATGGGCGGCGGCTCGCTTCTGTTGTTCGTGCGGTGGGGGTCCGGCGTACGGGGTCCGGGCCGGTAGCGGGGCCGGACGGAAATGCGGCGGACCCGCAGGCCGGGGGCCTGCGGGTCCGCGTCACAACGTCGTCAGGCTGGGGTTCAGGCAGCCTTCGGGGCGTTGACGTCGCTCGGGAGCGCCTTCTGGGCGGCCTCGACGAGCGCGGCGAACGCGTTCGAGTCGTTGACCGCGAGGTCGGCCAGGATCTTGCGGTCCACCTCGATGTTGGCGGCCTTCAGACCCTGGATGAAGCGGTTGTAGGTCATGCCGTTGGCGCGGGCAGCGGCGTTGATGCGCTGGATCCACAGCTGACGGAAGTCGCCCTTGCGCTTCTTGCGGTCGTTGTAGTTGTAGACGAAAGAGTGGGTGACCTGCTCCTTCGCCTTGCGGTACAGGCGGGAGCGCTGGCCGCGGTAGCCGCTGGCCTGCTCGAGGATCGCCCGGCGCTTCTTGTGGGCGTTGACTGCCCGCTTGACGCGTGCCACTTGTTAACTCCTTGTAGCGGGGCCGCGGTTGTTCGTCACGCGGCCCGGTTCGATTGGGTCCCGGTCCTGGTCCAGCGCCCCGGCCGTCGGCGGGGCGCCCGGACTCACTTGCCGAGAAGCTTCTTGATCTTCGCGGCGTCGCCCGGGGCCATCTCGGCGTTGCCGGTGAGGCGACGCGTCACGCGGGACGACTTGTGCTCGAGCAGGTGGCGCTTGCCGGCGCGCTCACGCAGCACCTTGCCAGAGCCGGTGACCTTGAAGCGCTTGCTGGCACCGCTGTGCGTCTTGTTCTTCGGCATGCGCCGTTCTCTCCTCGTCAGTGGCGCTCCCACCGGCATGGACCGGCTGACGGGAGCGTCAGATGTATCGGTTGGTGTCCGGGGCGGGTGCCCCGGCATGCATCCGGGGCTCGCGCCCGTGGATCACGCCTCGGCGGGCTCCCCGGCGGGCTCCTCCGCGGGAGCCCCACCCTGGCGCTCCGCCTTGCGGGCGGCCTGCGCCTCACGGGCCTCGGCCATCGCCTCGGTCTTCTTCTTGTGCGGACCGAGGACCATGATCATGTTGCGGCCGTCCTGCTTCGGGTTCGACTCGATGAAGCCGAGGTCCTGGACGTCCTCCGCGAGGCGCTGCAGCAGCCGGAAGCCCAGCTCGGGGCGGGACTGCTCGCGACCACGGAACATGATCGTGATCTTGACCTTGTCACCCTGCTTGAGGAACCGGACGACGTGACCCTTCTTGGTGTCGTAGTCGTGCGGGTCGATCTTCGGCCGGAGCTTCATCTCCTTGATGACCGTGTGCGCCTGGTTCTTGCGCGCCTCACGGGCCTTCATGGCCGACTCGTACTTGAACTTTCCGTAGTCCATGAGCTTGCAGACCGGCGGACGGGCGTTCGCCGCCACCTCGACCAGGTCGAGGTCGTACTCCTGCGCAAGCTCCAGGGCCTTGGCAAGCGGCACAATGCCGACCTGCTCGCCACTGGGACCGACGAGTCGCACCTCGGGGACGCGAATCCGGTCGTTGATGCGGGGCTCGGCGCTGATGGATCCTCCTCGGTAGCACCACGCGACGGCCTGGCGGACTGCCGCGTAACGTCTGTTCGGTGTGACCAACCGCGCCGTGACGTGAAAAACGCCCCGGACGGGACACAGGCGGGGCTCCAGAACGAGATCGGGAGCACCGCCGCGAAGTCTCCGCGGGGCGCAGCCTGACCAGTGACCCGCCGTCCCTGAGGTCGGCCGGGTGGGAGATCGGAGCCTCCACTTGTGGGCCGTTCACATACGTGTCCGGCCGGTCGGAACACCAGAATACACGAGTCAAGAGGGCAGCCCTACTCGTGTGCGGATGGTGTGCGCACTCGTGTGCGGACGGTGTGCGCACGCGGACGTCCCCGGACGCGGGGCCCGCGGGCGCGGGTCATAGGCTTGAGCCGACCCCTCAGCAGGAAGAAGCCACATGAGTGACCAGACCCCGCAGCAGCCCGACGCCGCGAGCGCGACGGACGCGCCGCGTCCCGACTTCGACAGCATGACCCGGGACATCGCGGAGGTGCCGGCGGTCGAGGTGATCACCACGGTCGCGGTGCACCTGATGAGCTCGGCGGCGGTCAACCTCGGGCTCGCCGAGGAGGGCGCCCAGCACAAGGACCTCGACGAGGCACGCAAGCTGATCCACGCCCTCGCCGGACTGGTGACGGCCAGCGCCACCGAGATCGGCTCCTACCACGCCGCACCGCTGCGCGACGGCCTGAAGTCGCTCCAGCTGGCGTTCCGCGAGGCATCGATCGTTCCGGACGAGCCGGGGCAGGGGCCGGGCGAGAAGTTCACCGGTCCCGTGTTCGCCTGATACGTCCGATACCGATACGCCTGATCGTCACACCTGTGGTCTTCAGGTGGGCCCAGCGTCGGCCTGGGGAGGGTGCGTGACCTGGTGTACGGCGGCGGCGATCACGCCACCGATTAGGGGTGCGACGAGGAAGAGCCACACCTGGGTGAGCGCCGCGCCGCCGGCGAACAGGGCCGGTCCGAGGGACCGGGCCGGGTTCACGGAGGTGCCGTCCAGGGGGATGCCGATGAGGTGGACGGTGGCCAGCGCCAGGCCGATCGCCACGCCGGCGAGGCCGGCCGCCGCGCCCGCGTGGGTGACCGACAGCACCACGTAGACGAAGAGGAAGGTCATCACCATCTCGGCGACGAACGCGCCGCCGAGGTTGATGTGCACCGCCGAGCGGTCGCCCCAGCCGTTCGTGCCGAAGGCGCCGTCCGTCTGGAGCCCCGGGACCTGCTTGGCCACCAGGAAGAGCAGCGCGGCGCCGGCGATACCACCGACGATCTGGGCGATCCAGTACTCGACGGCGGTGCGCGGCGGGATCCGGCGCGCCAGCAGCATGCCGAGGGTGACCGCGGGGTTGATGTGGCAGCCCGAGACCGGGCCGAGGGCGTAAACCAGTGCCAGCATCGTGAAGCCGAAGGCCAGGGCGATGCCGAAGGTGCCGATGTACTCACCGGCCAGCACCGCCGAGCCGACGGCGAAGAACACCAGGAGCAGCGTGCCGAGGAACTCGCACACGACGGCCCGGCTCACGGCCGGGGCCGCGCCGCCCTCGGGCTCGGTTTCCGTCTCCGTTGTCTCCATGTGGCTCTCCTCGCGTGGATCTTGAGCTCTCCTCGCATTGTGCGGCCGTGGAGACGATCGCGCCCGTTGGGGCGTGACGGGTCAGCGCTGGTAGAGGGGTTCCCCCGGGGTGGTGGCGCCGGGCCGCAGGAGGGCCAGGTCGAGGCCCTTGACGAGCCGGGCTCGCAGGGTCTCGTCGGCGGCCAGGGCCTGGGCGAGCCGCTGGGCGGCCTCGGCGGGCGGGGCGTCGGCGGCCAGGCCGAGGGCGAGAGTGCCGTCGGTCTCGGCGGAGGGCGCGAGATGGGCGGCGAGGACGGCGGGCTCGGCGGCGAGCACGGCACGCAGGGCGTCGGTGACGGCCGGGTCGGCGAGCGGGTCGGCGCTCGTACGGCCCTCGGCGAGGGCGCGCAGGGCGGGGCCGGTCAGTGCGTAGGTCACCGGGCCGGCCAGGTCGACGACGACGGTGTCGGCCTGCTCGTGGGCGGCGGCCAGCAGCGCCTGCTCCAGGGGAACGGCCACCGGGCGGGCGTCGGGGCGCCAGCGGTGCAGCGTCTCCATGGAGGTGAAGGCGGGCAGGGCACGGCGGCCGTCCGGGGCCTGGAGCGTGGGCACGGCCATATCGCTGGTCTTCTCGCGGCGGAGACCGTCCGGGCCCTCCTCCACCTCGCCGAGGACGGCGACGACGGGAACGAGGACGCGGGCGCCGGCCAGCGCGGCCAGGAGCCGGGGTTCGGTGCTCCGGTCGGTGTCGTAGGCCGCCAGCGCCGCCGCGAGGGCGGGGTCGGCGGAGCCGTCGTCGTCGGCGAAACCGGGGTCGGGGATGTTCTTCTGCACGGTCCCGAGCGTATCGGGGCGGTGTGCGGCGTCGTCCGGCGCGTCCGGTGGGGCGTTCCGTGGGGCGCGGTCAGGTACGGGTGCGCCGGAGGAGGAAGGCGGTGGTGAGGAGGGCCAGGCCGATGGCGCCGGCGGTCCAGGGGAGCCAGGGGGTGGGGGTGTCGTCGGTGGCGTCCGGGGTCGGGCCGGGGCCGAAGTAGCGGTGGGCGTAGGCGGCGGGGGACGGCTTCTGCGGGGTGGGCTCGAGGCCGGCGGCGGCCTCCAGGGCGGCGGCGGGGTCTATCAGGCCGGCGCCGAGGTCGTCGTCGCGGCCGCCCTCGGGGGCGTCCTGGGCGGTCGAGGCGAGCAGACCGCGGATCTGAGCGGGGCTGAGGTCGGGATGGGCGGAGCGGATCAGGGCGATGGCGCCGGAGACGAAGGCGGCGGCGGGGCTGGTGCCCCAGCCGTTGACGTAGCCGTCGTCGTTGCCGGCCATGAGGATGTCGTGGCCGGGGGCGCTGACCGCGGCGTACCAGTGGCGGGTGGAGAACGGGGCGCGGCCGCCCTGCTCGGTGACGGCGGTGACGGCGATGACACCCGGGTAGGCGGCGGGGTAGGAGGCGCGGTTGCCCTTGATACCGCCGTTGCCGGCGGAGGCGACGACGGGGATGCCCTTGCCGAGGGCGTACTGGATCGCGGCGTCCTCCCGGGGCTCGGGGTGTGCGGTCTCGCTGTCGTCGCCCAAGGACATGCTGATCACGTCGGCGCCGTGGTCGGCCGCGTAGCGGATGCCGTCGGCGAGCGCGCCGGCCCGGGCGGTGCGGGCGCGTTCGCGCTCGGGGTCCTTGTCCTCCAGGATGACGCGGACCGGGAGGATCCGGGCCTCGGGGGCGACTCCGAGGATGCCGTCCTGGTTGCCCGGTCCGTGGCCGCGGCCGGCGATGACGCTCGCCATGCCGGTGCCGTGCTGTGCCCAGGTGGCGTCGCCGGGGCCGGCGCCGAAGCCGACCAGGTCCTTCTCGGGCAGCACCTGGCCTTCGAGGTCGGGGTGGCGGGCGTCGACGCCGGTGTCCAGGACGGCGACGGTGGTGCCTGCGCCCTTGGTGGTGCGCCAGGCCTCCTGGGCGTGGACGGCCTGCAGGCCCCACTCCTGGGCGCGGATGGCGTCGGCCCGGGCCGGTACGGCGGGGAGCAGGGCGAGCGCCGCGGAGGCCAGCGCGGTGGCACCACGCAGCAGGTTGTTCCTCATGGCTGCCTTCGTCACGGCCTTCCTCATGGCCTTCGTCACGGCCTTCGTCATGCCGGCGACTCCGCGCTCTTCCCGGGGATGCCGGAGGCCGTGCGGAAGGCCGCCGCGACACGGTCCGCGAGGTCCTTCGCATCGTGGCCGAGGCCGGATTCGGCCGGGGCGGTGGTGGCGCCGGCCCGGGTGGCGGCCTCGGCGGGCTGCGGTGCGGCGACGGTGCGGCCGTCGGCGAAGCCGGAGACCGCGTACACGACGACCGGGATGTCGGTGAGCACCCTGACCGTCCAGCTCGCCCGCTGCGCGCGCCCGAAGCGCTCGGCGGGGGTGCCCTTGGGCGCGTACGGCAGCGGCATCAGGTCGGTGCGGTGGCCCAGACTCTGGGTGCTGAAGCGGGTGTTGAGGGCCAGCATGCCGGCCAGGTCGGCCTCGGTGGTCTGGGCGCCGACGGTGATGACGTTGGTGCGGGTGGCGTCGAGGTAGGTGGCGCGCAGCAGGCGGACGCAGCCCGCCCGGGCGAGGGCCTGGGCGAGCGGTGCGTCGTAGGCGTCGGCGCAGCCGCCGTCGGGGGCGACGGCGATCCGGCTCCAGGTCCGGTCGGCGCCTCCGGGGCCGATGCCCAGGCCCTCGACGGTGCGCGGGAAGAGGGTGTCGACGGGGGTGTTGTGCCAGGCGTCGCGGCCCTTGGCGAAGGCGGCCTCGCGGGAGGGCGGGCCGTCGGCGCGGGTGGCGGTGAGCCAACTCCCGGCCGCCGCGCCGCCGAGGAGGCCGATGCCGAGGACGAGGCAGGCCGCGGCGGTGATCATCCGGGCGCCGGGACGGCGGCCGGTCCCGGCCGGCCGTGGGGACGGCGCGGGCACGCCGCCGGCCGTCTGGGGCGGGGGCGGTGTCCGGGGCCGGGGAGGACGCGGCGGGTGCTCGGCCGCGGGAGTGGGGGGCCGGCTGCCGGGCGCCGCGGACGGGGTGGCGGAGGCCGGTTCGGGGGCCGGCGGGGTGGCGGCGGCGCGCTCGTGGGGCTCGTGCCACAGGTCCTGGCTGCGGGCGAGGTGGTAGGCGGCGGTGTCGCGGAAGGCGGCGGGCTGTCCGGCCGGGCCGGGCGGCGGTGCGGTGGGGCGGGGCGGAACCGCCGGGCGCGCGGGGCCGGGTGGCGGGACGGAGGCCGCGGGGTGGTGCGCGGACGGGGCCGGTGGGGCGGGTGGGGCGGCGGGGGGTACGGGCGGGGCAGCGGGGACGCGGCGGCGCAGCACGGCCGTATGAGGGTCCTCGTCCGGCGCGGGTGCCACGGGCGGGTGCGGGGGTATGGGCGGGATCCGTCGCGCATCGGCGAATTCTGCGTCGGTGCTCACCCGCGCTCCCCCTCGCGCCGCCTCCCCGCCTAACCCGATGCGCAATCGGGGCAGGGTGGTTCGTATCCGGACAACACGCCGCTGACCTGCTGGTTGCGGCATCGAGTCACTCTACGGGCTGGCCGCGCCGGTGCGGCAACCCACGGGCGACCCGGTGTCCACTCTGTCGGGATCTCTCCCCTACGCGGCGGCGGGGAGCTCTGGCAGGCTGCGGTCATGCCTTCGCAGAGAGCCGACGCGCGGGGCGAGAAGCCCTGTGGCGACTACGACCGGGCCACCGCCCACCTCGACGCCCCTCTGGCCGTCATCGACCTCCGGGCTTTCGACGCCAACGCCGCCGATCTGGTGCGCCGCTCCCGGGGGAAGCCGATCCGGGTGGCGAGCAAGTCGGTGCGCTGCCGGGCGCTGCTGGAGCGGGTGCTGGCGCGGGACGGCTTCGCCGGGATCCTCGGCTTCACGCTGGCCGAGTCGTTGTGGCTGGCGCGCTCCGGTTTCCCGGACGTGCTGGTGGCGTACCCCTCGGCGGACCGGGCGGGCTTCGCCGAGCTGACCACCGATGCCGGGCTCGCGGCCGCGGTGACGGTGATGGTCGACGACCCGGCACAGCTGGATCTGATCGACGCGGCCCGGCCCCGGGGTGCGGGCGGCGGCGAGGAGGTACGGGTGTGCCTGGAGCTGGACGCCTCGTACCGGCTGGGGGCGGTACGGGTCGGTGCCCGGCGGTCACCGCTGCGGTCGCCGGACCATCTGGCCGCGCTGGCCCGGTCGGTGGTGCGCCGGCCCGGTTTCCGGCTGGTGGGGCTGATGGCCTACGAGGGGCATGTGGCGGGGGTGGGCGACGAGGTCGCCGGCCGGCCGGTGTTCTCGCGGGCGGTCCGGGTGATGCAGGCGGCGGCGCGCAAGGAGCTGGCGCGGCGGCGCTGGGAGGCCGTACGGGCGGTGCGGGCGGTGGCACCGCGGCTGGAGTTCGTCAACGGCGGCGGTACGGGGAGTGTGCAGCACACGGCGGCGGAGGCGGCGGTCACCGAGATCGCGGCGGGATCGGGGCTGTATGCACCGGCGCTGTTCGACAACTTCCGTTCGTTCCGCGGGCGTCCGGCGGCGCTCTTCGCCCAGCCGGTGGTCCGCCGGCCCGGCCGTGGAGTGGTGACGGTGCTCGGCGGCGGCTATCCGGCGTCGGGGGCGGCGGGTGCGGACCGGCTGCCGGTGCCGTATCTGCCGACCGGACTGCGCTATGACCCTCAGGAGGGGCCCGGTGAGGTGCAGACGCCGCTGCTGGGGCCGGCCGCGGACGGCCTGGCGATCGGCGACAAGGTGTGGTTCCGGCACGCGAAGGCCGGTGAGCTGTGCGAGCGGTTCGACGCGCTGCAGCTGATCGACGGGGACCGGGTGGTGGACACGGTGCCGACGTACCGGGGCGAGGGCCGCACCTTCCTGTGACACCCGCACAGGAAGGTGCGGCCCCCGGGCCCCCGGGCCCCCGGGCCGTCAGCCGTCAGCCGTCAGCCGTCAGCCGTCAGCCGTCAGCCGTCAGCCGTGAATGGTGTCCTGCTGGTCCGGGATCACCGAACCGTCCGGGCGGCGGACCGGGCCGTGCGTGCCGTCCGGCCGGGTGTAGCCGGTGGTCGAGCACGGGTACGGGGCGGCCTGGCGCCGGTTCGGGTCGATGAACATCGGGTTGACCACCCAGCGGCCGTCGCTGTTGTCGTAGGCGCGGCACATGACCTCGGCCTTGTTGCGGTTGAGGACGAGGTGGGCGCCGGTGGCGTCGCCGACGAACGTCACGTCCGTGTCGGCGTCACCGCCGCCGAGCGCGATGCGCCGGTCCCACGGCTGCTGCTGCCAGGCCTTCTTGCCCTTGACGCGGTAGATTTCCTGGTTGATGAAGCAGCGCTTGCCGTCCATGTACGGGATGGCCTCGCCCTTGCTGACGGGGACGTCGCCGCAGCCCTGGGTCCAGGGGGTGATCCGGCCGCGCTTGTCCAGGACCGAGCGGATCGCGATGGTGTGGTCGCGGTCGATGCCGACGCCGCGCGACCACACCTCGGCGACCGGCTCCGAGCCCGCCGAGACGATGTAGACGTCGAATCCGGCCTTCTTGAGCGTGCGGATCAGGTCGCGCTGCTGGTCGTAGTAGCGGGCGTAGCCGGAGACCTCGTGCGTCCCGACCTTCTGGGTGGCACCCACCGGCGCGGCCAGGGCCTCCTTGCGGGCCTTCCTGGTGTACGACTCCAGCTGCCGCACGGTGTGTCCCGTGAAGAGCTGGGGCACCCATGCGTACTGCGGGACGGTGCGCCGGTGGTTCCACTCGCCCGCGAAGGCGGCCGCGCCGCTCATCGTCCTGCCCTCGGCGCGGATCTCGAAGATCTCGTCCGCGCAGGCGGCGTTGGTGGAGGTGCGCAGCCGCTTGCCGACGGGCACGTCGGTGCCGCAGGCCTTGGTCAGGGCGGCGTCGGCCTCGTCGGTCAGCCACTTGCTGGTGGACTTCCAGCTCGCCGGGCGGAGGATCTTGTCGTGCCGGAGCGCCCAGGCGATGGTCAGGTCGGTGATGTCGTTCTTGACGACGGTGTTGTCCCAGTCGAAGGCGGCGACCGGCCGGGGGCCTCCTATGCCGCTGCAACTGCCGCGCTCGTCGATCATCTTCTGGAGCTTGGCGCGGTTGTCGCCGTACCACTGCAGGTCCGTGGACAGCTGGGGGCAGGCGGTGCGCGACCGGGGTTGGGCCGGCGCGGCCGTGGCGGTGGCGGCGGGCACCGAGGCCGCGAGGGCGGCGGCCGCGAGCAGGCCGGAGACGAGGGTGCGCTGGGTACGCATGCATCCTCCTTGACGCATGAGGGGCAGGACCGCAACCGGAACCGGCACGAGAGCCGGTTCCGGTGCTGGTCATGGACCTTACAGAGGGGCTAGAGCGGAGTGACGTAGGCCCCGGCGATACCGCCGTCGACCAGGAATTCGGCGGCGTTGACGAAGGAGGAGTCGTCGCTGGCGAGGAAGGCGACCGCGGACGCGATCTCCTCGGGCTCGGCGAACCGACCGACCGGGACGTGGACGAGACGGCGCGCCGCGCGCTCGGGGTCCTTGGCGAACAGTTCCTTGAGCAGCGGAGTGTTCACCGGGCCGGGGCACAGGGCGTTCACCCGGATGCCCTCACGGGCGAACTGCACGCCCAGTTCGCGGGACATGGCCAGCACGCCGCCCTTGGAGGCGGTGTAGCTGATCTGGGAGGTGGCGGCGCCCATGACGGCGACGAAGGAGGCGGTGTTGATGATGGAGCCGCCGCGCCCGGTCTGCTGGAACTGGCGCTGCATATAGGGCAGGGCGTGCTTGCAGCAGAGGTAGACGGAGGTGAGGTTGACCTCCTGGACGCGCTTCCAGGCATCGAGGCCGGTGGTGAGGATGGAGTCGTCGTCGGGCGGGGAGATACCGGCGTTGTTGAAGGTGATGTCGACCGAGCCGTAGGCGTCGAAGGCGGTCTTGTAGAGCGCCTCGACCTGCTCGGAGTCGGTCACGTCGACCTGGACGAAGCGCCCGCCGACCTCGTCCGCGGCCTTCTTGCCGGCGGCCTCGTCGATGTCGGCGCAGACGACATGGGCGCCTTCCGAGGCCAGCCGGCGGGCGGTGGCCAGGCCGATGCCGCTGCCGGCTCCGGTGATCACGGCGGTACGGCCGACGAGGCGGCGGCACACTGCGGTCTGGTCGTCGCTCACTGGGACTCCTCTGTGCTGATGAAGATGTTCTTGGTCTCGGTGAAGGCGGTGAGCGCGTCCGGGCCCAGTTCACGGCCGAGTCCGGACTGTTTGAACCCGCCGAACGGGGTCCAGTAGCGCACGCTGCTATGGGAGTTGACGGAGAGGTTGCCGGCCGCGACGGCACGTGAGACGCGCAGCGCCCGGCCGACGTCGCGGGTCCAGATCGAGCCGGAGAGCCCGTAGTCGCTGGCGTTGGCGAGCCGTACCGCATCGGCCTCGTCGTCGAAGGGGAGGGCGACCGCGACCGGGCCGAAGATCTCCTCGACGGCGGTACGGTCCCCGGGCCGGCCCTCCAGGACGGTGGCCGGGTACCAGAAGCCCTTCCCGGCGGGCACCTCGCCGCGGATGGCGGCGGGGGCGTCCTCGGGGACGTAGGACCGTACCCGCTCGCGCTGGGCGGCGGAGATCAGCGGGCCCATCCGGGTGGCGGGGTCGGCCGGGTCGCCCGCCACGAACGCCTTGACGGCGGGCTCCAGCAGCTCCATGAAGCGGTCGTAGACGCTCCGCTGGACGAGGATGCGGCTGCGGGCGCAGCAGTCCTGGCCGGTGTTGTCGAGGAAGGAGGCGGGGGCGGCGGCCGCCGCTGCCTCGATGTCGGCGTCGGCGAAGACGATATTGGGGCTCTTGCCGCCGAGTTCGAGGGTGAGCCGTTTGGTCTGTGCCGCGCAGCGGGCGGCGATCTGCCGGCCGGTGGCGGTGGAGCCGGTGAAGACGACCTTGGCGACGCCGGGGTGGTCGACCAGTGCGGTGCCGGTGACCGGGCCCTCGCCGGGCAGGACCTGGAAGAGGTGCTCGGGGAGGCCGGCGTCCAGGGCGAGTTCGGCGAGCCGGAGGGCGGTGAGCGGGGTGGTCTCGGCGGGCTTGAGGAGGACGGCGTTGCCGGCCGCGAGGGCGGGGGCGGTGCCCCAGGCGGCGATCGACATCGGGAAGTTCCAGGGGGCGATCACGGCGACGACGCCGAGCGGCTCCTGGACGGTGATGTTCAGCCCGCCGGCGACCGGGATCTGACGTCCGGTCAGCCGTTCCACTCCCCCGGCGGCGTAGTGCAGCAGATCGCGGACGTTGCCGGCTCCCCAGCGGGCATTGCCCAACGGGTGCCCGGCCTCGCGGAGTTCGAGATCGGCGAGCGGGTCGACATGGGCGTCGACGACCTCGGCGAAGCGGCGCAGGATCCGGGCCCGGTCGCCGGGGGCCACCGCGGCCCAGGCCTCCTGGGCGGTGGCGGCCCGGCGGACCGCGGCGTCGACCTCGTCGGGGGAGGTGGTGGGGACGGTGGCCACCAGTTCCTCGGTGGCCGGGTTGATGATCTTCAGCTCGTGCAACACGGGTGGTGGTTTCCTCACATGCGCTCGAAGGAGCGGAAGCGCTCCCAGTCCGTGACGGCGGCGTCGTAGGCGTCCTGTTCGACGCGGGCCATGTGGCGGTAGTGGTCGACGACCTCGTCGCCGAAGGCCTCCCGCGCGACGGCGCTGCGCTCCCACAGCCCGGCGGCCTCGCGGAGGCTGGTGGGGACGTGCGCGGCGTCGGCGGTGTAGGCGTTGCCGGTCGTCGCCTCGGGGAGCTCCAGCTCGTGCTCTATGCCGTACAGGCCGGCCGCGACCATGGCGGCGACCGCGAGGTAGGGGTTCACATCGCCGCCGGGGAGGCGGTTCTCCAGGCGGTGGGCACGGCCATGACCGACGACCCGGAGGGCGCAGGTCCGGTTGTCGGGGCCCCAGGCGACGGCGGTGGGGGCGAAGGAGCCGGGCCGGAAGCGCTTGTAGGAGTTGATGTTGGGGGCGTAGAAGAGGGTGAAGTCGCGCAGCGCGGCGAGCTGGCCGGCGAGGAAGTGCCGCATGGTGGGCGACATGCCGTAGGGGCCGGAGTCGTCGGCGAGGACCGGCCGGCCCTGCTCGTCCTGGAGCGAGAGGTGGATGTGACAGGAGTTGCCCTCACGCTCGTCGTACTTGGCCATGAAGGTGAGCGCCATGCCCTCCTGGGCGGCGATCTCCTTGGCGCCGGTCTTGTAGATCGCGTGCTGGTCGCAGGTGGTGAGCGCCTCGTCGTAGACGAACACGATCTCGTGCTGGCCGAGGTTGCACTCGCCCTTGGCGGACTCGACGGTCATCCCGGCCGCGCCCATCTCGTTGCGGATGCGGCGCAGGACGGGTTCGACGCGCCCGGTGCCGAGGACGGAGTAGTCGCCGTTCCACTGGTTGGCCGGGGTCATCTGGCGGTAGCCGCGTGACCAGGCGTCCTCGTAGGAGTCCTTGAAGAGCAGGAACTCCAGCTCGGTGCCGGCGAAGGCGCGCCAGCCCCGCTCGGCCAGCCGGTCGAGCTGGCGGCGCAGGATCTGCCGGGGTGAGGCGGCGACCGGGGAGCCGTCGTGCCAGGCGAGGTCGGCGGTGATCAGGGCGGTGCCCGGGTTCCAGGGGGTGCGGCGCAGGGTGGCGGGGTCGCCGTGCATGGCGAAGTCGCCGTAGCCGCGTTCCCAGGAGGACATGGCGTAGCCGTCGACGGTGTTGAGGTCGACGTCGACGGCGAGGAGGTAGTTGCAGCCCTCCGTGCCGTGGTCGAGGACGGTGTCGAGGAAGTACCGGGCCGCGAACCGCTTGCCCTGGAGCCTGCCCTGCATATCGGTGAAGGCGAGGACGACAGTGTCGATCTCCCCGGTGTCGACGAGGGCTCTGAGCTCCCCGACGGAGAGTGGGGGCGTGCGGTCTGCCACGGTGGTGCCTCCTGTCACTGCATCCGGAGGTCATAAGGTATGCACATGAACCATTGCTTGGGAAGGGGTGACGATGGACGGTGCGGCTGACCGGCTGGCACCCGTACTGCGGCCGGTGCGGGCGGGCAACGGTTTCGAGGAGGCCCTGGAGCAGATACTCCAGATCGTCCGGCTCGGCCTGGTACCCCAGGGCGAACGGCTGCCCGCGGAGCGGGAGTTGGCCGAGCGGCTCCAGATCAGCCGGGTCACCCTGCGCGAGGTGCTGAAGGTGCTCCAGGACGAGGGCCTGGTGGAGAGCCGGCGCGGGCGCTACGGCGGCACCTTCGTCCGGGTGCGGACCGAGACCCCGGGCGAGACCGAGCTGCGCCGCCGGATCGAGAAGACCGATGTCGAGGACACGCTGCGGTTCCGGGAGGTGCTGGAGGTGGGCGCGGCCGGGCTGTGCGCCGCGCACGGCCTGGCCGGGGAACGGGCCGACCGGCTGCGGGCGGCCCTGGCGGCGACCCAGGACGCACCGCTCGCGGACTACCGCCGGCAGGACACCCTGCTGCACCTCACCCTCGCCGAGCTGTCCGGCTCCCCGTCGCTGGCCGCCCAGTACGCGGCCGTGCGGGCGACCGTGAACGAGCTGCTGGACTGCATTCCGCTGCTGGTACGCAATCTGGAGCACTCGCAGGCCCAGCACGGCGCGCTGGTCGAGGCGGTGCTGGAGGGCGACGCCGACGGCGCCCGCGAGGTGATGCGGGAGCACTGCTGCGGGACCGCGGCGCTGCTGCGCGGCTTCCTGGCCGCACCGGCACACCCTGAGGCCCCTGCGCTCTGAGACCCCGGCACCCTGAGACCCCGGCGCCCCGAGGCCCCGGTTAACCATTCTTTTACACAGAGGTCTTGCGCCGGAGCGCCCCGGGAAGCAAAGGTACGCGCCAGAACCTTTGCTCGATTCCCCTCGGCGAGGCAGGAGCGGCTCATGGCCGACAGCACCGATTCGCAGACCGCACCGCCCACCGCCTCCACCGGCGGCGCTCCCCCGGGCGGCGCCTCGTCCGACGCCGCCTATCTGGAGCGGCGGACCCTGCGCCGCGGCAGCGCGGGACCGCTGCTGCTGACCGGCCTGGGCGTCGCCTACGTCGTCTCCGGCGACTTCTCGGGCTGGAACAACGGACTGGCCCACGGCGGCTTCGGCGGCCTGGCGATCGCCGCCGTCCTGATGGGCCTGATGTACACCTGCCTGGTCTTCGCGCTGGCGGAGCTGGCCTCGGTCCTGCCCACCGCCGGCGGCGGCTACGGCTTCGCCCGGCGCGCGCTGGGCCCCTGGGGCGGCTTCCTCACCGGCACCGCCATCCTCATCGAATACGTCCTGGCCCCGGCCGCGATCGCCCTCTTCATCGGCGACTACATCGAATCCCTGGGCCTCTTCGGCCTGCACTCGAGCTGGCCGGTCCACCTCGCCTGCTTCGTCCTCTTCATCGGGATCCACCTGTGGGGCGTCGGCGAGGCGCTCCGCTTCAGCCTGATCGTCACCGCCGTCGCGGTCGCCGCGCTCCTCGTCTTCGCCTGCGCCGCGCTCACCGACTTCCACGTCGACGCGCTCGACGACATCCCGGTCGAGGCCGGCGCCTTCGGGGCGAACTCCTGGCTGCCGTTCGGGGTCCTGGGGATCTGGGCGGCCTTCCCCTTCGCCATGTGGTTCTTCCTCGGTGTCGAGGGCGTACCGCTGGCCGCGGAGGAGACCAAGGACCCGGCGCGTTCCCTGCCCCGGGCGATGGCCGCCGCGATGGGCGTGCTGCTGCTGCTCGCCCTGATCACCTTTGTCGCCGCGACGGGGGCACGCGGCTCGGCCGCCCTCCAGTCGGTGGGCGACCCCCTCGTCCAGGCGCTGCAACCGCACGGTGTGCCGACGACGGTCAGCCGGATCGTCAACTACGCGGGCCTGGCAGGCCTGGTGGCGTCCTTCTTCTCGCTGATCTTCGCCGGATCCCGGCAGCTGTTCGCCCTCTCCCGGGCCGGCTACCTCCCCCGCTTCCTCTCGCTGACCAGCCGCCGCAAGGCCCCCTACCTGGGGCTGCTGGTGCCCGGCGGGCTGGGCTTCGGGCTCGCCGCGGCCACCGGCGACGGCGCCCGGCTGCTGAACATCGCGGTCTTCGGCGCCACCATCTCGTACGCTCTGATGGCCCTGTCGCATATCGTGCTGCGCCGCCGGGAGCCCGGTCTGCACCGCCCCTACCGCACCCCCGGCGGCCTGCTGACCTCGTCCGTCGCCTTCGTTCTGGCCTGCTCGGCGCTGGTGGCGACGTTCCTGGTCGACAAGGACGCCGCGGTCATCGCGCTCGCGGTGTACGTCGTGGCGCTGGCGTACTTCGCGTTCTACTCCCGGCACCGGCTGGTGGCCGCGGCGCCCGAGGAGGAGTTCGCGGCGCTGGCGGCGGCGGAAGCCGAGCTGGAACACTGACCGACCGTCCCCGACTCCCGTGCTCTTCCCACCCCTTGGACCCTTGGAGGACCCGTGACCAGCCCCCTCATCGGCGTCAGCACCTATCAGGAGGAGGCCGGCTGGGGAGTCTGGACGCTGCCGGCCGCGCTGGTGCCCGCCGGATACCCCCGGCTGGTCCAGCGCTCGGGCGGACTGCCCGTCCTGCTGCCGCCCGGTGATCCGGCGACCGCCGCGGCGACGGTGGCCCGGCTGGATGGACTGGTGATCGCCGGCGGCGCGGATGTGGCACCGGACCGCTACGGCGCGGAGCCGCACCCCAGGACCGGACCGCCGGCCCTGGACCGGGACGCCTGGGAACTCGCCCTGATCGAGGCCGCGTTGACGGACGGGGTGCCGCTGCTGGGCATCTGCCGCGGACTGCAACTGCTGAACGTGGCACGGGGCGGCACCCTCGTCCAGCACCTCGACGGGCATGCCGGACCGCCCGGGGTCTTCGGGCACCACGATGTCGAGCCGGTCCCCGGGACGCTGCTCGGCCGTGCGCTGCCCGAGCCGGTGTCCGTACCGACGTACCACCACCAGGCGGTGGACCGGCTCGGCAGCGGGCTGCTGGCCTCGGCGTACGCGGCGGACGGCACCGTCGAGGCGCTGGAACTGCCGGACGCGCGGGCCTTCACGCTGGGGGTGCAGTGGCACCCGGAGGCCGGGGACGACCCGCGCGTGATGGACGCGCTGGTGGCGGCGGCACGCGAGGTGTCCCCGGGGCGTGAGGTGTGACGTGTCTCAGACGTCCCGTGTGCCTCGGACGTCCCGCGTATCTCAGACTTCCCGCATCCCGCAGGAGGCGGGGATCCAGCCGGTGTTGCCGCGGAACGTGATCTTGTACCAGTCGTTGCCCGAGCGGTTGCACAGGTCGTAGGCCTGCCCCGTCCCCTTGCCCTGGATGCAGGTCTTCGCATCCTTCGTGAACAGCCCGACCGCGGTGCTGTTCAGCTTCCGCTCCTTGCGGATCTTCACATTCTCCTGGGCCCACGCGGAGACGCAGTCGGCCGCCGTGGCCTTGGCCGTCACGGCCGGCCGCGCCGCTCCGGGTGTGCCGGCCACAGCCGTCCCGGCAGTGAACGCGGTGCCGACCAGAGCCGCCGAGACGACGGCGGGCGCGATGAACTTGAGCCTCATATGCGGCCGTTCCCCCTTGTTGTCCGCAGTGGGCGCGGTGGCGCCCACTCGATTCGCACACCCTAGCGAGGCCCGTGTGCGGCGATCAACACCGCTCCCGCCGCCTCAGGACGTCCCCCGGGTCAGCCCCAGCAGGCGGCGGGCCGGGCCCACGGGCCGCTGACCGGTCCGCCACACGGCCCGCAGGTCACGGCCGAGCCGCAGCCCGCTCACCGGGATCTCCACCAGCCGGCGGGCGCTCAGCTCCTCCCCGACCGCGAGCTCGCTGAGCACCGACGGTGCCGCCTCACTCACCACGGCGGCCTTCACCGCGGTGGTCGAGGCGAGCTCCAGCAGCGGCTCGGCCAGTCCGCCGTGCCCGGCGAGCGCCGCGTCCAGCACCTGCCGGGTGCCGGAGCCGCGCTCGCGCAGGATCAGCGGGGTCCCGGCCAGCTCGGCGGGGGTCAGCGCGCTGCGGCGCCGGGTCCACGGATGCGACGGCGCGGCGACGACGAGCAGCCGGTCATGCCCGATGACCGCACCGTCCAGCCCCGCCGGCACCTGCAGGCCCTCCACGAAACCGAGGTCCGCCGCACCGGCCAGCAGCCGCTCGGCCACCGCGCTGGAGTTCCCCGCCAGCAGCGAGACGGCCGTCCCGGGCAGCTCCGCCCGCAGCGCGACCAGCCACCCGGGCAGCAGGTACTCGGCGATGGTCATACTCGCCGCGACCCGCAGCCGGGAGTCCCGCTGCCCGCGCAGCGCCTGCGCCCCCGCGTCGAACGCCTCGGCCGCCTCCACCACCCGCCGCGCCCAGTCCGTCACCAGCGCCCCGGCGTCGGTCAGCCGGGAGCCGCGCGGCGACCGCTCGACCAGCGCCACCCCCAACTGCCGCTCCATCGACCGGATCCGGCTGCTGGCCGCGGGCTGACTGATCCCCCGGTCCCGGGCCGCCCGCCCCAGACTGCCCAGCCGCGCGACGGCGAGCAGCAGCTCCAGCGCACCGAGATCCGGCACCCGGTGCGACAGCGATACGGCGACGGGCCCGGCACCGGCGCCCTCCTCGTAACCACTCCTGCCCATAACCCCAGCTTATGCCGTCATAGACGGATAGTCCCTGGTGGGGACGGTTCCGCACGGAGACGCTGGAGCCATGGCTACCCTCGCGCACGCAGCGTCCCGCACCGCCCCCTCCGCTCCGCGGCCCCCGAGCCCGGTCCGTCACCTGGGGCCGAACTGGTACGCCGCCGTCATGGGCACCGCCATCGTCGCCAACGCGGGCCATGCCCTCCCGCTCACCGCTCCCGGCCTGCACACCGCCTACCAGGTGGTCTGGGCGCTGTCGGCGCTGATGCTGGTGACGCTCCTGACGGCCCGCGCCGTGCACTGGCTGCGCCACACCGACCAGGCCCGCCGCCACCTCCAGGACCCGTCGGTGGCCCCGTTCTACGGCTGCCTGGCCATGGCGCTGCTGGCGGTGGGCGGCGGCACGCTCGCGGTGGGCCGGGACGTCATCGACGAGCCGGCCGCCCTCGCCGTCGACGTCACCCTGTGGTCCCTGGGCACCCTCGTCGGTGTCGTGGGTGCCGCGGCGATCCCGTACCTGATGGTGACCCGGCACCGCATCGAACCGGGCAGCGCCACCCCCGTCTGGCTGCTGCCCCTCGTCGCCCCCATGGTCTCCGCGGCCCTCGGCCCCGCGCTCGTCCCCCATCTGCCGGCCGGCCAGCCGCGGCAGGCGCTGCTGCTGGCCTGCTACGCCCTGTTCGGCATGTCCCTGCTGGCGACCCTGGCCGTACTCCCCCTCGTCGTGTCCCGGCTCCTCCACCACGGCCCGCTGCCGCTCGCCCTGACACCCACCCTCTTCCTCGTGCTCGGCCCGCTGGGCCAGTCCACCACCGCGGTGAGCAACCTCGCGGGCGTCGCCCCGGAAACCGTGGACGCCGCGACCGCCCACGCCATGAGCGCCTTCGCGGTCCTCTACGGCGTGCCGGTGACGGGCTTCGCGCTGCTGTGGCTGGCGATAGCGGGGGCGATGGTGGTCCGCGCGTTCCGCGCCGGTATGGGCTTCGCGATGACCTGGTGGGGCTTCACCTTCCCGCTCGGCACCTGCGTCACCGGAGCGGCCGGGCTGGCCGCGCACACCGGTCTGGCCCTCTTCACCTGGCTGGCCGTGGCGCTGTTCGCCGTCCTGGTGACGGCGGTGGCGGTGGCCGGCTGCCGCACCGCGAGCGGGCTGGTCCACGGACGCCTGCTGACGGCACCTCAGCCGGTACCTCAGCCGGTCAAGGCGTAGTCTCCACGGTCCGGGCGACGTCACCGGGCCGCGGCGAGCGCCTTCGCCAGAACGTCGGGAGCTTCCGCCAACGACGGTCCGTACCAGGTCAGATGGCGGCCGCTGACCAGCGCGGCGGGCAGGTCCGGGAACGCCTCGGGCCCGTCGTCGGCGGTGAACCGGTACGGCTCGTCGGGGAGCACGACGAGATCGGCCGGGGCGGCGTTGAGCTCGGCGAGCGCGATCTTCGGATAGCGCTCGGCACAGCCAACGTAGACATTGCGTACGCCGAGGCGGGCGAGGACGTCCCCGGCGAAGGTGTCCCGGCCGAGCACCATCCACGGCCGCCGCCAGACCGGCACCACCGCGGCCCTCCCGTCCCCGCGGCGCACCGGCAGATCACGCCAGGCGGCCTCGGCGGCGTCCAGCCACGCGAGCCGGGGCAGTCCGCAGCCGTCGACCAGGACCCGCCGCAGCTCGCCGAACGCCTGGTCCAGCGTCCGTACCTCGGTCACCAGCACGTCGAGCCCCGCGGCCCGCAGGGCGTCGAGGTCCGGCGGCCGGTTCTCCTCCTCGTTGGCGAGGACGAGGTCGGGCGCCAGGGCGGCGATCGCCGCGGTGTCGGGATTCTTGGTGCCGCCGATGCGGGCGGCGTCCAGCCCGGCCGGGTGGCTGCACCAGTCGGTGACGCCGACCAGCAGCTCGGGGGCGGAGGCCGCCACCGCCTCGGTGAGGGAGGGCACCAGGGACACCACGCGTCGGACGGGCCGGTGACGGGTCATCCGCCCACGGTACGCCCGTCCCGCCACCCGCCACCCGTCACCCGTCACCCGTCACCCGTCACCCGGGAACGTCCTCACCCCACCCGCTCTCGACGCCACCGCACCCGCCGCTCCGTACGAGTACGCTCAGTACCGCGCGC
Organism: Streptomyces sp. NPDC001339; assembly: GCF_042895955.1. NCBI lineage: Bacteria > Bacillati > Actinomycetota > Actinomycetes > Kitasatosporales > Streptomycetaceae > Streptomyces > Streptomyces sp. NPDC001339. The sequence goes on along the minus strand of NZ_JBIAWT010000002.1, from coordinate 187,865 downwards.
CGGCCCCGCGCCGCCGCAGCAGATACGCCGCACTGCCGGCCAGCAGGAACAGCGCCAGACCACTGGCTGCCTGCACCATGTTCACCCCCTCCACCCGCCCGCGGTGCACCGTCACGGTCTCGGTGAACTTCGCCCCGCCCGGCGCACATTCGATGGTGACCTGGTAGCGCCCCGGCGCCGCCCGCTCGAGGACCCAGGCATCGGCGGCCATCCCCCGCGTGCTCGGCCGCAGCGCCACCGAACCGAAGAGCGCCGAGTCCGCCCGCGCACCCCGGGCCGCCGCGCACTGCCGGCCGTCACTGATGCGCACCCGCTGACCGGCCGACATCGGATCCGGCTCCACCCGGGCCGCGGCGACGGGCGCGCCGAGCCCCAGCGCGGTGGCGCTGATCAGGGCGACGGCGGCGGGGCGTGCGGACTTCACGCCCTCCAGCGAATCATCCGCCGCCCCGCTCCGCGACGAGGCCGCGCCCGGTCAGGTGACGCGCTCGGGGGACAGGTGACAGCAACCGGGGTGAAGGGGCCGGGAGACAACGGCGAGCCCCCGTCCGACAGCGGCCGGACGGGGGCTCGAACACCCGCGGGTGTGATCGCGGGGGGGGGAAGCTGCATGGCGGTGAATCGCCTACGTCACCGGCTCACCCACTGAAACCTTGCTTCCCCGCGTCCCTCCACCTTCTTCTACTTCCCGGCGTCCTTGCCCTTGGCGGACGAGGCCTTGCCGGACGGGGCCTTGCCGGCCGGCGCGAAGGTGTCGACCAGGCCGGGGTTCTTCTTCAGCCAGGCGCGCACACCGTCCTGCTCATGGCCCTCGCCGGCCGTCTTGACCTCGTTCTCCAGGCTGGTGAGCTGCTTCTCGTCCAGGTGGAAGTTCTTCATCCACCGGGCGACCTCGGGCTCGTCCTGGGCGAAGCCCTTACGGCCCAGCAGGTGCAGGCTGTCACCGGAGCCGAAGGAGCCCTTGGGGTCCTTCAGCTTGGTGAGCGGGTACTTGTCGTACGCCCAGTGCGGCGACCACAGCGTGACCGCGATCGGCTTCTTCTGGTGGACGGCGCGGTCCAGTTCGCTGAGCATCGACGCGGTGCTGGACTCCTGGACGGAGTACTCGCCACCCAGGCCGTAGTCCCCCAGGACCTTGTCCTTGAGGATCTTCATCTCGCCGGCGCCCGGCTCGATTCCGGTGATCCGGCCGCCGAACTCCGCGGCCCTGCCCTTGAGGTCGTCGAGGGTCTTGACGTCCTTGACGTACGACGGGACCGCGATCTCCAGCGAGGTCTTGTCGTACCAGGCGCCGAGGTCCTCCAGCTGGTTCTGGTACTTCTCCCAGTACGAGGCGTGGGTGGTCGGCAGCCAGGCGTTGGTCTGCACGTCCAGATCGCCCTGGGCCTGCCCGGCGAAGAGCGGGCCTGCCTCCAGGGCCTGCACCTGGGGCCGGTATCCGCGCTGCTCCAGGATCTCCTTCCACAGGTACGTGGTGGCCTTGCCCTCGTCCCAGTTGACGTAACCCAGGCGGATCGGCCGGCCGCTGCCGCCGCCGGCCGTGCCGCCGTCCTTGGCGAAGACGCTCATCCCGCCGGCGATCAGCGCGAGCACCACCACACCGGCCATCGCCATCGAGGTGGCGGGCCGCCACCGCAGGAACTTCAGCCCGCCGAGCGACGCCTGCGCCTTGGCCAGCGCGCGCCGGCCGAGCGGGGAGACCCGCTGGTTGAGCGCGCCGGTCATCCGGTCCAGGTACATGGCGAGGATGACGACCGCGAGGCCGGCCTCGGCGCCCAGGGCCACATTGACCGAGCTGATCGCGTTGTAGACGGAGGAGCCCAGACCGCCGCCGCCGACCATGCCGGCGATGACGACCATGGACAGGGCGAGCATGATGACCTGGTTGATTCCGGCCATGATCGTGGGCAGCGCCAGCGGCAGCTGGACACGGAAGAGCGTCCGCCGCGGGTGGGTGCCGAACGCCTCGGCCGCCTCGACCAGCTCCTCGTCGACCTGCCGGATGCCCAGCTCGGTCATCCGGACCGCGGGCGGCATCGAGAAGACGATGGTGGCGACGATGCCGGGCACCACGCCGAGGCCGAAGAAGAGGATGCCGGGGATGAGGTAGACCATCGCCGGCATGGTCTGCATCAGGTCCAGGACGGGGCGCAGCGCCCCGCCGACGACCCGGCTGCGGGCCGCCCAGATACCGAGCGGTACCGCGACCGCGACGGTGATCAGGCAGGCCACCAGCACCAGGGAGAGCGACTCGATGGTCGGGCCCCACTGCTGCATCGAGTCGATCAGCGCGAAGCCGAGGAAGGTGAGCACGGCGGCCGGCAGCCCGCGCAGCCACCAGGCGAGCACCGCGAGGATGCCGGCCAGCAGCAGCGGTGCGGGCGCGGCGAGCACCGAGTGGATCGCGTCGTAGAGGCCGTTCAGCACCGTGGTGACGCAGCTGAAGAGCCAGTCGAGGTTGTCCCGCAGCCAGTTGACGGCGTCGTTCGCCCAGCTGCCTACCTGGATCCTAGGCACGGGCGGTCACCTTGCCCTCGGACTGACCCTCCGACTGCGCGGGGACCGCGGCGGCCACCGCCGCGTCCGGTGCGTCGGGTCCGTCCGGCCGGCCGGGTCCCGGCTCGCCGAGCACCGCCAGCAGCCGCTCGGCCGGCACGGCGCCGACCACGGCACCCTCGGCGTCGGTCACCGCGACCGGCACGCTGCTGGCCGAGCAGGGCGCGAACAGCTCCACCAGAGGGGTGTCGAGGCCGACGGTGGCCGGCGCCGCGGCCCGGAAGTCCTCGACCGTGCCGAGCTTCCCGCCGTCCGGTGCCGTCCCGCCGAGCACCGAGCCGACCTCGGTCATCACCGCACCGGCGGTGAGCACCCGGCTGCGGTCCACGTCCTGGATGAAGGAGGCGACGTAGTCGTTGGCGGGCCGGACGAGGATGTCCTCGGCGCTGCCGGTCTGCACGATCCGGCCGTCCCGCATCACGGCGATCTTGTCGCCGAGCCGCATCGCCTCGTTCAGGTCATGGGTGATGAAGACGATGGTCTTCTTCAGGGTCTTCTGGAGCTCCAGCAGCTGATCCTGCATATCGCGGCGGATCAGCGGGTCGAGCGCGCTGAAGGACTCGTCCATCAGCAGCAGATCGGCGTCGGTGGCCAGCGCCCGGGCGAGGCCCACGCGCTGCTGCATACCGCCGGACAGCTCGTCGGGCCAGGATTTCTCCCAGCCCTTGAGCCCGGCGAGGGCCAGCGCCTCGGCGGCGCGCTCCTCGCGCTCGGCGCGCGGTATGCCCCGCACCTCCAGGCCGTAGGCGGCGTTCTCCAGCACACTGCGGTGCGGGAAGAGCGCGAAGTGTTGGAAGACCATGGAGATCTTCTCGGAGCGGACCGCGCGCAGCTCCTTGTCGCTGAGCGAGGTGAGGTCCTGGCCGTCGAAGCGCACGGTGCCCGCGGTCGGCTCCAGCAGCCCGTTGAGCATGCGCAGCAGCGTCGACTTACCGGATCCGGACAGACCCATGACGACGAAGATCTGGCCCTCGTCCACCTCGATCGAGGCGTCGATCACGGCGGCGGTGATGCCTTCGGCCCGCAGTTCGTCCCGGCCGGCACCGGCCTGGAGCTTGCGGACCGCGTCCTCGGGTCGTCTGCCGAACACCTTGTACAGGTGCTCGGCTTGCAGCCTGGACACATATACCTCTCTGGTCGCACGTAAAACGACCTGCCACCCCCGCAGGCAGGTCGTGGAGCGTACGGGGTCCGCCCGTCTTCCACCGGTAAAAGGTTGAAACTCCTCCGGGTCCACTCCAGGTGCGCGCCTGCCCGGCCATAAAAGGCTCAAACTCGACAGTGCGGCAGATCACATCGGTGTGACGTAAGGGGCATACGGCATCATGCGGGATGTGACTCGACGCCTGATGCTCCTCGACACCGCCTCCCTCTACTTCCGCGCCTATTTCGGGGTACCGGATTCGGTCAGGGCCCCGGACGGCACCCCGGTGAACGCGGTACGCGGCCTGCTGGACTTCATCGCCCGGCTCGTCCAGGACCACCACCCCGATGACCTGGTCGCCTGCATGGACGCCGACTGGCGCCCCCAGTGGCGGGTCGACCTGATCCCCACCTACAAGGCGCACCGGGTGGCCGAGGAGGCCCCGGCCGGATCCGCGGAACCCGACACGGAGGAGATCCCCGACACCCTCTCCCCGCAGGTCCCGATCATCGAGGACGTCCTGGACGCGCTCGGCATCGCCCGTATCGGCGCGGCCGGCTACGAGGCGGACGACATCATCGGCACCCTGACCGCACGGGCCGACGGCCCGGTCGACATCGTCACCGGCGATCGCGACCTCTTCCAGCTCGTCGACGACCGGCGCGGCATCCGCGTCCTCTACCCCCTCAAGGGCGTCGGCACCCTCCAGCTCACCGACGAGGCCCTGCTCCGCGAGAAGTACGGCGTGGACGGCCCCGGCTACGCCGACCTGGCACTGCTGCGCGGCGACCCCAGCGACGGCCTGCCGGGCGTACCGGGCATCGGCGAGAAGACCGCCGCCAAGCTGCTGGCCGCCTACGGCGATCTCGCGGGCATCATGGCCGCCGCCGAGGACCCGGCCTCGAAGGTGACCCCCGCGCAGCGCACGCGCCTGCTGACGGCACGCCCTTACGTCGAGGTCGCGCCGAAGGTCGTCAAGGTGGCCGACGACGCCCCCGTCCCCGACATCGACCACACCCTCCCCGCCGATCCGGCCGATCCCGAGCGCCTGGAGGCCCTGGCGGCCCAGTGGGGCCTCGGCGGCGCCCTGCAGCGTCTGCTGGCCGCACTCCGCCGGTAGCCGGCGAGGACCCGCCCTTCAGCCTGGTACTACTGCCCGAAACCGGTGATCCACCAGCACCGACGACCTGTTAGCTTAGGTATACCTAACAAGTCTCATGTCAGGGAGTCGCCGTGGCAGCAGCAGAGCGTCCGACCCGCAAGAAGCCCACCCTGCACCGGGCCCGGGTACAGCGCACCGAGCAGCTCACCCCGCATATGGTCCGCGTGGTGCTCGGCGGCGACGGGCTGGCGGAGTTCACGGCCGGCGAGTACACCGACCACTACGTCAAGCTGGTCTTCCCGCTTCCCGGAGTGCGCTACCCGGAACCGTTCGACATCGCGCAGATCCGCGCCGAACTCCCGCGCAACCGGTGGCCCAGAACCCGCACGTACACCGTGCGCGCCTGGGACGCCGAACGCCGCGAACTGGCCGTGGACTTCGTGGTGCACGGCGACGAGGGACTGGCCGGACCGTGGGCGTCCGCCGCCCGGCCGGGCGACGAGATCTTCCTCCTCGGCCCCGGCGGCGCCTACGCCCCCGCCCCCACGGCGGACTGGCATCTGCTGGCCGGCGACGAGAGCGCCCTCCCGGCCATCGCCGCCTCCCTCGCCCGGATACCGGCCGGCGTTCCCGTACACGCCTTCATCGAGGTGGCGGGACCCGAGGAACACCAGGAGCTCGACGTGCCGGCCGGCGCCGAGATCACCTGGCTCCACCGCGGCACCGCCCCCGTCGGCCGCGAACTGGTCGCCGCCGTACGGGCGTTGACCTTCCCGCCCGGCCAGGTCCAGGCGTTCGTGCACGGCGAAGCCGGCTTCGTCAAGGAACTCCGCCACCTCCTGCGCGTCGAACGCCACGTCCCCCGCGAGGCTCTCTCCATTTCGGGCTACTGGCGCAGCGGCCACAACGAGGACGGTTGGCAGGCGTCCAAGCGGGCGTGGAACCAGCAGGTGGAGTCCGAACAAGAGCTGCGCTCGGCGTAATCCCCACGTTGTCGGCTGCGGCGCCGTGCTTGTTGCTCGCCGTTGCGCCCGTCCGCTGCGCTTGGCTTGATTCCCACGTTTTTAGCTTTCCCGCCGTGGCGCCTGGCGGCGGGCCGTTGCCGCTGCGCGGGGCTGTACGTCACGGGTGCGCCCCTCCGAACTTCGTTCTGCGGTGCGCCCCCTCCCGTGGGTGGGTGGAAGAAGACCGGTGGGGGCGTACGTGATCCCTTACGTGCGCGCAGTGGACCACTTGCGCACACCCCCACTCACCGTTCTTCCTCCCACTCCCGAGAGGGGCCGCTCCGCAGGACGAAGTCCGGAGGAGCGGACCCGCACCCGACCAACCACGCCCGCCGCAGGCGCAACGGCGAAACGGAGGTACGGCGCCGCAGCCGACAACGTGGGAAGCCCCTAGCGGAGCGCAAGCGCAGCGGACGGTTAACCCACGGAGGAGTAGGCCACCACGCCCCGCAGAACCCCCTCCACCGCCTGGCGCGCCGCGCGCGCTACGCCCGGTGGGGCCGCCGCCGCGATCTGGCCGAGGACGTCGATCAGCTGCTTGCACCAGCGGACGAAGTCGCCGGCCGGCATCTCCGCCTCGCGGAGCACCTCGTCCAGGCTGAAGCCGGAGGCCCACCGGTACGCGGCCCAGGCGAAGCCGAGGTCGGGCTCGCGCTGGCCGACGCCCTCCGTCTGGCTGATCCCGTGGTCGTCCTCCAGGGCGTCCAGCCGGCCCCAGATCCGGACCATCTCCCCCAGCGCGGCCTGGGCCTTCCCGGACGGCAGCTTGGGTGCCGCCGCGTCGTCGGCCTGCCGCGCCTCGTACACCAGCGCCGAGGCGCAGGCCGCCAGTTCCGCCGGGCCGAGCCCCTCCCAGACGCCCTCGCGGAGGCATTCGCTCGCCAGCAGATCCAGCTCGCCGTAGAGCCGGGCCAGCCGGCGGCCCTCGTCGGTGACCGTGTCGCCTTCGAGGTAGTCCAGCTGCGTCAGCAGGGCGCAGATCCGGTCGAAGGTACGGGCGATGGTGTTCGTCCGGCCCTCGATCCGGCGCTCCAGCTGGCGGGTGTCACGCTGCAGCCGGTGGTAGCGCTCCGCCCAGCGGGCGTGGTCCTCGCGCTCGGCGCAGCCATGGCACGGGTGCGCGCGGATCGCCGTCCGCAGCCGGGAGATCTCCCGGTCGTCGGCCGCCCCCGAACGCTGCTTGCGTTGCCGCGACGGCGGGATGTGCCCCGCCTTCGTCCGCAGCGCGGACGCCAGATCGCGGCGGGACTGCGGGCTGCGGGCGTTGAAGGACTTGGGGATCCGCATCCGGTCCAGTGCGGCGACCGGGACCGGGAAGTCGATCGCGCCGAGCCGCTTCACCTGCCGCTCGGCGGTCAGCACCAGCGGCCGCGGGCCGTCCTGCGCGTCGAAGCCGCGGTGGCCGTTGGTCCGCCCCGAGGGCATACCGGGGTCCAGGACCAGCGCCAGGCCCGCGTACTTGCCGGTCGGCACGTGGATGACGTCGCCGGGCCGCAGCTTCTCCAGGGCCGCCGCGGCCGCCACCCGCCGCTGCGCCGCGCCCTGCTTGGCCAGCTCCGTCTCCCGGTCCTTCAGCTCCCGCCGCAGCCGGGAGTACTCCTCAAAGTCGCCGAGATGACAGGTCATCGAGCCGCGGTAGCCCGCCAGGCCCTCCTCGTTCTTCTGCACCTGCCGGGAGATGCCGACCACCGACTTGTCGGCCTGGAACTGCGCGAAGGACATCTCCAGCAGCTCCCGCGAACGGTGCCGGCCGAACTGCGAGACGAGGTTGACCGCCATGTTGTACGACGGTTTGAAGGAGGAGCGGAGCGGATACGTACGGGTGCCGGCCAGGCCGGCCAGGGCTCCCGGGTTCATGCCGCGCTGCCACAGCACCACCGCATGGCCCTCGACGTCGATGCCGCGGCGGCCGGCCCGGCCCGTCAACTGGGTGTACTCGCCGGGCGTGATGTCGGCGTGCTGCTCGCCGTTCCACTTCACCAGCTTCTCCAACACCACTGAACGCGCGGGCATGTTGATGCCCAGCGCCAGCGTCTCGGTGGCGAAGACGGCCTTGACCAGGCCCTTGGTGAAGAGCTCCTCGACGACCTCCTTGAAGGTCGGCAGCATGCCGGCGTGGTGCGCCGCGATACCGCGCTCCAGGCCTTCCAGCCACTCGAAGTAGCCCAGCACATGGAGGTCGTCGTCCGGGATGCCGGCCGTCCGCGCCTCGACTATCCGCCGGACCTGCTCGCGGCCCTCCGCGTCGTTCAGCCGCAGACCCGAGTACAGGCACTGCTGGACGGCCGCCTCACAGCCCGCGCGGCTGAAGATGAACGTGATGGCGGGCAACAGGCCTTCGTTGTCGAGGCGGTCGATGACCTCGGGCCTGCTCGGTGTCCAGATCCGGGCGCGCTGCCGCCGCTCGCGCTCGCGGTCCGCCTCGCGCATGTTCCGGCCCCGGCGCTTGTCCCGGCCGAACGTCGGCCGGCTGTTCTCCATCCGGGACAGCCGCTCCAGGTCCGGGTTGACCTCCCGGCGGCCGCCGCCCTGGCCGTCCCGCTCCTCGAACAGGTCGTATATCCGGCGGCCGGCGAGGACGTGCTGCCACAGCGGCACCGGGCGGTGCTCGGAGACGATCACGGCAGTGTCGCCACGGACCGTGTCCAGCCAGTCACCGAACTCCTCGGCGTTGGAGACCGTCGCGGACAGTGACACCAGCGTCACGGACTCGGGGAGATGGATGATCACCTCTTCCCAGACGGCGCCGCGGAAGCGGTCGGAGAGGTAGTGCACCTCGTCCATCACCACATACCCGAGGCCCACCAGCGACTGCGAGCCCGCGTACAGCATGTTCCGCAGCACCTCGGTGGTCATCACGATCACCGGGGCCTCGGAGTTGACGCTGTTGTCGCCGGTCAGCAGGCCGACCTTGTCGGCGCCGTAACGCTTGACCAGGTCCAGGTACTTCTGGTTGGACAGCGCCTTGATGGGGGTGGTGTAGAAGCATTTACGGCCCTGCTCCAGGGCCAGGTGGACGGCGAATTCGCCGACGATCGTCTTGCCGGATCCGGTGGGAGCCGCGACCAGCACGCCCTTTCCGGCCTCCAGGGCCTGGCACGCCTCGACCTGGAACGGGTCCAGATCGAAGTCGTACAGCCCGCGGAAGGGGGCGAGTGCGGTGGCCTGCTCGGCCGCCCGGAGCTTGGCGGCGGCATAGCGTTCAGCAGGGGACATGTCCTCGGTCATCGTGCTTACGAGCCTACCGGCCACCTCTGACAACGACCCGATCTTTATGGGGGACCGCTACTGGCCACCGGCGAAGTCCCCCTCACCGCCGGGCAGCCGTCCTCGCCGCCGGACAGCCGCCCGGTCCCGTGCGGGCGAACGGCCCCCGGCTCGTCGAGTCGAGCACGGGGGCCGTCACCTGGTGTCGCGGTCCGTCACCGCCGGCCGCTCACGTCACGTCGTCGTAGCCGCCGGGGCCTCCGGGGCTGCCGGGGGCGCGCCCGCCGCCGACGCCGCCATGTCCCTGCGACCCGTCGTCGCCCTCGCCGCGGCCGGTCTGCTCCGGCAGCATCCGCGCGGACGGCACCGGCTCGATCTCCCCGACCTCCGACGGCGTCAGATCCAGCTCGGACGCCTCGTCGTCGTCCAGCTCCGCGTCAGGGTCGGCCCGCCTGCGACGGCGGTCGTTGAGCAGGCAGACACCGACGGCGCCGAAGTACAGCAGAACGATCGGGGAGGCCAGCAGGCACATGGTCATCGGGTCACCGGTCGGCGTGGCGAGCGCCGAGAAGATCGTGATGCCCAGCACCATGAACCGCCACCAGCTCAGGATCCGGCGCCCGGTGAGCACCCCGCCGAAGTTGAGCAGCACCAGCAGCAGCGGCAGTTCGAAGGCGAGGCCGAAGACCACGACCATGCGCGTGACGATGTCGAGGAACTCGTCGGCCGGGAACATGTTGCCCCACTGCTCGGGAGTCAGCCCGACCAGCGCCCCGGCAGTGGTGGGCAGCACCGCGTACGCGAGGTAGGCGCCGCCGAGGAAGAGCGGCACACCGGCGCCGACGAAGCTCAGCGCGTACTTCTTCTCGTGCGCGTGCAGACCCGGCGCGAGGAAGGCCCAGAACTGGTAGAGCCACACCGGGCTGGCGAGGACCACACCCGTGGTGAGGGAGAGCTTCAGCAGGATCGTGAACGGCGCGATCAGACCGTTCGCGTAGACCTGCGCACAGGGGTGCTCACGCATCGCACCGGTGATGCCCTCGGGACAGCCCACGGCCTTGATCGTCGGCCCGGTGATGAAGTGTGCGATCTCCTTGTAATAGAGCATCGCGACGACGGTGACCACACCGATCGCCAGCACCGACTTCAGCAGCCTGTTACGCAGCTCACGCAGGTGCGCCGCGAGCGGCATCCGCCCCTCGGGGTCCTTGTGCTGCTTCTGCTTGCGGGCAGACTTGAGCAACCCACTTCCTCGTCTCGTGCATCAGCCGTCCCGGACCGGACGGGTCCGACGGGATCGGTACGGTCAGCTCTGCTTGGTGGCGTGGCTCGGCTCGGCCACGGGGCGCGAGCTGCTCACGTCACCGGGAGCCGCCTGGATCGTACGAGGAGCCTGCGGGGCCGCCTCGGCGGAAGCCTCGGACGCCGTGCCCGCGGCACCGCCGTCCGTCTCGCCGCCGTCCTTCTTCATCGCCTTGGCCTCGCTCTTGAGGATGCGAGCGGACTTGCCGAGCGAACGCGCCATGTCCGGAAGCTTCTTCGCGCCGAACAGCAGCACAATGACAACGAGGATCAGGATGATCTCGGGGGCCCTCAGGTTGCTGAGCATGTGCGACTACCTTCTCGCCGGGGCGGCGTCTGCTGGTTGCCTGCCGATGGGTCGGTCTGGCGTACTGGTGCTGCGTCGATCGTAACGTTCGGTGGTGAACGCCGGGCAATCCCCTTGCGTACTCCCGATTGCCGAGAGCGCCGCACTGCCCGAACCGCCGGCCAGCCTACCTCTCCGCTCCCCGCCGGAGCAGGCTCCCGGCACCGCTCGGCAACGTCCACGGCCGGCCGACGACCGGGGCCGGGGTCAGTCCCGGCCGGCCCCGTGCAGCCGCGAGGCCAGTGGCACGGCCGCCCGCTCGAGATCGTCGGCCGCCCGCTGGATCCGCTCCGACGCCGCCCCCACCTGCCGTGCCAGCCGTCGCACCTCGACGAAGACGCGGACGGCGAGGATGCCGAGCACGGCGATCCCGAGGAAGCCGAGGGTGATTGCGATCATGGGCCAGAGCATGGGGCGAGCCTATCGGTCGCGCCACGAGCCCGCCGGTCAGCCGTACGGCGCCGAGCCCGTCCGTCAGCCCGTGTGGAGCCGCAGCGTGCGCACCCCGCCGCCGGTGAGCAGTTCGACGATCCGCTCCCCGGCCGGCTTGCGGACCGCCCGGCCGCAGTCGGGGCAGGTGAAGGAGTAGAAGGTGGTGCGCCGGCTGGCCCCGATCGCCAGCCGGAAGGCGTCCGAGTCCAGCTCGAAGCGGCCCCGGCAGTCCGGGCAGGCCGCCTTGAACAGCACCGGAGCGGTCGCGCCCGCCATCGTGGTCGTCATCCCTCGCTGCCTCCGCCTTCTCCCCGCACCCCGCGCACCGCTCATGCCGATACCTCGCTTCGCCCGGCCCCGCATGCCCGGCGCGCGCACCTCTTGAGGGTGAGCTCGCTGTGCTCGCTCACTCGCCGTACGCCGCGAGCGCCTGCTCCGCCGCGCGCCGGGCGCTGTCCGCGAGCGCCTGCGGCGCCACGATCCGGCCGTCCCGGCCCAACCGCAGCGCCAGCCGCCGCAGCGAGGCCGGATCGGGGGTGCGCAGGGTGATCCGCAGCCCGCCGTCGGGGAGCTCCTCGGCGCTGTCGTGCGGGTAGTACTCGGCGACCCAGCGTCCGCCCGGACCGACCTCGACCGACACCTCGGGATCCTCGGCGGCCGGCTGCACCAGCCCCTCCGACAGGTCCCGCAGCTCGACCGGCGGCGGATCGGCCGGCGCGTCCAGCAGCTTGATCTCGGCGACCCGGTCGAGCCGGAAGGTGCGCCGGGCCTCCGAGAGCCGGCACCAGGCCTCCATGTACGTATGGCCGACGGCGAACAGCCGGATCGGGTCCACCTCGCGCTCGGTCAGCTCGTCGCGGGCCGGGGAGTAGTAGCGCAGCCACAGCCTGCGCCGCTCGGCGATCGCCCGGTCGACGTCGGCGAACACCCCGCCCTCCGACTCGAACGTCACCGAGAGCCGGGAACTGGCGCCGGCCGCCTCACCGGCCGCCGCCTCCAGCTTGGCGGTGGCCCGCAGCAGCGCCTGCCGGTCGCCCTCCCGCAGCCCCGGCAGGGTCGCCACCGCGCGCGCCGCGACCAGCAGCGCGGTCGCCTCGTCGGCGGCCAGCCGCAGCGGCTCGGCGACATCGTCGGGGTTGTGCCACCAGATCCGGTCGCCGTCGGTGTCGATGTCGAGCAGGTCGCCGCCGCGGAAGCTCGTCCCGCACATCGGCAGCACGTCGAGATCGGCGATCAGCTCGTCCTCGGTGATGCCGAAGGCGCGGGCGACATCGCCGACCCGGGCGCCGGGGCGCTCCCGCAGGTACGTCACCAGCGACAGCATCCGCCGGGTCTGGTCGATCGCGTTGGAAGCCATGAGTCCGCGTCCCGTCCCTCTCAGCCCTTGGCCACGGCACGCAGCCGGTCGACGACATCGGCCCGCAGCTCGGCCGGTTCCAGCACCACCGCATCCGGGCCGAACTCCACGAGCCAGGCGTCGAGTCCATGACCGTAGGGGATCTCCAGCTCGTCCCAGCCGTCGCCCAGCTCGCGCACGGACAGCGCCCGGGCGCGCAGCGGATAGCCGTGCTCGGCCCGGAGTCTGATCCGCGCGGTGCCGGTGGCGGTCTCCCCCGCCCAGCTCTCCACGGTCTCCCGTACGGTGACGTGATCGGGCACCGGAGCGGTGAACTTGCCCTGCCGGGAACGGACCTTGCCGGTGATCCGGGAGAGCCGGAAGACCCGCTCCGCCTTACGTCCGCGGTCCCAGCCGGCGACGTACCAGTGCCCGCGCCAGCACTCCAGGATCCACGGCTCGACCTGCCGCTGCTCCGGGTGCGCGGCGGTCGACTTGCGGTAGTCGAAGACGACCGGGCGGCGGTCACGGCAGGCCAGCATCAACGGCTCGAAGGCCGCCTCATGGGCGGGGATGCGGGGTTCGAGGGCGCTGTGCGGCGGTCCGGCGTCGTAGTCCTCCCCGCCGTCCTCGGCCAGCGGCATCCCGGCGGCGCGCAGCTTCTGCAGGGCACCGCTGGCCGCGCCGGCCAGACGGGCCTGCTGCCAGACCTTGGCGGCGAGCCCGAGGGCGGCGGCCTCCTCGGCGTCCAGGGTGATCGGGGGCAGCCGGTTGCTGTCCCGGCGGGCCAGGTAGCCGATCTCGCCGTCGATGCCCTCGACGGTCTCGATGACCAGGCCGAGCTCGCGCAGATCGTCCTTGTCCCGCTCGAACATGCGGTTGAAGGAGTCGTCACTGCCGGCCGCGCCTCTGCCCGACGCGGGGGCCGCACCTCTGCCCGGCCCGAAGGCCGCACCCCTCCCCGGCCCGAAGGCCGCACCCCTCCCCGGCCCGAAGGCCTCGACGTAGGCCTCGATCGAGTCTCTCAGCTCGCGCTTGGTCAGCGGGCGTCGCGTCCCCAGCAGGCACAGCGCCAGGTTCATCAGCCGCTCGGCCTTGGCAATGGCCATCGACGCCCTTTCTCGTGGAACTTCCCGATCGCTGACCGTACCGCTCGGGACACGTACGGGAAAACCCGAGGACCCGTGCCAGGGGTGGCACGGGTCCTCGGAAGCGGTCGGTGCCCGTACGGACGGTGACCTACAGGTGTCTCGGACCGAGACTCAGACCGAGACCAGGTCGCAGACGAAGATCAGCGTCTCGTTCGGGGCGATCCGGCCGCCGCCCGCGCCGCGCTCGCCGTACGCCAGGTGCGGCGGAATGGTCAGCCGGCGGCGGCCGCCGACCTTCATGCCCTGCACGCCCTGGTCCCAGCCCGGGATGACCTGGCCGGCGCCCAGCTGGAACTGCAGCGGCTTGCCGCGGTTCCAGCTCGCGTCGAACTCCTCGCCGGTGCTGTAGGAGACGCCGACGTAGTGGACCGAGACCATGGCCCCGGCCTTGGCGACCGGCCCGTCGCCCTCCCACAGGTCCACGATCTCCAGATCGGTCGGAACCGGACCCTCAGGAAAGTCGATCTCGGGCTTGTCGATGCTCACGAATGTGCTCCTACTTACGAATCTTTACGATTACCTGGCCAGTCTCGCAGATCTTGCCGGTACCGCAGATCAGGCCGCGCTCAGGATGTCGACCACGAACACCAGCGTCGAGTCGGCCGGCAGCTCCTTGCCCTTGTTCTCCTTGCCGTACGCCTGGTCCGGCGGGATCACCAGCAGCACCCGGTCGCCGACGTGCTTGCCGACGATGCCCTTGTCCCAGCCCTCGATGACCTGGCCCTGGCCGATCGCGGTGGTGAAGGGCTGGCCCGTCTTCCAGGACGAGTCGAAGAGCGCGGCCTTGGGCTTGCCCTCGTTGATCTTCCAGGCGGCGCCGCTGTACTGCATGGTCACCCGCTGGCCGCTCTTGATCTCGGCCCCCTTGCCCTCGATGAGGACCTTGTCGACCAGCTTCTTCGGCGGATCGTTCTTCGGGATCGAGATCGTGGCGGGCTCCTCCTTGTCCGCCTTGATCTGCGGCAGATCCGACGGGATGTCGGCCTGGGTGCCCTTGGCCATCTTCGGGGTGATCTTGCCCACGTCGAGTGCGAAGACCAGGGTGTCGGTGCCGGACACGCCCGCCTGCGGGTTGCCCTGATCGCCCCACGCCGCGGACGGCGGAGCGACCACCAGGACGCGGCTGCCCTCCTTCTGGCCCACCAGCGCCTTCGAGAACGCCGCGATCGCGGCGTCCGAACCGGCCGTGACCAGCTGCGCGCCGCCCTGGTCATAGGAGCTGCCGAGGTCCTTGCCGCCCTTCCAGAGCTTGCCGGTGTAGTTCATCGACACCAGATCGCCCTTCTTGACCTCGGCGCCGTCGCCCTTGGTGAGCGTGTGCACGACGAACTTGCCCGACGGGTCGCCCTTGGGCACGTCGATCGTGGCCTTCTTGCCCTCGGCACCGCCGACCTTCGGCATCGGCGCCGCCGAGTCAACGGGCTTGGGAGCTTCGGGCGCCTTCGGGGACGAAGAAGAACCAGTCTTCTCCGCTTCGCTCTTCTTGTCGTCGTCACCCCCACAGGCCGTAGCGGTGAGCGCCAGAGCCGGCACCATGAGCAGAGCAGCGAGTCGGCGTCGCACAGTGATCCTCGGGTTCCTTCGAGTACAAGTCGGCACACTCTACGACGCACGCGGGGCACCGCACGAGATCCGTACGGCGCCCCGTGTGGCGACCGGTGCCCCAGCGGCCGCGGCCGTGCGGCGCCCGGCACGGCCTCACATCCCGGCGATCAGCTTCTCCACCCGGTCGTCCACCGAACGGAACGGGTCCTTGCACAGGACCGTACGCTGCGCCTGGTCATTGAGCTTGAGGTGCACCCAGTCGACCGTGAAATCACGGCGCTGCTCCTGGGCCCGGCGAATGAAGTCACCGCGCAGCCGCGCCCGAGTCGTCTGCGGCGGCACCGACTTGCCCTCGAAGATCTTCAAGTCATTGCAGATCCGCGCGGCTTGGCCCTTCCGCTCCAGAAGGTAGTAAAGGCCCCGGCGACGGTGAATGTCGTGATAGGCGAGGTCTATCTGCGCCACCCGCGGATGGGACATGGTGATGTTGTTCTTCGCCCGGTACCGCTCGATGAGCTGATACTTCATCACCCAGTCGATCTCGGTCGCGACCCGGTCCAGATCCTCGCTCCGGACCGCCTCCAGCGTACGGCCCCACAGCTCCAGCACCCGCTCCACGAAGCCCGTACGGATACCGCGGCGCTCGCAGAAATCCACCGCCTTTTCGTAGTACTCCTGCTGGACCTCGAGCGCGGACGCCTCACGCCCGCTGGCCAGCCGCACCTTGCGCTGCCCCGTGATGTCATGGCTGACCTCACGGATAGCCCGGATCGGATTCTCCAGCGTCAGATCGCGCATGACCGTACCGGCCTCGATCATCCGCAGCACCAGATCCGTGGCGCCGACCTTCAGCATCATCGTCGTCTCGGACATGTTCGAATCACCGACGATGACATGCAGCCGGCGGTACCGCTCGGCGTCCGCATGCGGCTCGTCCCGGGTATTGATGATCGGACGCGAACGGGTCGTCGCCGACGAGACCCCCTCCCAGATGTGCTCCGCGCGCTGGCTGACGCAGTACACCGCACCCCGCGGAGTCTGCAGCACCTTGCCCGCACCGCACAGCAACTGGCGGGTGACCAGGAACGGAATCAGGATGTCCGCGAGCCGCGAGAACTCACCGTGCCGGGCGACGAGATAATTCTCGTGGCAGCCGTACGAGTTTCCCGCCGAATCGGTGTTGTTCTTGAACAGATAGACGTCGCCCGCGATTCCCTCCTCGTGCAGGCGACGCTCGGCATCGACGAGCAGACCCTCGAGAATGCGCTCACCCGCCTTGTCGTGCGTGACCAGCTCGGTCACGTTGTCGCACTCGGGAGTTGCATATTCCGGGTGCGAACCCACGTCCAAGTACAGGCGGGCGCCGTTCCGCAGGAAGACATTGCTGCTGCGGCCCCATGACACGACACGGCGGAAGAGGTACCGCGCCACTTCGTCAGGCGACAGTCGGCGCTGTCCCCTGAACGTGCACGTGACGCCGTACTCGTTCTCCAGCCCGAAAATGCGGCGGTCCATGACTGAACATTACGCCTGACGGCCTGCTCTGAAACCGGGTTCGACAGCCCCGTTCCGATCATTTTCCGCCGGGAGCGCACCCGCCCCACCCTTCACCGGATCCCCGAGAAATCGCTTCGTCGACAAAAGGACGAGCAGCGCCGTGACCCCTCCGGCGCCCGACACCGCGAATCCCGCCGCCGGACCACCGCCCTGCACTGCCGGTCCCACCACCGAGGAGCCCACCGCCGCACCGACCAGGAACGTCGTCACGATCCACGAAAACGCCTCCGTCACCGTGCCCTTGGGCGCATGCCGGTCCACCACCACGAACGCACACGCCAGCGAAGGCGCCAGGAACACCCCCGCACACCCCGTCAGCGCCGCCATGCCGGCGACCCCGGGAGTCAGCGCCAGCGGCAGATACCCCAGCGCCAGCAGCCCGATCAGCAGCCGCAGCCGGCTCTCCGGCCGCCCCGGCCACTCCCGGGCACCGTAGACCAGGCCGCCCACCAGCGCCCCGGCACCGAGCGCGGACAGCAGAAGACTGGAGATCATCCCCCCGCCGCGCTCCTCCGCGTAGGCCACCGCCGAGACCTCCATCCCGCCGAGCGCCAGCCCGACGAAGAAGAACGTACCGAGCACCACCAGCATCCCGGCCGAGCGCAGCGCACCCAGCCAGTGCGCGTCCCGCGGCTCACTGCGCCACCGCCGGGACGGCGGCGACACGACGACGGAGAGCGCACCGAGCACCCCGACCGCATTGATGACCAGCAGCGCTCCCCCCGGCGACCAGAACGCCCCGAACAGCGTCACCAGCGACGGCCCCGCCGCGAACATGACTTCCTGCGCCACCGCATCCAGCGCATACGCGGCATGCACCCGGTCCGGGCGCCGGAGCACCCCCGGCCACAGCGCCCGGAGGCCGCCCTCCAGCGGCGGGGTGAAGAAACCGGCGACCGCCAGGGCCGCATACGCGAGCCACAGGGGATCGAGGCCGACGAAGGCGAAGAGTGTCATCCCGAGGGCGGAGACCACCGAGGCGGGCAGCATCACCCGCGGCTGACCGTAGTGGTCGACGGCCCGGCCGAGCAGCGGCTGGCCGATCGCCGTGCAGACGCCGTAGACCGCGGAGAGCGAACCGGCGAGCGGATAGCCGGCGCCCGCGTCCCGTGCGAACAGGACGACGGCCAGCGCCGCGGTGGCGTTCGGCAGCCTGCCGACCAGCGTTCCCCCCAGCAGCCGCGCCGCATGCCGGGTCCTGAGAAGCTCCGCGTATCCCGTGGCCATCCCCGCCCCCTTCCGTCCGGACCGACCGGACGTGTTACGTATAACTTCCGGCGTCATACGTACCATGGCGGCAACCTGCGGTCCACCCCGCAACGACCGCACACGAGGAGTGACACACCCGGTGACCAGCCACAAGGCCACACCGCCTGCCCTCCCCCAGCCACCGCCGACCGGGGATGCCCCGGGCCCGGCCGCCGCACCCCGCATCACCAGCCGGGACGTCGCACGGGCCGCCGGAGTCTCCCAGGCCGCCGTCTCCCTCGTCCTCGGCGACAAATGGCGCGGCCGGGTCTCGGAGACCAAGGCCCAGGCTGTACGAGCCGCCGCCCGCGAGCTCGGCTACCGCCCCAACCTCGCCGCCCGCAGCCTGCGCACCGGCCGCACCCGCACGGCCCTCCTCGTCGTCCCCGTCCTCACCACCGAGTTCTTCGCCCGCGTCTACACCGGAGCGGCCCGCATCGCCGCCGACCACGACTTCGGCGTCGTCCTGTACCCCTCCCCCGACGGCATCGCTCATGCGCGCGACCCCTTCGACTCGGCCGCTGCCACCCTGGACGGCGTGATCGCCTCCTCCATGGCCGCCGAGGCCCTCACCGCGCTCCGCGCCGCCGGCCTGCCCCTGGTCATGCTCGACAGCGACCCCGACGACGACCGCGCCACCGCCACCGTCAACCTCGATATCGCCGACGGCGCACGGCAGTTGGCCGCCCACCTGACCGCGCTCGGCCACCGCCGCATCACCCACCTCGCGGCCGATGTGGACTCCTGGACCTTCGCCCTCCGCCGCCACGCCGTCACCCAGGCGCTGGCCGCCGTCCCCGGCACACACCTGCGCCGTCTGCCATCCGCCCTGGGCATCGACGCCGGCCTCCGCGCCGCCCACGCCGCCCTCACCGGCCCCGGCCCCCGCCCCACCGCCCTCCTCTGCGACGACGACATCATCGCCGCCGGTGCCTGCAAAGCCGTCCGCCGCCTCGGCCTGCGCGTCCCCGACGACGTCTCCGTCACCGGCTTCGACGACCTCGCCCTCGCCCGCGCCGTCGACCCCGAGCTGACGACCGTACGGCTGCCCGCCGAGGAGTTCGGCGAAGCCGGTATGCGCGCCCTGATGACCGCACTCGACGGCCGCCCAGCCCAGCCCCCCGGCCCCCTCCCCGTCGAACTGATCACCCGCGGCTCCACCGCCCCACCGCCGCCCAGCCCCTGACCCTGACCCCGCCCCTGCCCCTGCCCCTGCCCCTGCCAACGCCATGCGCCCCGGCGGGCAGTGACCCACCGGGGCGCGCGAACCGGGCCAGCGGCCCGGCAACCGTTCATCAGCGCGAACGGACCATCGGCGAAACCGACCGTCAGAGCAGCGGCTCCCCCTCGGAACCACCCTCCCCGGCAGCCCCCTCGCCGCCCTCGGCCCCTTCGGCACCCGAGCCCTTCGCACCCGCACCACCGGACTCCGGCGAGCCCTTCGCGCCCTTGCCCTCCTTGGCGCTCCTGGTGCCCTTCGCGCTCTTGGTGCCCTTGCCGCCGGCCTCCTCGGCGGCAGCACCCGCGGCCTCATCACCGGTGCCCTCGTCCGCGCCCGCGCCGTCACCCTCCTCCAGCAGACGGGTCAGCTGCCGGCCGAGGATCCGCTTGAACTTGCGCTTCTGCGGCCGCGTACGGTCCAGCGTCGCGACCTCCAACTGCTCCGCCGTCAGCCGCCGCTCGCCACCGTTGGAATCCCGTGACAGCGACTCCACCGCCAGCTTCAACGCCTCCGCCAGCGTCATACCGTCCCGATGCCGCTGATCCAGATAGCTGCTGATCTGGTCCGCGTTACCGCCCACCGCCACCGAACCGTGCTCATCGACGATCGAACCGTCATGCGGCAGCCGGTAGATCTGATCCTCCTCCGGAGCACTGCCGACCTCGGCGACGATCAGCTCCACCTCATACGGCTTCTCGGCGGCACTGGAGAAGATCGTGCCCAGCGTCTGGGCGTACACATTCGCCAGCCCGCGCGCCGTCACATCCTCACGGTCATAGGTGTAACCCCGCAGATCCGCATAGCGCACACCACCGATCCGCAGATTCTCGAACTCGTTGTACTTACCGACCGCCGCGAACGCGATCCGGTCGTAGATCTCACTGACCTTGTGCAGGGCGCGGGAAGGATTCTCGGCGACGAACACCACGCCGTCGGTGTACTGCAGCACCACGACGCTGCGGCCACGCGCGATGCCTTTGCGGGCGTATTCGGCACGGTCGGCCATGGCCTGCTGGGGTGAGACATAGAACGGCGTCGACACCGGCTATCCATCCCTTCCTGTCAAAATCATTCTCACTGGCGGCGTTCTCACTGGCGGCATTGCGGAACATCGGTACGGTCAGAGCAGCGCGGCCCGCGGGCCGTCCGGCTGGTCCAGGCGCCGCTCATGCACGGCACGGGCAATCTCCGCGACCTCGTCCTCAGGCAGCCTCCGGAAGCCCTCGTCGGTGATCACCGTCATGATCGGATAGATCCGTCGCGCCAGGTCCGGACCGCCGGTCGCCGAATCGTCGTCAGCCGCGTCGTACAGCGCCTGCACCACGGCCGTCGCGGCCTGATGCTCCGTGAAGTCCTCCTGGAAGAGCTTCTTCAGCGCGCTCCGCGCGAACACCGAACCGGAACCCGTCGCCGCGAAACCGTGCTCCTCCGAGCGCCCGCCCGTCACGTCGTACGAGAAGATCCGGCCCTTCTCCCGGTCGAGGTCATAGCCCGCGAACAACGGCACCACGGCCAGGCCCTGCATGGCCATCCCGAGATTGCCGCGAATCATCGTCGACAGCCGGTTCGCCTTGCCCTCCAGGGAGAGTTGGGCGCCCTCGACCTTCTCGAAGTGCTCCAGCTCCAGCTGGAACAGCTTCACCATCTCGGTGGCGAGACCGGCCGTACCGGCGATACCGACCGCGCTGTACTCATCGGCCGGGAAGACCTTCTCGATATCGCGCTGCGCGATGACATTGCCCATCGTCGCCCGCCGGTCACCGGCGAGCACCACGCCGCCGGGGAACGTCAGGGCCACGATCGTCGTACCGTGCGGCGCCTCGACGGCACCCTGGACGGGCGGCAGCGGACGGTTGCCGGGCAGCAGCCCCGGCGAGTGGTCACTGAGAAAATCCATGAACGACGAGGACCCGGGCGTCAGGAAGGCAGCCGGTAGACGCCCGGTGCTGCGAGTGTTGGCTTCCACGCGTTTCCTTCCAAGTAGTCGGCTGCTCGGAGCGCAGCTGCGGGGGCGTCCCTCAACACGCCGAGGCCGGAATTGCAGTTGAAGCACAGTACGCCACGGACCTTACCCGTCCTGTGGCAGTGATCCACATGCGTTGCAGGAGCGGCTAGGCATATACAGCAGACCCCGCCCTGGGAGGCGATCCGCTCGTCTCGCTCGGCCTCGGTCAGGCCGTACTTGCGCCACAGGTGCTGTGCAGGTGCCACTGCCGCTCTACAGGCCTTGCAGCGGCTGGCCCACCCATCGCGCTTCCGATGCCATTCGCTGTGCGGCTTCACTTCGCCGCACCCCCGGCAACGTTTGTGCCCCTCCGGCACATTGTCCACAGGGCCGAGCACTTGAGGCTCTAGTGCGCGGCAGTGATAGCGGGTCGCGCAATCCCGGCAATGCCGCTGCAAGCCATCAAGGTTTGACCGCTTGCGGGCGAAGGCTGCGCGCGGCTTGCACTCACCGCACCGCACGCAGCGCTTCACAATTTCTTCAGTTGACAACCCAAGCACCCCCCGCCACCTTCGATTCGAAGGCTACTCGCCGCCTTTCTGAACGAATGACCGAACGAAATCCTCGGCGTTCTCTTCGAGCACATCATCGATTTCATCCAGCACAGAGTCCACGTCGTCGCTCAGCTTCTCCTGCCGCTCCTTGAGCTCCTCGGAGACCTGCGCGTCCTGGGCCTGCTCCTCGACCTCCTCGGTGGAACGCGTGGCCTTCGCCTGTCCGCCGCCGCTGTCCTTGGTCGCCATATCCCTCACCCCGCTCGGTTCGCCCGCTCGATGTGACCTTCAAGATCCGACCCTACAAGCAGGGTCCGACATCGGCCCTGCAGTTGCTGCAACGCCCGGGAGTCATCTCGATGATTCCCGTACCGCGGAGATTTCAGCCGTCGCTCGACGGCCGATCGCCGCGAATCCTGTCGTGCACCTGTCGCGATTCAACCCGCGACCCGGCCCTGGTCCGGCCCGTGGTTCAGCGGCCGGACAGCGTCCTCACCAGCTCTTCGGCGGTCCGGCAGCGGTCCAGCAGCTCCTTGACGTGCTTACGGGTCCCGCGCAGCGGCTCCAGCGTCGGCACCCGCTGCAGCGAGTCCCGGCCGGGCAGGTCGAAGATGACCGAATCCCACGAGGCGGCCGCGACATCGTCCGCGTACTGCTCCAGGCAGCGGCCGCGGAAGTACGCCCTGGTGTCCTCAGGGGGCCGCTGCCGGGCCCGCTGGACGTCGGGCTCGTCCAGGAGGCGCTTCATCTTGCCGCGGGCCGCCAGACGGTTGTACAGGCCCTTCTCGGGGCGTACGTCGGCGTACTGGAGGTCGATGAGGTGGAGCCGAGCGGCGTCCCAGTCGAGGCCGTCGCGGCGGCGGTAGCCCTCCATGAGTTCGCGTTTGGCGACCCAGTCCAGCTCGCCGGCGAGGCTCATCGGGTCGTTCTCCAGCCGGGTGAGCACGTCCTCCCACCTGGTGAGGATGTCCTTGGTCTGGTCGTCCGCGTCCGCTCCGTAGCGGTCCTCGGTGTACTTGCGGGCGAGCTCGTAGTACTCCATCTGGAGCTGTACGGCGGTGAGCGTGCGGCCGCTGCGGAGCGTGATCAGGCGTTGCAGGGTGGGGTCGTGCGACACCTGGTGGAGGGTGCGGACGGGCTGGTCGACGGCGAGGTCGACGGCGATGAAGCCGTCTTCGATCATGGAGAGGACGAGGGAGGTGGTGCCGAGCTTGAGGTAGGTGGAGATCTCGGAGAGGTTGGCGTCACCGATGATCACGTGGAGGCGGCGGTACTTCTCCGCGTCCGCGTGGGGTTCGTCGCGGGTGTTGATGATGGGCCGCTTGAGGGTCGTCTCCAGGCCGACCTCCACCTCGAAGTAGTCGGCGCGCTGGCTGATCTGGAAGCCGTGCTCGTGGCCGTCCTGGCCGATGCCGACCCGGCCGGCGCCGGCGTAGACCAGCCGGGAGACGAAGAACGGGGTCAGGTGCCGCACGATGTCCGAGAAGGGGGTCTCCCGCTTCATCAGGTAGTTCTCGTGCGTGCCGTAGGAGGCGCCCTTGTTGTCGGTGTTGTTCTTGTAGAGGTGGATGGGCTGGGCGCCGGGGACCTGGGCGGCCTTTTCGGCGGCTTCGGCCATGATCCGTTCGCCGGCCTTGTCCCAGAGGACGGCGTCGCGGGGGTTGGTGACCTCGGGGGCGCTGTATTCGGGGTGTGCGTGGTCGACGTAGAGCCTGGCGCCGTTGGTGAGGATCACGTTGGCGAGGCCGATGTCCTCGTCGGTGAGCTGGCTGGCGTCCGCGTTCTCGCGTGCGAGGTCGAAGCCGCGGGCGTCCCGCAGCGGGTTCTCCTCCTCGAAGTCCCAGCGGGCACGGCGTGCCCGGTGCATCGCGGCCGCGTAGGCGTTGACGACCTGGGATGAGGTGAGCATGGCATTGGCGTTCGGGTGCCCGGGGACGGAGATCCCGTACTCGGTCTCGATGCCCATTACGCGCCGTACGGTCATGCGGCCCTCCTTGCCCGGCGGCGTCCCCGGATGGGGGCGGCGCTCACGTACCGCTGCTGTGCCTGCGTCCCGGGTGCGTGCCCCACGCCCGCACTGCGTGACGCAGCGGTACCGATGAGCCTAGAACGCCATTGCGGCTCTGGGGAGATCATTACAGTCATTGCTCCAGTCCGGTTTTCCCTGGTTCATCGCCCATGATGGGAGCATTTTCGGTGCTTCCGGAAATGCGTCCGGCTGCGGACGCCCCGTGCAGGACATCCGCAGCCGGAGAGCGGTGTTACAGGTATTGGCCGGTATTCGCCACGGTGTCGATGGAGCGGCCGGTGTCCGCGCCCTGTTTTCCGGTGACGAGGGTGCGGATGTAGACGATCCGCTCGCCCTTCTTTCCGGAGATCCGGGCCCAGTCGTCCGGGTTGGTGGTGTTGGGCAGGTCCTCGTTCTCCTTGAACTCGTCCACGCAGGCCTGGAGGAGGTGGGAGACCCTGAGGCCTTTCTGGTTGTGCTCGAGGAAGGCCTTGATGGCCATCTTCTTTGCGCGTCCTACGATGTTTTCGATCATCGCACCGGAGTTGAAGTCCTTGAAGTAGAGGACTTCCTTGTCACCGTTGGCGTAGGTGACCTCCAGGAAGCGATTCTCCTCGGATTCCGCATACATCTGCTCGACGACGGACTGAATCATTCCGCTGACTGCGGACCTGCGCGAGCCGTCGTGTTCGGCGAGGTCGTCGGCGTGCAGCGGGAGATTTTCCGTGAGGTACTTCGAGAAGATGTCCTTGGCGGCCTCCGCGTCCGGGCGCTCGATCTTGATTTTCACATCGAGGCGGCCGGGGCGCAGAATGGCCGGATCGATCATGTCCTCGCGGTTGGAGGCGCCGATCACGATCACGTTCTCGAGGCCTTCGACACCGTCGATCTCGGAGAGCAGCTGGGGGACGATGGTGTTCTCCACGTCCGAGCTGACGCCGGATCCACGGGTGCGGAAGAGGGAGTCCATCTCGTCGAAGAAGACGATGACGGGGGTGCCCTCACCGGCCTTCTCCCTGGCGCGCTGGAAGATCAGCCGGATGTGCCGTTCCGTTTCGCCGACGTACTTGTTGAGCAGCTCCGGGCCCTTGATGTTGAGGAAGAAGCTCTTCCCCGCGGGCTGGCCGGTCACCTCGGCAACCTTTTTGGCAAGGGAGTTGGCGACCGCCTTGGCGATGAGTGTCTTGCCGCAGCCGGGTGGGCCGTAGAGCAAGACGCCCTTGGGCGGGCGGAGTTCGTGCTCCTTGAAGAGGTCGGGGTAGAGGTACGGGAGCTCGACGGCGTCCCGGATCTGTTCGATCTGGGTGCCCAGACCGCCGATCTTGGTGTAGTCGATGTCCGGTACTTCTTCGAGGACGAGTTCCTCGACCTCGCTCTTCGGGATGACTTCGTAGACGTAGCCGGAGCGGGATTCGAGCAGCAGGGCGTCGCCGGGGCGGATGGTGGTGTCCAGCAGCGGCTCGGCGAGCCTCACCACCCGCTCCTCGTCGGTGTGCCCTATCACCAGGGCCCGCTCGCCGTCCTCGAGGATCTCCTTGAGGGTGACGATGTCGCCGGCCCGCTCGAACTCCATGGCCTCGACGACGTTGAGCGCTTCGTTGAGCATGACCTCCTGGCCACGCCTGAGGTCCTCGGCCTCCACGCTCGGGCTGACATTGACCCGGAGCTTCCGGCCGCCGGTGAAAATGTCGACCGTGCCGTCCTCGTTCGCGTGCAGGAAGACGCCGAAGCCGGCCGGCGGCTGTGCGAGCCGGTCGACCTCTTCCTTGAGGGCGACGATCTGGTCGCGCGCCTCGCGGAGAGTGTTGGCGAGACGCTCGTTCTGCGCCGAGACGCCGGCCAGGTTGGTCTGCAGCTCGACGATCCGCTCTTCGAGAATCCTCGTGTGCCGCGGAGAGTCGGCGAGCTTGCGTCGCAGGACGGCGATCTCCTGCTCGAGATAGGCAACCTGACCGGCGGGATCTTCAGACCCCCGCCCCGGCCGGATGCCGCGGTTGATGTCGTCGTCGTGGGCTGCCACGGTCCTCACCTCCTCCAAGGAGCTGGACGCTTCCTGACCCTACCTGGGCCGGTGCAGGTTGAAACCCCTAGATCGAAAAGACTGTCGGGGTGTGTCCGATCTTCACCCTTGCGCACGTCCTCACGCCAAGGGGATACCCACCCATCAACATCGGAAAGCGACCGGTTGTATCGTCGAGTCGGTCAACACCCGTCAGTGCTGGCGCCACTTAGACAAAAACGGTTCACGTACGCAGGAACGGCAGGCGAGATGACCGCGCAGGACGAAGCCCCAGAGCTGGAAGTCTGGATCGACCAGGACCTGTGCACCGGGGACGGCATCTGTGCGCAGTATGCGCCGGAGGTCTTCGAGCTGGACATCGATGGTCTGGCGTATGTGAAGAGCGCCGATGACGAGCTGCTCCAGGAGAAGGGGGCGACAACCCCCGTCCCGCTGAAGCTGCTCAACGACGTGCGCGACTCCGCGAAGGACTGCCCGGGGGACTGTATCCACGTGCGCCGGGCCGGCGACGGCGTAGAGGTCTACGGCCCGGACGCAGAGTAGTCCGCCGCTGAACAGTTCGGCTCCCGAGTAGTTCGACGCCGAGTAGCCCACAGGTCACGGAACGGGATACGGAGCGTCCCCGGGGATACAGCACGCGACGGCTCAGGCGCTCTGGGTGACCACACTGGCGGGGAGTTCGCTCTGGACGAACTTCCCGCCCCGCCATTGCCACTTGACGCTCTTGCGCACGTCCGGGCAGCAGCGCGGCACGTCGAGGCTGGAGTAGCCCTCGACGTCCGCGACGACCGCCCGGTCCCTGAGGGCGAGCGTGCGGACGCTGAGCTGCTGGCCGGGTGCGAGGAGTGTCGCCACGATCCGCGGGACGGCCCGGGAGCCGGCGGACTGGGCGAGGACGTAGACGGCGCTGGGCGGGGTGCCGGTCTCGCTGTGGCAGCGCACCTCCGCGACGGTCTCGGTCGTCCCGTCGCCGTCGAGGTCTCCGGAGACCTGCCGTGCGATGTCGAGGCGGTGCGGGCCGCAGTCGACGGGGAAGGCCACCTTGGCCGGATCGGGGGCGGTGCCGACGGCGGTCACGGAGCGGTGCCCGGCCCGGGTGTCCCGGGAGGTCGTGGCCGTGGCGTCGGGCGGCTGGATGAAGGAGGCGGCCGCCACGACCGCCGAGACGGCGGTGGCGGTGGTGAGCCAGTGCATGAGGCGCGGCTGGGTGTGCAAGAGGTCCTGGCCTGCCAAGGGCTGCACGCGGGGTAACTCCTGTGAAGTGCTGTGCCGGTGGGAGTGTCCAGCATCGTTCCACAGGTGGGGGTGGCAAGGAACCAGCTGGGCCGGGTTTTCCGGGTTTTCCTCGGGTGATGCCGTACGGGGTTTCCCGTAGGGGATCCCTTAAGGGTCGCGTGCGCCCCTGGCCGGTGAACGACGGGGCGCCGCCGGCGGTTCCCGGAGGGGGAACTCGTCGGCGGCGCCTGTGGGTTCGTGGCGGGGACATTCCGCGGGCGACGGGGTTCGGTGGCCGGTGGCCGGCCCGTGTTCCGCGGTCCGCGGGATACGGGGGCCGACGGGGTTCCGTAGCCGTGCGTGGGGTTCGGCGGCCGGCCGCATTCCACGGCCCGCGGGATGCATGGGCCGGCGGCATCGCGTCGCCGGTGGGATGCGGTGCGGTGGCCGACTGAGCAGGGTGGCCGGATCCGGACGGGTATTGCGCCCGGCGGGGGGGGGGCGGCCGCGCCCGTTGGCGACCGCCCGCTCCTTACTCGGCCGTGGTTTCCCGTCCGCCGGACGCGGCGGTTTCCCGTCCGCCCGGTCCGGTGTAGTCCTCGCCGTAGGCGCCCTTGGCCGGGCGGCGGCGGCGGAGCGGGGGCTCCACACCGTCGGCGAGGCGGCGGGCGGTGAGCAGGAAGCCGGTGTGGCCGATCATGCGGTGGTCGGGGCGGACGGCGAGGCCCTCGACGTGCCAGGTGCGGACCATGGTTTCCCAGGCCGACGGCTCGTTGAAGGTGCCGTGCTCGCGGATCGCCTCGACGGTGCGGGCCAGCTGCGTGGTCGTGGCCACGTAGGCGCAGAGGATGCCGCCGGGCACCAGGGCCTTGGAGACGGCGTCCAGGCACTCCCAGGGGGCGAGCATGTCGAGGATGACGCGGTCGACGTCGGTGTCGGAGAGGTTGTCCTGGAGGTCACCGACGGTGAGCGTCCACGCCGGGTGCGGGCCGCCGAAGTAGCGCTCGACGTTCTGCGTGGCGATCTCGGCGAAGTCGGCGCGGCGCTCGTAGGAGTGCAGCATGCCGTCGTCGCCGATGGCGCGCAGCAGGAAGCTGCTGAGCGAGCCGGAGCCCACCCCGGCCTCGACGACGCGGGCGCCGGGGAAGATGTCGGCCATCGCCAGGATCTGCCCCGCGTCCTTGGGGTAGACCACGGCGGCGCCGCGGGGCATGGACAGGACGTAGTCGGGGAGCAGCGGGCGCAGCGCGAGGTAGGCGACGTTCCCGGTGGTACGGACAACGCTGCCCTCGGGAGCACCGATCAGCTCGTCGTGGGGGAAGGCTCCCTTGTGGGTGTGGAAGCTCTTGCCCTCTTCGAGCGTGAAGGTGTAGTGGCGTCCCTTGGGGTCGGTGAGCTGGACCTGGTCCCCGACCTTGAAGGGCCCGCGACGGCGGGCGGCACCGGTCGGTTCGGACATGTGACCAGCCTACCGGCCCGTCGGGGCGGCGCGGACCAGTGGGCGGCGCGGAGGCGTCCGGGCCCGTCAGGCGGCCTTGCGGGCCATGGCGGAGACGAAGGCGCGCTCGACGTCGGCGGTGGACAGGACACCGTAGATCTCGCCGGTTTCCTCGACGACGAGGTATTCGGTGGCGGGGGTGGCGCGCAGGTACTCCAGGAGGTCCTCGCCGGCGAGTTCGGCGGAGACCCGCATGCCGTCCCTGAGGTCCTGGGCGAGGGTGCCGACGGCGACCCAGGGGCGGCGGTGGTCGGGGACGCCGACGATGGCGGTCTCGCGGACGAGGGCGGTGGGGCTGCCCTGGGGGTCGACGACGACCAGGGCGCGGGCGCCGGCGTCGTTGGCGCGGCGCAGTGCTTCGGAGAGCGGGGTGGCGGTCTCGACGGGGACGGCGCGCCGGGTCAGGGTGCGGGCGGTGAGGTCGGGGAGGCGTTCGCGCAGCCGTGCCATGCGCAGGCTGTTCCCGGCTCCGGTCCAGATGATGGCGGCGAGGATCGCGGCGAGCAGGGCATCGGTGAGCGAGTCGCTGCTGCCGATGTCCGGGCGGTCGTTGCCGAGCGCGCCGGTGTGGGTGAGCAGCGGCAGGCCGATGAGGACGGTGACGGCGAGGGCGCGGCCGATCCAGGCGGCGGCGATGGTGCCGCTCATGGGTTTGCCGGTGATCTTCCACACGATGGCGCGCAGCATCCGGCCGCCGTCCAGCGGGAGGCCCGGCAGCAGGTTGAAGACGGCGACGATGAGGTTGGAGATCATCAGGCCGGCGACCAGGACGCCGGGGACCGTGCCGGGCTCGACGAGGTGCATGCCGGCGTAGAAGACGCCGGCGAGGACGAGGGAGAGCAGCGGGCCGACGAAGGCGAGGATGAATTCGCGGCCGGGGCTCTCGCTCTCCTTCTCGATCTCCGAGACGCCGCCGAAGAACTGCAGCTGGATGCGGCGTACGGGCAGCTTGAAGCGGAGGGCGGCGACGGTGTGGGCGAGTTCGTGGACGAGCACCGAGGCGTAGAAGGCGACGGCGAAGAAGAGCGAGACGAGGTAGCGGGCAGTGCCGAGCTCGGGCAGTACGCGCTCCAGCTGGCCGCCGAAGACCCAGGTGATCAGGGCCGCGACGAGGAACCAGCTGGGTGCCACGTAGACGGGCACGCCGAAGGGGCGGCCCATGAGGATGCCTCCGCCGGCCTTCTGGCCCGGTGGGGGCGCCTTGGGCCCCTTGGTGTCCTTGGCCGGCTCGGGCGGCTCGGGTGGCCGGTGCGGTGCGGGCTCCTGGGGGTCGTGCGGCTTCCCGCTGTCGTCCACGGTGTGGCGTCCCCTCGTCGAATACGGCATACGCCCCTGCTCGGCCTGATATCTCGATCATGCAGGGCGAAGGGGTCCGGCGTCGATGGTATGCGGAGCGTGGGGGACGGTTTCGCTGTGGGGCGCGTGCGGCGCACCTGCACTTCGCCCCTCACTGCCTTCCGCTGTCCTCCGCCGCCCTCTCCTGTCCTCCACGGTGCGTCCGCGGCTCGTCCGGGGTTGTCAGTGGCGGGCCGTAGGGTTTGCGGCATGGGATGGAGCGCGGAGCAGGACGGGACGGGCACGCAGGGTGAGCGGGGCGGGGAGCCGGCGCGGCCGCCGGTGGCATTGTCGCCGTCGCGGGCGAGCGATTTCCTCCAGTGCCCGCTGCTGTACCGCTTCCGGGTGATCGACCGGCTGCCGGAGAAGCCGAGCCCGGCGGCGACGCGGGGGACGGTGGTGCATGCGGTGCTGGAGCGGCTCTTCGACGCTCCGGCGGCGGAGCGTACGGCGGCGGGGGCGCGCGCCATGGTGCCGGGCGAGTGGGAGCGGCTGCTGGAGCGGCGGCCGGAGCTGGCGGAGCTGTTCGCGGAGGACGCGGAGGGTGAGCGGCTGGGGCGGTGGCTGGCGGAGGCCGAGGCGCTGGTGGAGCGGTGGTTCTCGCTGGAGGACCCGACACGCCTGGAGCCGGCCGACCGTGAGCTGTATGTGGAGACGGAGCTGGATTCGGGGCTGCGGCTGCGGGGATTCATCGACCGGGTGGATGTGGCCCCGACCGGCGAGGTGCGCATCGTCGACTACAAGACGGGCAAGGCGCCCCGGCCGGAGTATGCCGAGGGTGCGCTGTTCCAGATGAAGTTCTACGCGCTGGTGATGTGGCGGTTGCGGGGCGTGGTGCCGCGGCGGCTGCAGCTGGTGTACCTGGGCAGCGGCGATGTGCTGACGTACGACCCGGGCGAGGCCGATCTGCGGGCCGTGGAGCGGAAGTTGCTGGCGCTGTGGGACGCGATCCGGCTGGCCACGCGGACCGGTGACTGGCGGCCGCGGCGGACAAAGCTGTGCGGCTGGTGCGACCACCAGGCGCACTGCCCGGAATTCGGCGGCACTCCCCCGGTGTATCCGCTGCCGGTAGGGGCCGCGGAGGGTGTTGGGGCCGGGGGTCCGGGGGTTGCCCCCGGGGAAACACAGCCGCTGGAGGTGCGGGCCTCGGGAGGTGTTGCGGCCGGGGGTCCGCAGGGCGGCGAGGAGACTCCGCAGGGCAGAATGGGTGTGATCTAGCCTGTCCGGGCGTTTCGAACGGGCGTAACGAAGGAGAGCTCGTGGCCATCCGCGTCCTGCTGGTCGACGACCAGCCCCTGCTGCGTACGGGATTCCGGATGATTCTGGAGGCGGAGCAGGACCTGGCGGTCGTCGGGGAGGCCGGTGACGGTCTGCAGGCGCTGGAGCAGGTGCGGGCGCTGCAGCCCGATGTGGTGCTGATGGACATCCGGATGCCCCGGATGGACGGGGTGGAGGCGACCCGGCAGATCACCGGTCCGGCGAAGGACGGTCCGGCGAAGGTGCTGGTGCTGACGACGTTCGACCTGGACGAGTACGTCGTGGAGGCGCTGCGGGCCGGGGCCAGCGGTTTTCTGCTGAAGGACGCGCCGGCGAACGAGCTGGTGCAGGCGATCCGGGTGGTGGCGGCGGGTGAGGCGATGCTCGCGCCGAGTATCACGCGCCGGCTGCTGGACAAGTACGCCGGTCATCTGCCGTCGGGCGAGGAGCCGGTGCCGGACACGCTGCACACCCTCACCGAGCGTGAGGTGGAGGTGCTGAAGCTGGTGGCGCGCGGGTTGTCGAACGCGGAGATCGCCGCGGATCTGTTCGTCAGCGAGACGACGGTCAAGACGCATGTGGGCCATGTGCTGACGAAGCTGGGGCTGCGCGACCGCGTGCAGGCGGCGGTGTACGCGTACGAGAGCGGGCTGGTCCGGCCGGGCGCCCAGTAGGGCCGGGCGCACAGCACAGCACGGCGCGGCGGGGCCGGCCCGGGGAAACCTCCGGGCCGGCCCCGCCGCGCTGTGTGCTGTCCTGTGGCGCCGCGATGCCGTGCTGCCGCTGTGCCGTGGCCGTGGCCCCGATCAGGCCTCGGACGCCTTCCGGATCTCCCAGAAGCGGAAGACGGTCGAGGAGTCCAGGGTCCACTCCAGGCCGGAGATGCCGTCGCGGGCCACCGCGTACTGCTTGCCCTGCCAGATGGGTATGACCGGCACGTCCTGGGCGACGATGTTCTGCAGCTCGCGGAAGGCGGGCTTGGTGGCCCCGCGGTTGGGTTCGTCGGCCGTCTTGGGCAGCAGCTGCCCGCTGATGGTGGGCGAGTCGTAGTTGTTGACCAGCACGCTGTCCTTGCCGAAGAACGGCTGGGTGAAGTTGTCGGGGTCCGGGTAGTCGGGGATCCAGCCCCTGATGTAGGCGCCGAACCGCCCTTCCGTCACGCCCTTGCCGAACTCCTCGGTAGGCACCGAGCGCACCTTGGCATCGAACAGGCCGCTGGCGTTGAGCTGTTGGGCGATCTCCTCGACGGCGGCGACGGTGCCGGGGCCGAAGCGGTCCGGAGTGGCCCACAGGGTGAGCGGCACCTTGCCGTTGAGGCCCTCGGCGTGCAGTGCGGCCTTGGCCTTGGCGGGCTGGGGGCGGTCGCCGTAGGTGTCGAAGAAGGCGGTGTTGTGGCCGGTGATGCCGGCCGGGACCACCGAGTACAGCGGTTCGGCGGTGCGCTGGTAGACGTCCCGGACGAGGGTGGAGCGGTCCAGGAGGTAGGCGATCGCCTTGCGCACGCCGGCCTGCTTGACCGACGGGTCCTTGAGGTTGAAGACCAGGTACATGGCCTCCGCGCTGCTGCCGTCGACGACCTTGGGGCCGTGCTCCTGCTTGAGGGAGGCCTTGTTGAGGCCGGCGATGTCCTTGGCTTCCAGACCACGGTAGGCGAGGTCGACATCGCCGCTCTCGACGGCCTTCTTGAGCTTGTCGCGGCTCTTGAAGAACTTCACGGTCATGCCGGAGTTCCGGACCTGAGCGGGGCCCTTGTAGGAGGCGTTGACCCCGAAGACGGCCTTGTCGGGGCCGTACTCCTTGAGCGTGTAGACGCCGGAGCCGACGGCCTTGCCGTCGGTGCGCAGCCGGTCGGCGGGGTACTCGGTGTGGTTGACGATGGAGCCGGCGCCGGAGGCGATCTTCATGGGGAAGGTCGCGTCGGGCGTCTTGAGGTGGAAGACGACGGTCTTGTCGTCCGGCGTCTCGACCTTGTCGAGGGCGGAGAGCATGACGGCGGGGCCGTCGCGGTCCTTGATGCGCAGCGTGCGGTCGAAGGAGTACTTGACGTCCTTCGAGGTCAGCGGGTCACCGTTGCTGAAGGTCAGGCCGTCTTTGAGGGTGCAGCGGAAGACCTTGCTGTCGCTGCCGGTGAAGGTGCAGCTCTTGGCCGCCTCCGGCTCGGGGGTGGTGCCGCCCTTGGGGAAGCTCAGCAGGGACTGGAAGACGTTGTTGAACAACAGCCAGGATCCGGGTTCGTAGCCGGATGCGGGGTCGACGGCCTTGACCTTGTCGGTCATTCCCATGACAACGGGTTCGCCGTTGCCGGCCGCTCCGGCGTCGTTCGTGCCGCACCCGGTGAGCGCGAGCAGGGCTGTTGTCAGCCCCGCTCCGATCGGGGCGGCCAGCCTCTGGTCACGCTTCCTCACTACGGTCCTCAATCTCTGGGTGGTGCCTGTCGGGCCGCGGTGGTCGAGCCACGGCGGGGGGTTGTGCGGGTGGTCGGTGGTGGTGCGGGCTCAGTCGGCGACGCCGCGGCCGAGCTCCCAGATCTGCAGGCCCGAGGAGGTGTTGAGGGCCCACTGGGTGCCGGTGATGTCGTCGCGGGCGGCGACGTACTGCTTGCCCTGCCACAGGGGGAGCAGCGGTACGTCCTCGGCGATGATGTCCTGCGCCCGCTTGAAAGCGGCCGCGGCGGAGTTGCGGTCGCTCTCCTGGCGGCTGGCCGGGATGAGCTGCGACTCGATGGTGCTGTTGCGGTAGGGGGAGCCGAGGAAGTTCTCTTTGCCGATGAACGGTGCGATGTAGTTGTCGGCGTCCGGGATATCGGCGAACCAGCCCATGCTGTAGGCGGTGTACTTGCCTTCCTGGCCCTCGGTGCGGAACTGCTGCCAGCTGTCGACGCCCTTGATGTCGACAGCGAAGAGTCCGGTGCTGTTGAGCTGGCGCTGCAGTGCGCGGATCTCCTGGGCGGTGCTGGAACCGTAGTGACGCGTGGTGTAGGTGAGGGTGAACTTCACCGGGGTGGTGATGTTCGCCTGCTGCAGCATCTTGCGGGCGGCTTCGGCGCTGGGGTTGCCGTACTTGTTGAAGAACGCGTTGACGTGGCCGGTGAGGCCGGTGGGGACCAGCGAGAAGAGCGGGTCGCCGGTGTAGGCGTAGACGTCCCGTACGAGCGCGGAGCGGTTGACGATCTGCGCGATCGCCTGCCGTACGGCCTTGTCGGCGACGGCCGGGGCCTTGGTGTTGAAGGCGAGGTAGCGGATCTCCTGGCCCGGCATCGCGTGGACCGTGAGGTGGCTGTCCCCGGCGTTCTGCAGGCTCTTGGCCTGGCTGGGCGACAGACCGCGGCTGAGCAGGTCGATACCGCCCTTGCGCAGCTCGCGTTCCGCCGTGGCGGAGTCGTCGAAGAAGCGCATCTCGATCTTGTCGTGCCGTGCCGTGAGTCCGCCCTGGTACTCGGGGTTCTTGGTGAAGACGGCCTTGGTGACGCGGTTGCCGCTGTGCTCGGCGCGGACGGTGTACGGGCCGGAGCCGGTCACGTCGAAGCCGTTGTGGAGGCGGCTCTTCGGGTACACCTCGGCATCCACGATGGCCGTGGCGGGGGTGGTGAGCTTCTGCGGGAAGGTGGCGTCGGGCGTCTTGAGGTGGAAGACCACGGTCTCGTCGTCCGGCGTTTCGACCTTGTCGATGCCGTCGAGCAGCGCCACCGGGCCGTTGGCGTGGTGGATGGCCTGGATGCGCTCGATGGAGAACTTGACGTCCTCCGCCGTCAGGGCATGGCCGTTCGAAAACTTCAGGCCGCTGCGGAGGGTGCAGCGGAACTGCTCGTGGCGGTTGTCGCGGAATCCGCAGGATTCGGCCGCGTCGGGCTCCGGCGCGGTGCCGCTCCGGGGCAGCCGCATCAGCGTCTGCAGTGAGGGCCGCAGCACGTTCCAGGCGTCGACGTCATAGGCCTGCGCCGGGTCGAGCGGGGCGGGCGCCTCCTTGGTCGCCTCGATATGGGTGGCCACCCCCACGACGATGGGATCGCCGCCTTCGCCCGCGCCGTCCCCGCCGCCGCAGGCAGCGAGTACGGGGGCGAGCAGACCGGCCAGCGCCGGCAGCACCAGGGTCTTGCGATTCATCGTGGACAGGTTCCTTATCAGCGGAGCGATGTTGCTCGCGACGAGATTAGTAGGAACGGTCAGCCGGACTGGGGCACACCGGAGTTGAATCGATATGGGTCCTGGATATCAATGGTGGGATGACCGATATCCGGACGGCGGAACGATTCGCGCGTTGCCCCACCAACCCGGACACTTACCCCCGTAGAAGCCCCTGAACAGGGGACTTGGATCACCTGCGAGGCCCGCTGTCGACAGCCTGGAGCGTGAGAAACGTCACGTATTCAGGAATCCATGCCGATGCAGAAATTCAGTCAGTGCATTCGTCACGGAAAATGAGCGTACCGCTGCCCTCAGTTCTCGGCGCTTTCCGCGGAACACGCTCGGTGCACACCGCCGCGGCTTTCCGTGATGAGTGTCCGGAGAAATGGCAGGTCGACTTCTTCCAGCGACGTCACGACCGTTCGGCCCGGTCCCGGCGGAATCCGGGTCACCGACGGCACCGCGACGACCCGGCAGCCCGCCGCCTCCCCCGCCGTCACACCGGTGACGGTGTCCTCGATGACCGCGCACCACTCCGGAGCCGCCCCCAGCCGCTCGGCGGCCGTCAGATACGGGTCGGGGTGCGGCTTGGTACGCGGCAGGTCGTCGCCCGCCAGGGTCAGCGCGAAGTGCTCCGGGCCGAGGGAGTGCAGCATCTGGTCGACGACGGCCCGGTGGGAGGCGGAGACCAGCGCGGTCGGCACGTCGTGGGCGGCCAGTTCGGCCAGCAGCCGGCCGGCGCCCGGCATCAGCGGGACGCCGCGCGCGATCCGCGCCAGGAAAGCGGCGTTGAGCAGCACACTGAGCTCGGTCAGGGTGATGTCGACGCCGGTGGCCTGAATCAGATAGCCGGCGCTGCGGGTCATCGGGCCGCCGACCACCACCTCGCGGTGGGTGTCGTCCAGGATGTGGCCGAGCCCGGCGAACACCTCCGCCTCCGCCTCCCACCAGAACCCCTCGGTGTCGACGAGTGTGCCGTCGAGGTCGAGGAACACGGCCTGGAGGGTTCCGGCGCCGGCCGGCCCGGTGCCGACCACGGGGATGCTGCTGGTCATCCGTCCACCTCCGTCGTGAGCCGTCCCCGGAGGGACGAAAGGGCCGGCCGTCATCCCCAGCGGGAGGAAGACGACCGGCCGCTACCGGACCGACAAGTGTACGACGGTGCGCGCCGGAACGCGTGGTGACACGGGCCGGAACCGGCCGGGCGGGTGCCCGGGCAGGCCCGACGTGCACTTACCCTCCGTAGCCCGATCACGCGACCACCGGCCGGGGGTCCGGGGGTTGCCCCCGGGAGTCGCTGTCACGCGCTACCGCGCGTTGAAGTACTTGGCCTCGGGGTGGTGGATGACGATGGCGTCGGTGGACTGCTCGGGGTGGAGCTGGAACTCCTCGGAGAGCTCGACGCCGATCCGCTCCGGCCGCAGCAGGTCGGCGATCTTGGCGCGGTCCTCCAGGTCGGGGCAGGCACCGTAGCCCAGCGAGAACCGCGCGCCGCGGTACTTGAGCGCGAACATGTCCTCGACCTCGTCCGGGTCCTCACCGCCGAAGCCCAGCTCGGCGCGGACCCGGGCGTGCCAGTACTCGGCCAGCGCCTCTGCCAACTGGACGGACAGGCCGTGCAGTTCGAGGTAGTCGCGGTAGGAGTTGGCCGCGAACAGCTCGGCGGTGGCGGCGCCGATCTTCGAGCCGACGGTGACGACCTGGAGCCCGACGACGTCGGTCTCGCCGGACTCCTCCGGGCGGAAGAAGTCCGCCAGGCACAGCCGCCGGCCGCGGCGCTGGCGCGGGAAGGTGAAGCGGGTGCGCTCGGTGCCGTCCTCGTGCAGCAGGATCAGGTCCTCGCCCTTGGACACGCACGGGAAGTAGCCGTGCACGACGGCGGCTTCCAGCAGGTTCTCGGTCTGGAGCTTGTCCAGCCAGCCGCGCAGGCGGGGGCGGCCCTCGGTCTCCACCAGTTCCCGGTACGTCGGGCCGTCGCCGCTGCGTGTCTCCTTCAGGCCCCACTGGCCCTTGAACAGCGCGCCCTCGTCCAGCCAGGAGGCGTAGTCGGCGAGCTGGATGCCCTTGACGACCCGGGTGCCCCAGAACGGCGGGGCGGGGACCGGGTTGTCGGTGGCCACGTCGGAGCGCACCGCGCCCTCGGGCTCGGTCACCTCCAGTACGGCGGTGTCCCGCTTCGGTACCCGGCGCTGTTTGAGTTCGGGCAGGGTCGCGCCGGGTACGCCGCGCTTGACCGCGATCAGGGCGTCCATCAGGCGCAGGCCCTCGAACGCGTCGCGGGCGTAGCGGACTTCGCCCTCGTAGATCTCGTGCAGGTCCTGTTCGACGTAGGCGCGGGTGAGGGCGGCGCCGCCGAGGATGACGGGGAAGTCGGCGGCCATCTTGCGCTGGTTGAGCTCCTCCAGGTTCTCCTTCATGATCACGGTGGACTTGACCAGGAGCCCGGACATGCCGATGACGTCGGCGCGGTGTTCCTCGGCGGCTTCCAGGATCGCCGAGACCGGCTGCTTGATGCCGAGGTTGACGACGTTGTAGCCGTTGTTGGACAGAATGATGTCGACGAGGTTCTTGCCGATGTCGTGGACGTCGCCGCGGACGGTGGCCAGCACGATGGTGCCCTTGCCCTCGTCGCCGGACTTCTCCATGTGCGGCTCCAGGTAGGCCACCGCGGACTTCATCACCTCGGCGGACTGGAGCACGAACGGCAGCTGCATCTGGCCGGAGCCGAACAGCTCACCGACCACCTTCATGCCCGCCAGGAGGGTGTCGTTGACGATCTCGAGGGCGGGGCGCTCGGTCAGGGCCTCGTCGAGGTCGGTCTCCAGGCCGTTCTTCTCGCCGTCGATGATGCGCCGCTGGAGGCGCTCGTCCAGGGGGAGGGCGAGCAGCTCCTCGGCCTTGCCGGCCTTGAGGGACTTGGCGGTGGCGCCCTCGAAGAGCTCCATCAGCTTCTGCAGCGGGTCGTAGCCCTCGCGGCGCCGGTCGTAGATCAGGTCGAGGGCGGCGGTGACCTGCTCCTCCTCCAGGCGGGCGATCGGCAGGATCTTGGAGGCGTGCACGATCGCCGAGTCCAGTCCGGCCTTGACGCACTCGTCGAGGAAGACGGAGTTCAGCACGATCCGGGCGGCCGGGTTGAGGCCGAAGGAGATGTTCGACAGGCCCAGGGTGGTCTGGACGTCCGGGTGACGCTTCTTCAGCTCCCGGATGGCCTCGATGGTGTGGATGCCGTCCTTGCGGGACTCCTCCTGGCCGGTGCAGATGGTGAACGTCAGGCAGTCGACGAGGATGTCGGACTCGTGGATGCCCCAGTTGCCGGTCAGGTCGGCGATCAGTCGTTCGGCCACGGCCACCTTGTGCTCGACGGTGCGGGCCTGGCCCTCCTCGTCGATGGTCAGCGCGATCAGCGCCGCGCCGTGCTCCGCGGCCAGCGCGGTGACCTTCGCGAACCGCGACTCGGGGCCGTCGCCGTCCTCGTAGTTGACGGAGTTCAGGACGGCCCGGCCGCCGAGCTGCTCCAGGCCCGCCTGGAGGACGTTCAGTTCGGTGGAGTCCAGCACGATCGGCAGGGTGGAGGCGGTGGCGAAGCGGCCGGCCAGCTCCCGCATGTCGGCGACGCCGTCCCGGCCGACGTAGTCGACGCACAGGTCGAGCATGTGAGCGCCCTCGCGGATCTGGTCGCGGGCCATCTCCACACAGTCGTCCCAGCGGCCGTCCAGCATCGCCTCGCGGAACTTCTTCGACCCGTTGGCGTTGGTCCGCTCGCCGATGGCCAGGTAGGAGGTGTCCTGGCGGAACGGCACCGTCTGGTAGAGGGAGGACGCGCCCGGCTCGGGGCGGGCCCGGCGCTCCGGCGGGGTGGTGCCGCGGACCCGCTCGACGACCTGCCGCAGGTGCTCGGGCGTCGTACCGCAGCAGCCGCCGACCAGGGAGAGGCCGTACTCGCCGACGAAGGTCTCCTGGGCATCGGCCAGCTCGGCGGGCGTCAGGGGGTAGTGCGCGCCGTCCTTGCCCAGCACCGGCAGGCCCGCGTTGGGCATACAGGCGAGCGGGATACGGGAGTGCCGGGAGAGGTAGCGCAGGTGCTCGCTCATCTCGGCCGGGCCGGTGGCGCAGTTCAGGCCGATCATGTCGATGCCCAGCGGCTCCAGGGCGGTCAGCGCCGCGCCGATCTCGGAGCCGAGCAGCATGGTGCCGGTCGTCTCGACGGTGACCGAGCAGATCACCGGGAGATCGGCGCCGGTGGCCTTCAGGGCGCGGCGGGCGCCCAGGATGGCGGCCTTGGTCTGCAGCAGGTCCTGGGTGGTCTCCACCAGCAGCGCGTCGGCGCCGCCGGCGATCATGCCCTCGGCGTTCTGCTGGTAGGCGTCGCGCAGGGTGACGTAGGGGACGTGGCCGAGGGTGGGCAGCTTGGTGCCGGGGCCCATGGAGCCCAGGACGTAGCGCTGCTGTCCGGTCCGCCGGGTGAAGTCGTCGGCGGCCTCGCGGGCGATCCTGGCGCCGGCCTCGGACAGCTCATGGACCCGGCCGGGGATGTCGTACTCGGCCAGGGCGGCGAAGTTCGCGCCGAAGGTGTTGGTCTCCACGCAGTCGACGCCGACCGCGAAGTACGCCTCGTGCACCGAGCGGACGATGTCGGGCCGGGTGACGTTGAGGATCTCGTTGCAGCCCTCCAGCTGCTGGAAGTCCTCCATGGTGGGGTCCTGGGCCTGCAGCATGGTGCCCATCGCACCGTCGGCGACCACCACCCGGGAGGCGAGCGCCTCGCGGAAGGTTTCGACGCGGGATGTGCTGGTGGATGATGGCGTGTTCGAGGCCATGGAGGTGCTCCCTGGTTGCGACGGCTGTCGGCTTTACGTCCTCCGGGAGAGGGCGTACCCGGCCAGCGTAGCGGCCGGACCCGGTACAGGTGTTCCCCGTTTCACGCCGTGGACAGCACAGCACCACTCCCTTGTCCGGCCCCCTGTCCTGCCCTTGTGCTGCACGATCCGTGATCGTCGGCAGATCGCGGTGCGGCTGTCGGGAACGTCCGGATCGATGACGGGAGTCGGCATGGGCCGATATCGTTTGGCATTGTCGAACCGCATACTTCGGAGGTTGCCCGATGGCACGGACCATCCAGTCGCTCGAGCGCGCCGCCGCGATGCTGCGGCTGCTCGCGGGCGGGGAGCGGCAGCTGGGGCTGTCCGACATCTCCTCCGCCCTGGGACTGGCCAAGGGCACCGCGCACGGGATCCTGCGCACCTTGCAGCAGGAGGGGTTCGTCGAGCAGGACGACCTCTCCGGCCGCTACCAGCTGGGCGCGGAGCTGCTGCGGCTGGGCAACAGCTACCTGGACGTGAACGATCTGCGGGCCCGCGCCCTGGTCTGGACCGACGATCTGGCCCGGGCCAGCGGCGAGGCGGCCTACCTGGGCGTACTGCACCAGCGGGGCGTGCTGGTCGTGCACCACGTCTTCCGGCCGGACGACAGCCGGCAGGTGCTGGAGGTGGGCGCCATGCAGCCGCTGCACAGCACGGCGCTGGGCAAGGTGCTCTGCGCGTACGACCCGGTGGCGCACAGCGAGGCGGCCGAGACGGAGCGGACGGCGTTCACCCCGCGCACGGTGACCGGTCCGGAGGACTTCGAGGGGCTGCTGGACCTGGCCCGGGCGCGCGGCTGGGCCGCGGACGTGGAGGAGACCTGGGAGGGCGTGGCGTCGGTGGCCGCGCCGATCCATGACCGGCGGCGGATGCCGGTGGGTGCGGTGGGCGTCACAGGGGCGGTCGAGCGGGTCTGCAAGGAGGGCGAGCTGCGGCCGGAAATCGTCGCCGCTGTGAGGGATTGCGCACGTGCGGTCTCCCGCGACCTCGGCGCGGGGCGGTTTTGACCGGTTTTGCCCCTTAAGTTGGCCTAAGTTTTTCGCCAATGAAGCCTTGACGAGGTTCACATGGTGAACAAAACTGCCGTTCGTCGGTCGGCATTGCCGAACACCTAACGACAATATTCGCTATGGTGAGCACTGCCGCGGGGCCGACCACCGCCCTCTCGGAGGGCGCGGACCACCGGAGGGACCCGGGGTTCGCCTTCCCCTGGACGAAGGACAAAGGAGTCACGGGTGTCCAGCTCCGAAATCTTCATCAGCGAGACCGTCGGTACCGCTGTTCTGCTTCTGATGGGCGGCGGCGTCTGCGCCGCCGTCACGTTCAAGCGCTCCAAGGCGTTCAACGCCGGATGGCTCGCCATCGCCTTCGGGTGGGGCTTCGCCGTCCTCACCGGTGCCTACATCGCCGCGAAGTCCGGCGCACACCTCAACCCCGCGGTCACCCTCGGCCTGGCCATCAAGGGCGGCACCGCATGGAGCCAGGTACCGGTCTACCTCGCCGGTGAGCTGCTCGGCGCCATGATCGGCGCCGTTCTCGTGTGGATCGCCTATTACGGGCAGTTCCGGGCCCACCTGACCGATCCCGAGGTGCTGGCGAACCACACCTCCGAAGAGGGTCTGGTCGACCCGAAGGCCGCTCCCAAGGCCGGCCCGGTGCTCGGTATCTTCTCCACCGGGCCGGAGATCCGGCACACGGTGCAGAACCTGGCCACCGAGATCATCGCCACCGCCGTGCTCGTGCTCGCGATCCTCAACCTGGGGCTGACCGACAACGGAAAGGGCGTCAGCTGGGGCGGCACCCTGCTCGTCGCACTGGTGGTCGTCGGCATCGGCCTGTCGCTGGGCGGCCCGACCGGCTACGCCATCAACCCGGTCCGCGACCTCGGTCCGCGTATCGTGCACGCGCTGCTGCCGCTGCCGAACAAGGGCGGTTCGGACTGGGGCTACGCCTGGATCCCGGTCGTCGGCCCGCTGATCGGCGGCGCCCTGGCCGGAGGCCTTCACCTGGTGGCGTTCGCCTGAGCCGCCCGACCGCCCCGCAGCCGCCCGCACAGACTTCTTGGAGCACACAGACATCATGAGCGACACCCACACCCCCTCCCACGGGCCCGGCACACCTTCCCACGGGCACGGCCCGTTCATTGCGGCCATCGACCAGGGGACGACCTCCAGCCGCTGCATCATCTTCGACAAGGACGGCCGGATCGTCGCGGTCGACCAGAAGGAACACGAGCAGATCTTCCCCAGGCCCGGCTGGGTCGAGCACAACGCCGCCGAGATCTGGGCCAACGTCCAGCAGGTCGTCGAGGGCGCCGTACGCAAGGCCGGCGTCACCGCCTCCGACGTCGCCGCCATCGGCATCACCAACCAGCGCGAGACCACCGTCCTGTGGGACCGGCACACCGGCGAACCCGTCCACAACGCCATCGTCTGGCAGGACACCCGCACCGACGCGCTCTGCAAGGAACTCGGCCGCAACGTCGGCCAGGACCGCTTCCGCCGCGAGACCGGCCTGCCCCTCGCGTCGTACTTCGCCGGGCCGAAGATCCGCTGGCTGCTCGACAACGTCGAGGGCCTGCGC
Organism: Streptomyces sp. NPDC001339; assembly: GCF_042895955.1. Taxonomy (NCBI): domain Bacteria; kingdom Bacillati; phylum Actinomycetota; class Actinomycetes; order Kitasatosporales; family Streptomycetaceae; genus Streptomyces; species Streptomyces sp. NPDC001339. Next base: position 145,315 of record NZ_JBIAWT010000002.1, on the reverse strand, counting down.
GAGCGCGCCGAACGCGGCGACATCCTCTTCGGCACCATGGACTCCTGGGTCATCTGGAACCTCACCGGCGGTGTCAACGGCGGCCACCACGTCACCGACGTCACCAACGCCTCCCGCACCATGCTGATGAACCTGCACAGCCTGCAGTGGGACGAGCGGATCCTGGACTCGATGGCGATCCCGGCGGCAGTCCTGCCGGAGATCAGGTCCTCCGCCGAGGTCTACGGCAACTCCGCCGGCGGCGCCCTCGCCGGCGTCCCCGTCGCCTCCGCGCTCGGCGACCAGCAGGCCGCCCTGTTCGGCCAGACCTGCTTCGAGCAGGGCGAGGCCAAGTCCACGTACGGCACCGGCACCTTCATGCTGATGAACACCGGCCACGAGCCGGTCAACTCGTACAACGGACTGCTGACCACCGTCGGTTACCGCATCGGCGACCAGCGGCCGGTCTACGCGCTGGAAGGCTCCATCGCCGTCACCGGCTCGCTCGTCCAGTGGATGCGCGACCAGATGGGCCTCATCAACAGCGCCGCCGAGATCGAGACCCTGGCCAGCACCGTCGAGGACAACGGCGGCGCCTACTTCGTACCGGCCTTCTCCGGCCTGTTCGCCCCCTACTGGCGTTCGGACGCCCGCGGCGTCATCGCGGGCCTGACCCGCTACGTCACCAAGGCGCACATCGCGCGCGCCGTCCTCGAGGCCACCGCCTGGCAGACCCGCGAGATCACCGACGCCATGACCAAGGACTCCGGCGTCGACCTGACCGCGCTCAAGGTCGACGGCGGTATGACCTCCAACAACCTGCTGATGCAGACCATCTCGGACTTCCTGGACGCCCCCGTGGTGCGCCCCATGGTCGCCGAGACCACCTGCCTCGGCGCTGCCTATGCGGCCGGACTGGCCGTCGGCTTCTGGTCCAGCACCGACGAGCTGCGCGCCAACTGGCGCCGGGCCGCCGAATGGACCCCCCGCATGGACGCGGCCACCCGTGACCGCGAATACAAGAACTGGCTCAAGGCCGTCGAGCGGACCATGGGCTGGATCGACGACGACGAGAGCTGACGAGGAGCACATCATGAGCACCCTGCAGAGCGTCCCGGCACTCGGGACGCACCCGGCCAACGGTTCCCCCGCGAGCCGCGCCGAGACTCGGGAGCAGCTTTCCAAGGCGACATACGACCTCCTGGTGATCGGTGGCGGCATCCTGGGCATCTCCACTGCCTGGCACGCCGCGCAGGCCGGGCTGCGGGTGGCCCTGGTGGACGCCGGTGACTTCGCCGGCGCCACCTCCTCCGCCTCCTCCAAGCTGCTGCACGGCGGTCTGCGCTACCTGCAGACCGGCGCGGTCAAGCTGGTGGCGGAGAACCACTTCGAGCGGCGCGCGGTCTCCCGCGAGGTCGCCCCGCACCTCTCCAACCCCCTCACCTTCTACCTGCCGGTCTACAAGGGCGGCCCGCACGGCGCGGCCAAGCTCGGCGCAGGTGTCTTCGCCTACTCCGCGCTCTCCGCGTTCGGCGACGGCGTCGGCCACGTCATATCCGCGGCCAAGGCGCAGCGCGACGTCCCCGAGCTGCGTACGGAGAACCTCAAGGCCGTGGCCGTCTACGGCGACGACCAGATGAACGACTCCCGGATGGCCCTGATGACGGTCCGCGCGGCGGTCGACGCCGGCGCCACCGTCCTCAACCACTCCGAGGTCACCGGCCTGCGCTTCACCCAGGGCCGGGTCACCGGCGCCGAGCTCAAGGACCGCCTGGACGGCACCGAGTACGGCGTCAACGCCCGCCTGGTGCTGAACGCCACCGGCCCCTGGGTCGACCACCTCCGCAAGATGGAGGACGCGAACGCGGCCCCGTCGATCCGGCTGTCGAAGGGTGCGCACCTGGTCCTCAAGCGCACCTCCCCGTGGAAGGCCGCGCTGGCGACCCCCATCGACAAGTACCGCATCACCTTCGCCCTCCCCTGGGAGGACATGCTGCTCCTCGGCACCACCGACGAGGAGTACGAGGGCGACCCGGCGGATGTCGCGGTCAACGAGAAGGACACCGCCCAGATCCTGGACGAGGCCGCCTTCTCCATCCGCGACCAGCAGCTGAGCCGCGACCTGATCACGTACTCCTTCGCGGGTCTGCGGGTGCTGCCCGGCGGCCCCGGCGACACCTCCAAGGCCAAGCGCGAGACCGTCGTCACCGAGGGCTCCGGCGGCATGCTGTCGGTGGCCGGCGGCAAGTGGACGACCTTCCGCCACATCGGCCGTACGATCATGAACAAGCTCGCCGCGCTGCCGGGCGGCCCGCTGGCCGACGACATGGAGCCGATCGCCCACCTGCCGAAGAAGCTGCCGCTGCCCGGCATCGCCAACCCGAACGCGGTCGCACACCGGCTGCTGGTCGACGGCGGCACCCCCGGCCCGCGGATGGCCCCGGACACCGCCCGCCACCTCGCCACCCACTACGGCTCGCTGTCCTTCGACATCGCCCGTCTGGCCAACGAGGACCCGGCCCTGGCCGAGCGCATCCACCCGGACGCCCCCGAGATCTGGGCCCAGGTCGTCTACGCCCGTGACAACGAGTGGGCCGAGACGGTCGACGACGTCCTCCGCCGCCGCACCACCCTCACGATCCGCGGCCTCGACACGGAAGACGTCCGCACCAAGGTCAAGGACCTGCTGACGGACTGACACCGGAGGCCCGGCGAACGAAGGGGTGGTCCCGGAAGGGGCCGCCCCGTCGTGCGTCGGAAGGGGCCGCCCATCGTGCGTCGGAAGGGACCGCCCATCGTGCGTCGGAAGGGACCGCCCGTCGTGCGTCGGAAGGGACCGCCCGTCGTGCGTCGGAAGGGACCGCCCGTCGTGCGTCGGAGCCGCGATGTGGTCGAACATCCCCAGGACACATCGGACGAACAGCACGGGAACGGGGCGGATGTATCGGTACTCGTTCGTGCACAGGGGCTGCGGACCGCCACCACACACGCCGTAGGCTGGGTGGCGCACGCAACGGAACTGCTGCCGGCGGCCGCCCCAGGCGGCCGAACCGGTCGGAAGGAGGCGCTGGGTGATCGAGCTCGAGGGGGTACCCGAGCTGATCGACCCGGTCATGGTGGCCGCGTTCGAAGGCTGGAACGACGCCGGCGACGCCGCCTCCGCCGCGGTCGCACACCTGGACCGGGAATGGAAGGGCGAGGTCTTCGCCTCACTGGACGCCGAGGACTACTACGACTTCCAGGTGAACCGTCCCACCGTCTCCCTGGACGGCGGCGTGCGGAAGATCACCTGGCCGACGACCCGCCTCTCCGTCGTCCGCGTCGGCGGCGGAGACCGGGGCGGGGACGGGGACGGCAAGGGGCGCACCCGCGATCTCGTCCTGGTCCGCGGGATCGAGCCCAGCATGCGCTGGCGCTCGTACTGCAACGAAATCCTCGGCTACGCCCATGAGTTGGGCGTGGAGATGCTGGTGGTGCTGGGCTCGCTGCTGGGCGACACCCCGCACACCCGCCCGGTCCCGGTCAGCGGGATCACCTCCGACGCGGACCTGGCCCGCCGGCTGGACCTGGAGGAGTCCCGCTACGAGGGCCCGACGGGCATCGTCGGCGTCCTCCAGGAGGCGTGCACCCACGCGGGCCTGCCCGCGGTGAGCCTGTGGGCCGCGGTGCCGCACTACGTGTCCCAGCCGCCCAACCCGAAGGCCAGCCTCGCACTGCTGAACCGCCTGGAGGACCTGCTCGACATCAGCATCCCGCTGGGCGAGCTGAGCGAGGACGCGCGGGCCTGGCAGCTGGGAGTGGACCAGCTGGCGGCCGAGGACAGCGAGGTCGCCGAGTACGTCCAGTCGCTGGAGGAGGCGCGGGACACCGCGGACCTGCCGGAGGCCTCCGGTGAGGCCATCGCCCGCGAGTTCGAGCGCTATCTGCGCCGCCGCGACCCGCATACCGCGGAAGGCGGCAGGACCACCGAGGGGCGGGACGGTTCGTTCCTCCGCGACACGTCCAGCGGACGCACCCGGCCGCCGCGGCCGGCTCCGCAGGACCCTCCGCACGAGGAGTCGCCGGAGGGCGACGAATAATCGCTGCGCTTGGCTTGATTCCCACGTTGTTGGCTTTCCCGCCGTGGCGCCTGGCGGCGGGCTGTTCGCCGCTGCGCGGGGCTGTACGTCACGGGTGCGCCCCTCCGAACTTCGTTCTGCGGTGCGCCCCCTCCCGTGGGTGGGTGGAAGAAGACCGGTGGGGTGTACGTAAGCGATCGTCTGCTGGCAGTAGACCGCTCATGTACACCCCCACCCAGGGTCTTCACTCCCTGGAGGACCTGGAGGAACTGGAGGACTCCCTAAAGGGCTACGCCCAACAATGCGTCAACAGCCCGCGAGACAAGGCCGGGTGCGCCCTCGTCCGTTCCTCCGCCGTTCTCCTGGACGGCGGCCCAGGCGTCCACCGCCGCCAGCGCCGCCGGGGAGTCCAGGTCGTCCGCGAGGGCCTCGCGGATCCGCTCCAGGAGCACGTCGGCTGACGGGCCGTCGGGGCGGGAGACCGCGGCACGCCAGCGCGCGAGCCGCTGTTCGGCCTCCTCCAGCACCGCGTCGGTCCACTCCCAGTCGGCGCGGTAGTGGTGCGAGAGCAGCGCCAGCCGGATCGCGGCCGGGTCGGTGCCGGCCCGCCGGACCGCGGAGACGAAGACGAGGTTGCCCTTCGACTTGGACATCTTCTCGCCGTTCAGCGCCACCATCCCGGCGTGCACATACGCCTTGGCGAACGGGTGCGTGCCGGTGAGGGCCTGGGCGTGCGAGGCGCCCATCTCGTGGTGCGGGAAGACCAGGTCGGAGCCGCCGCCCTGGACGTCGAAGCCCATGCCGAGGTGTTCGAGGGCGATGGCGACGCACTCGATGTGCCAGCCGGGCCGTCCGCGGCCCAACGAGGCGCCGTCCCAGCTCGGTTCGCCGTCGCGGGCGGCCTGCCACAGCATCGGGTCGAGGGGGTTCTTCTTGCCCTCGCGCTCCGGGTCGCCGCCGCGTTCGGCGGACAGCAGCCGCATCGCCTCCGCGTCCAGGCCGGAGACCTCGCCGAAGTGCGGGTCGGAGGCGACGGAGAAGTAGATGTCGCCGTCGAGTTCGTAGGCGGCGCCGGCATCCCGGAGCCGTTCCACCAGCGGGACGATGCCGGGTATCGCCTCGACCGCGCCGATGTAGTGGCGGGGCGGCAGCATCCGCAGGGCCGTCATGTCCTCGCGGAACAGGGCGGTCTCGCGTTCGGCGAGCGCGGTCCAGTCCTCGCCGGTCGCCAGGGCCCGCTCCAGCAGCGGGTCGTCCACGTCGGTGACGTTCTGCACGTAGTGCACTTGGCGCTTCGTGTCGAGCCACACGCGCTGCACCAGGTCGAACGCGTTGTAGGTCGCCGCGTGTCCCATGTGGGTGGCGTCGTAGGGCGTGATGCCGCAGACGTAGAGGCGGGCGACGGGACCGGGATCGAGGGTCACCCGTCCGCCGGTCGCGGTGTCGTGGATCCTCAGGTCGCGGCCCTGACCGGGCAGGGCGGGGACCTCGGAAGCGGGCCATGCATGCATGCCTTGAGCGTAACCGGACGCATGTTCCGTATACGAACCGGGCCACAGGGCTTGGCCGGAAAGGCGGTCTTGCGCTTGACAGGCCGGTGTGCAGGGGTGTGTGGAGGGTGTGCCGCGACGACGGTCAGACGGGCGGCCAGGGGATGGCGGGCCATGCGCCGCTCGGCTCGGGGTGCCGGCCGCCGCTCAGCAGCCCGTCCACCCGGGCCCGCAGCGCCTCGGTCTCGGCGTCCGTGAGGAGGCCGGCCAGGCGCGCGGCGAGCGGGCCGGAGTCCGCCAGTGCGGTCCGCAGGCCGCGCAGGACCTCCAGCGCCTCCTCGGTCAGCGGCTCCCCCGCCCAGCCCCACAGGAGCGTGCGCAGCCTGTCCTCGGTGTGGAAGGTGACGCCGTGGTCGATGGCGAAGAACCGTCCGTCGGTGCCGGGCAGCAGATGGCCGCCCTTGCGGTCACCGTTGTTGATCACCGCGTCGAGCACCGCCAGCCGCCGCAGCCGGGGGTGGTCGGCGTGCACCAGCAGCGCGGTGCGGCCGGCGACGACCTGCGCGTAGCCGACCGCCTTCCAGCCGGGGTCCGGCTCGTCGCCCTCCACCAGGGCGAGCAGTCCGGGTACCTCACCGCTGCTCTCCGGCGGTTCGATCCACTCCTGGACCATGCCGGTGCCGTACGGGCCGTCGCGCAGCACGGTCGGCGGGATCAGGTCCCAGCCGCAGGCGCGGGAGACCTCGTAGGCGGCGACCTCGCGCTGGGCGAGGGTGCCGTCGGGGAAGTCCCACAGCGGCCGTTCGCCGGCCACCGGCTTGTAGACGCAGGCGGCGGTGCGGCCGTCGTACGCGACCGTGCAGTACAGCACGGTGTTGGACGCCTCCTGGATACGGCCGCGCACGGTCAGCTCACCGTCGGCGAGGAAGGCGTCCGGCAGGCCGGGCGCGGGCCGCGGCGGGGCCGTCGGCGCGTCCTGGGGGCCGACGGGACGGGGCGGGCGGGGCAGCTGCCCGGACGGTTCCACGGCCGCTTCCGGGGCGCTCAGGCGTTCCGCCGGTATCCGTTCTGGCGCGGGCATACGTGTCCCTCCGGGTCGAGCGGCAGGCTGCACAGCGGGCACGGCGGGCGGCCGGCGTTGACCACGTCCAGCGCCCGCTTGGCGAACGCCCTGGCCATCGCCCCGGTGAGGCGCACCCGCAGCATCGGCGGGCCGTTCTCGTCGTCCTGGAGGAGCCGCTCCTCGGCGTCGGCGAGGTCCTCCTCGCTGTCGGCGGCGAGCTCGACCAGGGCCTGCGCCTCGACGATCATCCGCTCGTCCTCGCCGTCCCAGGCCAGCGCCATCGTGCCGACCCGGAACTCCTCGTCGACGGGGGTCTGCAGCGGGGCGGTGTCGGTGAGCTCGGCCGGGGAGACGGCGGGCACCGGGGCGTTGCCGCCGCTGCGCCGTACGACCTCGTCGAGGAGTTCGTCGATCCGTTCGGCGAGCGCCGCGACCTGGGTCTTCTCCAGGGCGACGCTGGTGGTGCGGCCGGCCGCGGTGGCCTGGAGGTAGAAGGTGCGGCGGCCAGGCAACCCGACCGTACCGGCCACGAAGCGGTCCGGCGCGTCGTAGAAGAACACCTGACGGGACAAGGTCCTGCTCCGATTGCTCGACTGCGGGTCACTGCGGTCGCTGCACGTCCCGCGGATCGCGGGGGCGTGGCGGGCAGCGCCGTCGCACCACCCTACTGCTCCGGCTGATCACGCCGCGCCCGTACCGCCCCCGACGGCCGCGTCCCTGCCGTCCGCGGCGACGGCGCCGTCGTCCCGGGGCGCCAGCGAGCCGAAGTCGCCGGTGTCGCCGAGGCGGACGAGGTAGGGGCGCAGCCGGGTGTAGCGGATCACGGTGACCGAGCAGGGCTCGACGGAGATCCGCTGGAAGTGGTCGAGGTGCAGGCCCAGTGCGTCGGCGACCAGCGCTTTGATGATGTCGCCGTGGGAGCACATGGCGTAGGCCGCCTCGGGGCCGTGGGCCTCCGCGATGCGGGCGTTCCAGTCGTGCACCGCGTCCACCGCGCGGGCCTGCATGGCCCGCAGCGTCTCGCCGCCGGGGAAGGCGGCCGTGGAGGCGTGCCGCTGGACGACCTCCATCAGCGGCTCGTCGTGGAGCTCGGCGAGTTTGCGGCCCGACCAGTCGCCGTAGTCGCATTCGGTGATCCGGTCCTCGATGTGCAGCGCCAGCCGGGGGCGGGCCTCCAGGAGCGGCTGGACGGTCTCCCGGCAGCGCTGCAGCGGGCTGGAGACGACGGTGGCCAGCGGCACCTGCGCCAGCCGCGCGGGCAGGGCGGCGGACTGGGCGGCACCCTGCTCGTCGAGGGCGACTCCGGGGGCGCGTCCGGCGAGCACCCCGGCGGTGTTGGCGGTGGAGCGGCCGTGCCGCACCAGGATCAGCGTGGGCATGGCCGCCAGCCTACGTTCGGGGGCGCGTTCCCGGCAGGTGTCCGGCTTCCCGGATGGTGTCCGGGCTTCTCGGCGGAGGGCGGGGGCCGGGAGGGGGCCGGGGAGGGGCTTCCGGCGGATGGCGGGCGCTTCCTGGCGGAGGGCGGGGGTCCGCGCGAGAATGCGAGATGTGATCGTGGACTGCGCCGTCTACCGGGAGGGCCGCCGCACGGACTGCGCGGCGGACTTCTCCCAGGCTCTCCAGGCGGCGCGGGCCGAGGGCCACTCCTTCCTGTGGCTGGGCCTGTACGAGCCGACGGCGGACGAGTTCACGCTGGCCAGCAGCGAGTTCGCGTTGCACCCGCTGGCGGTCGAGGACGCTCTCAAGGCGCATCAGCGGCCCAAGCTGGAGGTCTACGACGACTCGCTGTTCATGGTGCTGAAGCCGGTGACCTACGACATCGAGGCGGACACCGTGACCTCGTCGGAGGTGATGGTGTTCGTGGGCGACGCGTTCGTGGTGACCGTACGGCACGGGGAGGCCAGCCCGCTGGGGGTGGTGCGGCACCGGCTGGAGGAGCACCCGGAGATCCTGCGGCACGGCCCGGGCGCGGTGCTGTACGCGGTGAGCGACGCCGTGGTCGACCACTACATCGAGGTGGCCGCGGAACTCCAGGCGGACCTGGAGGAGTTGGAGGCGGAGGTGTTCGCCCCGATGCGCGGCCGGGACGTGCGCAACACCGCCGCCGAGATCTACTCCTTCAAACGCGAGGTACTGGAATTCCGGCGGGCGACCGGCCCGTTGGCGGAGCCGATGGCCCGGCTGCAGAACCCGGGGGTGCCGTTCATCCACGACCACGCCCGGCCGTTCTTCCGCGACGTCGGCGACCACCTCATCCGGGCCAACGAGTCCGTGGAGGGCCTCGACCGGCTGCTGTCGGACATTCTCGCCGCCCATCTGGCGCAGATGGGCGTGCGGCAGAACGACGACATGCGCAAGATCTCGGCCTGGGCGGCGCTGGCGGCCGTCCCCACGATGATCGCCGGGGTCTACGGGATGAACTTCGCCTTCATGCCGGAACTCCGGTGGCATCTGGGCTACCCGGCGGTCCTGGTGCTGATGGCCCTCCTGGAGGTGGGCCTCTACCGGCTGTTCAAACACCGCGGCTGGCTGTGACTCGCCTGCTGTGACTTGCCGGCTGTGGCTCGTCGGCTGTGGCTCAGACGAACTCCGGTGCCGAGGTGGCCGGGCCGCCCAGCGCGTTCCGCCGCTCGGGCATCCGGAGGGTGACCATCCGCCGCCAGCCGATCAGCCGCTCATAGCCGTACATCGCCCGGATCCCGGCGGCGAGCACCGCGGACTTCGCCTTCGGCCAGCGCAGGATGCGCCCCATGTGGTCCATCACGGCCAGACTGACGTCCCGGTAGACGGCGATCTCGGCGTGGGCACACTCGCGCAGGATCCGCTGGATGGTACGGCCGTGCCCGGCGCGGGCCAGCCCCAGCAGCTCCTCGTGGCAGTAGGCGAGGTGGTTGTCCTCGTCGTTGGCGATCATCCGGACCGCCTTGCCCACCTCGGGGTGGTCGCCGAAGTGCTTCTTGAGCATCGCCATCTGCTCGGCCGCGCGCTGCTCGGTCACCCGGCTGTGCGCGAGGTACGTGATGACGTCGAGCTCGGTGAGCGGCTCGTCGCGACGCAGCTTGTCATGCGCGAGCCCGATGCCGCGGCGCTCCAGCAGCATGGTGTAGTCGGTCTCTCCGGGGACGTCGGCGGGGGTCAGTCCGCGCCGTCGCATCAGGGCCTGGAAGATCCGGCCGTGTTTGTCCTCGTCGGCACCGTGCCGGGTGACCTTGGGCGCCAGGTCACGCAGGGAGGCGGGCAGCAGCGCGGCGATCCGGCCGTTCTCCCAGCCGCCCTGGGCCTCGCCGCTGGCCGCGATGGAGCAGAACAGACGGTAGGAGTTGTCGTTGTCGACGATCTCCTGGAACAGGCTCCGGGCCGAGATCATCTGAGCCACCTCCGCATGCACACACCCGCCACACACCCGTGAAGGAACCACACACCCGTAAAGAATCCAGACACCCGCAAAGAATCCAGACACTCGTAAAGAACCAGTCAAGTGACGTGTGCCGTACGCGGCAACCCAAGGGGCCGCTCGTTCCCCCGTTGGGGGGATACGCACCCGGTGGCGGCACGTAACCGCGCGCCGACGGCGGCGTTGTGCAGCACGACGGCCGTGGCGGGGAAGGCCCCCCGAGCCCCCACCACGGCCACGGGCTCCCGGACCCGGCGCCCCGGAGCGCCGGGTGGCAAAACCCCGGGAATTCCGCCCGCCCCCGCCTTGTTGTGGCCCCGCAGGGGGTGCTCGCGCCCCTTAGGGGATCCGTTCGAACACCCCCTAAGGGTCCCCGAAGCCCTATGCCAGCCCGGCGCGCTCCAGGGCCTCCACGCCGGCCCGCAGCGAGGCCAGCCGCTCCTCCAGGGTGAAACCGGCCGGCGCCAGCGTCAGGGTGGTCACACCGGCCGCGGCGTACGCCTGCATCCGGTCGGCGATCCGCTCGACGGAGCCGAGCAGCGTGGTCTGGTCGATCAGCCGCTCCGGGATCGCCGCGGCGGCACCGTCCTTGTCACCGGACAGGTACTTGTCCTGGACCTCGGCGGCCTCGCTCTCGTAACCCATGCGCTGCGCGAGCCGATTGTAGAAGTTCTGCCGGCGGCTGCCCATCCCGCCGACGTACAGCGCGGTGTACGGGCGGAACATGTCGGCCAGCGCGCTGATGTCCTTGTCCCCGCCGGCGGGTCCTACGGCCAGCGGCACCATCGGGCAGACGTCGAAGCCGTCCAGCGTCCGGCCCGCCTTCGCACGGCCCGCCCGCAGGTGCGCGACCGCGGTCTCCTCCAGGTGGTCGGCGGACGGGAAGATCAGCAGCGCACCGTCGGCGATCTCACCGGTCTGCTCGAGGTTCTTGGGGCCGATCGCGGCGATGTACAGCGGGATGTGCGCACGCTGCGGGTGCACGGTGAGCTTCAGCGGTTTGCCGGGACCACCGGGCAGCGGCAGCGTCCAGTGCTCGCCCTCGTAGGACAGCCGCTCGCGGCTCAGCGCCTTACGGACGATGTCCACGTACTCGCGGGTGCGCGCCAGCGGTTTGTCGAACTTGGCGCCGTACCAGCCCTCGGAGACCTGCGGTCCCGAGACGCCGAGGCCGAGCCGGAAACGGCCCCCGGAGAGCGAGTCCAGGGTGGCGGCGGTCATCGCGGTCATCGCGGGCGTACGTGCCGGGATCTGGAAGATCCCCGAGCCGACGTCGATCCGCTCGGTCCGGGCGGCGACCCAGGAGAGCACGGTGGCGGCGTCGGAGCCATAAGCCTCGGCCGCCCAGCAGACGGAGTAGCCGAGGCGGTCGGCCTCCTGCGCCACCGCGAGATTGTCGGAGTCCATCCCGGCGCCCCAGTAGCCGAGGTTGATGCCAAGCCGCATACCGCTCCCCTTACCGATTACCGATTACCGACCTGCAGATCTACCGATTCCGAAGCAGCGACGTGCCGGCACCGGCACCGGCACGTACCGATACCGGCATGTACCGGCTCCGATGTGCCGTCACCGGTGCGCACACGCCGGCGTACCAACCAGTAACGTCGCTGTCGCGGGGGACTGTAGCGCGCACCGCCACAAGGCGTCACCGGCGGGTTATCCACAGGTCCCCTGTTCCGCGACCGTGGCGCGTAATGTCAGGCGTCATGGAGCAAAGGCACCTCGGCCGAACGGGCCTTCGCGTGTCCCGGCTCGGGCTCGGCACCCTCAACTGGGCCCGCGGCACGGACGAGCAGGAAGCCGCCGACCAGCTCAAAGCGTTCTGGGAGGCCGGCGGCACCCTCGTGGACACCGCCGACATCTACGCCGACGGCGGCGCCGAATACCTCCTGGGCCGGCTGGCGGAGAGCCTCGTCCCGCGCGACGACCTGGTGATCGCCACCAAGGCCGGCAGCGTCCTGGAGGCGGACCGCCGCGTCGACGGCTCCCGGCGCCACCTCCTCGCCGCGCTGGACGCCTCCCTGGGGCGGCTCGGCACCGACTACGTCGACCTGTGGCAGCTGCACGCGTTCGATCCGCGGACCCCCCTGGACGAGACGCTCCAGGCCCTCGACCTCGCCGTCACCAGCGGCCGGGCCCGCTACGTCGGGGTGTCGAACTTCTCGGGCTGGCAGCTCGCCAGAGCCGCGACCTGGCAGCTCGCGGCGCCCGGTATACGCAACCGGCTGGCCGGCGCACAGATGGAGTACTCCCTCCTGCAGCGCGGCATCGAGCGCGAGGTGCTGCCCGCCGCCCTCGACCTCGGCATCGGCGTACTCCCGTCGTCACCCCTCGGCAGGGGGGTACTGACCGGCAAGTACCGCCACGCGACCCCGGCCGACTCGCGCGGCGCCTCGGATCACCTGGCGGCGTTCGTGGCGCCCTACCTCGACGAGCCCGCGAGCCGGGTCGTCGAGGCGGTGGCGACCGCCGCCGACGGACTGGCCGTCACCCCGCTCCAGGTCGCGCTCTCCTGGGTCCGCGACCGGCCCGGAGTGACCGCCCCGATCCTCGGTGCGCGCACAGCGCAGCAGCTCAGAGCGGCATTGTCAGTGGAGAGCCTTAGTCTTCCTGACGAAATCTGCCGGGCGCTGGACGATGTGTCGGCTCCGGTGCACCGCTACCCCGACCACGACTGGAGCACCCTGTGAGTACCGACCGCCGCGCCGCCGAGACCCCGCCCGAGCAGGAGGGCGCGGCCGGGACCGCGGACGCCCCCGGGACGGACACCGCTACGGGGCACAAGCCCCCGGCGGCTGCCGCGCCGGCCAAGGCGACCGCGGCGGCGCTGGCGGCTGCCGTACGGGCCGTGGAGCGCGGCGAGCGCTCCGCAGCCTCCTTCTTCGCCGAGGCCCCCCGCCCCGCCGGACCAGCCGCACCCCCCGGTAACGGGGCACCCCCGGCTGCCCGCGGCCCCGCCGAGGGCGCCCCGGCCCCCGGCGGTCCCGGGCCACAGGCCGGCCCGGCCGTACCGTCCGGTGCCGCCCCGGAGGCGGCCCGGCAGCACCCCTCCCACCACACCGAAGGCCCGGCCCGTCCCCCCGTGCCGACCGACGCGACAGCCATCACCGCCACGCCGCCCGTGGGGACGGGAGCCGTACCGCCCGAGACGCCCCTCTCGGGCCACGCCGCTCCCCCGCCCGCCGACACCACCACACCGGCCACCGTTCCGGCCACCTCCGCCCCGCCCCGTCCCGCCGTGGCCGCCGCCCCCGGCCTCGACGGCGTACGGCAGGTCCTCGCCGCGGGCGGCGCCCCCGAGGCGCTGGCCGAGCGGACCGCCGAGGTGCTCGGCGAACGGGCCGCCGAGGCACTCGGCGAGGACCCGTGGCAGCTGCTCGCCGTGCCCGGAGTCCGCCCCGAACAGGCCGACGGGTTCGCACGGGCGTTGCTCGGCCCCGCCGCCGGACCGGACGACGAACGGCGCGCACAGGCACTGATCGGCTGGCTGCTGGAGCAAGCCGCCCTCGCAGGCCACTCCGCGCTGGAAGCCGCCGCGCTCCGTGCGGCCCTCGCCCAGCGCGCGGTGCCCGACCCCGATGACGCACTGCAGACCGCCATCGCGGACGGGTCGGTACTGGTCTTCCAGGACGCGATCGATGAACCGGGCCGGGCGCACCCCGCGACAGCCGATGACGAGGAAGAGGAACCGCCGGTCCGGCTCCTCCTCGCCCTGGACCGCTACGCCATGGCCGAGGAGAGCGTCGCCGACGGCCTGGGGCGCCTGCTGAACACCTTCGAGCCACCCTCAGACGCCGAAGACGACGCCGAAGACATCGCAGACACCGAGAACGGCGGCACCGGCACCACGAACACCCACGAGGGCGCCGAGAACACCGACAAGACCCAGCCCCCGGGCGAAGCCGAGCCCCACGAGGAACCCCACGAGAAGCCCCTCGAAGAGCCCCGCGAAACCGACGCCCCGGGCGACGGCCCCCCGGCCGAGAGAAGCGGCACCGCCCCCCTCGCCGCCTCCCCCTCCCCCGCCGACTGGGAGGCCGCAGCCGTTGCCGCCCCCTCACCGTCGGCCGCGGAACTGATCCGCGCCACCGCGCTCAGCGGCCTGGTGACCCACACGGGCGCCGAGGCGGCCCGCGCCGAGCCCGCCGCGCTGATCACCGCGGCCCGCTCGCTGGGCCTACGAGCCTTCGGCGCCACCCACACCGAGAACGGCCGCCGACGCCTGGCCGCACACCTCGCCCAACTGGCGCCGGGCGAACCCGCCCAGGAATCCACCACGGCGAACCCCACCACGGCGGCCGTGACCGTATCGGGGCTGCTCTCCGGCCGGCAGGGCCCCGGCCGGGACGAGGACGGCACCCTTGCCCTCGATCTCCTTGTCGTGCTGGACGCTCCCCAACTCGACCTGGAAACCGCCGCGCTGCTCGTCGAATCCCTGACCGACGGCACCCGCCTGGTGCTCAGCGGCGACCCCGGCGTCCTGTGGTCCACCGGCCCCGGCCGGCTCTTCGCCGATCTCCTCGCGGCCCGCTTCTGCCCCCAAGTCGCCTCCCGCACCCCTGACTTCGGCCCGATCGGCGAACTGGTCTCGGGCATCGGAATCGGCGAACTGAACGAGGTCGAAGCACCCGGCAAGGAGGTGGTGATCGTCCCGGTGCGCGACGCCGGCGAAGCGGTGCACCGCACCGTCCAGCTGGTCGCCGACTCCGTACCCCGAGCCCTCGGCCTCCCCGCCGACCAGACCCAGGTCATCACGGTCGGCCATGGCGGCGCGGCCGGCACCCGCGCGCTCAACACCGCCCTCAAGGAACGCCTCAACCCCGGCCCCGGCCGCTTCGGCGGCTTCGACCCCGGCGACCGCATCGCCTATACCCCGGCCCCCGGCCGTACGGTGTCCGGCACCGTCACCGGCGCGGATGCCACCGGCCTGAATCTGGACTGCGCGGGCTCCGCCGTCGTCGTACCACGCGAGCAGGTGGAAGCCGGAGCAGTACGCCACGGCTGGGCACTCACCGCCCACCAGGCAGCCGGATCACGCTGGCCGGCGGCCGTGGTCGTCCTCCCCGGCGACGCGACCGGCGGCCTGACCCGGGCCTGGGTCTACACCGCCTTCAGCCGCGGCGAACGCCATCTCTCCGTCGTCCAAGGCGCCGACCAGGCGCTCCCCCACGCCGTCACCAGCCTCCCGGCCAAGGAACGCACCACCCGCCTCCGCACCCTCCTCCACCAAACCTCCCACCCCGAACCAACCCCCTGAGCACCAGCCCCTGGCACTCCCCCAAACCAACCCATCCCCCCGCTCGACTATCACAGAAAGCCACACACAGCCAGGAACAAATAACTCTCCGTAATCGTTGCCGTAACAAGGAAGAGGCGGCCCCAGCAAGGCCACCACGCGCCACCCAACCCAACCCAACAAAACCCCCACGCCAAGCCCACACCCCCGGAAGCCCCCACACCCTTCCCGACCCCGACGACCCCGAGCCCGCCCCGCCCCAACCCCAGCACCCCAATTCCCGACGCCGCCCAGCCCCCGCAACGCCCCGGCCCCGCCCCGTCAACCACCCCCGGCCGCAGCGCGACAACAACGCCAACGCGACACAACCAGGAACGGGCGACGGGGCGCGCCCGGGAGGGCACGAGGGGGCGAGGGCGGGCGGTACCCCGAGGAGGCCGGAGGTAACCCCAAGGATCAGCCGTCGTGGTCGAGCGTCTCCAGCGCCTCGTCCCCGTCGCCGTCATCGTCGCCGTCGTCGAGTTCCTCATCGAAGACCGCGCTGACGTCGAAGCGACATACCACCCGTTGGGGATCCGCCTGGTCGAACGGGGCAGAGAGCCACTCCCCGGGCTCGGCCGGGTCGTCGGCGGCCGCCACCCACAGGGTGGAGTCGCCCTCTTCCAAGCCGAACTCCTGGTGCCGGGAGGCGATCTCGTCAGGTTCGAATTCTCCGAACAGGACACCGAGCGCCGCATGCACGCTGCTGCCGACCACCGCAGCAGCGTCCGCATCCGCGCCGTCGCCTGCCGTGCCGGCCATACCGATCGCGCCATCGGCAGCGTCCGGGTCGAGGTCGGCGATGCGCTGTGCCTGATGCAGCAGACGCTGCGGTTCGGCGACGGTGTAGTCGCGCCGAATCAGCACCGTCAGCGCGCTTGGCTCCTCGGGGCCCGCGTAGGCGGGCAGGGTGTCGTTCCCGGGGATCTCGAAGGGGGTGACCTCGTCATAGGTGTCGTAGAGCAGCTCGTCGTAGAGCTCGGCGGCCGCGGCGAGCTCGTCGAACGCGGCGTAGACAGCCGGGTCGTCCGGTCCCGAGCGGCGTTCGACCGCGTCGAGGTGACGGTCCAGCGCGGCTTTGACCGCCTCGGCGGCGGCACGTACCTCGGCAGCGGAGGGCTGCGCAGCATCAGACATAGTGCAGACGCTATCCGTACCGGGGCCGGTCCCGCACAATAGATGCGATGCCGGAATACGAATTCTGCGATGTGTACGTGCCTCGGGGGATCTCCCGGAAGGCCGC
This sequence comes from Streptomyces sp. NPDC001339, assembly GCF_042895955.1. NCBI lineage: Bacteria > Bacillati > Actinomycetota > Actinomycetes > Kitasatosporales > Streptomycetaceae > Streptomyces > Streptomyces sp. NPDC001339. The sequence goes on along the minus strand of NZ_JBIAWT010000002.1, from coordinate 128,813 downwards.
CACACGCTTGCTGACCGACCATGCCGAGTACGGACACTGGGAGTTGGACCGACTGCGCCTGAACCCGGACGGTAGCCGCAAGGTGCGATTGCGTCGCCGGATCATCCGCCAGTTCCGCGCCACGTGGTGAGCGGCGCGGGCGGGTAGGGGGTGGGGGGGGAGGGTGGGGCGTGCGGCACCGATCGGGGGCAACCGACGGGGCATGCGGGCATGCGCCAGGGGATGCGGATGCGAGGGGCGTCCGCAGTTCGCGTCCGCAGTTCGGGGGCGTTATGCCAGCGTCTACTGGAGGGGCGCCATGCCCCCGTTGGGGGGAGGCCGCTGGGGGGCGTCTTGGTCTGTGATCGGGTGGGAGGCGGCGTGATCGATACGGGATGCGGACGGGGGTGAGGGGGTGTGTGCAGGCGTGTGCGTGCGGGAGAGCGGGCCCCGGGGTGGTGGGGCCCGCTCCGTGGTGCGCGGGTGCGCGGGGTGTGGCTGATCAGGGCGCTAGGCGCGGCTGATCATCGGCGGGCGGTACGCGCCTTCCGGTAGAGCACCGCGCCGCCGAGCAGCAGCCCGGCGCTGGCCGGGACCGCGTAGCCGATCGCCCCGGCTCCGGTGTGCGCGAGCTGCTCGGCGTGGGGTGTCACGACCTTGGCTTGCGACGCGGTCTGCGGCCGTGCGCCCGGGGCGCCAGGGACGCCCGGGTGGTGTGCCGTCCCCGTGGCGGGCGACGTCCCGGGGTTGCCAGGCGTGCCCGGGTGCTGCGGCTTGTCCGGGTGACCCGGGTTTCCAGGGTGGTCCGGGTTCCCGGGGTGATCCGGGTTTCCCGGTTGGTCCGGGCGGCTCGGGGTCGCCGATGTGCCGTTGTCGCAGTCGCCACCGAAGGCCGGATTGAGCAGCCCGATGACGTCGACGGTGTTGCCGCAGGCGTTCACGGGGATGTGGACCGGTGCCTGGACGTTGTTGCCGGAGGCGATACCCGGCGAGTTGGCGGTTCCGCCTTCGGCCCCGGAGCCGCTGTGTTGCCGACCCTGGTCATGGTGCCGACCTTGATCGTGGTGCCTGCCCTGATCCTGGTGCTGGCCCTGACCGTGCTGACCGTCCTGGTGCCGGCCCGCTTGGTGCGTACCGCTGTGGTGACTGCCGCCGGTGCCGGTGCCGTTGCCGCAGCCGTTGCCGAAGGCCGGATTGAGCAGCCCGACGACATTGATGGTGTTGCCGCAGGCGTTCACCTGTGCATCGACCGGTACTTGGATGTTGTTGCCGGATGCCACACCGGGCGAGTTGACCGCGCCTCCAGTGGCTCCGGTGTCCGCGTGTGCGTAGCCTGCGGCCGCGGCGAGTACCCCGCCCGCTGCCGCCATGGTGATCAGGCCCTTGCGTGCGACCTGCCTCATAGAATGTTCCCCTGCCTCGTGCCTTACAGGAATGCGCGCGGATGGCGATACCCGCGGAGAAGTCCACGGAGCTCCACTCCACCCGCTCACCGAAATACCCAGCGGCTCCGGGATACATGGCATCAAACGGCATGCAATCCGGAGCCGAGCCGGTTCAGACCCTTACGGGTTCCAGACCCTCGCCGGATCGGGCCGTTACGGGTTCAGGTGCGACGTCGATCGACGTCGGAAAGTCACTTGTTGACGCAGTAGTTGCCGAAGGTGGGACTCAGCAGACCGACCACGGAGATCGTGTTGCCGCAGGCGTTCACCGGCACGTGGACCGGCACCTGGACGTTGTTGCCGGAGACGACGCCCGGGGATTTCACGGCAGCACCCTGGGCCCCCGTGTCGGCAACGGCCAGGCCGGCACCGGCGAGCGCGAGGCCGCCGGCAGCCGCCGCCGCAGCGACGATCTTCTTGATCATTCTTCCTCCTTGTACGCAAATGCGATCCCAGCCGCGGACCGCACCCACTGCAACGAGGAAAAGACTTTGAAGCTACGAACACATCGGACGGTTCACCCATTTCAGCGAATCCGGCGCGAACGGCAGGAGATTCGCGCCGGATTCGGCTCAGCTCAGCCCTGGGGATGGACTGGGAATGAACGGGAATGGACCAGGACGGACCGCGACGTCAACCGCCGACAGAAGCCCGGCGTCCCCTTCGGGCGTCAGCTCTGGTCGATGAAGCGGTCGAGTACGCGCACCCCGAACTTCAGCCCGTCCACCGGCACCCGCTCGTCCACCCCGTGGAACATTCCCGCGAAGTCCAGCTCCGGCGGCAGCTTCAGCGGCGCGAAGCCGAACCCGCGGATCCCGAGGTCGTCGAAGGACTTGGCGTCCGTACCGGCCGAGAGCATGTACGGGACGGCGCGCGCGATCGGGTCCTCGGCCTGGAGTGCGGACTGCATCGCCGCCACCAGCGGTCCGTCGAACGTCGTCTCCAGCGCCCTGTCCGCGTGGACGTCCTCGCGCCGGACCCGGGGGCCCAGGATGCGGTCCAGGTCGGCCAGGAACTCTTCCTCGTAACCGGGCAGGAACCGTCCGTCGACATGCGCCGTGGCCTGGCCGGGGATCACATTGACCTTGTAGCCGGCGCCGAGCTGCGTGGGGTTGGCGGTATTCCGCAGCGAGGCGCCGATCAGCTTGGCGATACCGCCGAGCTTGGCCAGCGTGTCGTCCATGTTCTCCGGGTCGAGTTCGGTGCCCAGCGCATCCCCGAGTTCGTCCAGGAACACCCGCAGCGTCTTGGTCACCCGTACCGGGAACTCGTGCCGGCCCAACCGTCCGACGGCCTCGGACAGTTCCGTGATCGCGTTGTCCTTGTGGATCATCGAACCGTGGCCGGCGGACCCGTCCACGGTCAGCTTCATCCAGTGCATGCCCTTCTGGGCCGTCTCGATCAGATACAGCCGCAGTTGTTCGTTGACGGTGAACGAGAAGCCGCCGACCTCGCTGATCGCCTCCGTCACGCCCTCGAAGAGCTCCGGGTGGATGTCGACGAGGTAGCGCGCGCCGTACGTGCCGCCGGCCTCCTCGTCCGCGAGGAACGCCAGCACGATGTCGCGGGGCGGCTTGCGTCCGGTGCGCAGCCGGTCACGGACGACCGCGAGGGTCATGGCGTCCATGTCCTTCATGTCGACCGCGCCGCGGCCCCAGAGGCATCCGTCGGCGATCTCTCCGGAGAAGGGGTCGTGGGTCCAGTCGTCGGCGTTGGCCGGTACGACGTCGGTGTGTCCGTGGATGAGGAGCGCGGGCCGTGAGGGGTCCTCGCCCTCGATCCGGGCGACGGTCGAGGCGCGGCCCTTGTGCGACTCGTAGATCTTCGGCTCCAGGCCGACCTCGGCGAGCTTCTCCGCGACGTACTCGGCGGCGGCCCGCTCGCCCGGGCCCGAGTGGTCGCCGTAGTTGCTGGTGTCGATCCTGATGAGGTCCCGGCACAGGCCGACGACCTCGTCCTCGCCCGTGACCGTACGGGCCGGCTGCGACTCGCTCATGCCAGAACCTCGCTTCCCCGGGCCGTGCACGAGCAGGGCTCGTGCCCTTCCACGGCTCGCTCGCGGAGCTCGCTCATGCCGGAACCTCGCTTCCGCTCGGCCCTGCATGTGCAGGGCCCGCACCTCTCCATGGTTCGCTCGCGGAGCTCGCTCACTGTGCCTCCTCTTGGTTCACGGCCGCTCACGCGCCCCAGGCGTACGCCCAGGGGCGCGGTCCGCGGCAGGGGTCCATGGCCATCCTCCACCCGCCGTGCGCTGTACCCAAGGCCGCAATGTTGCCGACATGCCCTGGTCACAACCTTGATCGCGACCGGACCTCCGCCCCGATACGGGGGTGATCGACCACCCGCGAAGGTTTGCTATTGTTTTCCACGTCGGAATGGCCCAGGCCGGAACGGCAGACACCTTGTCCGGGTGGCGGAATGGCAGACGCGCTAGCTTGAGGTGCTAGTGCCCTTTATCGGGCGTGGGGGTTCAAGTCCCCCCTCGGACACTTTGATCATCAGCGCCCGCTCTGGCTTCGGTCAGGCGGGCGCTGGTGGTTTGTGTGCCGGTTTGTTCCATGGAGAGCACGGTCCGGTTTGTTCCGTGGAGAGCACGGTCCGAGTGGCCGTTTGCCGAGCCGAGGTGTGCCTGTCGCGATGAGACGCCGATCGACTGTTCCGCCTGCCCCGCTTCCTCAGCGTGAGGGGATCGATCCGGTGCGGGTGCGGTTGCCCGCGGATCCGGACGGGGTGTGGGGGACGGTGCGGGATCATCTGGTCGACCGGTTCCAGGGGGCGATCGGGGCCGGGCGGGTGGAGGAGATGCTCGGGGCGGGGCGGTTCGTCGGGGTGGACGGGGTGCTGAGCGGGGGTGAGCCGTATGTGGCGGGGCGCTATGTGTGGTTCCACCGGGACTTCGCGCCGGAGGTCGCGGTGCCGTTCGAGGTGGGTGTGATCCATCGGGACGAGCGGATCGTGATCGCCGACAAGCCGCACTTTCTGGCCACGACTCCGCGGGGGCAGCACGTCAGGGAGACGGCACTGGCCCGGCTGCGGCGCGAGCTGGGCCTGCCCGCGCTGCAGCCGGCGCATCGGCTGGACCGGTTGACGGCGGGGCTGGTGCTGTTCGTGGTACGGCCCGAGGACCGGGGTGCCTACCAGGGGCTGTTCAGCGGGCGGCGGGTGCGTAAGGAGTACGAGGCGGTGGCGGCGTACGACGGGGAGGTGGCGCTGCCGGTGACGGTGCGCAGCCGGATCGTGAAGGAGCGGGGGGTGCCGACTGCCCGGGAGGTGGCCGGTGAGGTCAACGCGGAGAGCCGGATCGAGCTGGTGGAGCGGCGGGGCGGACTGGGGCGGTACCGGCTGCTGCCGGTGACGGGGCGTACGCATCAGCTGCGGGTGCATATGAGTGGGCTGGGGCTGCCGATTGCCAATGATCCGCTGTACTCGGAACCGTTGCACTCGGATCCGCTGTGCTCGGCGCCGCGGGATGAGGATTTCCGGGCGCCGCTTCAACTGCTGGCGAAGGTGCTGGAGTTCACCGATCCTGTGGACGGGCGGGTACGGCGGTTCGAGAGTGCGCGGCGGCTGGCGGTGTGGGAGAGCGGGGCAGCGTCCTGAGGGATGAGGGTGGGAAATCCCGGTGCGGGTGGGGGGCTCGGGCGCCTAGGGTGCGCGGGTCGGTGGAGCACGGGAGGGGTGGCGGGCGGATGCTGATCTTCGATGCGGATGACACGTTGTGGGAGAACAACGTGATCTTCGAGCGGGTCATCGACGAGTTCCTGGAGTGGATGGCGGGCCCCGGGCTCGACCGGGCGGGGGTACGGGAGGTCCTCGACGGGATCGAGGCGGCGAACGCGGTGCGGCTCGGGTACGGCAGCAAGGTGTTTCTGCGGAGCCTGCGGGAGTGTGTGGAGCGGTTGCGGGGGCGTGCCGTCACGGCCGGGGAGGCGGAGCGGATCGCCGGGTGGGCGCCGGCTTTCGACGGGGGCCGGGTGGAGTTGATTCCCGGAGTGGCCGAGACGCTGGCCGAGCTGGCGCGGCGGCATGAGTTGCTGCTGTTGACCAAGGGGGATGCGGAGGAGCAGGAGCGGAAGGTGGCGGTGTCGGGGTTGTCCCGGCACTTCCGTGGGGTGCACATCGTGGCGGAGAAGGACGTGGCCACGTATGAGGAGCTGGTGCGCGCCTACGACCTGGTGCCGTCGGCCGCATGGATGATCGGGAACTCCCCCAGGTCGGATATTTTGCCGGCGCGTGCGGCGGGTCTCCAGGCGGTGTTCATTCCGCATGACCGGACGTGGGTGCTGGAGCATGCCGAGATCGACCCGGACGACGGGAAGGTGTTGCGGCTGTCCGCGTTCGGGGAGTTGGTGCGGTACTTCTGACGCTCCGCCCGCTGTGACCTGACGTCCCGTCCTGTGTCGGAGGCCGGGGGATGTTCGGGGCGTCAGGCCGGGATATCCGGGGACGGCCGGGGTAGCTGGGGCGTCCGGGGGTTGCCGAGTTTTTCTGAGGAGTTTCTCTGAAGTGTTTCTGACGGTGTGTTTCTGACACTGAGTTTCCGACTGTTACGGGAGGGGCTGAGGTGCGGCCGACGGTGTCGTGCGTGTTCGTGTGTCATGACGGTGCGGGGCGGGTGTTGCTGGCGCGGCGGGGTGCAGGGGCCCGGGACGAGCCGGGGACATGGGACTGCGGCGCCGGGGCGCTGGAGTTCGGTGAGACCTTCGAGGCGGCCGTGGCGCGGGAGGTGGAGGAGGAGTACGGCGTGCGGCCGCTCCGTATCGAGCCGATCGGGGTGCGCAATGTGCTGCGCGGGGACCCGGTCGATTCGCACTGGGTCGCGGTGGTCTTCGCCGTACGGGTGGAGCCGGGCAGGGTACGGATCGGTGAGCCGCACAAGTTCGACGCGCTCGCGTGGTGTGCGCCGGATGCGCTGCCGGAGCCGCTGCATTCGCAGTGCGGGGAGAGCCTGGCGCTGTTCGCGTCGTGTGAATAGCCCTGTAGGTGCCTGTAGGTGGTCGTATGGGTAGTGGGTAGGGGAGGCGGCGGTGCCGGGGCGTCCTGGCACCGCCTGGCTCGTCTGCGGCGGTCCTCGCCGGTTGGCAGGGTCGTTGCCGGTTGGCAGGGTCTTCGCCGGTTACGCCGGTGAGAGGGGTTCCGGTTCGGTGTCGGTCAGTTCGCCGTCCTCCAGGGTGAGCCAGCGGGTGATGCCGAGTTCGTGGAGGAACGGCAGGTCGTGGCTGACGACGAGGAGGGTGCCCTGGTAGGAGTCGAGGGCGGTGACGAGCCGGCGGACCGAGGCCATGTCGAGGTTGTTGGTCGGCTCGTCGAGCATCAGGAGCTGGGGGGCCGGTTCGGCGAGCATCAGGGCGGCGAGTGAGGCGCGGAAGCGTTCGCCGCCGGACAGGGTTCCGGCGCGCTGGTCGGCGCGGGCTCCGGTGAACAGGAAGCGGGCGAGCCGGGCGCGGATGCGGTTGTTGGTGGCGTCGGGGGCGAAGCGGGCGACGTTCTCGACGACGGTGAGGGTGTCGTCGAGGACGTCCAGGCGCTGGGGGAGGAAGCGGTGGGGGACGTGGATCTGTGCCGTTCCGGCCTGTGGGGGGATTTCGCCGGCGAGGGTGCGGAGAAGGGTGGTCTTGCCGGAGCCGTTGCGTCCGGTGAGCGCGATCCGTTCGGGGCCGCGTACCTCCAGGTCGGCGCGGGTGCCGTGGCGGGCCCGCAGGGCCTGCAGGGTGAGGACGGTGCGGCCTGGCGGGACGGCGGTGTGCGGGAGGTCGATGCGGACCTCGTCGTCGTCACGGACCGCTTGGACGGCCTCGTCGAGGCGTTCTCTGGCTTCTTTGAGGCGCTCGGTGTGCAGGGCGCGGTGTTTGCCGGCGGATACCTGGGCCTCCGCTTTGCGGCCGTTCATGACGATCTTCGGCTCGCGTTTGTTGGCGGTCATCTTGTTGCCGTAGCGGACGCGGCGGGCCAGCTTGACCTGGGCGTCGGCGAGTTCGCGTTTCTGGCGCTGCACGTCGGCCTCGGCGGAGCGGAGTGTGCGCGCGGCCGCTTCCTGTTCGACGGCGAGGGCGTGTGCGTAGGCGTCGTAGTTGCCGCCGTAGCAGTGGACGGTACCGTCGCGGAGGTCGGCGATCCGGTCGACGAGCTGGAGGAGTTCGCGGTCGTGGCTGACGATGACGAGTACGCCGGACCAGCCGCTGACCGCCGTGTGGAGCCGTTGCCGGGCGGGTCGGTCGAGGTTGTTGGTGGGTTCGTCGAGGAGGAGGACGTCCGGGCGGCGCAGGAGGAGGGCGGCCAGGCGGAGCAGTACGGATTCGCCGCCGGAGATCTCGCCGATGGTGCGGTCGAGGTCGATGCCGTGCAGTCCGACCTGGTCGAGGGTGGCGCGGGCGCGTTCTTCGATGTCCCAGTCGTCGCCGATGGCGGTGAAGTGCTCCTCGGCGGGGTCGCCGTTCTCGATGGCGTGGAGTGCGGTGCGGGCCGCGGCGATGCCGAGGGCCTCGTCGACGCGGAGGTGGGTGTCGAGCGGGGTGTGCTGGGGGAGGTAGCCGACCTCGCCGGTGACCTTGATGCTGCCGGCGGTGGGGGCCAGTTCACCGGCCATCAGCTTCAACAGGGTGGACTTTCCTGATCCGTTGAGGCCGATGAGGCCGGTGCGGCCGGCGCCGATGGTGAGCTGGAGGTCGTCGAGGACGGGGGTGCCGTCGGGCCAGGTGTAGCCGAGGCCGGTGCAGACGATGGCGCGGTGGGCCGCGGAGGGGATGGTGGCGGCGGGGTGTGACATACGGGTCTCCTGAGCGCGTGGGAAGGGGTGGGGCTGCGCAGAGAGACACCGCGGGAGGGGGACGTCGAGGTGGCTGCCGGGCCGGCGGCCGTGCGGACGCTCCGAGGTCGTGGACAGGACCGCGTGAGGCTGCCTCCATGGCCCTCCATGGGCACGGGAGGCGCTCCCCTCATACGCGGGCGCGGTGTCTCAGGACCTCAGACGAGCAACGGCCTTCTCCAATCGGCGGCAACAGGACCGGTGATGACGGTAGGGGAAGCGCCGCTGAGACGCGAACGATTTTTTCGTCGCGGTTGCCGGCGGCGTTCCCCGCCGCCTGCCGCCTGCCGCCTCCGCGGTCCTACTCCCCCGCCCCGTCGCGCGGGCGCAGCCGTACGCGGGCCGGGCCGGTCGCCTGGAGGGTGATGCCGGCGGCCACCGGCACCTCCTGGTCCACGGCCTCCAGTTCGTACGAGCGGAGCAGGGTGGCCAGCGCCAGCACCGATTCCAGCATCGAGAAGTGCTGGCCGATGCAGGCGCGTGGGCCACCGCCGAACGGGAACCAGGCGTAACGGTGCCGTTCGGCCTCCCGCTCGGGTGCGAAGCGCCGCGGGTCGAAGCGTTCGGGGTCCTCCCAGAGCGCCGGGTTGCGGTGGGTGACCCAGGGTGCGACGACCACATCGGCGCCGGCCGGGATGCGGAATCCGCCGATTTCGGTCGCGTCCACGGCCCGTCGGCTGACGATCGGCGCCGCCGGGTAGAGCCGCATGGCCTCCTTGAGCGTCTGCGTCAGATACGGCAGCCGGTCGAGGTCGGCGGCGGTGGGGGTGCGGTCGCCGAGGACACGGGCGATCTCCGCGTGGACGGTGGCCTGTTCGTGGGGGTGCCGGGCGAGGAGGTGGAGGGTGAAGGCGAGTGAGGTCGCGGTGGTCTCGTGGCCGGCGAGCAGGAAGATCAGGACCTGTTCGCGGATCTCGGTCGGGTCGAGGGAGCCGTCCTCGGCGTTGCCGGCGGCGCAGAGGAGGGAGAGCAGGTCGTCGTCGCCGTGCCCGTCGCCCGGGGTGTCGGCCGTCCGGCCGTGGGGACTGCCGGGGGCACTGGGGACTTGGGGGGCACTGGGGACATGGGGGGTACTGGGGCCGTGAGGGTCGTGGGACGTACGGGGCGCGGCTCGGCGGTCGGCGACGATCCGGTCGCACAGGGCGTTCAGCTCGTCCGTGGCGGCCCGTGCCCGCAGGTTGCCGGGGGTGGGCCAGCGGCGCGGCGGTTTCACGGGGAGATAGGCACGCTGTACGACATAGGCGTTGATGACCGGGGCGCACCGGTGAATGGCCGCCACGGCCTCCTCGGCGTCCAGGCCGAAGAGGATCCGGACGACGGTGCGCAGCGCGAGCCGGTTCATCTCGGGGACCAGGTCGACGGTGTCGTTCCGGGCAGTGCGCCAGCGGTCGGCGAGGGCGCCGGCCTCGGTGGCCACCGCGGCGGCGTAGCCGTCCACCCTGCGCTTGGTGAACAGGGGCTGCACGAGCCGGCGCTGGCGGAGGTAGTCGGTGTCCTGGCTGGTGAGCAGGCCGTTGCCGAAGGACTGCCGGACCTCCTCGTAGAACGGGTGGTCCTTGCGGAAGTTGGCGGCCTGGGAGGCGAGGATCTGCTGGACGTCCTCGGGTGCGAAGACGGCGTGGAACACGCTGCGCAAGCCGGGCGGGCCGGCCTTCAGGCGGACCACATCGCCGTGTGTCCGCTGGGCGTTGCGGAAGGTGCCGAGGGGGTCGCGCCGCAGGTCGAGCATCGAGCCGAGCAGAGGGAAGCCGGCCGGACCGGGGATGTCCGTCTCCGGTATGGCCCCGGGCCGGGATGGGGGGTGGAATGGGCGTCGGGACCGGTGTTGGGGCTGGAGTTGGGGGTGCGACTGTGATGGGGGCTCGGTTGTGGGCATGCCCGGATGTCTATCCCGCTGAGGTGGGTTCCTATGCGGCGGCGGGGACGCGTATGCGCCGTGCGATGCCCCGCGTAGCATGAGCCGGATGATCAACGAGCGTGCCGATCGGGCAGCAACCTCCGCGGCTCCCTGCCGGGTCACCGTGTGCCGTGGCTGCTGCTGCGGTGATCCGGCCAAGATTCCCGGTGTCGACCACAGCGGGCAGATACCCCGGCTGCGGGCGGCGCTGGACGGGGCGGCGCCGGTGCGGGCCTCGGAGTGTCTGGACGTCTGCGACCAGGCGAATGTGGTGGTGGTCCAGCCGTCGGCGGCGGGCCGGGCCGCGGGCGGGCGGCCGGTCTGGCTGGGCCTCGTCAACGACGATGCGGCGCTGGCGGACATCGTGGCGTGGATCCGCTCCGGCGGGCCGGGCCTCGCGGAGCCGCCGGGGGTGCTCGACCTGTATGCGATCAAGGTGTCGCGGCGGGTGCAGGAGGGGCTGAACAGCTGAGGGCGGAAAGGCCGAGGGAGGGAGTCGGCTGCCCGGCGCTTCCGGTTGCCCGGTACCTCCGTGTCCGGCGCTTCCGACTCCGGATCCGGCGGTTACCGGTTTCTTACGGAACGGGCCCGGGCGCGCATCTCAGCGCCGTCTGGTGTTGGCTGGAGGCATGACGTACCTCCCGGGAAGGGCTCGCTGACTCCCGTGCACCGCGCCGTACCACCCTCCGCTCCCCCGCCCTCCCCCGTGCCGGGCCCGCCGCGGCGTGTCCTAGTGGTCGAGGACGATCCCACCGTCGCCGAGGTCGTCACCGGCTACCTCTCCCGCGCCGGCTACACCACCGAGCACGCCGCCGACGGCTTCGCCGCCCTCGACCGGGCCGCGTCCTTCCGTCCGCATCTGGTCGTCCTCGATCTGATGCTGCCCGGCATCGACGGCCTGGAAGTGTGCCGGCGGCTGCGGGGCACGGACGACGGCCCGGCCGTCCCGGTGGTGATGCTGACGGCGCGCGGCGAGGAGGCGGACCGCATCCTCGGCCTGGAGCTGGGCGCCGACGACTACGTGACCAAGCCGTTCAGTCCGCGGGAGCTGGTCCTGCGGATCGGTTCGGTGCTGCGCCGCGCGGAGTCCGCGCCGCCGACCGCGGTGTCCTCCCCCGTCCTGCGGGCCGGTGACCTCACCGCCGACCCGGGCGGCCGGCGGGCCGACCGTGGCGGACGGGAACTCTCCCTGACCACCCGCGAGTTCGACCTTCTGGTCTTCCTGATGCGCAACCCGGGGCGGGTGTTCTCCCGTGAAGAGCTGTTGCAGCGGGTGTGGGGGTGGGAGTTCGGTGATCTGTCGACGGTGACGGTGCATGTGCGGCGGCTGCGGGAGAAGATCGAGGCGGATCCGGCCGCGCCACGGCTGGTGACGACGGTCTGGGGCGCGGGCTACCGCTTCGACCCGGCGGGAGGCGAGACGGACGCGGACACCGGCACGGTGCCCACGGACCAAGAGGCACCCCTGGACGGCACGGCACCCACGGACGACGAGACGCCCCCGGAAGGAAGGCGCCGGACATGACGGACTTCCTGGTGATCGTGGCGCTGGCGGCGCTCGGCGCGGCGGTGGCGGGGCTGCTGGCCGCGCCCGCGGTGCGGGTGCTCCGGCGGGGTTCGGTGGCGCTGTCGCTGTTCGCGGTGGCGGCGCTGGCGGTGGCCGCGATGGCGGCGGGCACGGTGGCGGTGGCCCAGGCGATGTTCCTGTCCGGGCACGACCTGGGCGTGGTGATGGCCGTGGTCGCGGTGTCCGGTGTGGTGTCGCTGGTGGCCGCGCTGCTCTTCGGACGGCGGATCGCGGCGGGCAGCCGGGAGCTGGCGCGGGCAGCCCGTACGGTCGGGAGCGCCGGCGGGTTCGTGGCACCCGACGAGCCGCCGACGGCCGAACTGGCCGCGCTGTCCCGGGCGTTGGAGGAGACCAGCGCCCGGCTCGCCGAGGCGCGGGAGCGGGAGCGGGCGCTGGACGCCTCCCGGCGGGAGCTGATCGCGGGGATCTCCCACGATCTGCGGACGCCGCTCGCGGGACTCCGGGCGATGGCCGAGGCCCTGGAGGACGGCGTCGCCGAGGACCCCGCGCGCTACCACTCCCGTATGCGGACCGAGGTGGACCGGCTGGCCGCGATGGTCGACGACCTGTTCGAGCTGTCGCGTATCCAGGCCGGGGCGCTGACGCTGACCTTCTCGCGCGTGTCGGTGTACGACCTGGTGGACGAGGCACTGGCGGCCGCCGGGCCGCTGGCGGCGGCGAGCGGGGTACGGCTGGTGGACGGCGGAGTGGCGCCGCTTCCGGTACGGGTGGACGCCCAGCAGATCACCCGCGTCCTGGGCAATCTGCTGGTCAACGCGATCCGTGCGACACCGGCCGATGGCACCGTCGCGGTCAGCGCGCGGCGCGAGGAGGACCGGGTGGTGGTCGCGGTGGAGGACGGCTGCGGCGGCATCCCGGCGGAGGACCTGCCACGGGTCTTCGACACCGGCTGGCGTGGCAGCAGCGCACGCACTCCGCGCGCGGACGGCCAGGGCGGGGCGGGGCTGGGCCTGGCGATCGTACGGGGCATCGTGGAGGCGCACGAGGGGCGGGCGACGGTGCGGAACGTGGCGGCTGGTTGCCGCTTCTCCGTTTCGCTGCGAATCGCTGCGCTTGGCTAATCGCTGCGCTTGGCTTGCTTCCCACGTTTTTGGCTGCGGCGCCGTACCTTCCGTTTCGCCGTTGCGCCCGTCCGCTGCGCTTGGCTTCCCTCCCACGTTGTCGGCTTTCCCGCCGTGGCGCCTGGCGGCGGGCCGTTGCCGCTGCGCGGGGCTGTACGTCACGGGTGTGCCCCTCCGAACTTCGTTCTGCGGTGCGCCCCCTCCCGTGGGTGGGTGGAAAGAGACCGGTGGGGGTGTACGTAAGCGATCATCCGCAGGAAGCGGACCACTTGCGTACAGCCCCACTCACCGTTTTTCCTCCCACTCCCGGGAGGGGCCGCTCCGCAGGACGCCAGTCCGGAGGAGCGGACCCGCACCCGACCAACCCACGCCCGCCGCAGGCGCAACGGCGAAACGGAAGGTACGGCGCCGCAGACGACAACGTGGGAAGTCAGCCAAGCGCAGCGGAACGCCCCGCCGTCCGCCCCGAGAACAGGCACCCGCCGAGGAACGTGCCCTCCAGCGACCGGTAGCCGTGTACCCCGCCGCCGCCGAACCCGGCGGCCTCCCCCGCCGCGTAGACACCGGGCAGGGGCTCGCCGTCCTCGGTGAGTACCCGGGAGGAGAGGTCGGTCTCCAGGCCGCCGAGCGTCTTGCGGGTGAGGATGCTCAGCCGTACGGCGATCAGCGGGCCGGCCCCGGGGTCGAGCAGGCGGTGCGGGGCGGCGGTGCGGATGAGCCGGTCGCCGAGGTAGGCGCGGGCCCCGCGGACGGCGGTGAGCTGGAGGTCCTTGGTGAAGGGGTGGGTGACCTCGCGGTCGCGGGCCTCGATCTCGTGGCGCAGCGCGGCCTCGTCGATCAGCGGTTCCTCGGTGAGCGCGTTCATCCGCCGTACGAGTGCGGTGAGCGAGCGTTCGACGACGAAGTCCGCGCCGTGGTCCAGGAACGCCTGCACCGGCCCGGGGGTGCCGGCCAGGGCCCGGCCGAGTACCTGGCAGATGTTCTTGCCGGTCAGGTCGGGGTTCTGCTCGGAGCCCGAGAGGGTGAACTCCTTCTCGACGATCTTCCGGGTGAGGACGAACCAGGTGTGGTCGTGGCCGGTCTTCATGATGTGCTGGAGGGTGCCGAGGGTGTCGAAGCCGGGGAAGAGCGGTACGGGCAGCCGCCTGCCGTGGGCGTCCAGCCACAGGGACGAGGGCCCGGGGAGGATCCGGATGCCGTGCCGCGGCCAGATCGGGTTCCAGTTGTCGATGCCCTCGGTGTAGTGCCACATCCGGTCGCGGTTGATGATCCGGCCGCCGGCCGCCTCGGTGACGCCGAGCATCTCGCCGTCGACGTGCGCCGGCACCCCGGACAGCATCCGCCGGGGAGGCTTGCCCAGCCGTGCGGGCCAGCAGGCGCGTACCAGCTCGTGGTTGCCCCCGATGCCGCCGGAGGTGATGACCACGGCCTGCGCCCGCAGTTCGAAGGCGCCGGTCACCTCGCGGCTGCTGGGCCTGCCGCGGGCGGCGTCGGAGGGCTGGAGGATCTCGCCGCTGACCGTGTCCACCTGGCCCGCGGTGCGGGACAGTCCGGTGACGCGGTGCCGGAAGCGCAGCTGGACCAGGCCGCGGGCCGCGCCCGCCCGTACCCGGCGTTCGAACGGCGCGACCAGGCCGGGTCCGGTGCCCCAGGTGACGTGGAAGCGGGGGACGGAGTTGCCGTGCCCGGTCGCGTCGTAGCCGCCGCGCTCGGCCCAGCCGACGACGGGGAAGAACCGTACGCCCTGCCGGTGCAGCCAGGAGCGTTTCTCCCCGGCCGCGAAGTCGACGTACGCCTCGGCCCACTTGCGCGGCCAGTGGTCCTCGGGCCGGTCGAAGCCGGCCGTGCCGAGCCAGTCCTGCCAGGCCAGCGCGTGGCTGTCGCGGATCCGCAGCCGGCGCTGCTCGGGCGAGCCGACCAGGAAGAGGCCGCCGAAGGACCAGTGTGCCTGCCCGCCGAGGGACTGTTCGGGCTCCTGGTCGAGCAGGATGACCTTACGGCCGGCGTCCACCAGCTCCGCGGTGGCGGCCAGGCCCGCGAGCCCCGCTCCGATCACGATCACATCAGCGTCGTACGCCATTCGGCTTCTCCTCACCGGGGCAGGCCGGCGCGTACCGACCACCGTGGTGCACGATCCTCAGCGCACCCGACTGCCGCGTCAACCATGGATCACCGGCCGGCCGGTCACCGGCGTGGCCGATGGCGAGCCGGCTGAGAACGGGCAGGCCGGTCGGTGCCGTCCGCCCGGCGGCCGTCCGATCGCCGGGCGGTCCGCGGGGCCGCGCGGGAGAATGGTGGATGGCCGGGGCCGTCCCGCGCCCGCCGCCGGACGGCCGTTCCCAGGCGCGGACCCGCCCACGCGCGATATACGAGGTGTGCGACGTGACGGTGATACTGCTCGCCCTCGGCGCGGCCTGCTGTCTGGGGCTCGGTTTCGTTCTCCAGCAGGCCGCCGCACAGCACGCGCCGATGAAGGACTACCTCCACTTCCGGCTGCTGCTGGACCTGGTGCGGATGCCGCTGTGGGTGGCCGGGATCGGGCTGATGGTGGCGGGGATGGCGCTCGGCGCGGTGGCGCTGGGGATGGGTGACATCACTCTGGTGGAGCCGTTGCTGGCGACCAATCTGCTGTTCGCGATGGCGTTGTCGCGGCGGCTGACCCGGCAGCGGCTCGGCCGCAGCGGATGGGCCGGGCTGTGGCTGCTGGCGGGCGGGGTGACGGCCTTCATCGTGGCCGGGCGTCCGCGGGGCGGCAGCAGAAGCGCCGACCCGCTGTGGCAGTGGCTGATCATGGGGGTGGTGCTGGGCCTCTCCCTGCTGCTGGCGGCCGTCGCCAAGCACGAGTTGGTGCATGTGAGCCTGGAGGCCTCGTTGCTGGGTGTCGCGGCGGGCCTGCTCTACGGCCTGCAGGACGCGCTGACCCGGATCAGCGCCGAGCGTTTCGGGCGGGGCGGCTGGCCCGTTCTCCTCATCAGCTGGCAGCCGTACGCCATTGTGGTGCTCGGTGTGCTGTCGCTGCTGTTCGTGCAGAGTGCCTTCGAGTCGGCGCCGCTGCGGCTGTCGCTGCCCGCGCTGACCGCCGCCCAGCCGCTGGCCGGGATCGCCTGCGGGGTGGGTTTCCTCGGCGACCGGTTGCAGGTGACGCCCGGAGCGCTGGCCTGGGAGGCGGCCGGGATCGTGGCCGTCGTCTCGGGCATCGTGCTGATCGGCACCCATCCGGCGATGCCTCCGGGGACGGGGCGTACGGCTCCGGCTCCCGGTGGTTGTATGGCCCCATGACCGATCAACAACCGATGTCCGATCGACGGCCGGAGTCTGCTCAACGGCCGGAGTCCGATCAACAACCGCTCGACGCGGACGAGATACTCGACGTCGTCGACGAGAACGACGAGGTCATGGGGCAGGCCCCGCGCAGTGAGACGTACGCCCGCAGGATGCGTACCCGCTGTGCCTTCGTGCTCGTCCGGGACGCCGAGGACCGGATCTTCGTGCACCGCCGGACCGCCCGCAAGCTGGTCTTTCCCTCGCACTACGACATGTTCGTGGGCGGGGTCGTCGGCGCCGGTGAGACCTACGACCAGGCGGCGCTGCGGGAGGCGGAGGAGGAACTGGGGGTGCGGGGCCTCCGGCCGCCGGAGCCGCTGTTCAAGTTCCTCTACGAGACCGCCGAGCACAGCTGGTGGTCCGCGGTCTACCAGGTGCGCTGCACGCTGCCGGTCGCCCCGCAGGAGACGGAGATCGACTGGTACGCGTTCCTCACCGAGGAGGAGCTGATCCGGCGGCTGGACGAGTGGCCGTGGGTACCGGACGGAATGGCGGCGTACCGGGAGCTGCTGGCCCGCCGGGAGTCGGGCACGGTCTGATACGGCGGGGGAGCCGGTACCGGGCCGGCGGGACTGTCGGGGCGCGGTCGCCGGTGTGGCGGGACTGTCGGGGCGCGGTCGCCGGTGTGGCGGCGGCCGGTGTCTCCTAGGGTGGGCGGTGACGGGTCATCACCAGCGATGACGGGTCATCACCAGCAAGGGGGCGCCTGCATATGTGCGAGACGACGGCACCGGCCGCGAAGGGGCGGAGCACGCGGGGGCACGTCCCCGAGCCGTACCTCACCGAACTCGCCGCCGGCGTCCACGCCTTCATCCAGCCGGACGGCGGCTGGTGCCTGAACAACGCCGGGTTCGTCACCGACGGGGACGCCACGCTCGTCGTGGACACCGCCGCCACCGAACGCCGGGCGCAGCTGCTGCGCCGCCGGATCGCGGAGAGCGGGGCACCGACGCCCCGCCTCCTGGTCAACACCCACCACCACGGCGACCACACCTACGGCAACAGCGTCTTCACGCCCGAGGCCACGATCGTCGGGCACGCCGCCTGCCGCAGCGAACTGCTGGCTGCCGGGCACCAGCTGCACGCGGTGTGGCCGCAGGTGGAGTACGGCGACATCCGGCTCACCCCGCCGACCGTCACCTACCGCGAGGAGCTCACGCTCCACGTCGGCGGGACCGAGGTCCGGCTGATCCACCCGGGGGTGGCGCACACCACCGGCGACACCATCGTCTGGCTGCCCCGGCAGCGCGTGGTCTTCGCCGGTGACCTGGTCTTCCACGGCGGCACGCCGTTCCTGTTCATGGGGTCGCTGGCCGGTTCGCTGCGGGCGCTTCGGCTGCTGCGGTCCCTGGACGCGGCGGTCGTCGTGCCCGGGCACGGCCCGGTGGCCGGACCCGAGGTGTACGACGGTGTCGAGCGCTATCTGGAGTTCGTCGGACGGCTGGCGGAGGAGGGCCGGGCGGCCGGGCGCACGCCGCTGGAGGCGGCCCGGGGGGCGGATCTCGGCCCGTTCGCGGAGCTGGCGGAGCCCGAGCGGCTGGTGGCGAATCTGCACCGGGCGTACGCGGAGCTGGCGGGCGCGGCGCCGGGTTCCCCGCTCGACGTGGTGGCCGGGTTCGGGGACATGACGGTGCTGAACGGCGGGGTGCCGGTGGCCTGTCACGCGTGAACCGCCTGGCGGATGGTGGCTGGAAGGCGACGGTGCGCCGCCGCGTGACGGACTCCCCACGGAACGGCACTGGACGCCATACCGACTAGTCGGCATGATCGGGGCGAGGCGACGACGGCCGTCCGAGGCGCCGGCCAGGACACCGCCCGTCCGTGGACCGGCCGCGGAACCGTCCCATCCGTACGACGGAGGAGCGCGATGAGCAAGGGCAACACCCCGGGACTCGATCCGGAGCCGCTCAGGGAGTATCTGGACCGGGAGCGGCCGGGGCTGGTGTGCGGACCGCTGCGCGGTGAGCTGATCGAGGGCGGCCGGTCCAACCTCACCTACCGGATCACCGACGGCACCTCCCACTGGGTGCTGCGGCGCCCGCCGCTCGGCCACGTCCTGGCCACCGCGCACGACATGCGGCGTGAGCACCGCGTGATCAGCGCACTGCGCCCGACGCCGGTACCGGTGCCCGGGGCGCTGCTGCTGTGCGAGGACGAGACGGTGATCGGTGCGCCGTTCTATGTGATGGAGCTGGTGGAGGGCGTGCCGTACCGGACCACCGCGCAGCTCGCGCAGCTCGGCGCCGAGCGCACCCGCGCCGTGGTCCTCTCCCTGGTCGACACGCTCGTCGAACTGCACGCGGTGGACCCGGAGGCGGCCGGGCTCGGCGACTTCGGCCGGCCGGACGGCTTCCTGGAACGCCAACTGCGGCGCTGGGCCAAGCAGTTGGCGTCTTCCAGGAGCCGTGAGCTGCCGGGGATCGACGAGCTGCACCGGACACTGGGCCGGACACTGCCGGCCTCCCCCGCGCCGGCCGTCGTGCACGGCGACTACCGCCTCGACAACGTCCTGGTCGGCGCCGATGACACCCTCACGGCCGTACTTGACTGGGAGATGTCCACGCTCGGTGATCCGCTGACCGATGTGGGCCTGCTGGCGATGTACAGCACGGACCTGGGCCTGGCCGAGTCGCCGGTCAGCACCACCAGCGGCGCGCCGGGCCACCCCTCCCCCGGCGAGCTGATCGAGCGGTACGCGGCGCGCTCCGGCCGGGACACCTCGGCCATCGCCTGGTACACGGCGTTCGCCTGGTTCAAGCTCGCGGTGATCCTCGAAGGCATCCACTACCGCTTCACCCTCGGCCGGACCGTCGGCGCGGGCTTCGACCGGATCGGTGAGCTGGCGCCGGTCTTCATCGACCACGGACTGACCACGCTCAAGGAAGGCTGAGGCATCCGATGGACTTCGCGTTCGACGCCCGTACGGAGGAGCTGCGCGCACGGCTCCTGGCGTTCATGGACGAGCATGTATACCCGGCCGAGCGGACCGCGCGGGAGCAGCGGGCGGGACTGGCGTCCCCGTGGGACACCCCGGCGGTGGTGGCGGAGCTGAAGGCCGAGGCCCGCAAGCAGGGGCTGTGGAATCTGTTCTTTGTGGACCAGCACAGCCTGCCGGACGAGGAGTACGGCGCGGGGCTGACCAATCTCCAGTACGCACCGCTGGCCGAAATCACCGGCCGCAGCCCGCAGTTGGCGCCCACGGCGCTGAACTGTGCGGCGCCGGACACCGGGAACATGGAGGTCCTGGCGCAGTTCGGGACCGACGAGCAGAGGAAGCGGTGGCTGGAACCGCTGCTGGCCGGTGAGATCCGGTCGGCGTTCGCGATGACCGAGCCGGAGGTGGCCTCGTCGGACGCCACCAATATCGAGACGCATATCGCGCGGCAGGACGACACGTACGTCGTCAACGGCCGTAAGTGGTACATCTCCGGGGCGATGAACCCGCAGTGCGAGATCTTCATCGTGATGGGGAAGACGGATCCGGAAGGTGCCGACATCCGCCGCCAGCAGTCGATGGTCCTCGTCCCGCGCGACATCCCGGGCGTCACCGTCAAGCGCGCGATGCAGGTCTTCGGCTACGAGGACCACTGGCACGGCGGCCACGCCGAGGTGCTCTTCGAGAACGTCCGGGTCCCCGTGGGCAATCTGA
This sequence comes from Streptomyces sp. NPDC001339, assembly GCF_042895955.1. NCBI lineage: Bacteria > Bacillati > Actinomycetota > Actinomycetes > Kitasatosporales > Streptomycetaceae > Streptomyces > Streptomyces sp. NPDC001339. The sequence continues at coordinate 109,065 of NZ_JBIAWT010000002.1, read as the reverse complement.
TCGGCGAGGAGGGCGGCGGCTTCGCCATCGCCCAGGCCCGGCTCGGCCCCGGCCGGATCCACCACTGCATGCGGCTGATCGGTATGGCCGAGCGGGCGATCGAGCTGATGTGCCGGCGGGCCGTGTCCCGTACGGCGTTCGGCGAGCCGCTGGCGCGGCAGGGCGTGGTCCAGGAGTGGATCGCGGACGCCCGGGTGACGGTGGAGCAGCTGCGGCTGCTGGTGCTGAAGACGGCCTGGCTGATGGACACCGTGGGCAACAGGGGTGCCCACACCGAGATCCAGGCCATCAAGATCGCCACGCCGCGCGCGGTGGTCGGCATCATCGACCGCGCGATCCAGCTGTACGGCGCGGGCGGCGTGAGCCAGGACTTCCCGCTGGCCGAGCTGTACGCGGGGGCACGCACCCTGATGATCGCCGACGGTCCGGACGAGGTGCATCAGCGGTCGCTCGCCCGCCGGGAGCTGCGGCAGTACACCGGGGGATAACCCCCGGACCCCCAGCCGACGAGTACCGGTAGCGGTCCTACGGCAGTACCGTCCGCTGCCGGGGACCGCACGGGACGGACCGTGCCGCGGGGCAGGGCGTCCCGGAATGTGTCGTCACACCTGCCGAACGGGCAGTGTGGAATCGGCAGGCGGAGAAGGAGGTCACGCCCCAGAGCGTTACCGGCGGTCCACGCATGGTCTGCCGGGAACCCGGGTTACTCAGAGGCGGGGTGGGACGGATGGATATGCGTGGTGCCGACCGGCCGGCAAGGAACTCGTCCGGCGACGGCGCTGATGAAGATGAAGGGGCCGCGGGCGAAGTGCGCGAGTGCTATGACGCGGTGGTGCTGGCGGGAGGGCGGGCCCGGCGTCTGGGCGGCGCGGACAAGCCGATGGTGTCCGTCGGCGGTGTGTCGTTGCTCGACCGGGCGATTCAGGCATGTGCCGGGGCGGGGAGGACGATTGTGGTGGGCCCGCGCCGGGCCACCGTCCGTCCGGTACACCATGTACGGGAGCAGCCGGTGCACGCCGGGCCGCTCGCCGCGCTGGCCGAGGGAGTGCGGTGGGTACGGGCTCCGTTCGTGGTGGTCCTCGCGGCGGATCTCCCCTTCGTACGGCAGGAACTGGTCACGGAGCTGCTGCGGCAGACGGCCGGTTCCGGCGTCGAGGGCGCGGTCATGCTGGAGACACAAGGCCGGGACAATCCGCTGTTCGCCGCATACCGGACCGCGGCGGTGCGGCAGGGGCTCCGGCTGACCCTGGCCCAGCACGGGGCGTTGACGGACCTGCCGATCCGTCTGCTGACCAACGCTCTTGTCCTGCGGCATGTCCCGGATGTCGGTGGAGTCTCTTTCGACTGCGACACCTGGGAAGCGGTGGCTCTGGCCCGGGCCCGGCTGAAGCTGAACGCCGGGTGACATCGCCCTCGATTCCGCCGACAACCGTCAAGGGGTGGCTGCCGTGGCCCCGGAGATCCTGCGGCACGTCGGCGCCGTCGAGCGCACTGCCCTGGTCTTCGGCGCCCTCTGGTACAAGAAGGCGGCAACCCTGCTGGAACCGCTGCCGCGACCTGCCGGTTCTGCCGGTTCTGCCGGATGACTCTGCCGACGGTCTGGTGGGTGGCCTTCTCGGCCTCGGCTTCCAGCTCGTCAGGGGGGCGCCGAGCGGACCCAGGGTCTGGGGCGGAGGTCCCGCCCGACCGGGCGGGCGGACGGCGGGGCCTCCGGCACCGGCCCTACGGCCGCAACGCCCGCATCAGCAGATCCGCCAGATGGTCCGCCACCTGCCGCGGGCTGAGCGGTCCGTCCTCGCGGTACCACGTGCCGAGATGGTGCACCGACCCGAAGTGGTAGTCGACGATGAGGTCGGCGGGCACGGCGTCGGTGAACACGCCGCCGCGCTGGCCCTCCTCGATCAGGGCCCGGAAGCGCTCGTGGTAGCGCCGCCGTTCGGCGCGGACCTGCTTGTCCTTCTCCGGGCCGAGGTGGTGCATCGAGCGGAAGAAGATCTTGGTGTCGTCGAGGTTCTCGATGGTGGTGACGACGACATCGGCGGCGGCGTCCCGCAGCCGCCGCTCCACCGGCGCGTCGGCCTCCGCGAAGTGGTCCAGCCGCTCCTGCTGGAGGCGCAGCACCCGGCCGTACACCTCGTGCAGCAGATCGTCCTTGGAGCCGAAGTAGTGGTACAGGGCGCCCTTGGTGACGCCTGCCGCGTCGACGATCTCCTGGACGGAGGTGCGGTCGTACCCCTGCTCGGCGAAGAGCCGGGTGGCGGTGGCCAGCAGCCGCTGGGCCACCGGCTTCGCGCCGCAGCGGCCGGTACCGCCGTCGCTGCCGTCGCCGTGCTTCGTGCCGGCCATCGCCCTCACCTGTCCTTCGTCGTCACGTCGCCTCGTTCGTCGTCACGCCACGCCCTGAGGATCTTGCCATTCACGGTCTTCGGAAGTCATCGCGTGCCGCCCTCGGTCGCCTCCAGCTTCCGCTGGAGGTGGTTCATGCCTCCGAGCCAGCGGTCGGGGTCGGCGGCCCGCGCGGTGTAGTGGCCGGCGACCTCCGGGTGCGGCAGCACCAGGAAGCGGCCCTCGGCCATCGCCGTGAACAGCGCCTCGGCGACGTCCTCGGGCTCGATGGCCGTGGGGGCCAGGACGAGGTCCCCGGCGGCCCCGGTGGCGGCCAGCATGCCCGTGCGGACGCCCTGGGGGCAGATGGCGTGGACGTCGATACCGCGGTGCCGGTAGGTGAGCGAGAGCCACTCGGCGAAGGCGTACGCACCGTGCTTGGTGACGCTGTACGGGGCCGCGGCGACCATGGTGAGCAGGCCGGCGGCGGAGACGGTGGAGACGAAGCGCCCGCTGCCGCGCGCCAGCCACTCCGGCAGCAGTTCGCGCGCCGCGCGGACATGGGCCATGACGTTGACGTCCCAGGCCAGCGCCCATGCGTCCTCGGACGCTTCGGGCCCGCCGCCGGTGCCGACGCCGGCGTTGGCGCAGAAGACGTCGACGGTGCCGCCGAGTGCCGCCCGGGCGGCCGGGACGATGGTGGAGGCGTCGCCGGGGACGACGACCGCGCCGATCTCGTCGGCGGTCCGCCGCGCCTTCTGCTCGTCCAGGTCGTTGACCGCGACCCGGGCGCCCTCGGCGGCGAACCGGCGGGCCAGTGCGGCGCCGATGCCGCCGCCCGCTCCGGTGACGACAACGGCCTTGTCCCGTACGGCTTCCACGCTGGGTCTCCCTCGGTCGCTGGATGCGGGTGACGGCAGACTAACCAGTCGGTATGTGGCCGCGGAAGGGTCCGGCCCTCCTGCCCGGGAGGTACCCCTGTCGCCGCGCTGCGCGCCCTGTTCCCGCTCACCGTCCGGCGCGTTAGCGTGCGCACGACACGTACCCGAGGGACTCTGTGATCACGGAGGTGTGCGGATGGCGCTCTCGAGACGCGTACTGCTGGGGCGTCTGGCGGCGGCCGGAGCGGCCGGCCCGGCCCTGGCCGCGGCCGCCGGCCCCGCCGGCGCGGCACCGGCGACGGACGGCGGCCGGCGGGTGCGCACCGGCTTCGACCGGCTGGCCGCCGACGGTTACCGCCTCCTGGAAGGCCGCCGGGTCGGCATCGTCACCAACCCCACCGGCGTGGTGTCCGTGGGCGGTCGGGGAATCCGGCACATCGTGGATGTGATGCACGCCGACGAGCGGGTACGGCTGACCGCCGTCTTCGGCCCGGAGCACGGCTTCCGCGGCACCGCCCAGGCGGGTGACTCCGAGGGCCGCTACGACGACCCGGCCACCGGACTGCCGGTCTACGACACCTACGACAAGAGCGGCCGGGAACTCGCCGGCATCTTCACCGACTCCGGTGTGGACACCGTCGTCTTCGACATCCAGGACGTCGGCGCGCGGTTCTACACCTACATCTGGACGCTGTACGACTGCATGGTGGCAGCCGTCCTCGCCGGCAAGCGGTTCGTGGTCCTCGACCGTCCCAATCCGGTCACCGGCCGCCGCGCCACCGGCCCCGTACTGGACAAGGCGTACGCCTCCTTCGTCGGCCGGGAGCCGATCGCGCAGGCGCACGGAATGACGGTGGCCGAACTCGCCCTGCTGTTCAACGGCGAGTTCGTGCCCCGTGCCGCGGGGCGCCCGGTCGAGCTGGAGACCGTGCCGATGACCGGCTGGCGGCGCGGCGACTTCCACGACGCGACGGGCCTGCCCTGGGTACCGCCGAGCCCCAACATGCCCACCCCGGACACCGCCCTGGTCTACTCCGGCACCTGCCTCTTCGAGGGCACCAACCTCTCCGAGGGGCGCGGTACCACCCGCCCCTTCGAACTCCTCGGTGCCGACGGTATCGACCGCCGCTGGGCCACCGCCGCCAACGCACTCGACCTGCCCGGTGTGCACTTCAGGGAGGCCTACTTCGCCCCCACGTTCTCCAAGTTCCAGGGCAAGACCATCGGCGGCGTCCAGCTCCACGTCCACGACCGCGCGTCGTTCGACCCGGTCCGTACCGGTATCGGGCTCCTGGTCACCGCCCGGCGGGTCTGGCACGGCTTCGCCTGGCTGCCGGGCCATCACATCGACCGGCTCACCGGCTCACCGGCCGTCCGGACGATGATCGACGCCGGTGCCGGACCGGACGAGATCGCCGACGCCTGGCAGGAGCGGCTACGGGAGTTCCGCGAGCTGCGGCGCCGATACCTGCGCTACGCATAGGGATGGGGAAGAGACAGGGATAGGGATAGGGATTGGGATAGGGACAGGGATGGGGAAGTGTCTGCACCAGGCCCTGTCGTCCCGGCCGTCCCGGGGAACGAGACAGATCACTTCACCTCTTGACCCGGCCCTCCACCGGCCAGGAAAGTGCGCTGGTGAACAGTGATGCGACAACAGCGCAGAGCGCGGCGGCCGGTGCGCCGGCCGCGGGGGACAGAGCCGACGGCGCCGGCGGGGGTGAGCGTCTCCGCCGTGTGGCGGTGGCCTCGTTCATCGGGACGGCCATCGAGTTCTACGACTTCTACATCTACGGGACCGCCGCCGCGCTCGTCCTCAACCAGGCGTTCTTCCCGGCCCTCGATCCGGTCAACGCGACCCTCGCGTCCTTCTCCACCTATGCCGTGGCGTTCGTCGCCCGGCCTCTGGGGTCGGTGCTTTTCGGGCACTTCGGCGACCGGGTGGGCCGTAAGTCGGTGCTGGTCGTCTCCCTGTTGCTGATGGGGCTGTCAACAGCGTTGGTGGGAGTGCTGCCCGGGTACGGGACCTGGGGCCTCTGGGCGCCGCTGCTGCTGGTCGCCCTGCGGTTCCTGCAGGGCATCGGGCTGGGCGGGGAGTGGGGCGGGGCGGCGCTGCTCGCGGTCGAGCACGCGCCGCGCGGGCGCCGGGGGCTGTACGCCGCCTTCCCTCAACTCGGCCCGTCCGTGGGGTTCTTCGCGGCGACCGGGGTGTTCTGGCTGCTGTCGTCCGTTCTCGACGACGCCGCGTTCCGGTCGTGGGGCTGGCGGGTGCCGTTCCTGCTGTCCTTCCTGCTGGTCGGCGTGGGGCTGTTCGTACGGCTGAAGATCAGCGAGACACCGGTGTTCGCCAAGGCGATGGCCGCCCGGGAGACCGGCCGGGTACCCGCCGTCGATGTGCTGCGCCGCCATCCGCGGGAACTGCTGCTGGGCGCGGGCGGCATGATCGTCGCGTACGGCCTGTTCTACACGGCCACCACCTACTGCCTCGCCTACACCACCGGCACCCTCGGTCTCCCCCGCAGCACCATGCTGGGGCTCTCCCTCGTGGCCTGCCTCTTCCTGGCGGCCGGTACCTGGCTCGCCGCCACCCGCTCCGACGGCGCCGGCCGCCGCCGGCTGATCCTGGCGGGCACCGGCCTGGCGGCCCTCTGGGGCCCGGCGCTCTTCCCGCTGCTGGACACCGGCCGTCCGGTGCTGATCGCGGTGGGCATGGGCGGTGCGCTGTTCTGCATGGGCGTGGTGTACGGCCCGATGGGCGCGTACCTGCCGGAGCTGTTCGGGACGACGGTGCGCTACTCGGGCGCCTCGCTCGCCTACAACCTGGGCGGTGTGCTGGGCGGGGCGGTGGCCCCGCTGGTCGCCACCCGGCTACAGTCGGCATTCGGCTCGGCGTCGGTGGGCTGGTACGTGAGCGCGATGGCGGTCATCTCGCTGGTGTGCGTCCTCGCGCTGCCGGAGACCCGGGAGCGGGAGCTGCTCTGACGAGCGACAACCCACCCTACGGACAACCGTACGGATATTCGAGGGATCCGGGTCGCCCATGGCTGCGTCCCATCCCCGTCCAGTCGGGTCCTCCCCATGGAGGTGGGATGAATTGGCCGGTTTCAGAGCCCTCGCAGAACAGGTCCGCGATCCACGAATCGTCACCCAGCGGCGTCGTACCGCCCTGCGCAAGTGCCTTGAACGGTTCGCCCCTTACGGCCACCGGGCGACCTGGCACCATCTGTGCACCCGGGCCGGTATCGCCGCCCAGGACCGCGATCCCGACCCGGAGCGGCTGATCGCCGCGCTCGACGAACTGGAGGAGGCCCGTACCCTCTGGCTCGCGTACGAGGAGGAGTTCGCCGCCCGGCGCCGCAAGGAGAAGCACCACGGCATCCGGCAGCCCGGCGCGCTCGACGACTGGCACCGGCGGACCTGGGGCGGCTGCGACATCGTGCCGTGCGCGTCGCCGCAGCGGCACCCGGCCGCCCGGCTGGCGGTGGTCCTGCGCAGCATGATCGTGGCGCTGGAGGAGGGGCGGCCGCGCCACGACTGCCCGGTGTGCGGCGGCACCCGCTTCGCCTGGCCCCCCGGGACCGCGGACGCCCCGCACACCGCGGGCACCCCGTACCACTCGCTTCCCGGGCCGGCCTGCCGGCGGTGCGGGGTGCTGGCCCCGGTGTCGATCCTGACACCCGAGACGTTGCGGGCCGCCCACCAGGCCCGGGGAACAGGGGCGTTCGCGGCAGCCTGAGCGTGAGTGAGCGGTAACGCCCGGCCGTTGTGCCGGAAAACGTCCATCTGTACGGCATCAGGGCCGTAGTACGGGTAGCCTCCCCATGTCCCAAGGGCATGGGGAGGCACTCCCAGGAGAGGTGGACGTCCATGGCCGAACTGCACGATCTGACCGCGCTCGAACAGGCCGAGGGGATCCGGACCGGCGAGCTCTCCCCCGTCGAGCTCACCGAGCACTACCTCGCACGGATCGACCGGCTCGACGACACGATGGGCGCATTCCTCACCCGTACCCCGCAGATCGCCCGCAAGCAGGCCGCGGAGGCCGAGAGCGAGGCCGTATCGGCGCGCCGCGAGGGCCGCGAACTCCCGCCGCTGCACGGTGTCCCGGTCCCCGTGAAGGACCTCACCCAGGTCGCCGGGGTGCGCTGCACCATGGGCTCGCGGGCGTTGGCCGACCATGTGCCGACCGTCGACGACCATGTCGTCGACAGGCTGCGGGCGGGCGGCACGATCCTGCTCGGCAAGACCAACACCCCCGAATTCGGGCTGCCCTGCTACACCGAGAACGGCCTCGCGCCGCCCGCCCGCACGCCCTGGGACCTGACCCGTTCGGCGGGCGGCTCCAGCGGTGGGGCGGCCGCGGCGGTGGCCGCCGGGCTGGCGCCGCTGGCGCACGCCAGCGACGGCGGCGGCTCGATCCGGATCCCGGCCTCGGTGTGCGGGCTGTACGGCATCAAGCCCAGCCGCGGCCGGATCAGCGGCGGCCCGCTGCTGCACGACATCAGCGGCCTGGCGACCTCCGGCCCGCTGGCCCGTACGGTCGCCGACGCGGCCGCCCTGCTGGACGTCATGGCGGGCGCGATGCCCGGTGACCCGTACGCGGCGCCGCCGCTGCCGCCCGGCGAGACCTTCACCTCGTACGCGCTGCGCGACCCCGGCCGGCTGCGGATCGCCTGCCTGACGGAGACGCCCCTGCCGGGCGTGCGGGTGCACCCCGACTGCCGCGCGGCCGTCACCGACACCGCGGCGCTGCTGACCGGACTCGGCCATGAGGTCGAGGAGTTGTCGCTGCCGTCGGACAACACGCTGCTCGTCGCCTTCACCCGGGTCTGGTCCGTACTGGCCGCGATCCGTCCGGTGCCACCCGGGGGCGAGGAGCTGCTGATGCCGCTCACCCGCTATCTGCGCGACCGCGGCGCCGAGGTCTCCGGCATGGACTTCGCCCTGTCGATGCACGCCTTCCGCTCGCTCACCCAGTCCCTGGCGGACGGGCTGATGACGCCCGGCACCGGCTACGACGTGGTGCTCTCGCCGACCCTGGCCGCGCCGCCGACGGCGGTCGGCGGTCTGCGCGACGACGCCGATCCCCAGGCCGAGTTCGCGGCGATCGGGGCGTTCACGCCCTTCACCGCGGTCAGCAACGCCACCGGTCAGCCCGCGGTGAACGTCCCGCTGCAGTGGAACGCCGAGGGGCTGCCCATCGGGGTGATGCTGGCCGGCCGGTACGGCGACGAGGCGACGCTGATCGCCCTGTCCGCGCAACTGGAGCAGGCCCGTCCGTGGGCGGCCCGCAAACCGCCCGCGTGGTGAGGTGACCGCCCGCGACTAGACCTTCTCCGGATTCTCCGGGCACTCGGAATTCTCCGGGCACTCGAGGCTCTCCGGGTGCTCACGGCGCTCCGCCTTCTCGGTGCGGCGGTCGACGCGCAGCCGCCGGGCGCCGGGTCCCTGTGCGCCGAGGTTGTCGTACGGGTTGGACAGAGCGCAGGTCTCCAGCGACAGGCAGCCGCAGCCGATGCAGTCGCTCAAGTGGTCGCGCAACTCCACGAGTTGACTGATCCGCTCCTCGAGCTCGGCGCGCCAGACCTCGGAGAGCCGGGCCCAGTCGGCGCGGTTGGGGGTGCGCTCGTCCGGCAGCTCCGCCAGCGCGTCGCGGATGACCGCCAGCGGGATCCCGACCCGCTGCGCGGCCCGGACGAAGGCGACCCGGCGCAGCGCGTCGCGGGTGTAGCGGCGCTGGTTACCGGCGGTCCGGGTGCTGCTGATCAGCCCCTTGGACTCGTAGAAGTGCAGCGCGGACACCGCGGCGCCGCTGCGCGCGGAGAGCTGGCCGACGGAGAGCTCATGAACCTGGTACGGAAGCTGAGGCACCCGTCAACCCTAAAGGGGTGCCCCGCCGGCCCGGCCGCCGGCCGCTTCCCGGGCGTTGACAGCGGGTGCCCGCACCCGCATGCTGAGCAAGCGCTTAGCCGAGGAGGCGGACGGAGATGGCAGAGCCCCGGGTGTTCGGATCGGTCGACGAGCTGCGGGGAGCGGTCGGCGAGGAGCTGGGCCCGAGTGACTGGCTGGAGGTGGACCAGCGGCGGATCGACTGGTTCGCCGAGGCCACCGGCGATCACCAGTGGATCCATGTGGACGAGGAGAGGGCCAGGACCGGCCCGTTCGGCACCACGATCGCCCACGGCTATCTGACGCTCTCACTGCTGCCCGCCCTCGTACCGCAGCTGATGCGGGTCGACAACGTGCGGATGGGCATCAACTACGGCACCGACAAGGTGCGTTTCCCCGCCATCGTCCCCGTCGGCTCCCGGCTGCGCGCCTCGGCCCGGATCGCGGAGGTGTCCGAGGTCCGGGACGGCGTACAGCTCACCATGGTGGTGACGGTCGAGCGGGAGGGCGGCGAGAAGCCGGTGTGCGTCGCGGAGACGGTCAGCCGCTACTACCTGTAGGCGGCCGGGCGCCCACCATGCGCAGGACGAGGTCGGCGTAGAGCGTGCCGACCTCGTCGGGCGTCCGCGGGCCGTCCGCCGAGAACCAGCGGGCCACGTCCACGCAGAGGGACAGCACCGCGAGGGTGGTGCCCGGCACGTCGTCGACCCGGAACTCCCCGCTGTCCGCGCCGTCCTGGACGATCTGCCGCAGCAACCGGTCGGTCCGGCGGCGCAGTCCGGCGATCTCGGTGTAGTGCGCCGGGCTCAGCGCCTGGAGTTCGTACTGGATGACCCGGGCGGTGGTGTGGTGCTCGGCGTGCCAGCGGGCGAACGTCCGGACGGCGTCCCGCAGCCGCTCGGTGGCGCTGCCCTCGGCCTCGGCGGCGGCGCCCATGATGCGCAGCGCCTTCTCGTGGCCGATACCGCTGATGCGGTAGAGCAGCTCCTCCTTGGTCTTGTAGTGGATGTAGAGGGCGGCCGGGCTCATCCCGGCGCGGCCGGCGATGTCACGGGTGGTGGTGGCGTGGTAGCCGCGCTCGGCGAACGCCCGGACGGCGGCGGCGACCAGGCGCCGGGCGGCGTCCGGGGTGACGCCGGCCCACTCCTCGTGCTCCTCCGCAGCCCGCCGTGCCGCCGCACCCATCGCGCACCCCGCTCCTCGATCCGCCAGGGACGTTCCTCTGACGGATCGAACACCATACCGGGCTACTGAGCAACCGCTTAGGGCCTGTCCGATGGGTCCCCGATGGTTCCCCGCTGGGTCTCCCTGGGTCTCCGGCGGGTCGGGCGGGTCTCCGACGGGGCAGGCCCCGAGCACCGTCTCCGGTGGCCCGGCGGCTCAACTATCACCGCTAGTTTCCGGGCCGCGGCCTCTACCATGTGGGGCATGGCCCGTCCCCGCAAGCCGCTCCTGAGCCGTGCGCGCATCGTCGCCACGGCGCTGGAGCTGATCGACGCCGAAGGGCTGCCGGCGCTCTCCACCCGGCGGCTGGCGGCGGAGCTGGGCGTCAGCGGCCCGTCCCTGTACAACCACTTCGCGACCAAGGACGAGATCCTCGACGCGGTCGCCGACACGGTCATCGCCACCGTCGACGTGTCGGCGTTCGGGACGGGTGCGGACTGGCGCACCGGACTGCTGGCCTGGGCCCGTTCGTACCGCGCGGCGCTCGCCGCCCATCCGCACATCGTGCCGTTCCTGGCCCGGGGCCCCGGCCGCCGCCCCGCCGGTCTGAAGATGGCCGACGCGGCCTTCGGCGGGATGGTCGGGGCGGGCTGGCCGCCGGCGCAGGCCACCCGGATCTGCGCGGCGGTCCGGTACTTCGTGGCGGGCTCCGCGCTGGCCTCGTTCGCCCGCGGCTTCGTGGACGACCCGGAGGCGTACGACCCCGCCGACTACCCGCACCTGGGCCAGGCGCATCTGCTCGCGGAGCACCAACGCCGGGTGGACGAGGGCGCGTTCGAGACCGGGCTGCGGGCGCTGGTGGACGGTCTGGCCCTGCACGGACCGGAACGCGTACCGCCGGCCGGCTGATGGCTGACGGGCCGGGGGGCCATCCGCACCCCCGGGCCGCTCACCGCCCTGCTCACCGCCCCGCCGACCGCCCGCGGCCTGCCCGGCCCGCGGGCCTGTGACCGCTCATCCCGTGGCCGTGGTCCGCTCCACGGGGATCCACAGCTGGGCGTCCGCCTCCTTGTGGTCCGCCGACAGCCGGGTCCACAGCAGCTCCGGTCCCGGCCTGCTGACGTACGGGTTCGACGGGAACCACTGGGTGAACACGTCCCGCCACAGGAACTGCAGCGCCTGCGGATACGGGCCGGAGTTCTCGAAGACGGCCCAGGTGCCCGCGGGGACGGTGAGGGTGTCGAGGTCCTCGGGCGCGTCGGCGCCGGTCACCACCGCGTGGTAGTAGTCGAGTTCGGCGCCCTCGTCATAGCTGTCGGAGAGGCGTACGACCGCCGAGACGATGCCGTCCGGCTCCTGGTCGGACAGGGCGGCGATGCGCCGTACGGTCTCCGGCCCGATGCTGCGGATGTGCTCGGCGATATGCGGGTTCTCCCCCTCGTGGACGAGCGGAACGCGGGCCTTCTTGCCGACGACCCGGAACTCGCCCTTCTCCACGACCCGGTACCGCATGGTGCTGCTCCCCTCGACGGTGAGGCGGAAGGACATCCGGGGCTGGGACCGCAGAGCCGCACCGGACCGCCGGGCCTCACCGGGCCCGACGCCGTGCAGGGCGCGGAACGCCCGCGCGAACGCCTCCCCCGAGCCGTACCCGTACCGGATCGCGATCTCCAGGAGCGTCCGCTCCCCGGCGAGCACCTCGGCGCCCGCGAGGGTCAGCCGCCGGCGGCGGATGTACTCCGACAGCGGCATGCCCGCCAGCGCGGAGAACAGCCGCCGGAAGTGGTACTCCGACGTCGTCGCGATCCGGGCCAGGTCGCCCGCCTCGATCCGCTGGTCGAGGCGGGCCTCGATGTGCTCCATGGCCTGGTTGAGCCGGTCCAGCACCCCGGTCTCCTTCCTTCCTCTGACATCACCCACGTTAGGAAGGAACGCCCCTCCCGGACCCGACATTCTGCGCCCGGTGCGGTCGGGTACCGCGGCCACCCCTACGCGCCCGGGCAGACCGCCGCGGACCGCGCTAGAAGACCACCAGTGCCCGCCCGCCCGTGCCGGCCAGCATGGCGTCGAAGGCGGCCGGGATGTCGTCGAGGCCGATCCGGTCGGTGACCAGGCCGGAGAGGTCGAGGGCGCCGGAGCGGACATGGTCCGCGATGACGGGGAGGTCGCGGGCCGGATCGCTGTTGCCGTAGACGCAGCCGGAGAGGGTCCGCCCGAAGTAGAAGAGTTCGAGGGCGGAGAAGGACACCCGCTGATCCTGTCCGCCGATGCCGACGACCGTCGTACGGCCGCCGCGACGGGTGGACGACCAGGCCGTACGGATGGTCTCGGCGCGGCCCACGCACTCGACGGCGACATCGGCGCCGACTCCTCCGGTGAGCGCGCGGATCCGCTTGGCGCCGTCCTTCTCGAAGAACGCGGCGCCGTCGGCCACGACGAACTCGGTGGCGCCGGCGGCGCTGGCCAGCTCCTCCTTCGCCGGGGAGACGTCCACGGCCACGATCGGGCCCGCCCCGGCGATCCGGGCGGCCTGCAGCGTGGCCAGGCCCACCCCGCCGGCGCCGAAAACCACCACCGACTCCCCCGCGCGCACCTGGGCGCTGTGGTGCACGGCGCCCCAGCCGGTGAGTACCGCGCAGCCCAGCAGGGCGGCGTCGGTGAGCGGCACCCCGGGCGGCAGCGGCAGCGCGGCGGACGCGGGCACGACCGTCTCCGCCGCGAAGGCGGCGGTGCCCAGCCCGGGGTAGAGGTCTGTGCCGTCGGCGGCGGTCCGGGCGTAGGGGGCGTTCGCGGCGCGGCCGGAGTCGGCGCAGAGCCAGGGCTCGGCCAGGCCGCAGAAGTGGCAGGCGCCGCAGGAGGGCGCCCAGTTGAGGACGACCGGATCGCCGGGGGCCACGGTGGTCACCCCCGGGCCGGCCTCGATGACGGTCCCGGCGCCCTCGTGCCCGAGGACGGCCGGCGCGGGCTGGCGCAGGGTGCCGTTGGACAGCAAGAGGTCGGAGTGGCAGACCCCGGCGGCGGCGAGCCTGATCCGGACCTGGCCGGGGCCGGGTGCCGGCAGGTCGATGTCGGTGACCTGGAGCGGGGCGTTGACGGCGGGCAGTACGGCGGCGCGGACCACGGCGTCTCCTCGGGGCTTCGGGGCGGGGGGCTGCCGCGCGGCGGGGCGGAGCGGGGAGCCGGCCCGCCCCGCCGCGCGGGTCAGAACTGGAGCGACTTGGTCTGCAGGTACTCGGCCAGGCCGTGCCGGCCCAGCTCCCGGCCGATACCGGACTGCTTGTAACCGCCGAACGGGGCGAGCAGGTTGAAGCGGCCGCCGTTGATGTCGACCTGACCGGTGTCGAGCCGGCGGGCGAAGGCCACCGCCTCGGCCTCGTCGCCCGCCCAGACCGCGCCCGCCAGGCCGTAGACGGTGCCGTTGGCGATGCGGAGGGCCTCGTCCTCGTCCGCGTACCTCAGGATCGACAGCACCGGCCCGAAGATCTCCTCCTGGGCGATGGTCATGTCCGGGGTGACCTCGGCGAAGACCGTCGGCTTGACGTAGTAGCCGGTCTCCAGGGGTGCCTCCGGGCCGCCCGCCACGACCTTCGCGCCCTCGGCGATGCCCTGCTCGATATAGCCGCGGACGCGGTCGCGCTGTGCAGCGCTGACGACCGGGCCGAGGCGGGTGCCCTCGGCCGTCGGGTCGCCCGGGGTGTAGGTGTCGGCCTCCGCGGCGGCGAGGGCCACGGCCTCCTCGTACTGGTCGGCGTGGACGAGCATCCGGGTCAGCGCGTTGCAGGACTGGCCGGAGTTGCGCATGACGTCGGCGACGTTGGTGCGGACGGCCTTGGCCAGGTCGGCACCGGGGAGGATGACATTGGCCGATTTGCCGCCCAGTTCGAGGGCGACGCGTTTGACGGCGCCGCCCGCGATCGCGCCGATCTTCCTGCCCACGGCCGTCGAGCCGGTGAAGGAGACCAGGTCCACGCCCTCGTGCTCGGCCAGCGCCTGGCCGGCGACCGTACCGAGGCCGGTGACGAGGTTGAAGACACCGGCCGGAAAACCCGCCGCGGCCACGCACTCCGCGAACAGCTGGGCGGTGAGCGGGGTGTCCTCGGCGGGCTTCAGCACGACCGTGCAGCCCGCGGCGAACGCCGGGGCGGCCTTGTTGGTGATCTGGTGCAGCGGATAGTTCCACGGCGTGATAGCGCCGACCACACCGACCGGTTCGTGGAGGACGGTGGAGTTGCCGACCTTCTCCTCGAACGCGTACGACGCGGCCAGTTCGGCGTACGAACCGACCACCTTGACCGGCACGCCGGCCTGCACCCGCGTACTGAAACCGAGCGGCGATCCCAGCTCGGCGGTGATGGTCGCGGCGAACTCCTCGGCGCGCGCGGCGAGCTGGTCGCGCAGCGCGGTCAGCAGGGCGGCGCGCTCCCCGGGCGGGGTGGCGGCCCAGCCCGGGAGAGCGGTGCGGGCGGCACGCACGGCGGCGTCCACGTCCTGGGCGGATCCGGCCGGGACGGTGGCGATGACCCGCTCGCCGGCCGGGTCGACGACCTCGATCGTGCCGCTGCCCTCGGCGGACCGCCAGGTTCCGTCGATGTACATCGCGTCGTGCTGCCTCACGTACTGGTCCCTTCACGCGGCTGTTCCTGTGGCTGGCGGGGAGAACGATAACGGGGGTGGTCATGATGCCCGCCACCGACCGCAGGGGACCGGACAGATCACACCGCGGGGACCGGACGGATCACAGGATGCCGAAGAGGAGGCCCGCCCCCAGGACCACGAGCGAGGTGAGCGCGGCCCATTTGACGGTGAACTTCGTGTGGTCGCCGAACTCGACCTTGGCCATGCCGACCAGGACGTAGGCGGCGGGGACCAGCGGGCTGGACATGTGCAGGGCCTGGCCGACGAGGGAGGCGCGGGCGATCTCGACAGGCGTCACGCCGTGCGCGGCGCCGGCCTCGGCGAGGATCGGGACGATGCCGAAGTAGAAGCCGTCGTTGGACATGAAGTACGTGAGCGGGATGCTGAGGACGCCGGTGACGATGCCCATGTGCGGGCCGAGCGCGTCGGGGATGCCGCCGATCAGCCAGCGGGCCATGTGCTCGACCATGCCGGTGCCGGTGAGCACGCCGGTGAAGACTGCGGCGGCGAAGACCATGCCGGCGACGTTGAGGACGTTCTCCGCGTGGGCGGCGACCCGGGCCTTCTGGTCGGTCATGCGGGGGAAGTTGACGGTCAGGGCGATGGCCGCGCCGAGCAGGAAGAGGACCGGGATCGGCAGGGTCTGGAGGATCAGCAGGGTGAGCAGCGCGACGGTGAGCGCGGCGTTGAACCAGTAGAGCTTGGGACGCAGGGTGGCACGCCGGGGGTCGAGGCCCTGGAGGTCCGGGCTCTGGGTGCCGCTGCCGGAGCCGGTGGTGCCCGCGGAGCCGCCTGTGGCGGGCAGCGCGGAGGGGGCGCCGCCCGTGCCGACGAGGACCTGTTCCTGTTCGGTCTCCTTCTCCGCCACGGCCACGGCCCGGGTGTCGCCGAGCGTCAGCACGCCCAGCCGCTTGCGCTCGCGCCGGCCGAGGACGTACGCGAGGGCGAAGACCGCGGCCAGGCCGACGGCGAGCGCGGGGACCATCGGGATGAAGATGTCGCCGGCGTCGAGCTTGAGCGCGGTGGCGGCGCGGGCGGTCGGGCCGCCCCAGGGAAGGGTGTTCATCACGCCGTTCGCGGTGGCGGCGACACCGGTCATCACGACCAGGCTCATCTTCAGCCGCTTGTAGAGCGGGTAGAGCGCGGACACGGTGATCATGAAGGTGGTGGAGCCGTCACCGTCGAGCGAGACGATCGCGGCGAGCAGCGCGGTACCGACCACCACGCGCACCGGGTCGGCGTGGCAGAACTTCAGGATGCCGCGGACGACCGGGTCGAAGAGCCCTACGTCGATCATCACCCCGAAGTAGAGGATGGCGAACATCAGCATCGCGGCCGTGGGGGCCAGGTCGCCGATGCCCTTGAGGACGTACTCCCCCAGGTGCGCGCCCTGGCCGGCCAGGACACAGAACAGCGCGGGGATCAGCACGAGCGCTGCCATCGGTGACATCTTCTTCGCCATGATCAGCGCCAGAAACGTAGCGATCATGACAAATCCGAGGATTGTCAGCATCGGGGGTACCTCACGTTCACCCTTGAACATCTGCTGGAACAGGCGCGACGTTAAGTGCGGGAAATCTTGGTAACAAGGACTTGACGCGCGAGCAATAACCGCAAAACGTTTCGCTGCGCTTGGCTTGCTTCCCACGTTTTTATCTGCGGCGCCGTACCTCCGCCTCGCCGTGGCGCCTGGCGGCGGGCCGTTCCGCTGCGCTTGGCTGACTTCCCACGTTGTCGGCCGTCCCGCCGTGGCGCCTGGCGGCGGGCCGTTCCGCTGCGCTTGGCTGACTTCCCACGTTGTCGGCCGTCCCGCCGTGGCGCCTGGCGGCGGGCTGTTCCGCTGCGCGGGGCTGTACGTCACGGGTGCGCCCCTCCGAACTTCGTTCTGCGGTGCGCCCCCTCCCGTGGGTGGGTGGAAGGAGACCGGTGGGGGTGTACGTCATCCGTCATGTGCGCGCAGTGGACCACTCAGGCACACCCCCACTCACCGTTTTCCCTCCCACTCCCGGGAGGGGCCGCTCCGCAGGACGAAGTCCGGAGGAGCGGACCCGCACCCGACCAACCCACGCCCGCCGCAGGCGCAACGGCGAGAAACCCCCGCGGCGGGACGGCCGAAAACGTGGGGATCCTAGTCAAGAACACTGCGGGAATCCTAAGGTGCTCCATAGGATTCCCAGCAGGCAGGAGCGCGCCATGGCAAGCACCGGCAACGAGCAGGCGAGGAAGACGGCCGAGGGGCTGGCGTACGCCACCGGCTTCGGCAATGAGCACAGCTCGGAGGCTGTCCCGGGGGCGCTGCCGGTGGGGCGCAACTCCCCCCAGCGGGCGCCGTTCGGTCTGTACGCCGAGCAGCTCAGCGGGTCGGCGTTCACCGAGCCGCGGGACCGTAACCACCGCTCCTGGCTCTACCGCATCCGCCCGTCGGCCGCGCATCCGCCGTTCATCCGCGCCGAGCAGCGCGCGGTCCGCTCGGCGCCGTTCACCGAGTGCGTCCCCGACCCCAACCGGCTGCGCTGGAACCCGCTGCCGGCCCCCGAGGGCCCCACGGACTTCCTCGACGGGCTATGGACACTGGGCGGCAACGGGGACGCGGCCCAGCGGAGCGGGATGGCGGTGCACCTGTATCACGCCAACACCTCTATGAACCGGCGGGTGTTCGGTGACGCGGACGGCGAGCTGCTGATCGTGCCGGAGCGGGGCGGGCTGCTGCTGCGTACCGAACTCGGGCTGCTGCGCGCCGAACCGGGCGAGGTGGCGCTGGTCCCGCGAGGCGTGCGCTTCCGGGTCGAGCTGCTGGACGCCACCGCGCGCGGCTATGTCTGCGAGAACTACGGACGGCCCTTCCAGCTCCCCGACCTCGGCCCGATCGGTGCCAACGGCCTGGCCAACCCCAGGGACTTCCGCGCGCCGGCCGCCGCGTACGAGGACGTCGAGGGTCCGGTCGAGGTCGTCAACAAGTTCTGCGGGAACCTCTGGACCGCCACCTACGACCACTCCCCGCTGGATGTGGTCGCCTGGCACGGCAATCACGTTCCGTACGTCTACGACCTGCGGCGCTTCAATGTCATCGGGTCCATCAGCTACGACCACCCCGACCCGTCCGTCTTCACCGTGCTGACCTCCCCCTCGGACACCCCGGGTCTGGCGGGCGTGGATTTCGTGGTCTTCGCGCCGCGCTGGCTGGTCGGCGAGGACACCTTCCGGCCGCCGTACTTCCACCGCAATGTGATGAGTGAGTACATGGGGTTGATCGAGGGCGCGTATGACGCGAAGGCCGAGGGGTTCGTGCCCGGCGGCGGGTCGCTGCACAACATGATGTCGGCGCACGGGCCCGACCGGGAGACCTTCGACCGGGCGAGCGCCGCCGAGCTGGTGCCGCAGAAGGTCGACGACGGGCTGGCTTTCATGTTCGAGACCCGCTGGCCGCTGACGCTGACCGGGCAGGCCCGGGACGCCGGACACCTTCAGCGCGGCTACGACGGCGTATGGCAGGGTCTCCAGCGCCACTTCCGCCTGTGACACCGGGGACCCCGTGACCACCTTCGCTCCCGACTCGCTCGATCTGAACCGCAAACTGCCGCTGTGGTACCAGGTCTCGCAGTCGCTGCGCGCCTCCATATTGGGCCGCTCGCCCGAAGCACCGCTGCGGCTGCCGACCGAGGACGCGCTGGCCGCGCACTACGGGGTGAGCGTGCTGACCATGCGCCAGGCCCTCAAGGAGCTGGAGGCGGAGGGCCTGATCAGCCGGCACCGGCGGCGGGGTACGTTCATCGAGCCGAGCGCGCGGCGCGGGGCGCCGGTGCGGCTGCTCGGCTCGGTGGACGCGATCGTGGCCCAGCAGTCCGGTATGCGCACCGAACTGCTGGAGCACGGGCCGACCGGGGTACCGGCCGAACTGGCCGAGCACTTCCCGGACTTGGCGGAGGTGGCCGGCTACCTCCGGCTGCGCGGCGACGAGGAGACGGGCGAGCCGACCAACCACGCGCGCAACTACGTACGGCCCGAGGTCGCCGCCCGGATCGATCCGGCCGAGCTGCTGCGCCGGCCGATGACGAAGGTCCTGCGGGACACGGCCGGGGTACGGATCAGCCGGATCACCGACACCGTCGAGGCGCGGCTGGCCGACCCGGAGACCGCCCGGCTGCTGCGGATTCCGCTGCTCAGCCCGATCCTGCACTACACCGGCGTCACCTATGACGAGGACGGCCGGGTCGTCGATGTCGCGCGGATCCACTACCGGGGCGACCGTTTCTCCTTCACCGTGACGCTGGACGCGCACTGATCCGTCAGACGCGTTCCAGGCTCCGTCCCGTGGTACGGGGGCCCAGCAGCGCCACGTCCAGGCAGAGCAGCAGCATCAGCGCGGCGGAGCCGGTGAACACGGCGGCCGGCCCGAGGCGGGTGAGCACGGTCAGCGCGACGAACGGCAAGGCGACCGAGGTGAGCCGGGAGAGTGAGTAGGCGATGCCGATGGCGCTGCCGCGCAGGGCGGTCGGGAAGATCTCGGTCTGGTAGACGTGGAAGGCGTTGGAGAAGATGTTGCTGCACACGGTGAGGAGGAAGCCGAAGGTGATGATGGCCCAGGTGGCGTCGGCGAAGCCGAACGCCAGGCCGCAGCCGGCGATGCCGAGCGCCGAGGCGATGATCAGGGTGCGGCGCTCGACGCGGTCGATGAGCGGGATCGACAGCGCGGAGCCGAGCGGGTAGCCGCAGAAGCTCAGCGCGGCGTAGAGGAGGGACGCGGTGACGGTGTGGCCCTTGGCGGTGAGCACCACCGGCGCCAGGGTCCCGAAGCCGTAGTAGCCGACGGTCTGCAGCACCTGGAAGATCCACCACATGACGGTCCGCCGCCGGTGGTCGCCGCGGAACATCTCGCCCAGGGGCACCCTCCGCTCCGGAATGCTCTCCGTCTCCGCCACGGACGGCAGGCTGCCGCCGGTCTCCCGGGCCACCCGTTCCTCGATCCCCGCCACGATCCGTCCGGCCTCGCCGTCCCGTCCGCGCACGGTGAGCCAGCGTGGGGACTCCGGGAGTTGACGGCGCATCAGCTGGAGGAAGCCGGCCCCGAGGGCGCCGGCGACCAGCAGCCAGCGCCAGCCCTCGATGCCCAGCAGCCGGTGGGCGGCCACCAGCCGCGCGCCGAGCAGCGCGGCGACCGGTACCGCGACGAAACCCAGGGTGTAGGCCCAGGCCATATAGCGGCCGCGTACCGCCCGGGGCAGGAACTCGGCGAGGTAGGTGTCGATGAGGACGAGTTCGGCGCCGAGGCCGAGACCGGAGAGGAAGCGCAGGGCCAGCAGCCACGGCAGGTCCGGGGCGGCGGCGCTCAGCAGCGAGAAGAGGGAGTAGGCGCAGAGGCTGATCAGGAGCATCCGGCGCCGGCCCAGCCGGTCGGCGAGCACCGACAGCACACCGGCGCCGACGAACATGCCGAGGAAGCCGGCCGCGATCACCGAGGATTTGGCGGTGTGCCCGAGGTGCCACTGGTCGGCGAGGACGGCGGCCAGCACGCCGCCGAGGAAGATCTCGTAGAGGTCGAAGAAGGCGCCGATGCCGACGATGAAGGTGATCCGGCGGTGCCAGCGGGACGGCGGCAGCCGGTCCAGCCGGGCGGCGGCCCGTTGCCCCCCACACCGTGCCGGCGTGGTGGTGTCCGTCATGACGGTCCTCCCCTGAGCAGGTCCCGGCACGAGGGGCCCCACGCCTGAACGGCGCGGGGGATCCCCATCGTGCGGCCGGGCGTACGGCCAGGACCGTACCCCTTCAAGATCAGCAAGCGGAAGACCGCATCGGGCCGCCGGACGAACCCGCGGGCCTCTGGTGAGGTCCGGTCCGGTGGGTACCATGCCCGGGTCATCCGAACGGTCCGGGGAGGGGCTCCGCGTGACGGCGAAGCAGGACGCGCCACGGCTGTCCGATCTGATGCCGTGGTCCGTGGCGCCGCTGCGGCTGGGCCGTTCCTGGGTGATGGCGCCGGATCCGGACACCCTGCGCGCCCGGTGGCGGGCGCTGGTGGACGCCGAGGACGCGGTGGACCGCGAGCGGCTGTTCCGGCCGTCGCGCGCCCGGACCCTGTACTCCGCGGTCGGCCAGCTGCCGGGCCAGGCCACACCGACCGGGCGGCTGTACCGGGCGGGCGGACCGTGCCCCGAGCCGGTGCGGATCCTCCACGGTCCGTTCGACCAGCAGTGGCTGCTGCCCGACCACCGGCTGATCGACGCCGCCCGCCCGGAGCTGTGGCGGGTGGCCGGCGAACGGCAGCTGTACGCGGTGGAGTCGGCGCCGCCGCCCCAGCCGTCCGGCCCGCCGGTGGTGTGCTCGGCGCTGCTGCCCGACGGGCGCTCCCCGGCCGGCCGCCCCGGCCGGATCCACCCCCTCTACCGGCGGCCCGGCGGCCGGGAGCCCGACCTCGCACCGGGCCTGCTCGCCCTGCTCGCCCGCCGCCTGGACCGGCCGGTGGACCCCACGGATCTGCTCGCCTGGGCGACGGCCGGTGCCCGCCACTCCCCCGACGGCGTCGTGGTGCCGCTGACCGCCGACCCGGAACTCTGGGAGCGCGGGGTCGCGCTCGGAGAGCGGCTGCTGTGGCTCACCACCCGTGGCGCTCACGCCTCCGGGCCGGGGCAGCAGCGCGCGCCCGGCTCCGGCGAGCGGCCGCGGCTGCCCGGCGGCCGCCGCCCGTACGTGCGCGCCGCGCTCCCCGCGCGCGGGATGCCCCGGACCCTCGGCTACGACCCGGAAGGGGAGGCACTGCTGCTGGACGGCGGCCGGATCGCGCCGGTGCCGGCGGGGGCCTGGGAGTTCCGCACGGGTGGGGTACGGGTCCTGGAGGCGTGGTTCGCGCGGCGCGCCGGGGTGCCGGAGGACGGGGCGGGGGCGGAGGCGGAGGCCGCCGAGGCCGGTTCGCTGGCCGCGGTGCGCCCCGCGGACTGGCCGCAGCGGTGGACCTCGGAGCTGCTGGAGCTGATCACCGTACTGGCGCTGCTGGCGGAACTGGAGCCGCGGCGGGCGGAGTTGGGCTCCCTCGTCGCGGACGGGCCGCAGCTGAGCGAGGACGGCCTGCGGGCGGCGGGGGTGCTGCCGGTGCCGCCGGCCGCCCGCCGCCCGGCATCCGTCCTCGACCATCAGGAAGAGGGGCCGGAGGGGCAGTTCGCACTGCTGTGAGCGGCGGCGTGCCGGTGAGCGGCGGCACGGCACGGACACCGGACGCGTCCCGCGAGGCTGAACCCGAAGAACCCCCCGTCACGGAGTGACAGGGGGTTCGGAGCGGAACCGGCCGGGCGGGGCGGGCCGGCCACCCGGGATGCCGCGAAGGGGCGTCGCCGTCAGCCGCGTCCGCCGAAGAGCGAGCGCCGCAGCCTGCGCAGCGGGGCGAACAGCGACACCCTGGCGCCACGGGCGCCCCTCGTCCGCATGTGGTCACGCGCGGTGAGCTCCTGCATCAGCGACGTCGCGCCCTCCGTCTCGCGCTGCGGGAGGGCGGGCCCGCCCAGCACCGCGAGATGGCGGTCGAGCCGCGCGCTGGTCGCGCTGTTCCCGCACGTGATGGCAGGGACTCGCGCCCTGCTACGCATTGTTATCTGTTCCATAAATCTCCCCACCCTTACGAGGGCACCCGGCCCGGGCAGGGTAACCCTATCTCTCCCGGAGTACACGCGTGCAGACCGGTCAGCGGAATCACCTGCCTCGCTGTGACGTTGACGGACACCATACGGAATGTCATCTACGGGCCGTTTACCAGGGCGAGTTGAGTGACCGTCGGGAGGCTCCGGGAGGCGTGCGAGGCGCCTGACGGGGCGCCGGAGTGCGCGGAGGAGAGACCGGGATCTCACCGTCTCCCCTCCGCGCGCGGTGCGCGGTTCGTCACGCAGCGGAGCCGAGCACCGGCAGATAGCCGCCCGACTGGCCGGCGGCGGTGGGGTGGTAGGACTCGTCGACGGGGATGGTCACACTGTGCAGCCACGGGCTGCCGGAGCAGAGCTCGTGACCGGTGAAGGTGCGGGTGACATCGGCGAAGCCGAAGCCGTGGTCGGCGGCGCGTTTGGCCGTGACGTCGTTGATGTCGTCGGCGGCGGCGTTGAGCGCGGCCCGGGACTTCTCGGAGAGGCCGGCGGCACAGCTGCCGCCCAGCTGGTAGAGGCGTGGGTAGCCCAGGACCACCACACGGGCGGCCGGGGCCTTCCCGGTGATGGCGCCGTACACGGTGTCGAGCCGGCCGGGCAGGGTGGTGGTGATGTACTTCCGGGCTTCGGCGACCCGGGCCAGGCAGGCGCTCTCGCCCTGGAGGGCGCAGGTCTTCATGGCGTCGCCGAAGCCGGCGTCGTTGCCGCCGATGGTGATGCTGACCAGACCGGTGGTGCCGTTGAGCGGCCCGAGCTGATTGTTCAGCACATCACCCGTTCGGGCCCCCGAACAGGCGGTGAAGGAGAAGGACGAGGGGGAGTTGTCGGCGGCCCAGAGGGCCGGATAGGCCTTGGCGCTGCGCTTGCAGGAGCCGCTGTCGCTGTCGTAGCTGCCGGCCCCGACGCCCGAGGAGTACGAGTCGCCTAGTGCCACATAGCCGGTTGCGGTGGGGAGTTGGGCGGACGCGGCGGCGCTCGCGCCGGTGAGCGCGAGTGCCGAGGTGACGAGAAAGGCGGACGTCAGGGCCGCGAATCGGGACAGTCTCATGAAACCTCCCTTAGCAGGATCTCTGCCACATCTGTCGTAGCAAGCCAGTCGAGCCGCCGGAAGTGTCCATGCCAAAAGTCATTCCGCAGTTCACGTCGAGTCCCCCGGCACGGACGGCCGTTCACCGCCCGGTCATCGCGCCACGAGGCCGTACGCCCCACCTGGCGGAGCGTCAGTCCGCGGTGGCCGCACGGCGGCGGGTGAGGCCGGACACGACCAGCGCGGTGGCCGCCACAAAAGCCGCCACCAGCAGGAGCACCAGCATCGGACGGGTGCCCAGACCGATCAGCACGGCCCCGACGAGACCGCCGGCGAACATCGCACCCACCGAGGCCAGTCGACGCCCCCCGGCACGGGTGCCGTACCCCAGCCGCTCGTCGTGCCCCAGCGGCGACCCGCCGATCAGCGACGTCATCACCCGAGTCGCCACGGTGGTGGGGAGGTCCGGAGCGGCGGCCCGGAGAGCGGTGACATTCCGCACGCCCATCGCCGCCGCCATCAGCCCGATCGCGGCAGCACGCCGGCCCGGCGGCAGCCCACGGGCGACACCCGGCTCCCAGGCGGCGGTCGCCGCCCCGGCCAGCAGCGCCGCCTCCGCCACCAGCGCCGACGGGAACCACGGCCGCCGGCGCCGGGCCAGCGACGACTCCAGCCGGGCCCCCAGGGCCGCGCCCAGGGCGAAGGCAGCGAGCGAGACCACCGGCGCCGCCACCGGCAGGCCGCCCTGCCCGGCGATCCCGAAGCCCAGGAGGAGCAGATTGCCGGTCTGGTTGCCGGTGAAGACGTGACCGAGCGCCAGGAAGCCGACCGCGTCCAGGACACCGGTGACCACCGTCAGCCCCACCATGATCACGGTCAGCGCGGTTCCGGTCGGCGGCTCCACGGACCCGGCTCCTTCCGGCCGGCGGACACATCGCCCTCAGTGTCCGAACACCCGGCACACACCACCGCCATTGCGCCGTCTGTGGGCGCCCCGCCCGTTCAGGGGTGCGCTTCGACCGCGGGATGACGGGACCTCAGGACGCGGCCCCGCGCGCGGACGGCGTACGGGTCACGGAGCGGCCCGCGGCCGAGACGGCGCGGGCGAAGGCGGCCGCGTCGAGGACGGCCGCCCCGCCCGGGTCGTTGTTGAAGTACGTGTAGACGTCGGCCCGGTCCGGCCAGGTGTCGGCGATCCGCCGCGCCCAGGTGGTCAGCGCCTGCCTGCCGTAGCGCGGCCAGGGTTCCGCGCGGCCCTCGTGGAAGCGCAGATACCCCCAGTCGGCGGTCCGCCAGAGCGGCGTCACCGGCCTCGCCCGCTGGTCCGCCCAGCACAGCGCGGCGCCCCGCCGCTCCAGCACGGTGCGGATCTCCGCCGTCCACCACGAGCCGTGCCGGGGCTCGACGGCGACCCGCGTACCGCTCGGGAAGCAGGCGAGGCAGTCGTCCAGCAGACCGGCGTCCGCGTGCAGCGTGGGCGGCAGCTGGAGCAGGACGGGGCCGAGCCGGGGCCCGAGGGCGGCGGCGTGCGACAGCAGCCGCCGGACCGGCTCCTGCGGATCGCGCAGCCGCTTGATGTGGGTCAGATAGCGGCTGGCCTTGACGGCCATCACAAACCCTTCGGGGGTCCGGTCCCGCCAGTCGGCGAAGGTCTTCTCCTCGGGCAGGCGGTAGAAGGCGGCGTTGCTCTCGACGGTGGCGAACCGCCGCGCGTACTCCTCCAGCCAGAGCCGCTGCGGCCGGTCCTCGGGGTAGAGGAGCCCCCGCCAGTCCTTGTACTGCCAGCCGGACGTTCCGACGAGCACGGTCATGCCCGGATCCCTGCCCCTCGCGGGCCGGACCCTATCGGCCGACGCCCTCAGTGTCACCGGCCCGGCGGCCGTGGCGCTCTTGCGTGTCGGGGAGGTTACGGTCAATGTGGTCGACAGGCGGCACCGCTTCCCGCGGCCCATGTCGGCAGTCGTTCCACCGGTCCTGATCCCCCGTCACCTCGACCTCTCTGGCCGTCCCCCCTCGAGAAACTCTGGAGTGCGCGTGACGTTCGTCCTGCCCCACACCCTGCACGGCACGGGGCCGCACAAGGTCGTCGCCGTCCACGGCTGGTTCGCCGACCGGTCCGCCTACGACCCGATCGTTCCGGACCTCGACCGGGAGGCGTTCCAGTACGCGCTGGTCGACCTCCGCGGCTACGGCGAGGCGAAGGAGGCGGGCGGCGCATACACCACCGCCGAGGGGGCGGCCGATGTGCTGGCACTCGCCGACCGGCTGGGCTGGGACCGGTTCTCGGCGGTCGGGCATTCGATGGGCGGCAGCGTCGTCCAGCGGGTGCTGGCCACGGCACCGCACCGCGTCCGGCGCCTGGTCGGGATCTCGCCGGTGCCCGCGTCCGGCCTGCCGCTGCCGCCCGAGCAGTGGGAGCTGTTCTCCGCCGCGGCGCACACCCCGGAGAACCGGCGGACCATCATCGACCTCACCACGGGCGGCCGGCGGCCCGCCGCCTGGCTGGACCGGATGGTGCGCCGGTCGATGGAGTGCAGCGACCCCAAGGCGTTCCGTGCCTGGCTGGACTCCTGGGCCACCGAGGGGTTCGCCGACGAGGTCGCGGGATCGGCGGTACCGGCGCTGGCGGTGACCGGAACGCTGGACCCCGCCCTGTCGGCCGAACTGGCGCGGCAGACCTGGATGCAGTGGTACGCGGAGAGCCGCCTGGTCGAGCTGCCGTCGGCCGGGCACTATGCCATGGACGAGACCCCGCTGGAGCTGCTCCGGGTTGTCGAGGACTTCCTGCGCGGCGACGGCGGCGGCCCGGACACCGCATGACGGTGCCCCCGGAACGTCCGGCCTCTCCGGTCCAGCAGCCCGGAGGGGCCGGACCTCTGACGCCGCCGGTGCGGTCATCGCCCGTACCGGACGTCTTCGACCCCCGCGGCTACGCCCACGGCCTGCCGCACGCCGCGTACCGCCGGCTGCGCGACCACCACCCGGTGGCCTGGCAGGACGAGCCCGAGGTGCTGGGCTGGCCGGCCGGCCCCGGGTTCTGGGCGGTCACCCGCCACCGCGACGTGGTGCGGGTCCTGAAGGACTCCCGTACCTTCTCCTCCTGCCTGGGTGCCACCCAGATCCGTGATCCCGACCCGGCCGACCTGCCGTTCCTCCGCCGGATGATGCTCAATCAGGATCCCCCGGGGCATGGGCGGCTGCGCCGCGTGGTGAGCCGGGCGTTCACCCCGGGCCGGGTCGGCCGCTTCGGCACCGTCGTCCGCGAGCGGGCCCGCGGCCTGCTGACGGCGGCGGTCGGCGCGGCCCGCGCCGGTGGCGGTGACGGTGGTGGCGAGTGCGATGTCGTCGCCACCGTCACCGACGACTACGCCCTGCTCAACCTGGCCGATCTGCTCGGGGTGCCGGCCGGTGAACGCGGGCTGCTCCTGGAGTGGACCCGGCGGGTGATCGGCTACCAGGACCCGGACGAGGCCGGCCCCCCGGTGTCCGGCCCGGACGGCCGGCCCGCCGACCCGCGCTCCCCCGCCATGCTGCGGGACATGTTCGGCTTCGCCCGTGAGCTGGCCGCCCACAAGCGCCGCCATCCGGCCGACGACATCATGACGGTGCTCGCGCACGACCCCGAACTGACCGTGCCCGAGCTGGAGATGTTCTTCTTCCTGCTCACCATCGCGGGGAACGACACGGTCCGCAGCGCGGCCCCCGGTGGTCTGCTGGCACTCGCCCGTCATCCGGCCGCGTACCGGACGCTGCGCGCGGGGGTACTGGCCGGAACGGCGGACCTGGGCCCGTGCGTGGAGGAGCTGCTGCGCCGGCATCCGCCGGTGCTCAGCTTCCGCCGGACCGCGGCGTACGACACCGAACTGGCCGGCCGCCCGATCGCGGCCGGCGACAAGGTGGTCGTCTTCCACGGCTCGGCGAACCACGACGAGCGGGTCTTCACCGCCCCGCACCGGCTGGACCTGTCCCGCACCCCCAACCCCCATGTCTCGTTCGGCGACGGCCCGCACATCTGCCTGGGCGCCCACCTCGCCCGCCTCCAACTCCGCCTGTTCTACGAGGAGACCACGCGCCTGCTGCCCGCCCTGTCGCTCGCCGCCCCGCCGCAGCACCTCGTCTCGAACTTCATCAACGGGGTGAAGTCGCTGCGTCTGCAGGTGTAGAGGCGGGCGCCGTCGGCCCGTTACGCATACAGCTCGCGGAGGCGTACGGACAGGCAGGTGACGCAGCCCTCCAGTTTCTCGAACTCGCTGATGTCCACCACGACCGGCTCGTAGCCGAGTTCGGTGAAGAGCTCCGCGCTGCGCGGAGCGCCGGCCGCCATCAGCAGTCTGCCGCCGCCGAGCAGGACGACATGGGCGCCGGACTCCTCGGGGACGGGCCGGAAGCGGGGGAAGACGGCCGGGTCGTCGACCAGGGGCGGGTAGCCGATGACGGTGCCGTCCGGGAGCGCGGTCACGGCGGATTTGAGGTGCAGGACGCGGGTGACCGGTACGGCCGTCACGCGGGCGCCCAGCGGTTCGAAAGCGGCGCGGAGCTGGCGTACTCCGTCGGCGTTGGTGCGGCCGCCGCGGCCGACGTAGACGGTGTCGCCGACCTTGAGGATGTCGCCGCCGTCGAGGGTGCCGGGCGGGCGTATCTCGTTGACGGAGCAGCCGAGGGCTTCGGCGGCGGCACGGGCGGCGGGTATCTCGGGGCGGCGCTGCCCGGCACCGGGGCGGGCGAGCAGGGCGACGTTGCGGAACATGACCATGGTGTCCTCGACGAAGACCGCGTCGGGGCAGTCGTCGGCGGGGGCCACTTCGGCGGTGTGCCAGCCGTGGTCGCGCAGTGTCCCTGCGTAGGTCTCCCACTGGCGGAGGGCGAGGCCGGGGTCGACGGGGCGCCGGTCGATATGGGTGACCAGGCCCTCGGCCAGACGGGGGCCGGGGCGGCGGACGAGGGCCTGTCGGCTGGGCATGGGCGAGGGCCTTTCCGTCGGGCCTTGGCGTCGGGCTTTGACGTCGAGTCTTGACGTCAGGTCTTTCCGTCGGGCTTCTCAGTCGTCGCCGTACGTGGCGCGCAGGGCGTCCTGTACGGCGGCGAGGGCGGCGCGGTGGTCGAGGCCGAGTCGCCGGACGCGGCGGGCGTAGGCCTCGGCGGCCGCGGCGCCTTCCTTGTCGGCGGCGTCGCCGGCCGCGGCGATGAAGCTGCCGTTGCGGCCGCGGGTCTCGATCACGCCGTCGGTCTCCAGGGCGCGGTAGGCCTTGGCGACGGTGTTGGGGGCCAGGCCGAGGTCCTCGGCGAGGCCGCGGACGGTGGGGAGCCGGTAGCCGACCGGCAGGCCGCCGTCCCTGGCCCGGTCCGCGATCTGGGTGCGGACCTGCTCGAACGGTGCGACGGCGGACGCCGGATCGATGGTGAGGCCGACGACGGCGGGGGTGGGGGCGTGCGGGGACACGGGGCGCTCCTGGTGCTGTGCTGTGCTGTGCGTGAGGTGAGGCGAGGTGCGCATGCTTTGTCGCATCCATTGTGCGCCAGGAGCGCCGCCGATGACAGGTACCCGGGTACCCGGTGTCAGGTACCTCGGGTACCCGGCGTCACCGTTCCGGTGTCACCGGTGTCACAGTTCCAGGGTGGTGCCCGTGGTCCGCAGCCAGGTGTTCATCCCGAGGACCAGTTCGGCGCCCGGGCGGATGTCGTCGGCCGCGCCGTCGGCGGTGGCTTCCGTGAGGGCGGCGCCGTCCAGCAGGGGCCGGACGGGGGCGTCCCGGTCGGCGGCCACCTCCCGCAGCCCGGCGCGCAGCGCCTCGTTGTAGCGCGGGTCCTGGGTGGCGGGGTAGGGGCTCTTCACGCGGTCGGCGACCAGGTCGGGCAGGACGTCGCGGGTGGCGGCGCGCAGCAGCGACTTCTCCCGGCCGTCGAAGGTCTTCATCGACCAGGGGGTGTTGAAGACGTACTCGACGAGGCGGTGATCGCAGAACGGGACCCGGACCTCCAGCCCGACGGCCATGCTGGCGCGGTCCTTGCGGTCGAGCAGGATCTGGACGAAGCGGGTCAGGTGGAGGTAGCTGACCTCGCGCATCCGCCGCTGGTGGCCGGCGTCGCTGTCGAGGTAGGGCACTTCGGTGAGCGCCTCGCGGTAGCGGCGGGCCTCGTAGCCGGGCAGGTCGAGTTTGCCGAGGAGGCCGGTGTCCAGGAGCCCCTCGCGGGTGGCGTGGCCGCCGGTGAAGGTGCTGGCGAGGCCGGCGGCGACCCAGGGGAAGGTGTCGGCGCCGACGGCCGCGGGGTCGTGGAACCAGCGGTAGCCGCCGAAGATCTCGTCGGCGGACTCGCCGGAGAGGGCGACCGTGGACTGTTCGCGGACGGCTTTGAACAGCAGGTAGAGGGAGGTGTCGCCGTCGCCGAAGCCGTTGGGCAGGTCGCGGGCGGCGATGACCGCGGCGCGATGGCCGGGGTCCATGAGCGCGGCGGTGTCCAGGACGATGTCACGGTGCTCGGAGCCGACGTGTTCGGCCAGGGCGTGGGCGTAGGGTCCGTCGGGGGTACCGCGGAGGTCGTCGGGGGTGAAGTTCTCGGTGTAGCCGGTGAAGTCGACGGCGAACGAGCGCACCGGGCCGGCGCCCTGGGCGGCGAGCGCCTTGGCGGAGAGCGCGGTGATGGCGGACGAGTCGAGGCCGCCGGAGAGCAGGGTGCACAGCGGCACGTCGGCGATCAGCTGGCGGGCGACGATGTCGTCGAGCAGCTCACGTATGCGGGCGACGGTGGTGTCGAGGTCGTCGGTGTGCTCGCGGGCCTCCAGGGCCCAGTAGCGCTTGACGGTCAGTCCGCCGCGGTTCACCCGGACCAGATGGCCGGGGCGGACCTCGTGCATGCCCTTGTAGACGGCGTGACCGGGGGTCTTGGTGAAGGTGATCAGCTCGGCGAGGCCCTCGGCGTCGACGACGGGGCGTACGGAGGGGTGGGCGAGGATCGCCTTGGGTTCGGAGCCGAACAGCACTCCGTCGGGGGTGGGGTGGTAGTAGAGCGGCTTGATGCCCATCCGGTCGCGGACCAGGAGGAGTTCTTCGGTACGGGGGTCCCAGAGGGCGAAGGCGTACATGCCGTTGAGGCGCTCGGCGAACGCGTCGCCCCACTGGAGGTAGGCGTGCAGCACCACTTCGGTGTCGCTGCTGGTGCGGAACGTGTGGCCGAGCCGCTCCAGTTCGGCGCGGAGCTCGCGGTAGTTGTAGACCTCGCCGCTGTAGGTGGTGACGATCTGGGTGCGGCCGTCGCGTTCGACGGTCATCGGCTGCTTTCCGCCCTCGATGTCGATGACGGCGAGCCGGCGGTGGCCGAACCCGGCGTGGGTGTCGAGCCAGACGCCGCCGGCGTCGGGGCCGCGGCAGGCCATGGTCCCGGTCATCGCGTCGAGCGTGGGGCGCTGGGTCGTCAGGTCGTTGTCGTAGGAGATCCATCCGGTGATTCCGCACATCTTCGCGGCTCCTTCCCTCTGCCGGCGGGCGGCCGCGGTACGGCGACGGCCCGCTCGATCACCCCGCCCGCTCACCGTACGCCGACATAGATGTACAGGCCACTCAAACTTGCGGCGACCGTCCGGAATGAGTCACTCGCACACCGCGGTACGGAAAGCGGCACGGACGCCGCCCTCCCCGGAAGGCGACCCACGGAAAAGCAGCGGCAGACGGGGACCTCCGGCGCGTACCGTCCGCCGTTATGACACTCACCGTGCGCGACTTCCGCCCCGCCGACGCCAAGGCCGTCGCCGATGTGCGGCGGCTCGCCGTGCCTCATCTGCTCGCCACTCCGCAGGGCGTCGCCTGGGAGATCTCCACCGCCGCCGCGGCGCAGCGCCGGCGGCTGTTCGTCGCCGAGCGGGACGGCAGGGTCGTCGGCGCTCTCCGCGCGTCGCTGCTGCACGACAGCAGCGTCCCGGGCCAGGCCGAGGCCACCCCGCGGGTCCATCCGGACCACCGGGGCCACGGCGTCGGCCACGCCCTGCTCGCCGCGGCCGAGGAGCACCTCGCCGCGGCCGGCGCGACCCACCTCTACGCCTGGGCCGACGACGACCCCCGGTCGCGCTCCTTCGCGGAGCGCCACGGCTACCGCCGCACCCGCGCGGGCCGCATCCTCCGGCTCGACCTCACGGCGGCCGTCCTGCCGCCGCTGCCCTCCCCGCTGCCGCCCGGCGTCCGGCTGCTCACCGGCACGGACCTGGACGCAGATCCGCGGCCGCTGTACGCGGTGGAGGCCGAGGCCGCCGCCGACGAACCGGGTGATGTCCCGGCCGACGCCACGACGTACGAGGACTGGCTGCGGCACACCTGGGAACACCCGCTCATGGACCTGGACCTGACGTCGGTGGTGACCCTCGACGGTGAGGTCGTCTCCTTCACCCTGGCCGCGACCGACGGCCGGGGCCGCTATACGTCGGCCATGACCGGCACCCGTCGCGCCTTCCGCGGCCGGGGCCTGGCCCGGCTGGCCAAGACCGCCTCACTCCACCGCGCCCGCGACGCCGGCTGCACCGACGCCTTCACCGGCAACGACGCGGCCAACGCCCCGATGCTGGCGATCAACCAGGCCTTCGGCTACCGGCCGCTCGGCGACGAATGGCGGTACGTACGGGAGTTGGGGCGGGACACGGTCGGCTAGCGCTCATCCGGAAACGGCCCCGGGCCGGTCTTCCGGTTCTTCCTGTGCCCTCGCTCAAGGCCGCCTTAAGCCCGGCATAAAGATCGCTCCGATCGCCGTTCACGGCTCAGAACCGCAGGTCGGCGGGGCTAGCGTGCGGGGCGCAAGTCGGCACTGGCAACTGATGGAGGAGACCCCCACGATGAGCGTGCGTCGTAAGGCCACCAGGATCGCTCTGACCGGTATCGCCCCGCTCGCGCTGACCGCGCTCACCGCGAGCCCTGCCGTCGCGCACGGTTCGATGTCGGACCCGGTCAGCCGGGTCTCGGCCTGTTTCGCGGAGGGGCCGGAGAACCCGAAGTCCGCGGCGTGCAAGGCCGCCGTGCGGGTCGGCGGGACGCAGGCGCTCTACGACTGGAACGGGGTACGGGACGGCAACGCCGGCGGGAAGTCGAAGGAGAGGATCCCGGACGGCAAGCTCTGCAGCGCCGGCGACACCACGTACAAGGGCCTGGACCTGCCGCGCGCCGACTGGCCGTCGTCCGCGATGCGGGCCGGCCACCACACGTTCCGCTACCGGGCCACCGCCCCGCACAAGGGCTCCTTCGAGCTGTACATCACCAAGGAAGGCTACGACCCGGCCAAGCCGCTGAAGTGGTCCGACCTGGAGCCGGAGCCATTCGCGAAGGTCACCGACCCGGCGCTCAAGGGCGGGGAGTACGTCTTCGACGGGAAGGTACCCGAGCGGTCCGGCCGGCACCTGATCTACAGCATCTGGCAGCGCTCGGACAGCCCGGAGGCGTTCTACACCTGCTCGGACGTCGACATGGGCGGCAAGACGGCCGAGAAGACCAAGAAGGATCAGGCCCCGGCGCCGGCCGCGGGGGCACCCACGGAGGAGCAGATCACCAAGGGGGCCGACCGGTCGACGGTGGACCACCACCACGGCCGGGGCGGCGACCACCACGGAAACGGACCCAGCCACGGCCACGGGGGCGCTCCGGAGGGGAAGCACGCGCAGGCGGAGTCCACACCGGTGAGGCCCGCCAACGCCCCTGCCGCGCAAGGCGAAAGCCTCGCCCGGACCGGCGGGGACTCCTCCACCGCAGCCCTTGCGGTCGGCGGCGCCGCCGTCCTCGCCACAGGCTCCGCGCTGCTCTTCGTCGCGGCCCGCCGCCGCGCCGCGCGAAGCCGCGCCTGACCCGGCAGGGGAACCGAGGCGTTCAGCAGCACCGTCACCACCCCCGTGAGTGAACCGCTTGACCAGCGGTTGCAGAACAAGGGGGAGACAGTTGCTGGACGAGATGGTGTTCCGGAGTGCGGATGTGCCCGCGGCGGACCGATTCGACTACTGGGCCGAGCTGTTGGGCCGTACGCATGCGCCCATGGAGCTGCGCAGCGACCACGCCGTCGACTTCCGGGCTTCCCAGCGGGTGCTGGACCTCGGGGCGGTCACCGTATGGCGGGCTTCGTTCCAGTCGCTGGTCTTCCGGCGCACGCCGAAGCTGATCCGGCAGTCCGACCCCGAGGTCTACCATCTGTCCGTCGTCGTCCGCGGGGGCGGGGCGGGTGTGTGGAAGCACCGGGAGACCGCGTACAAGCAGCATGACGTGTTCATCAGCTCGTCCTCGCTGCCGAACGATGTGCACAGCGCCGGGGATCCGGTCCGGACCGTGGCGCTGGAGGTGCCCAAGGCCCTGCTGCCGCTGCCTCGTGACATGGCCCGCCGGATCGTCGGGGCGCCGGTGTCGGCCCGGGAAGGAATGGGTGCCCTGCTGGCGGGGTTCCTCACCCAGCTGATCGCGGACCCGGCCGCGTACCGGCCCTCCGACCGGCCGCGGCTGGCCGCCCTCGTGACCGACCTGGTCGCCGCGCTCTTCGCCCACCTGCTCGAAGCCGGTGCCTGCCTTCCCCCTGAGACCCACCGACGGGCCCTCACCCTCCGCATCCAGGCGTTCATCCGGGAGCACCTGCACGACCCGCGGCTCACCCCCGGCAGCATCGCCGCGGCGCACCACATCTCCACCAGCTACCTGCACCACCTCTTCCAGGACGAGGACGCCACGGTCGCCCTGTGGATCCGCCGCCTGCGCCTGGAGGCGGCCCGCCGCGACCTCGCCGACCCGGCGCTCCGCACCCTCCCCATCCACGCGATCGCCGCACGCTGGGGATTCCCCCGGGCAGCCGACTTCAGCCGCGCCCACCGCGCCGCCTACGGCACCACGCCCAAGGAGCACCGGCACCAGTCCCTCCGCCAGGCCGCTTCTTCCCAGGTATCGGACTCACCGCTAAGGAACTTGTGGACCGTGTGCTAACGACTCTCCCGCGAGCTTACGGGATTCTTGATCCACACCGGTTCGGCGAATTGATGCGCCGAACGAGTTCAGTAGGGGGAATTCCAGTGCGGAAACAGCTGATGTCTGCCGCTGCGTTGATACTTGTCGCCACGTCGGGGGGATTGGCCACGGCCGGTGAAGCAGCTGCCGCGGACGCCCGGCCCGCCGCTGCCGCGTCGCCTGAAGTCCTGGTAAAAATCAATGGGCTCGTGACCGGGTCCATGAGCGCCTTTCAGCACTCCCGGAAGATTCGGGAGTGGGAGAACAAGGGAATCGACTGGTCCTCCGACGGCTGCAGTTGGGCACCGGACAAGCCGAGCGGTTTCAACTTCCTTCCGGCCTGCCAGCGGCATGACTTCGGATACCGCAACTTCAAGAAGCAGCACATCTTCAACCAGAAGTACAAGAAGCGGATAGACCTGAGGTTCGCACAGGACATGTTCGACGTCTGCAACAAGTACAGCGGCGCCCGGAAAACCCTGTGCGAGAGCTTCGCGGTCACCTACTACAAAGCGGTGAGCAAGGCCGGCTCGTAGCCCTGACCGGGCCGCACACTCCGCGGAGCCCGCTCCCCGACTCATACCGGGGGCGGGCTTCCGCCGTACCGCACCCGTACCCCGGCAGTGCGCCGTCAGGGGCCGTTCGGTGGCAGCGGCTCGATGACGGCGTTGGTCACGTGCTGGTAGATGAACGAGCTGCGGCAGTCGACGACTTCGCGGCGTTGGAAGATCTGGTCCATGAGGAGCGCGTGCAGCCGGTCGACGTCCGGGACGGCCACATGGACCAGGAAGTCGTCGCCGCCCGCGACGACATAGACGCTGAGCACCTCCGGCAGCGAGGTCAGGAATGTCTTGAAGCGCTCGATGACCTCGCGGCCCATGGGCCGGATGCGGATCGCGAGCAGCGCCTGTACCGGGCGGTTGAGGGTGCGCAGGTCCACCGTGGCGCGGTACCCGGTGATCACACCACGGGCGCGCAGGGCACGGACCCGCTCCAGGCAGGTGGAGGGTGCGATGCCGAGTGTGCGGGCCAGCTCGCGGTTGGTCTGCCGTGCATCGCGCTGCAGTTCGCCGACTATCGCCGAATCAATGTCGTCCATGGGCCCCATCGTGACGCAAGATCCGAATTTCGTTCGGCCAGAGATCTTTTTGATCAACTGTCCCGTTACGTTCTGCGGATGTGACCGTACAAGAGACAACCCTTGCCGCCCCTGAACGGGCGGATGTGCGGCGGCCCGGCCTCGGCGTCGGCAGCGGGACCGCACTGTATGCCGGTGCGGTGCTCGGCCCCGGCGTCCTGACCCTGCCGTCGCTGGCCGCGGCCGCGGCCGGGCCCGCCTCGATCCTGGCCTGGGTGGTACTGCTGGCCATGTGTGTACCGGTGGCCGCCTCGTTCGCGGCGCTCGGCGCGCGGTTCCCCGATGGCGGCGGTGTGGCCACCTACGTCCACCGGGCGATCGGGCCGCGGGCCGCGGCCGTGGTGGGCTGGTGGTTCTACGGGGCGGCGCCGCTCGCCGTGGTGTCGGCCGCCTGGATCGGCGGGAAGTACGTGGCCGAGGCGACCGGCTGGGGCGATACGGGGGCGGCCGTCGTCGCCGCGGTGGTGCTGGCCGGGTCGCTGGCCGCCAACGCGGTGGGACTGCGGATGTCGGGGCGGGTGCAGCTGCTGCTCGTCGGCCTGCTGGCGGCGGTGCTGCTGTGCGCGGTGCTGGCCGCCGCCCCTCAGGTGTCCGCGGAGCACTTCACTCCGTTCATGCCCGGCGGCTGGTCCGCGGTCGGTTCGGCGGCCTCGGTGCTGTTCTTCGCGTTCGCCGGCTGGGAGTCGGCCAGTCATCTGTCGGGGGAATTCGCCGACCCGGCACGGGATCTGCCACGGGTGACGCGCCGTACGCTTGCCGTGATCAGCGTGCTCTATCTGGGGCTCGCGGTGGTCACGATCGGTGTGCTGGGCCCGTCCGCGGCCGATACCGACACCCCGCTGACCGAGCTGCTGGCCCGGAGCGCGGGGCCCGCCGCGCGCCCGGTGGCCGCCGCGGCCGCGCTCTTCCTCACCTTCGGCGCGGTCAACTCGTGCCTGGCGGGGGCCTCCCGGCTCGGTGCCGCGCTCGGCCGGGACGGGGCGGGGCCGCGCTGGCTGGCCAAGGGCGGTACACCGGGCCAGGTGCCGCGGCGTTCGCTCGCGGTGCTGGGCGGGGCGGCGCTGGTGGCCGGGACGGCGGCCGGCTTCAGCGGCGCCGGTCTGGACACCCTGATGAGGGTCACCGCCACCTGTCTGGCGGCGGTGACCCTCGCCGGCCTGGCCGCCGCGCTGGTACTGCTGCCGCGCCGCACTCCCCTGTGGTGCGGCGTACTGGCGAGCTCCCTGCTGACGACGGCGGTGCTGGCCTT
Organism: Streptomyces sp. NPDC001339; assembly: GCF_042895955.1. Lineage (NCBI taxonomy): Bacteria > Bacillati > Actinomycetota > Actinomycetes > Kitasatosporales > Streptomycetaceae > Streptomyces > Streptomyces sp. NPDC001339. The sequence goes on along the minus strand of NZ_JBIAWT010000002.1, from coordinate 72,186 downwards.
CTCCGGGTGGCTGCTGGTGGTTCCGCTGATGCTCGCGTGCGCCGCCTTCGGCTTCCTGACGCTGCGGCGGATCCGGCGCTGAGGCGCGGCGATCCGGTGCCCCCACGGGCAACGTTCACCGGGCGAGGCGGCGCAGCAGGCGGACGTAACGGTTCCATCGGGCCGGCCGGGCGACGGTGCCCGTGCAGACGCGTTCGGCGCGGTCCAGGCTGTCCTCCAGGACCGCGTCGTGGAAGTGCCGGAAGGCCAGCGGCCAGGTGAGCCGGGCCGTACCGCGGGCACGCATGGCCAGGGTGTGGCGCAGCAGCGTGCGGTCCGGGCCGAGCGGGTGGACGGTGTACTCGTGGAAGCCGTCGAAGCCGCGCGGTCCGCTGAAGGTGAACCGGACCCACCGGCCCGGGACGTAGGCCGCCACGGTGTAGCGGACCCAGGAGCCGTGGCCGCCGGCGGTGCCCGGCGCCAGCGGCCCGTCGAGCAGCATCGGGGGCCAGTGGCCGCCCGGCCAGAGGCGGTCGTCCCGGCCGGACAGGCCGTCGATCAGCAGGCCGGCCTCGGCCTCGGGCACCGGCAGCACCCGTTCGTGGACGTTGTACACACCCATGACGCAACCCTTCCGCCTCGCTCCGGAGATCCGGAGACATGCCCGACAGGCACGCGCAGCGTGCGTCCGGACACGCCCGGCCGTACTCCAGAGGAGTTCTAGAGATTCCCCTCTAATATAGTGGAGAGTACCCTCCAGAACATGGCCAGGCCACCCCGATTCGATATGACACAACTCCTCGATGCCGCCGTGCAGCTGGCCGCCGAGCACGGCCCCTCCGGCGTCACCATGTCCGCGGTCGCGGCGGCCGTCGGTGCGCCCAGCGGCTCGCTCTACCACCGCTTCGCCGGCCGGACGGCGCTGCTCGCCGAGGTGTGGCTGCGTACCGTCGAGCATTTCCAGGAGGGTTACTTCGAGGCGCTGGAGTCCTCGGACGACCCGCGAGCCGGCGGGCGGGCGGCGTCCCGGCACGTCGTGGCGTGGAGCCGGGCGCACCCCCAGGAAGCGGCGCTGCTCCTGTACGGGGCGCACGAATTCGGCCGGGACGACTGGTCGGACGACCATCTGCACCGGGCCGACGAGGGGAACATGCAGGTCCGGGCGGCCGTGGCGGCCCTGGCCGGGGCACTGGGCGTACACGGCAGGCTGGCCCTGGAGCGGGTGTCCCTCGCGATCATCGACCTCCCCCTGTCGCTTGTGCGCCGCCATCTACGCGCCGGCGAACCGCTGCCCCCGCACGCCGAGGAACTGGCCGAAGACTGCACCAATGCGCTTCTTGGTTGACCTCCCACGTTGTCGGAGAGCGCCCCGCCCGGAGATGATTCGGGGTGGCCCGGGAGGCAGTTCGGGCGGCTCAGCTTCCGCCTGCGTTGCACTGGGAGCAGGGAGCGTTGAACGGCTCCTTGGTCTCCGGGTTGAGCACCACGATGACGCGCAAACCATGGCAGTTGTTGCACGGAACGAGACCGCGCCGTTTGGCTGTCTCTTGCATCTGCCCGACGTAGTACTTAAGAACATTCTCGTACTCGGGGCTGACCCAGTACTTCTCCTCATCGTCGGCCATGTCCACCCCTCCTCGTCGGCTTCGGGCCACTGTAGGGCTGACCGCACGCTTGACACGGGAGATCTTCGTAAGTCCCGTCGCTGTCAACGTAGATGTGGCGTCCAGAGCCACTGCGCGCACGCAGGGGATCACGTGCACCCCCACCGGTCTTCTTCCACCCACCCACGGGAGGGGGCGCACCGCAGAACGAAGTTCGGAGGGGCGCACCCGTGACGTACAGCCCCGCGCAGCGGCAACGGCCCGCCGCCAGGCGACACGGCGAGGAACGCCAAAAACAAACGGGGCGCCGCGACGGCGCAACGGCGAGCAACCAGCGCGGCGGGAAAGCCGACAACGTGGGAATCAGGCCAAGCGCAGCGGACGGGCAGCGGCGGGCCCTACAGCCCCAGCCCCAAACCGGGCCCTGGCCCGGTCCGTGGCGGCTTCGATGCGGTGTGCCTTGTCGTCGGACGGGTCGAAGGTCAGCTGCCGCGCGGCGAGTTCGGCGCGGCACAGGTCCTCCGCCCGCAGCGCCACGGACCGTACCCGGGCGCGCTGGAGTCCGAGCGCGGTGTGCAGAGCGTAGGCCGCCTCGGTGAGTGCGGGCCCGTGTGCGGTGGGTTCGGCCAGCCGCCGGGTGCGGACGGTCGTGGAACGGTCGGCGTACCGCACGGTGAGGGTGAGCGCGCGGGCCACCTGTCCGCTCGCGCGCAGCCGGGCCCCGAGCTCGTCGGCGAGCGAGAGCAGCGCCCGGCGGCGCCGGACCGGATCCAGCTCGTCGTGCGCGAAGCGGTGTTCGGCGCCCATCGAGCGGGCGGCGGCGTTGGGCACCACCGGCGTCGGGTCGATGCCGCGGGCCCGCTCGTGGACGGCCCGGCCGGTCTTCGCGCCGAGGATCCGCTGCAGGGTCGCGGGCGGTGCGGCGGCGATCCGGCCGACGCTGTCGAGTCCGTACGCGGACAGGGCGCGCGCGGCCGCCGGGCCGACACCGTGCAGCGCCGAGGCGGGCCGGCGGTCGAGGAAGGCCGCGACGGTGCCGGCGTCGCCGGGGACGGCCCGGGTCTCCCCGGGTGCCGCCCCCTGGGCCGCCATCCGGGCGAGCAGCGGGTTGGCGGCGATCCCGATCGTGCACCGTACGCCGCACCAGACAGCGCGCGCAGCCGGATCAGCTCGGCGACGCCCGCCGCGTCCCGGCCGAAGTAGCGCAGCGCACCGCGTACATCGGCCAGCGCGGCGTCCGGCGGAAGCGCCTCGGCCACCGGGGTGAACTGGGCGAGCAGCCGGAGCAGTTGCTCGTACTGCCCGGCGCCGACGGGGGTGCCGTCGGTGTGGAAGAAGCGGATGTGGAGCACGCCCGGCGGCCGCGCGGCAGGAGGCGCGGCGTCAGCCGCTCCAGTGGAGGTGGAGCCGGTACTCGCACCGGGGGGTTCCGGCGGCGGCGCGGCGGGCGGCCCGGCAACGGTGCCGGCATCGGAGGAGTTCATCCCGCGCTCCCCGGGCTGGAGTGCCACAACTTGCGGCCGGTGGCGGCGCGTTCACCCGGGGGCTGGAGGTCGGCCCAGGGGTGCAGCTCGTAGCCGGTCTCCAGCCGGATGGTGCGGCCCGCGGCGGCCTTCTCGGGCCCTGCCCCGGGCCCCGTCCCGGGCTCCCGTCCAGGCGCCTTCCCGGACCCCTTCTCCCGCGCCTCCCCCCGCTCCTCCCCCGGCTCCTCCGTGAGCCGGGCGGTGACCGCCGCCAGACCGCCCGTACGGCGGAGTTCGGCCAGTTCGGCGAGGTTCCAGGCGGCGGCGCCGACCACACTGAGGCTGCGCGGGCCGCGCCGCTGGACCGTACCGCGTACCAGCAGCAGCCAGGAGTGGAAGACGGTGCGGGCGCACTGCTCGTGACTGTCGTCGAAGAAGGCGCAGTCGACCAGGCCCGTGCTGTCGTCGAGGGTGGTGAAGATGATCCGGCGGCCGGAGCGGACCGACGGAGTCTGGGTGGCCGCCTTGGCCCCGGCGACCAGCACCGTCTCCCCGTTCCGGGCGCGTTGCAGCAGCCGGGCCGGCAGGACGCCCAGCTCGGCGAGGAACTCCCGGTGATCGGTCATCAGGTGGCGGGAGGCGTCCATGCCGAGGACGCCCAGCTCGGCGCTGAGCCGTTCGACGTCGCTCAGGTCGGGCAGGCCCGCCGGCTCGACCGGCTCGACCTGTTCGACCAGTTCAGCCGCTTCGGCCCGTTCCTCCTGGCCCGCATAGAGCGCCGGGTCCGTATGGAGCGTCAGCTGGCCGCCGGGCGCATGCCGCCCGTGGTGGTGCAGCTCGGCGAGGTACAGCAGCAGATCCCGCCGGTTCGCGCCGAAGGCGTCCAACGCGCCGACCCGGGCGAGGCGTTCGGCGACCGGGCGGGACGGCCGGGCCCGCTGCCACAGGTCCTGGAGGGAGTGGTAGGGCTGCCCGGCCGCGATGCGCCGCGCCTCGGCCCCGCTCATCCCGTGGACGTCGGAGAGGGCCAGCCGCAGCCCCCAGACGCCACCGGAACCACCAGCATTACCGGACACCAGTTCGATCCGATGGGTGACCGCCGACCGGTTCACGTCCAACGGCAGTACCGGCACCCCGCGCCGCCGGGCATCCGCCAGCAGCAGCCGCTTGGGATACATCCCCGGGTCGTGGGTGAGCAGCCCGGCGTAGAAGGCGGCGGGGTGGTGCGCCTTGAGCCAGGCGGACTGGTAGGTGGGCACCGCGAACGCCACCGCATGCGCCTTGCAGAAGCCGTACGAGCCGAAGGCCTCGACGATCTCCCAGGTGCGCGCGATCACGTCGGGCGGGTAGCCGCGCCGCTCGGCGCACCGGGCGAACCAGGTGCGCACCTCGCCCTGCCGCTCCGGGTCCGACAGCGCGCGCCGCCGCTCGTCCGCCTCGTCCCGCGCACAGCCCGTCATGATCCGCAGCACCTCGATGATCTGCTCGTGGAAGACCACCACCCCATAGGTCTCGCGCAGCGGTTTCTCCAGGTCGGGGTGCGGATAGCGGACGGGCGCGCGGCCGCGCCGAGCCTCGATGAAGGGCCGCACCATGTCGGCGGCGACCGGTCCGGGCCGGAAGAGGGAGATGTCGACGACCAGGTCGTGGAAGGTGGCCGGCTGCAGCCGCCCGATCAGGTCGCGCTGGCCCGGCGACTCGATCTGGAAGCAGCCGAGCGTCTCGGTCGAGCGGATCAGGCTGTAGGTGGCCGGGTCGCCGGGCGGCACCTGCGCGGGGTCGTCGAGGTCGATCCGCCGCCCGGTGGCCCGGCCGATCTCGGCGACCGCGTGGGCCATCGCGGACTGCATCCGTACGCCCAGCACATCGAGCTTGAGCAGCCCCAGTTCCTCCACGTCGTCCTTGTCGAACTGGGACATCGGGAAGCCTTCACCGCTGGTCGGCACGGTGGGCGTACGGTCCAGCAGGGTGGCGTCCGAGAGCAGCACCCCGCACGGGTGCATGGCGATCCCGCGCGGCAGCGCGTCCAGCGCCTCGACCAGCTGCCACAGCCGTTCGGTGCCGGCCTCCCGTACACCGCGCAGCTCCGGCAGTTCGGCCAGCGCCGCCCGTGCATCGCGGGCGCGGATGTGCGGGAAGGCCTTGGCGAGCCGGTCCACCCGCGCCGGGTCCATGCCCAGGGCGGCGCCCACGTCCCGTACGGCGTGCCGTACCCGGTAGGTCTCGGGCATCGAGACCGTGGCGACCCGCTCGGTGCCGAAGCGGTCGAAGATCGCGCGGTAGACCTCCAGCCGGCGGGCGGACTCCACATCGATGTCGATATCCGGCAGCGCCGCCCGCCGTCCGGACAGGAAGCGCTCCATCAGCAGCCCGTGCTCGACCGGATCGGCGTGCGCGATCCCCAGGAGGTGGTTGACCAGCGATCCGGCGCCGGACCCGCGGGCCGCGACCCGTACACCCATCTCCCATATGTCGTCCACGACTTGAGCGACCGTCAGGAAGTAGGAGGGATAGCCGAGACGTTCGATCGTCCGCAGCTCGTCGTGCAGCCGCGCCCAGCGCGTACGGTCCTGGTCGTAGCCGCGCAGCACCATTCCGGCGGTGCAGCGGGAGCGCAGCACCCGGGCGGCGGTGCGGTGTCCGGCGCCGACCAGCCGGGGCTCGGGGAAGTGGATCCGGCCGAGCCCGATGTCGTCCCGAGGGTCGACCCGGCAGGCACCGGCGGTCTCCTCGGTCATGGCGAGCAGCCGGTGCGCCAGTTCACGGCGGAAGCCGGCCGCCTCGGCGATCCGCTCGGCGGTCGCGGCCATCGCGGCGGTGTCCTTGAGCCAGCGTTCGCCGCTGTCCCAGCTCTCGGGGCGGTACGGGTCGACCGGCACCAGGCGGCGGGCGGAGTCCAGGACGTCGGCGACCGGGCCCTGGCCGGGGTCGGCGTAGCGGACCGCGTTGCTCAGCACGGCGTGGACGCGCTGGTCGACGGCGAAGCCGAGGGTGCGGGCGGCGAGCCGCGCGGAGCCGGGGCCGCTGCCGGGCCGGCCGTGGTCGACGACCTCCAGGCGGAGCGCCTCGCCGTACAGCTCGCGCCAGGGCGCGAGGAGCCGGGCGGCGCGGTCCGGGCGGCCGGCGGAGAGCGCCCGGCCGACCTCGGAGTCCGGTCCGAGCAGCACGGTCAGGCCGTCCGGGGCGGCCTCCAGGGCGTCCCACGGGAGGACGGGCCGCTCGGCCCGGTGGGCGTGGGCGTGGGCGTGGGCATGGGCGTGGGCCGCTGAGACCAGCCGGCACAGGGCGGCCCAGCCGGCCGCTCCGTCGCGGGCCAGGAAGACCGCGCGGGCGGCGGACTCGTCGAGGAAGGCGCCGCCGCGGACCGGGGTCCGGCGCCGCGCCGCGGCAGCCCGCACCGGCTGCCGGTCGCCCGCCCGGTCCGCCACGGCGAGGTCGGCACCGAACAGCGGCCGGACACCGGCCCCGGCGGCGGCCCTGGCGAAGCGTACGGCTCCGGAGAGCGCGTCCCGGTCGGTGAGCGCGAGGGCACCCATACCGCGCTCGGCGGCGCGCTCGACGAGCCGCTCCGGGTGGGAGGCGCCGTAGCGCAGGGAGAAGCCCGAAGCGGTGTGCAGATGCGTGAACCCCGGCATCCGCACCTCCTGCACCTCATCCGCCCCCAGCTGACCTGCTGTCTCTTGCTCCTCCCCTCCACCATACCCCGCGATCGAACATTCGTACGAACGCTGCGGTGGCCCGACCACTTCCCCCGACCACTCCCCCGATCGCCCCCCTGACCACTCCCGACCACCCACCCGATCGACCCGCCCGACCATCCACCCGATCGACCCGCCCGATCTGCGCCACCCGGCCACCGACCGCAAGATGGCCCTTGTACCGGTGCACCGGCAGTCGCATCTGCGACGAGGAGCGACGCATGGCCACGACGGACGACGGCGCCCGCACCACCTTCCTCGGGGAGGTGAAGAGCGCGGTGACCCCGCACGCCTTCCTGCTGGTGCTCGGCGTCCTGGGCCTGATGACCGCGTTCATCACGTCGTACACCGGGGCCTTCCACCAGCCCCGGCCGGCCGACGTACCGCTCGGCGTGGCCGCCCCCGCACCCGTCCGCGGACAGCTGGTGACCGAGCTGGACCGCCTGCCCGGCTCCCCTCTGGACCCGCGCCCGCTCGACTCCGAGCGGGCGGCGCGGCAGCAGATCGCCGACCGGGAGATCGACGGCGCCCTGATCGTCGACCCGCGCGGCAGCACCGACCGGCTGCTGGTGGCCAGCGGCGGCGGCGCCTCCCTCTCCCAGGCGGTCGAACTGGTCGTCCGCACGGCCGAGAAGGCCCGGAACCGCACCGTGCACACCGTGGACGTGGCCCCCGCCACCCCGGGCGACAGCCGCAGCCTCTCCGCCTTCTACCTCGTCGTCGGCTGGTGCGTCGGCGGCTATCTGTGCGCCGCGATCCTCGCGATCAGCGCCGGGGCGCGCCCCTCCAACACGCACCGGGCGGTCATCCGGCTGGCCGCGCTCGCCGTGTACGCGATCGCCGCCGGGCTGGCCGGCGCGATCGTCGTCGGACCGGTCCTGGGCGCACTGCCCGGCTCCTTCCCCGGACTGTGGGGCCTGGGCGCCCTGATCGTCTTCGCGGTCGGCGCCACCACCCTGGCCTGCCAGGCCCTGCTGGGCCTCATCGGCATCGGCCTGGCGATCCTGCTGATCGTCATCCTCGGCAACCCGAGCGCGGGCGGCGCCTATCCGTACCCCTTGCTGCCGCCCTTCTGGCGGGAGATCGGCCCCGCGCTGCCGCCCGGAGCCGGCACCTGGTCGGCCCGCTCACTCGCCTACTTCCACGGCAACGCGCTGACCTGTTCCCTTCTGGTGCTCTCCGCCTGGGCGGCGGGCGGCACGGCGCTCACCATGATCCTCTCGGCTTTCCGGAAGCAGGAGAACGGAAAGCGGGAGAACGGGACTTCGGGAAAGCGGGAGAACGGGACTTTGCCGGAGTAAGGCGGACCGAGGGCAGGCGGCTCTTACCCCGGCCGGCCGCCCGGGCCGGACGGAGGCCGCCTCCGGCCCTGCTCTTCGGCCAATCACCGGAGATCGAAATCCTCCCGAACGACCGGTCGGCGGCCGGATTCCTACCTTCCGGGTCCGAACCTTTCTTGCCACCAGCACGGCGAACCCGGCATTCCGGCTGGCCGCACATGATTCCTCCCGGCTCCCCCGCACCGCCTGCGATGCGTTCCCGCCATTACCCTCAGCTCCCGCTCATCGACTCAAAGCAATCGCCCCGGTGCGAGATCCAGATGCTTTCGGAGTGCGGTTGGGCCAGACTCCCGTTCGGCATCTGCACCCGCAAACACAAAGGAGTGTTGTCATGCGGTACATCGCTGGGGCGATCGCGCTCGGTACGGCCCTGGTTCTCGGCACCCTGGCCACCACCGCACAGGCTGTCGCCGCGCCGGCGCAGTCCGGACGGTCCGGTGGGCTCTACGCGCCGACGGAACTGGTGCTGACCGTCGGTCAGGGCGAAAGCCGCGCGACCGCCACGGTGCAGCGCGCGGTGACGCTCAGCTGCGCGCCGACGGCGACCGGCAGCCACCCGGCCCCGAAGGCCGCCTGTACCCAACTACGCGCGGTATCCGGTGACTTCGACAAGGTGACCAACACCACCGTGTCGGAGCGCGTGTGCACGAAGGAGTGGGCACCGATACTGGTCACCGCGGACGGCGTATGGCAGGGCAAGCGGGTGTCGTACACGTACACCTTCGCCAACGCCTGCACGATGGCCGGCGGCACCGGCTCGGTCTTCCTGTTCTGACCGCGCCATGGCCAAGGCCTCCGGGCACCGGACGGTCCCCGGGCATCGGACGGCGATGCCCGGAGGCCTCCGCGTACGGCACCGGAGCACGGCACCGGCCCCCGGACGTCGCGCCCGTCCGGGGGCCGGTGCCGCTCGTCATGCGCCATACCTGTCGGACCTGTCGGACCCGTCGGACCCGTCAGCCGATCTCCGCCCCGTAGGCCTGCAGGGCCTCGGGCACCGGCTGGAAGAAGGTCTCGCCGCCGCCGGAGCAGTCGCCACTGCCACCGGAGGTGAGGCCGAGCGCGGTCTCGCCGTCGAAGAGCGCGCCGCCGCTGTCACCGGGCTCGGCGCAGACGTCGGTCTGGATCAGGCCCTCGACGGTCCCCTCCTGGTAGTTGACGGTGGCGTTGAGCGCCTTGACCGACCCGTCATGCACCTGGGTGGTGCTGCCGCTGCGCTGCACCTTCTCGCCGACCGTGCCTTCCGCGGCCTTGGTGATCTTCTGGGTGCTGCCGTTGTAGAGGTCGACCTCGCTCGGGTGCGGGGTGTCGCCCGTGTACTTCGCGATGGAGTAGTCGTTACCGGGGAAGCTGGACTCCTCGGTGGTGGCGATCTCCTGGCCGCCCTGCTTGTCGGACCAGCTCTTGACCGCGTTGCCGCAGTGACCGGCGGTCAGGAAGTACGGCTGGCCGCCCTTGACGACGTTGAAGCCGAGCGAACAGCGGGCGCTGTCCCCCCAGATCGCGTCGCCGCCGGCGATGAAGCGCTTGAACTCTCCCTTGGTGCGGCGGAGTTCGGCCTTGTCGCCCAGACTGCCCACGACCTTGGTGAGCCGGTCGAGCGCGGCGCCCTTGACCGTGCGGTCGGCGGTGACCACGACCTTGTTGGTCCGCGGGTCCATGCTCCAGGACGTACCGGGAACGGTCGCCTTCGCCTTCAGGGTGTGCCGGGCCGCGTCGAGCTGGGCCTGGGTGTGCTGGACGATCCGGGCCTCCGCGCCCTTCGCCCGCACGGTACGGGCCGCCGCCTCGTCGACGACGTTGACCACCAGCTTCCCGGCCCGGGCGTCGTAGAACGCGCCAGCCGTACCGGTCTTGAACTGGGATGCCAGGGCTGTCGCCGCGGCCGGGGTCAGCCGGGCCGCGGTGGGGGCCGGGGCCGCATGGGCGCTGGCGAGGGTGAGGGTGCCGGTGGCGGCGAGCGCGAGCGCCCCGGCGCCGGCTATCAGGACACGTCGCTTGGGTATGCGTCGATGCTTCAACTCAGAGCCTCCCGTGGGGGGAAGGGCCCGGACTGTGGGGAGTCGCGTGGGCCCGGAGAGTGAGTGTTCGGGACACGGACGGAGCCGCCCCGTCAGCAGCGCCCGGGGAGTCGCGTCCATGCCAACGTGTGCTCTTGAGTATTCCCACCCGTCTCACTCATGCACAAGACCCAATTCCGGTCCCACGTAAGGGAATTCACACTTTTCTCACAAGGTCGTCACACCGATATCCGCGCACAGCGGTTCTGAGTGCGGACATCAGAGGGCATGCGGAGCGGCCGGGGCCGAGCGGGTTTGTGACGACCGGAACTGGCCGGAAAGCGACGCGCCGTACGCACCCGCGGCGACGGGTCCGTACGGCGAAGGATGCGGTCTACGGTTCAGGGGCCCATGTCTTCAGAGGCCCATGGCTCAGGGGTCCATGGCTCAGGGGCCTATGACTCAGGGGCCCACGGCTCAGAGGCTCATGGCTCAGGGGCCCGCGGCTCAGGGCAGGTTCTCCGCCTTCGGGAGCTCCTCCAGTACCGGCGGCGGCTCGGTCGCGGTGCCCTCGACGCGCGACGCCTCGGCGGCGGCCTGCGGTTCAGCGGCAGCCTGCGGTTCGGCGGCAGCCGGCCCGCCGGAGGCCGGCCCGCCTGAAGTCGGCTCGCCGGCGGGTGCGGATGCCTGTGCCAGTCGCTCCCGCGCGGCCTCCGCCTCGGCCACGGCCAGCTCGGTCTGCGCCTTGGACTCCAGCCCGGAGCGTTCCAGGAACCGCAGCAGCTCCACGGGGAAGGGCAGGACCAGGGTGGAGTTCTTCTCAGCGGCGACCGCCACCACGGTCTGCAGCAGCCGCAGTTGCAGCGCCGCGGGCTGGTCGGACATCGCCGCGGCGGCCTCGGCCAGCTTCTTCGACGCCTGCAGCTCGGCGTCAGCGTTGATCACCCGGGCGCGCCGGTCCCGGGTCGCCTCCGCCTGGCGGGCCATCGAGCGCTTCATGGTCTCCGGCAGCGAGACGTCCTTGATCTCGACCCGGTCGACGGTCACTCCCCAGCCGATGGCCGGGCTGTCCATCATCAGCTCCAGGCCCTGGTTGAGCTTCTCCCTGTTCGACAGCAGATCGTCCAGCTCGCTCTTGCCGATGATCGACCGCAGTGAGGTCTGGGCCATCTGGGAGACCGCGAAGCGGTAGTCCTCGACCCGGATGACCGCATCGGCGGCGTCCACGACCTTGAAGTAGACCACCGCGTCCACCCGGACTGTGACGTTGTCGCGGGTGATGCCCTCCTGTGCGGGCACCGGCATCGTGACGATCTGCATATTGACCTTGTGCATCCGGTCGATGCCCGGAATGATCATGGTGAAGCCGGGCTCCCGCACCGCCGAGCGCAGCCGCCCCAGCCGGAGCACCACACCGCGTTCGTACTGCTTGACCACGCGGGCCGCCGCCATGAAATACACGGCGCCGGCGAACCCCAGCCCCACCGCGGTCTGCACCAGTTCTTCGACCATCACGGCTCCCTGATATCTGCCGTATGCCGATGTCTGCCGTATGTCGTCGATGCGGTCGCATGCCGCCCGAATCGAGCCGCTTTCCATGGTATGCCCGGCCCGGAGAGGGGTCGAGGCTCGCGGGGCGGCCCCTCGTACACCGGCGATACGGGGCTCCGTCCCGCCGGACCCGGGCCCGGGGTGCCGGCGGGACGTCCGTACACGGATCAGCCGGTCGGTGTCAGCGGCGTCAGTAGACGCTCACGCCGTACCGGTCGAGCGCCTCGGTGACGGGCTGGAAGAAGGTGGTGCCGCCGGACCGGCAGTCGCCGCTGCCGCCGGAGGTGAGACCCAGCGCCGTGGTCCCCGAGTAGAGGGGTCCGCCGCTGTCGCCGGGTTCGGCGCAGACGGTGGTCTGGATGAGCCCGCGGACGATGTCGCCGTTGCCGTAGTTGACGGTGGCGTTCAGGCCGGTGACCCGGCCGCTGTGGATGCCGGTGGTCGAGCCGCGCCGGGTGACGGTCTGGCCGACGCCCGGGGTGGCGGCGCTGGTGATGTCCTGGCTGCCGACGGTGCCCGGGTGATCGGTCGAGCCGGTGTACTGGACGATGCCGTAGTCGTCGCCGGGGAAGCTGCTGCCGACGGTCCTGCCGAGGGAACTCCCGGAACCGGTGGTCCAGGGCGGGCTGCCGTCGGTGCAGTGTCCGGCCGTCAGGAAGTAATAGGTACTGCCCTTGCGGACGTTGAAGCCCAGCGAGCAGCGCCAGCTGGGGGCGTGGATGGGGTCGCCGCCGGAGATGTACTTGCGGAGGGTGCCCGCGATCCGGTCGATACGGATCGCGGCGGCGTTGCCGCCCGCGGCCCGCCGGATCCGGGCGATCTCGTCCTGGGAGACGGTGCGGTCGGCGGTGACGACCAGGGTGCGGGTGGTGTCGTCGACCCGCCAGGCGGTACCGGCGACATCCGCGGTACGTACCGCGTCAGCGGCGGCCGACAGCTGGGCCGCGCCGAACGTCCGGTCGGGGGCGGGGTTCTGGGCGTGGGCCGCGGGGACGGCGAGGGCCCCGATGGCCGCTATTCCGGACGCGACGGCGGTCAGCCGGATGCGTCTGGGTACGCCGCTGCGGGGGGTGGTGCGCTCGTTCCTCACTGATTCCTCCGAGGGGGATCGGGGGCCGCGGGTGAGCAGCCCGGTGAGGCGCAGCCGAAGGGCACGGAAATCCGCACATCAATCCGCACATCTGTTTTTACGTGCCCCTGACAAGCGCTGAGCGGAGTTTCGGGCGTACTACCGCTGGCGCGCAAGAGGTGGTACCGATATCGGTACCGAAAGTGATCACGTTCGCACTCTTCGTATCGTCAGTTGCCCTACGGGGCGCGCAAGGTGATGGTGTGCCACCCTCTTTGCACCAGATGTGTCACGAACCCCCCGTGCGGCGGCTATCCACTTGGCACACCCTCGGCCTCATGGACGACGATAGGGGTCGGACACACAGACACCGCGGGTGAGAGGAGGCGTCAATGGGATCGGTACGCAAGGCGAGCGCCTGGCTTGGCCTCGTCGACGACAGTGACGACGAGCGCTACTACGACGACGACTACGCCGAGGGACCCGATGCCGGCGGCCAGGGCGGCAGCAATCCCTGGGTGACCGACCCGCGGGTCCGGGTCGCCGACGAAACCGCCCAGGACCAGGGCACCCGCATCGCCACGGTCACTCCGGAGAGCTTCCGGGACGCCCGCGGTATCGGCGAGCTGTTCCGGGACGGCGTCCCGGTGATCGTCAATCTGACGTCCATGGAGCCCGCCGACGCCAAGCGTGTGGTGGATTTCGCGGCCGGTCTGACCTTCGGCCTGCGCGGGTCGATCGAACGGGTCGCCACCCGCGTGTTCCTGCTCACCCCCGCCGACTACCAGGTGTGCAGCGGCGAGACCCGCGACCACCGCAACGGGGGCTTCTTCAACCAGAGTTGAGCATGGGGAGGCCGGGGGGAGCGGGGGAAGCCGGATGGTCATTCCGGCCGGGGGCCGCCTCGGGGCCACGCGGTAACCGGAGTTGACGGACAGGCCACCCAGGACAAGCCGCCCGGGGCAGGCCCCGCCTACCGGAAAGCGTCCAGCCCGGTGAGAGCCTTGCCCAGCACCAGCTGGTGCATCTCGACGGTGCCCTCGTAGGTGAGCACCGACTCGAGGTTCGTCGCATGCCGCATCACGGGGTACTCCAGAGAGATCCCGTTGGCGCCGAGAATCGTCCGGGCCGTGCGGCAGATCTCGATCGCCTCCCGTACATTGTTCAGCTTGCCGAAGCTGACCTGCTCGGGGCGCAGCCGCCCCGCGTCCATCCGCCGCCCCAGATGGTGGGCGAGCAGGATGCCCTTGTGCAGTTCGACGGCCATGTCGGCGAGCTTGGCCTGGGTGAGCTGGAAGCCGCCGATGGGCTTGCCGAACTGCTCCCGGGTCCTGGCGTACTCTAGCGCCGCCTCGAAGCCGGCGCGGGCGGCGCCCATGGAGCCCCAGACGATGCCGTAACGGGCGTGGCTCAGGCAGCCGAGCGGGCCGCGCAGGCCGGTGGCCCCGGGAAGCACCGCGTCAGCCGGCAGCCGTACGTCGTCCAGGACGAGTTCGCTGGTCACCGACGCGCGCAGGGACCACTTGTGCTTGATGTCGGAGGCCGAGAAGCCGGGGGTCCCGGTCGGCACGGCGAAGCCGCGGATGCCGTCGTCGGTCTGCGCCCAGACGACCGCGACCCCGGCCACCGAGCCGTTGGTGATCCACATCTTGCGCCCGTTGAGCACCCAGTCCGTGCCGTCCCGCTTCGCGTACGTGCGCAGGGATGCCGGGTCGGAGCCGGCGTCGGGCTCGGTCAGCCCGAAGCAGCCGATGACCTCGCCGGACGCCATCGCGGGCAGCCACCGCTGCTTCTGCTCCTCGGAGCCGAAGCGCCAGATCGCGTACATGGCGAGCGAGCCCTGGACGGAGACCAGCGAGCGGATGCCGGAGTCGGCGGCCTCCAGCTCCAGGCAGGCCAGGCCGTACTGGACGGCGGAGGCGCCGGCGCAGCCGTATCCGGTGAGGGACATTCCGAGCGCGCCGATCGAGCCGAGCTCGCGGGTGAGTTCGCGGAGGGTGGGCAGTTCGCCGGCCTCGTACCACTCGGCAATGTGCGGCAGAACGCGGTCGGCGGCCCACTGGCGGACGGTGTCGCGGACCGCGCGGTCCTCGTCCGTGAGCAGGTCGTCGATGCCCAGGGGGTCGCCGGGGTCGAACGGCGGGAGCGTCGGGGAAGCTGAGGACGGCGTGGCGGACATGGCGGGCCTCCGGCGGGTCAGCGCTCGCAACGAAAACTAGCAGTGGTAGTTACGCGTGCGTTCGACGGTACGGCCCGGGGTGCCGCGCGGCAAGGGTCACCGCCGTGCGGTGGAGACCCGGTGACGACCGGCGTGCGGTGAAGACCTGGTGACGACCGGCCCTGGTGCGGCCGCTCAGGGGCGGGAGCCGGAGCTCCGCTCAGGGGCGGGAGCCGGAGCTCGCCGACGCGGGCTCGCCGCTGCCCGGTCCGGTGGCCCGCGCCGTGCTCTCGCCGGCGGCGGCCTCGCCTTCCGCGCGCTCCGTGGACTCCGCGGCCCGGCGCGGCAGCCGCAGCGCGATCGCCGCACCGATCAGCAGCAGTACGGCGCTGGAGACCAGGGTGGTGTGCAGCCCGCGGACGAAGGCGTCACGGGCGGCCTCCCGCAGCACGTCCCGGGCGGCGCCGCTCAGGCCGGCGGCCACCTTGTAGGCCTCGCCGAGGGAGTGCGCGGCCGCCTCGGAGGCCCTGGCGGGGACCCCGGCGACCTGGGCCAGACCGGGCGCGTAGGCGGCGTTCATGACGCTGCCGAGCAGGGCGACCCCGATGCCGGCACCGAGCTGGTAGGAGGTCTCACCGATGGCGGCGGCACCGCCGGACTGCTCCGCGGGGGCCTCGCTGAGCATCGACTCGTACGCGCCGAACAGCGTGGACTGGAAGCCGAAGCCGAGCAGGACGAAGCCGCCGGACAGCAGCCAGGGCTGGTCGTGGTCGCTCATCGCGGTCAGGGTGAGCACCGCGGCGGCGGTCAGCACGAAGCCGAGCGAGACCATGACACGCGGGCCGAGGGCGTGCAGCATCTTCGAGCCGGTCAGGCCGGCGGCCATCGCCGAGAAGACCAGCGGCAGCATCCGCAGGCCGGTCTGCAGCGGGCTGAGCCCCAGGACGAGCTGGAGGTACTGGACGGCGATCAGCTGGAGGCCCACCAGGGCGAGCATGGCCAGCACGATGCAGCCGACGGAGGTGCCGAACGCGGGGCGGGCGAACAGCCGCATATCGATCAGCGGGTGCGCGCGCCGGCGCTGGCGGCGTACGAAGACGATCAGCAGGGCGGTGCCGAGGATGATGGGGAGCAGCGTGGTCGGGCCGATCACGGCCTCGCCGCTGCCGATCCGCTTGACACCGAGGACGATGCCCAGCACACCGAGCGAGGCGACGACCGCGCCGGTCACGTCCCAGGGGCCATTGCGCTCACCGCGCGACTCGGGCAGCAGCCACCGCCCCACCAGCAGCATCACGGTCATCATCGGGATGTTGATCAGAAAGACCGAGCCCCACCAGAAGTTCTCGACGAGGAAGCCGCCGAGGACCGGGCCGACCGCGGCGCCGACCGCGGCCACCGCGCTCCACACCCCGATGGCGACCGCGCGCTCCCGCCGGTCGGGGAAGACCTGGCGCAGAATCGACAGTGTCGCGGGCATGATCATCGCGCCGCCGATGCCGAGCAGGGCCCGGGCCACCATCAGGATCTGCGGGTTGGGCGCGAGCGCCGCGAGGGCCGAGGCCAGGCCGAACAGGCCGTAGCCGAGGAGGAGGACCCGGCGGCGGCCGACGCGGTCGCCGAGGGTGCCGAAGAGGATCAGCAGCGACGCCGCGATCAGCGGATAGACGTCGACGATCCAGAGCAGCTCCACCGGTCCCGGCCGCAGGTCCTCGGTGACCGACGGCACGGCGACGTACAGGATCGTGGTGTCCAGCGCGACGAAGAGCAGGCTGACGCAGAGCACGATCAGCACGGTCCAGCGGTTCGCACCGCCGTCTGAAAGCCGGGCAACACCAGCCGTCCGCTCACTGCCGGACGCGGTCGTCCCGGACATGCAGCACCTCCAGTCATGCTCTCGCGGCCACGGATCAGGGCGCGAAAAAACGCCCCGGTGGAACCGGTGGCACGGGCGAGTTTGAGTCGTCAGACTACGCGAGTCCCCGAGGGGCCCGCGTGGCTCACCTCACGATGAGACGCGCATCGCAGCGCCGTACGTTCCCCCGCCCTCCGGCGCCGGGCGTTCTTCGGCCACCTGGTCCATCGTCGATAATCGTCCGGATGAAAGATCTTGCCCCGGTTTCCGTCACCGGCCGGACCGCGCCCGGCGGCTCCGCCGCGGGGGCCGCGCTGCGCCGTGCCGCCCCCGCGCTGGCGGCGTACGCGGCGATCCGGCTGCTGGGCCTCGTGGTCCTCGCCGGGTGGTCCGCCGCCGAGGGCAGGGACTGGCACGCGCTGCTGACCACCCGCTGGGACTCGCTCTGGTACACCCGGGTCGCCGAGCAGGGCTATGGCTTCGCGGTCCAGCTGCCGGACGGCGAGGTCCACTCCAGCCTGGCGTTCTTCCCGCTGCTGCCGTGGCTGGAGCGAGGGCTGTCGGCGGTCTCGCCGCTCTCCCCCGCCGACGCCGGGATGGTCGTGGCCTGGCTGTCGTCACTGGCGGCGGCGTGGGCGCTGTACGTGACCGGTGAGCGGCTGCACGGGCCGCGGGCCGGGGTGGCGCTGGCAGCACTGTGGGCCGCGCTGCCGGTCGGGGTCGTGCAGTCGATGGCCTACTCCGAGTCGCTGTTCACCGCGCTCGCGGCCTGGGCCGGGTACGCCGTACTGACCGGGCGCTGGGTGTGGGCGGGGGCGCTGGCCTCGCTGGCCGGGCTGACCCGGCCGGTGGGCGCGGCGGTGGTCGCGGCGGTGTGGATCACCGCGGCGGTGACGCTGTGGCGCGAGCGGGCCGGGGGCGGCATGGGCCTGTGCCGGAAGTCCCGTCGTCCGCCTGAAGGGCGGGCTCCGCGGCGTCCGGTGCGTGCGATCGCAAGACGGAGGGTCGCCCCGATACTGGACGTATCGGGGCGATCCCGACAACGCAGCGAGCGTGCGTGCCGGGCGGCGCGGAGCAGACGGGACTTCCGGCACAGGCCCATACGGCTGCGGGCGGCGCTCCGGGCGCGTCCCGGCATGGCAGCCGGTGTGCTGCTGGCGCCGCTCGGCTGGTGCGGCTACTTCCTGTGGGTGGCGGCGCGGCAGGGCTCGCTGACCGGCTACCTGGAGGTCCAGGGCGGCTGGGGCAACGGCTTCGACGGCGGTCTGGCGTTCGCCGGCTTCCTCCGGGACCAGCTGACGGGGCCCGGGTTCGCGGCCGGGCTCGGGCTGCTGGCCGGCGTCGGCCTGGTGATCTGGCTGTACGTCCACGGCGTACGGCGGGGGCAGCCGCTGCCGCTGGCGGTCTACGGCGGGCTGGTGCTGCTGCTCGCGCTCGCCGCCAAGGGCTACTTCGGGTCCAAGCCCCGGCTGATGCTCCCGGCCTATCCGCTGCTGCTGCCGCCGGCGGCGGGGCTCGCGCGGTGGCGCCCGGTGTGGTCCGGGCTGGTCGTCGGGCTGCTGGCGGTGGGCTCCGCGGTCTACGGCGCGTTCTGGCTGAACGGTTCGGGCCCGCCATGATCATCTTCCGGTCGGCGGGAAGGCCGGGGGAACGAATGATCCCCTTCCGCCCCTTCCGGCACCGGGGAAACCCCGCGCGACACTCGGACGAAGGAAAGATAAACTCCGCCGGAGAAAACCCGATAAGGCGCTGAGCGTGACGACACGCGGATGGCTCGAAGGGATGGAGAATCGCTGTGAATTCACTTTCAAAGCCCTGCCCCGCCGCCTCGTTTGAGACCCATTCCACATCACATCGTCATTACAAAGCGCACGGTTTGGCCAGGTGCCTTCATCACACGCGGTAACGTCGATTGAGTGCGTACCGATGAGAAGCTCGACCAGATGGAGGAGCGCCCGACCGATCGCGCCCGGCCACCCCGGATGACCCGGACCCGCCAATGGCTGTTCGGCGGCACTCTGGCGGTGTACGCGGCGATCGTGATCGGAGTGCTGACCAGTTCATGGCTGGTCGCCTTCGACTGGCAGGTCATGTTCTTCCGGCCGTACAAGCAGTGGCCGGAGATGCACGCCTTCCTCGACTACTTCGTGGTGCTCGGACAGCGCGGGCCGACCGCGGTGGCGGTGGCGGCCTGGCTCGGCTGGCGCTGCTGGCGGCAGCGCAACCTCCACCCGCTGCTGGTACTCGGCGCCTCGCTGCTGCTGCTGAACATGACCGTGGGCGCCGCCAAGCTCGGCATGGGCCGGCTCGGCCCGCACTACGCGACCTCCGTCGGCTCCACCGAGATGGGGCTCGGCGGCGACATATTCCCCTCCGGCCACACCGCGAACGCCGTGGTCACCTGGGGTGTGCTGGCCTATCTGGCGACCACGCCGCTGCGCCGCCGCACGCTGTCGGTGATCGCCGCGCTGGGCGCGCTGGGCGTCGGCATGACGACCGTCTACCTCGGTACGCACTGGGTCAGCGATGTGCTGCTCGGCTGGGCCGCTGGCCTGCTCGTCCTGCTGGCGATGCCGTGGCTGGAGCCCGGCGTCACCTGGGTGGAGGACCGCCTCATGGGCATCATCCTGCGGCTCTGGCTGCGGCTGCGCCCCGGTTCGCTGCGCGGTCCGCTGCCGGCCGGTCCGCTGGCCCCGGGGGTGTCCCCGCAGCGCATCTCCCCCGACGGCGAGGTACTGGTGCGCGAGGCGATCGGCGCGGGATCGGGCGGCCGGTCCGCGAGCCGCCCGCCGGACGGCTGGCCGCACCACCCGGCGCGTCCGTACACGATCCGTTCCGAACGCACCCCGGTCACCCCGGCGGGCAGCCGCCGGCCGCCGCACGCGGACCGCTTCCCGCGCACCACGCCGCTGAGCCCGTCCTCCGGGCGCGGCCGCAACGGAAGCGGCTGACCAGCCCCTCCCCCGGTCCGCGGGGCCGGTACGCACACCCTGCCCCGCGGCGAAGGCCCCGGCCGCTCCTCCTGAACCGGAGGGCGTCCGGGGCCTTCGTCGTCCTGCGGCGGTACGTGCCCCGCGGACGCGACCCGCGCTAGCCGGGCCAGCAGCGGTGCACCGTGCCGTCCTTGACCTCGAAGTTGAGCCGCCCGGCGAGGAACTCCATCGTGATGACCGTGCCCGGCGCGAGCGAGCGGACGGTGGTCCAGCCCCGCGACCGGGCCCGCTCCTCGGCGTCCTGCCGGCCGAGGCCGACATACGCCTCGGGGTCGTCCTGAGGGTTCTCCGGGAGGGTCGGTACATCAGCCATGGCAGCCACCGTAGGCGCCCTGATCGGCTCGCGGAAGGGCCGGCCGTCCCACACGTCGATGACTTTCCGGTCCGGTGATGGTCACACTTGTGTTACAGCGAACGCTCCTGCGTTTGCCCGGAGTTCTGTCACCCGTACGCGCCGTGTCGCACCTCGACCGGGTGGAAAACAAAGCCGCCGGAATTCCGCCGTGATCAATTACGTAACGGAGTGCGGGCGCTTCCGGGAAGGCGGCGAAGCCACCGGAATACGACCTTCGGGGCGCCGCCGCATTCCCGCCGCCCGGCGTCTTTTATCGGACGTCCGAAAATAAGCCAACGGGACGCATTCCCCACACATTTCCCGCACATTCCCGGCCACCGGAACGCACTTCCGCGCGGCGCGGCCGCCCTCGGAACTTCCCGGCACGGCCTCCCCCGTGCCTCCTCCCCGCGCGCGCCCCGCCCGGCCCGTCGGCTTCCGGATCCCACCGGAACGGACCGGAGCGCCCCCTCGCGCCGGGCTCCACGCCCGGGGATCATGCCGCCGAGTACCCCTTCCGGTACCCCTGGGGCACCCCTTCGACACCCCTTCGGCACTCCTTCGACGGACAAGGCGCAGCGGATGGTTACGGACACCGGCCGGGCGAGCGGCCCGCGCCCGGCGGCGCACCGCCGCGGGGCGGTGGTCGTCGACTGGCTGACCACCACCGACCACAAGAAGATCGGGCACCTCTACCTGATCACCTCGTTCGGCTTCTTCCTGGTGGGCGGGGTGCTGGCGCTGGTGATGCGCGCCGAACTGGCCCGTCCGGGGCTGCAGCTGATCAACGCCGAGCAGTACAACCAGGCGTTCACCATGCACGGCACGGTCATGCTGCTGCTGTTCGCCACCCCCGCCTTCTCCGGCTTCGCCAACGAGATCGTGCCGCTGCAGATCGGTGCGCCCGATGTGGCCTTCCCCCGGCTGAACATGCTCTCGTACTGGCTCTACCTCTTCGGCGGGCTGATCGTGGTGGGCAGCTTCCTCACCCATACCGGCGGAGCGGCGTTCGGGTGGACGGCCTACGCGCCGCTGAACTCCCAGATCCGCTCACCCGGCCACGGCATCGACATGTGGATCATGGGCCTGGCGCTGTCCGGCTTCGGCACCATCCTCGCCTCGGTCAACTTCATCGCCACGATCGCCGTGATGCGGGCGCCCGGCATGACGATGTTCCGGATGCCGGTGTTCACCTGGAACACCCTCTTCACCTCGGTCCTGGTCCTGATGGCCTTCCCGGTCCTGGCGGCCACGCTGCTGGTGCTGGAGGCGGACCGGCGGTTCGGTGCGGTGGTGTTCGAGGCGAAGTGGGGCGGTGCGCTGCTGTGGCAGCACCTGTTCTGGTTCTTCGGCCACCCCGAGGTCTACATCATCGCGCTGCCGTTCTTCGGCATCATCACGGAGATCATCCCGGTCTTCTCCCGCAAGCCGGTCTTCGGCTACCCCATGCTGATCGGCGCGACGATGGCCATCACGGCGCTGTCGGTCATGGTCTGGGCCCACCACATGTTCGTGACCGGCGCGGTGCTGCTGCCGTTCTTCTCCCTGATGTCGTTCCTGATCGCGGCGCCGACCGGGGTGAAGTTCTTCAACTGGATCGGCACCATGTGGAACGGCTCGCTGTCCTTCGAGACGCCGATGCTGTGGGCGGCCGGCTTCCTGGTGACCTTCCTGTTCGGCGGGCTGACCGGCGTCATCCTGGCCTCACCGCCGATGGACTTCCAGGTCACCGACTCGTACTTCGTCGTCGGCCACTTCCACTACGTCGTCTTCGGGACGGTCGCCTTCGCCACCTACGCCGGCTTCTACTTCTGGTGGCCGAAGTTCACCGGCCGGATGCTCGACGAACGGCTGGGGAAGATCCACTTCTGGACGATGTTCACCGGCTTCCAGGTCACCTTCCTCGTCCATCACTGGCTGGGCGTGGGCGGTATGCCGCGCCGCTACGCCGACTACCTGGCCGCCGACGGCTTCACCGCCCTCAACACCGTCTCCACCATCGGCGCCTTCCTGCTGGGCCTGTCCACCCTGCCGTTCCTCTACAACGTCTGGAAGACCACGCGGTACGGCGCCCTGGTCGACCGGGACGACCCCTGGGGCTTCGGCCGTTCCCTGGAGTGGGCGACCTCCTCGCCGCCGCCCCGGCACAACTTCACCTCGCTCCCGAGGATCCGCTCCGAGTCCCCGGCATTCGACCTGCACCACCCGGAGATGGCCGGCCACCCGTCGCCGGCACCGGCGCCCGGGGCGGCCGGTCCCTGATCTCCCGTCCCCGGGTCAGCTTCCGTATCTCCCGTCCCCGGGTCAGCTTCCGTCCGGTCCGGTGACCCGTATGGCCAGGTCGTTGTCGAGCGTGTAATAGGGGCCGATGCGGAACCGCCCGGTGGCGGCCCGCACCGGAAGCGCCGGGTAGCTGACGGCCTGCTTCTTGTCCGCGACATCGTCCAGCAGCCGGGCCAGCCGGACCGGGTGGGCGCCCTCGGCGGGGCGCAGCCACAGGTCCCAGCGACTGCCGCCCGCTTCCCAGTGGCCGGCCAGTTCCTCGTAGGACAGCGTGAAGGTGAAGTCCGCGCCGTCGACGGCGAGCGGGGCGGTGACCGTGGCCAACTCGGCGTCCGGCGCCCCGGGGACGCGGCGCGCGCGAGCCTCGGCCCGGGCCCCGGCGGCCGGAACCGCGCCGTAGAGCCGGCCGGAGACCGTCATCCCGTCGGGCGCCACGAGGATGTCGCCGGCCTCCGCGTGCGGACCGCGCAGCCAGCTGCGCAGCGCGAGGTCGCCGAAGGCGGTGGCGTACGGGATGCGTACGCCGAGCCGGCCGATGCCCGCCAGGGGGCGGCGGTCCACCAGCGAGCCGAGGTCGTTGACGCCGAGCTGCAAGGGGCGGGGGTCCTGGCCGTCGCCGAGGTCCGCGTAGGCGTTCCAGCGGCCCTCGGCGAGGGCGACGGTGCTGGGCAGCACGGCGCGCAGCCGGCCGGCGCCGTTCGGGCCGAGCGGCAGCCGCATCTCGTCGTCCGCGCCGTCACCGCCGCGCCGCCGCAGCACCAGCGCCGCGCTCCAGGAACCGGCGGCGTCCTGAGGAGCCGTCAGGTCGAAGGTGAGGCCGCCCGCCGAGTCCGCGATGCAGTCGGCCCGCAGGTCGGCCTGCCCGGTCACGGCGTCCGCGGCCGCCTCTCCCCCGGTCGCGGTCGGCCGGCTCGATGCGGTCATGCCGTCCGCACCCCTCTCCGTGCGGCGCGCGTGCCGCTGCCGCCGGCGTGGAAGACCGGGGCGGGCCCGGTGCCGTACGCACGGTGAATCAGGAATGAGCTGTACATCCGTCCCTGCGTCCCTGGTCTTCCGGATTGTCCCTGCGCCCCCCCGCTGACCGCTTCGCGCTCCCCTCCTGACAGCACAAAGCGTCCAACTCGCTGAACGGAAAGACCGGGGAAGGACGTTCCCGGTTGGGCGCTTTGACCAAGATGTGCCGCAAAAGTTAGGTCATCGATAGCGGCGCCAGGGAACCTCTTCGCTTCTTTTGGCGTCCGCACCAGAGGTGCGCACTGCGGAGTCCCCCCACAGAGCCCCCCAGAGTGCCGCCCGCGGGGCGTCGGCCGCGGAGCGCGTCCCCACGCTCCCTACGGCGTCCTCCGCCGGGCGTGCGGGCTCCGGCGCCCGCGTGACCCGTCCTGCCACGACAGCGCATCCTCCATGGCGGGCTCGAACATCTCGGCACGGGGAACGATCACGTCGCCGGCCGGGTCCGACGACGCGCCGTCGCCGCCCGCCCCGCCGATGGCGCCCATGCCGTCGAGCCCGGCCGCGCCGTCCAGCCCGGTGGCGCCGCCCTGCCTCATGTCGTCCGCCGCCGGCCAGGACTCACCGCTCCCGGGCTGGACCGGTACCGCCTGCGGAACGTCCGGTACCGCCTGCGGGCCGTCTTGGTCCGTGCCCCGCGGAAGTCTCAGCCGGGTCCCGACCTGCAGCCGTCTGGAGTCGCGTCCGATGATCTTCCGGTTGGCCTTGTACAGCGCACGCCAGCCGCCCGGCACACGGTGCGCGGCGGCGATGGAGCCGAGGGAGTCCCCCGGTCGCACGACGTACGTCCGGCTGCCCTTCCCGCCGCTCTCCTCCGCGCTGTCCTCTCCACCGCCACCCCCGCCGTCGCCGTCGCCGATCAGTCCGTACCGCTTGGCGCACACCGGCCAGGCGCGCCAGCCCTGCGCCGCCTGGACCCGCTTCGCGACCTCGATCTGCTCGTCGCGGGAGGCGAGGTCGGCCCGCGGCGCGAAGGCGAGGCCGCCGAAGTCCTCCCAGGTGGGCTGCCAGAACTGCAGGCCGCCGTAGAACCTGTTGCCGGTGTTGCTGCGCCAGTCGCCGCCGCTCTCGCAGTCGGCGAGACAGGTCCAGGGCCACTCGTCCTCGGCACACCCGTGCCGGGTCTTCCCCCCGCCCCCGCCTCCGTCACCGCCGCCCCCGCCCCCGTACGGCTCACCGACCGCGGCACCCCCGGGGAGCCACAGCACCAGGGCGGCGACGACCGCGGTGAACCGCCCGACGGATCCCACGAAGCGCCGCGGCGCCGAAGAGTTGTCCGACATAGCCGGTGACGGTAGGCAGCCGTCCGCCGCTGGCCAGGGCGCCGCGCCCGCCCCGGCCCGGCCCCACCCGGTCCGGTGTACGGAAAGCGCCCGACTGCGCCGGGTTTTGCGCAGAAGTTGGCGGTATGTGATCGCTTTTCGGACGCCTTTCCATGGTTTCCCACTGTGCGGGGATTGGTTCGATTCTGTTCCCGTCGCCGCGTGACCCCTGCCGCAGATCACCCGTTGTCCTTGTACAAGCCGGGAGACCGCCCGGCAGACGCACAGAGATCGAGGAGCCCCCGTGCCGCGCATGCTCGACGTCAGCGCCGACGTTCGCGCCGAGATCGGCGACGAAGAAGCCGACCGGCTGCTGGACGGTGACGGCGCCCCCGGCAACTACGACTGCACCTCCTGCCGGACCCCCGGGGACAGTGAGCAGGAGCGCACCAGCACCGTCCTGTTCGTGGGCGAGGAGACCGCGGTGCTCGCGTTCGCCCACGCCACGTGCATCCCCTCGCAGGTCGTCCCGGTATCGGAGGAGCAGCTCCAGGGAGCCGTGCGCTCCATCACCGGAGAGGAGCCCGCCCCGGCCCCCCCGGCCCCGGAGCCCGCGCCGGCCGCTCCCGCCGCTCCGGCCCCCGCGAGCGGACGCCAGGCCACGCTCGGCATCACCTGCGGTCTGGTGCTGGTGGGGGAAGATCTGCGCCCCGCCCTCGTCGTCGAGCCGGACGGCCCGATCGTCCGCCCCGGCTCGACCGGCCAGCAGGACGAGTTCCTCACCCTCCTCATGGAGCAGGGCTTCCAGCAGGTGGAGGACGTGAACCAGCTGCCCGTCACGATCCACGGCTGGTCCGCGCTGCTGGCCATGGGCAAACTGCACGCCGTGCTGCAGCCGGGCAACGCCGGCAGCCAGGCCGCCTGGTGGCAGGCCCACCAGCCGCTGCCCGTCTCCGACGGCTGGCGCCAGGCCGCCACCAAGACCCGGACCGTGCTGATGTACGCGGCGCCCGCGGGCACCATCGGCCAGCAGCCGCGCGAGGACCTGATGCGGCAGGCGCTGGAGAAGGCCGCCAGGAACCGGATCCTGGTCGCCGCGGCGATGCCGCTGGCCGGCACCTGACCGTCCGTCCGCACCCGATCGCGGGGGCGGGACCGCCGATCCGGCCGGTCCCGCCCCCGCGATCAGCCATTTCCGCAGTGAGACCGCATCCCTGGGCCATCAGGGTCGTTGGCACATACGTGCACGCATACGACCCCTCCGCCCGCGCCCCGTACCCCCATCCGATCCCCGGCATGCGCTCCTCGCACGAACACCGGCCGGCGCCCTCCGGCGACCGCGGTTCGGCGACGCCGATCTATGACGCGCTGTACGCCGAGTACCGCCGCGCCTTCCGCGCCCTGCCCGGGGACCGCACGGACGAGCCGGAGCTCCCGGAGGTGCTGCGCGGGAGCTGGGGCCGTACGACGGCGTCCACGGGCCACTGGGAGGTCGTCGGCCGCCAGCCGTACCACCCCAGGGCCGGCCACCTCCCGGCCCTGCCCCCGGGCCCTCGGGACACCCGTCCCCGTCACTGAGCCCGGCCCCGCGGCCGGCCGGGGGCGTTCCCGCCCCGGCCGGCCGCGGGGCACGCGGCGGCCTCCGGGCCGCGGCCGCGCCCGCTGCTTCTTCTTGTCGCCCTACTTCTTCTTGCTGCCGCGCTTCTCGCGTACCCGCACCGAGATGTGGATCGGCGTTCCCTCGAAGCCGAACTCCTCGCGCAGCCGGCGCTCGACGAAGCGGCGGTAGCCGGCCTCGAGGAAGCCGGAGGCGAAGAGGACGAAGCGCGGGGGCTTGGTGCCGGCCTGGGTGCCGAAGAGGATGCGGGGCTGCTTGCCGCCGCGGATCGGGTGCGGGTGGGAGGCGACGATCTCGCCGAGGAAGGCGTTCAGACGCCCCGTCGGGATACGGGTCTCCCAGCCGGCCAGCGCGGTCTCGATCGCCGGGACGAGCTTCTCCATGTGGCGGCCGGTGCGCGCGGAGACGTTCACCCGCATCGCCCACGGGACCTGCACGAGGTCCCGCTCGATCTCCCGCTCCAGGTAGAAGCGGCGCTCCTCGTCGAGGGTGTCCCACTTGTTGTACGCGATGACCAGGGCGCGCCCGGCCTCCACGGCCATCGTGATGATCCGCTGGTCCTGGACGCTGATGGATTCGGAGGCGTCGATCAGGACGACCGCGACCTCGGCCTTCTCCACGGCCGCCGCGGTGCGCAGCGAGGCGTAGTAGTCGGCGCCCTCCTGGAGGTGCACCCGGCGGCGGATACCGGCGGTGTCCACGAACTTCCAGGTCTTGCCGCCCAGTTCGATCATCTCGTCGACCGGGTCACGGGTGGTGCCGGCCAGCTCGTTGACCACCACCCGCTCCTCGCCGGCGACCTTGTTCAGCAGCGAGGACTTGCCGACGTTGGGACGGCCGATCAGCGCGATCCGGCGGGGGCCGCCGACGGCCGCGCCGAAGGTCTGCGCGGGCGCCTCGGGCAGCGCCTCCAGCGCGGCGTCGAGCATGTCGCCGGTGCCCCGGCCGTGCAGCGCGGAGACCGGGTACGGCTCGCCGAGACCCAGCGACCACAGCATGGCGGCGTCGGCCTCGCCGGACGCGCCGTCGACCTTGTTGGCGGCCAGCACGACCGGCTTGCCGGACCGGCGCAGCAGCTTGACGACGGCCTCGTCGGTGTCGGTCGCACCGACCTTGGAGTCGACGACGAAGACGACCGCGTCCGCGGCTTCGATGGCGAACTCGGCCTGCATCGCCACGGACGCGTCGATGCCGAGCACGTCCTGCTCCCAGCCGCCGGTGTCGACGACCTTGAAGCGGCGGCCGTTCCAGTCGGCCTCGTAGGTGACCCGGTCGCGGGTGACGCCGGGCCGGTCCTCGACGACCGCCTCACGGCGGCCGATGATGCGGTTCACCAATGTCGACTTACCGACGTTGGGGCGGCCGATGACGGCGAGGACGGGCAGCGGGCCGTGGCCGGCTGCGGCGATGTCACCCTCGACCTCTTCGAGGTCGAAGCCCTCCTGCGCGGCGAGCTCCATGAACTCCGCGTACTCGGCGTCGCCAAGCGCACCGTGCTCGTCGCCGGTGGGGATCTGGTCGTTCATGAAGTCCGTTCCTCACGCATTCACTGTGCGGCTCACCGCCGCGTGGTCATCGGTGGGCCCGCTCGTCGCGGCCCACTACTCAAGTGTGGTTCAGCGCCCGGTCAGGCGCCTGGCCTCGGCCAGGTGGGCGGTCAGCCGCTCCTGGATCCGTACGGTCGCCTCGTCGAGCGCCCTACGGGTGCGCCGCCCGCTGCCGTCGCCCGCGGGGAAGGCGTCGCCGAAGACGACGTCGACGCGGGCGCGCAGCGGGGGCAGCGCGTGGGTCAGTCTGCTGTGCCGGTCCTTGCCGCCGAGGACCGCCACCGGTACGACGGGAGCGCCGGAGCGCACCGCGAAGTACGCCAGGCCGGCCCGCAGCGAGGCGAAGTCGCCCTCGCCGCGGGTGCCTTCCGGGAAGATCCCCAGCACCCCGCCGCGCTCCAGCACGCCGAGCGCGTCGGTGATCGCCTTGCGGTCGGGGGAGTCGCGGTCCACCTTCAGCTGCCCGATGCCCCGCAGGAACGGGTCCAGCGGGCCGACGAAGGCTTCCTTCTTGATCAGGAAGTGCACCGGCCGGGGCGCGGTGCCCATCAGCATCGGGCCGTCGATACCGTGCGAGTGGTTGACGGCGAGGATCACCGGCCCGGCGGACGGCACCCGCCAGGCGCCCAGCACCCGTGGCCGCCACAGCCCGTACATCAGGCCGATGCCGATCCGCCGGCCGACCCCGGCGCCCGAAGCGCTGGGAGCACCGGAACGGCGGCCGGCCCAGGCGCCCATGGCGCTGCGGAGGCCGGAACGGCGGTCCGTGCCGCTGCCCGTGGCGTGCGGTGTCGGTGTCCTGCCAGGTTCGGTCACCGGGCGAGTCCCGCCTTTTCGGCGCTGACGCCCTCGATGAGGGTGACCACGCACTCGATGACCTGCTCCAGCGTCAGCTCGGTGGTGTCGACCTCGACGGCGTCGTCCGCCTTGGCCAGCGGGGAGGTCTTCCGGGACGCATCAGCGGTGTCCCGCTTGATCAGCGCCTCGCGGGTGGCGGCCAGGTCCGTGGCCTCCTTGCCCTTGAGCTCGCCGCTGCGACGGGCCGCCCGCGCCTCGGGGGAGGCGGTGAGGAAGATCTTCAGGTCGGCGTCCGGCAGGACCGTGCTGCCGATGTCCCGGCCCTCGACGACGATGCCGCCGTGGGCGGTCATGGCGATGGTGCGCTGCAGCTCGGTGATCAGGGCCCGCACCTCGGGGACCGCGCTGACGGCGCTGACCGCGGCGGTGACCTCCTGGGTACGGATCGGGCCCGCGGCGTCCAGCCCGTCGACCGTGATGGTGGGGGCGGCCGGATCGGTGCCGGAGACGATCACGGGCTTGGTGGCGGCGTCGGCCACGGCCACGGCGTCCTGGACGTCGATGCCGTTGCTCAGCATCCACCACGTGATCGCGCGGTACTGGGCGCCGGTGTCGAGGTAGCCGAGGCCCAGCTTGGCGGCGACGGCCTTGGACGTGCTGGACTTGCCCGTGCCTGCGGGGCCGTCGATGGCGACAATCACTGCAGCCGGGGCGGTCCGAGCGGCGGTTTCCACGGTGACGAACACCTTTCTTGTCCACGTCTTGCACACGGGGCGGGGGTCCAGCGGGCGGTCCGGGGCCGTAAGAGCCCCGCACAAGGTTACTGGCTCACCCGCACGGCGCCGTCCACGGAGTCATCGCCGGATCGACCACCCCCGCTCCCGCAGCTCCGCGGTGAGCCCGGGCACCGCCTGCGGCTCGACCATGAGCTGGATGAAGCCCGCCTGCTGGCCGGTGGCGTGCTCGATGCGGACGTCCTCGATGTTGACCCCGGCCCGGCCGGCGTCGGCGAAGATCCGGGCCAGCTCGCCGGGCTGGTCGCCGATGTGGACCGCGACGATCTCGTACGCGGCCGGGGCGGCGCCGTGTTTGCCGGGGACCCGCTCGCGGCCGGCGTTGCCCCGCCGCAGCACGTCCTCGATACCGCCGGCACCGGTGCCGCGCTTGTCCTCGTCGGCGGAGTCCAGGGCGCGCAGGGACCGTACCGTCTCGTCCAGATCGGCGGCGATCTCGGACAGCACATCGGCGACCGGGCCGGGGTTGGCGGAGAGGATCTCGATCCACATCCCGGGATCGGAGGCCGCGATCCGCGTCACATCGCGGATGCCCTGGCCGCAGAGGCGTACCGCGGTCTCGTCGGCTCCCTCGAGGCGGGCGGCGACGAGGCTGGAGAGCAGCTGCGGGGTGTGCGAGACCAGGGCGACGGCGCGGTCATGGGCGTCCGCGTCCATCACCACCGGGACGGCCCGGCACAGCGCCACCAGCTCCAGGGCGAGGTTGAGCACCTCGGTGTCGCCGCCGGGGGCCGGGGTCAGCACCCACGGGCGGCCCTCGAAGAGGTCGGCGGTGGCGGCCAGCGGGCCGGAGCGCTCCTTGCCGGCCATCGGGTGCGTACCGAGGTAGCCGGTCAGATCGCAGCCCATCGCCTCCAGTTCCCGGCGCGGGCCGCCCTTGACGCTGGCGACGTCGATGTACGCCCGCGCCGCGCCGCGCCGGACGACCCCGGCCAGCGTGGTCGCGACATGGGCCGGCGGTACGGCCACGACGGCCAGGTCGACCGGCCCCGGCGGTGCCTCGGCGACGCCCGCGCCGAGCGCGGCGGCCGTCAGGGCCTGGGCCTGGTCGTGGTCCTCCAGGAACACCTGCACACCGCGCCCGTGGAGCGCGAGGGCGACCGAGGTGCCGATCAGGCCCGTTCCTATGACGAGTGCGGTCCTCACTGCGCGATGTCCTTTCGTGCCGCCACGTCACTGCTCCCCTTATGTCGTGTGCCGCGTCACGCTCCTGCGCAGTCACGCTCCTGTGCACGCACTGATCAGCGTAACCAGCGGCACTGACATTCCGTACGCGGCGGGTGACCACGGGCCGTGCGCGGTGAGGTGCCCCGTTCGCCGGGCCCGTGCGCCGCGAGGTTTCCCGGCTCCGTGCCACCCGCCAACCCGGTGGCGTCCGTCCTCCAAATCGGTGGCGTCCACCCTCCTGACCAGCCACAATCGCCGTCATGCCGGAAGCCGCCACGACCTCCTCCCCCTCCCCGCACTCCTCCGCCGCGTACGCCTCCCGACGTGCGTCCGCGCCCACCCCCACCGCCACGGGTCACTCCCTGGTCGCCGAGCACACCGTCTACGCGTGTGTGATGGGCTCGCGCGCCTTCGGACTGGCGACGGAGAGCAGCGACACCGACCGGCGCGGGGTGTACCAGGCCCCGACCCGGCTCTTCTGGGGCTTCGAGAAGCCGCCGACGCATGTGGAGGGCCCCCGCGAGGAAGAGTTCTCCTGGGAGCTGGAACGCTTCTGCGAGCTGGCGCTGCGGGCCAACCCCACCGCCCTGGAGTGTCTGCACTCCCCCCTTGTGGAGCGCGTCGACGCCACCGGCCAGGAACTGCTCGCGCTGCGCGACGCCTTCCTGTCCCGGGAGGTCCACCGCACCTTCGCGGGCTACGCCACCGGTCAGCTCCGGCGGCTCCAGGCCGATCTGCGGCAGCGCGGCACACCCCGCTGGAAGCCCGCCATGCATCTGCTGCGCCTGCTGGCCGGCTCACGCGATCTGCTCCGTACCGGCGTGCTCACGCTGGACGTCGGACCCGAGCGGGAGCGGCTGCTGGCGGTCAGGCGTGGGGAGGTGCCCTGGGAGGCGGTCGAGCAGCGCATCGCGCGGCTGGCCGAGGAGGCCGAGGAAGCGGTGTCCCGGTCGCCGCTGCCGGCCGAGCCGGACCGGGCCCGGATCGCGGACTTCCTGTTCCGGGCCCGGCAATCCTCAGCCCTCGGCCACTGAAGCCGCGCCCGGGCGCCTGAGGACAGGGCTCCGGCGCGGGCGACCGGGCGCCGGAGCCCTGTCCTCAGGCATCCGGAGCCATGTCCTGAGGCATCCGGAGCCATGTCTCAGGCATCCGCCGGACCACCGTGTTCCTCGGCGTCCCGGACATCCCGGGTATCCCGGACGTCCCAGGCTTCCCCCAGTGCCAGCAGTTCCGCGCGGTACTCGATACGGGCGGCCCATTCCTCGGGCCAGGCGCCGGCTCCGCCCCAGGCGCCCGCGAAGGCGCCGGTCAGGCAGGCGATCGAGTCGGAGTCGCCGGAGCTGCAGGCGGCCCGGCGCAGCGCGGTGAGCGGCTCGCCGGGGAAGAGCAGGAAGCACAGCAGGCCGGTGGCCAGCGCCTCCTCCGCGATCCAGCCTGCGCCCGTGGCCAGGCACGGGTCTGCCTCCGGGTCCGGCGCGGCGAGCGCCGCGTCGAGCCGGTCCAGGGCGCCGAGGCACTCGTCCCAGCCCCGGACGATGAACGCCGTCGCGGAGGGGTCCTGGGCGCGCCGCCACAGGTCGCCCAGCCAGTCCTCCCGATAGACGGTGCGCTGATCGAGGGCGTACGTGCGGAGCAGGCCGGGCAGCCCGGCGGGCGGCGCGCCGTCGGCGAGTGCGCGGACCGCGTACGCGGTCAGGTCGCCGGCGGCGAGCGCGGTGGGGTGCCCATGGGTCAGCGCGGACTGGAGCTGGGCGGCGCCGGAGCGTTGCCTCGGACTCAGCCCCGGTACGAGCCCGACGGGCGCGACCCGCATATTGGCGCCGCACCCCTTCGACCCGATCCGGCCGGCCTCGGCCCAGGGCCGCTCCGGGTCGCTGAGCAGTTCGCAGGCGCGCAGGCAGGTGGCGCCCGGTGCCCGGTCGTTGTCGGGCGAGCGCCACCAGGCGACGTACTCCTCGCGCACCGGACGGACGAGGCTCCGCGGGCGCAGCTCGCCGTGCTCCAGCGCCGTACGCAGCCCACGCCCCAGCGCCAGGGTCATCTGGGTGTCGTCGGTGACGAGGGCGGGGTCGGGGAGCGCCATCCGCCGCCACGGGCCGTACGTGGCGAGGATCGCCGGTACGTCGTCGAACTCCGTCGGAAAGCCCAGCGCATCGCCGAGCGCCAGGCCGATGAGCGCGCCGGTGGCGGCGGACGCCGCCGCCCCGGCGGGCCTTGCCGACTCGCACTCGAACCCCATGAAAACCACCCCTTAATCGTCATGGTGACGTTAAGGGGTGGGGGCGCGGCACCGCAAGCCGGATGTGGGGGCGCGGCACCGCAAGCCGGATGTGGGGGCGCGGCACCACAAGCCGGATTCCGACGGGCGCCGCGCCAGTGGTGGGCGGGTACGGGAGTGGTAACCCCTGCGGGAACGCCCCTACAGGGTCCCCCTACAGCTCCACCTCGCGCATCAGCATCCCGACCTCCGTGTTGGTCATCCGGCGCAGCCAGCCCGACTTCTGGTCGCCCAGCGTGATCGGACCGAAGGCCGTACGCACCAGCTTGTCGACCGGGAAGCCGGCCTCGGCGAGCATCCGGCGCACGATGTGCTTACGGCCCTCGTGGAGGCTCACCTCGACGAGGTAGTTCTTGCCGGTGTTCTCGACGACCCGGAAGTGGTCGGCGCGGGCGTAGCCGTCCTCGAGCTGGATACCGTCCTTCAGCCGCTTGCCGAGGTCGCGCGGGAGCGGACCCTGGATCGCCGCGAGGTAGGTCTTCTTGACGCCGTAGCGGGGGTGCGTCAGGCGGTGCGCCAGCTCGCCGTGGTTGGTGAGCAGGATGATGCCCTCGGTCTCGGTGTCCAGCCGGCCCACGTGGAACAGCCGCGTCTCGCGGTTGGTGACGTAGTCGCCCAGGCACTGGCGGCCGTCCGGGTCCTCCATCGTGGAGACCACACCGGCCGGCTTGTTGAGGGCGAAGAAGAGGTACGACTGGGTGGCGACCGTCAGGCCGTCGACCTTGATCTCGTCCTTCTCCGGGTCGACCCGGACGCCCTGCTCGGTGACGATCCGGCCGTTGACCTCGACCCGCGCCTGGTCGATCAGCTCCTCACAGGCCCGCCGCGAGCCCATACCGGCCCTGGCCAGCACCTTCTGCAGCCGCTCGCCCTCCTGCTCACCGAACGTCTTGGGCGTCGTGACCCGCGGCTTGTTGTGCCGGGCGCGGTTGCGCTCCTCGATCTGCGCGTCGTACTCGCGGGGCCGTGCGGGCGCCTGG
The DNA here is from genome assembly GCF_042895955.1 of Streptomyces sp. NPDC001339. Lineage (NCBI taxonomy): Bacteria > Bacillati > Actinomycetota > Actinomycetes > Kitasatosporales > Streptomycetaceae > Streptomyces > Streptomyces sp. NPDC001339. Next base: position 38,404 of record NZ_JBIAWT010000002.1, on the reverse strand, counting down.
CCCCGGCCGGGCCGGCCGGCGCCGCCCCGGGGGCCGCCGCCCTTGCCGCCGGGACGGCCCGTCGTGTCGGCGGCGCCCCTACGGGGACCGCCCTTGGCACCGCCGCGGGCCGCCGCGCCCCGGCCGCCGCCGGTCTGCCCGCCGGCCTTGCCGCCGCCCCGGCGCTCGTCACGGGAGCCCGCCGGGCCGCCGCGGCCATCGCCCTGTCCGCCCTGTCCGCCCACGTCGTAGCGGCGCTCCTCGGGACGCGGGCGGCCGGCGCGCTGCTGCTTGTCGTCCCTCTTGTTGCCCGCACCGCGGTAATTGCCGCGCCCGCTGTCCCTGCTGTTCCTGCCGCTGCTTCGCATCAATGATCCGTCTGAGAGTCGCCGCTGTCGTCTACGTCGAACGACGGGATACCTTCCGCGGAGTCGCTCTCGACGGCTTCCGCCTCCGGGAGGAACGGTGCGAGCTCGGGGAGCTCGTCCAGGCCGCGCAGGCCCATCCGCTCCAGAAAGTAATTCGTCGTCCTGTACAGGATCGCACCTGTTTCAGGTTCCGTCCCCGCCTCCTCCACCAGGCCGCGCTGGAGGAGCGTGCGCATCACACCGTCACAGTTCACACCGCGAACGGCCGAGACCCGGGAACGGCTGACCGGCTGACGGTACGCGACCACGGCCAGAGTCTCCAATGCGGCCTGCGTGAGCCGGGCCTGCTGGCCGTCCAGGACGAACGCCTCCACCGCGTCCGCGTACTCGGCACGGGAGTAGAAGCGCCAGCCGCCGGCCACCAGGCGGAGATCGAAACCGCGGCCCTGGCGGGTGTAGTCGTCGGAGAGCTCGCGCAGTGCCAGCGCGACCGCTCGCCGGGGCCGCAGCAGCACCCTGGCCAGGTGCTCCTCGGTCGCCGGCTCGTCGACGACCATGAGGACGGCCTCCAGCGCGGGCTTGAGGTCCAGCTCGGCGACGCCCAGCGCGCCGGCCGGCACCTCGGGCCGCTCCCGGGGGCCGGCACCGTCCGCGCCGGCGGCCTCCGTGACGTCGTACGCCTCCTCGGCGGCCCGGCGGGTTTCCGTGGCCCGGTGAGCCTCCGCGGCTCCGCCGGCCTCCGTGGCCCCGTCGTCCGTCCCGCCGCCACCGGCCGCGCCGCTCATCCCTGCTCCTCTTCCGCTTCCGCTCGTGCGCGTTCCGCTCGCCGGGGCTGTTCCCGCTCTCCCCCTGCGGCGGTGTGCTCGCCCGGTTCTTGGCCGGACGGTTCGTGATCGGACGGTTCCTCGTCGAGCGGTTCATGGTCGGACGGTTCCTGGTCGAGCGGTTCCTCGCCGGACGGGTGGTCCTGGTCGAACTCGTCCGTCACCCTCGGCGCAGCGCCCTCCGCGCCCGTCCAGCGGACCGTGAGCGCGCCGAGGGCCTCCTCCTGGTCCAGCGCCACCACCCGCTCCCGGTAGAGCTCCAGGAGGGCCAGGAAGCGCGCCACGACGGTGAGGGTGTCCGGAGCGTCCGCGGTCAGTTCCTGGAAGCTGCTCACGCCCGCCTCGCGCAGCCGCGCCATCACCACCTCGGCCTGCTCCCGCACGCTCACCAACGGGGCGTGGATGTGGTCGACGTAGACCTGCGGTGCGGCCTTGGGCTGCATCGCCTTCACCGCGAGCTTGGCGAAACCCTCCGCGCCGATGCTGATCACGACCTCGGGCAGCAGCTCGGCGTGGTGCGGCTCCAACCCGACCGTACGGGGGTACCGCCGGGCCTCGTCCGCGAGCCGCCCCTGGAAGATGTCCGCGATCTGCTTGTACGCGCGGTACTGGAGCAGCCGCGCGAACAGCAGGTCGCGGGCCTCCAGGAGCGCGAGGTCGGCCTCGTCCTCCACCTCGGCGGCGGGCAGCAGCCGGGCCGCCTTCAGGTCGAGCAGGGTCGCCGCGACGACGAGGAACTCCGTCGTCTGGTCCAGGTCCCAGTCCGGACCCATGGCACGGATGTGCGCCATGAATTCGTCGGTCACCTTGGAGAGCGCGACTTCGGTGATGTCCAGCTTGTGCTTGGAGATCAGCTGCAGCAAGAGGTCGAAGGGGCCCTCGAAGTTGTCGAGCCGCAGCGTGAACGTTCCGTCGCCGCCGTCAGCGCCCGCGCCGTCCTCGCCGCCCTCACTGCCCTTGCCGCCCCCGCCGTCCCTCTCGGTCGGCTCCACGGAACCAGCCACCACTGGGGACGCACCGGAATCCGGCCCCTCACCGGCCTCCGCAAGCTCCGGCCCCACCGGCGCCACCGGCGCCACCGCCAGTGCCTCCGAATCCACCGCCGGCGCCTCCGGATCCGCCGCCCCCGCACCGGGCCCGCGCCCGAGTCGTCTGCGGGCGCGGGGCACGGGGGCATCGTCGTTGGTCGTCGGCATCGCGGTCCAGGGTGCTGCGGTCCCGTGCCGGGAGGGGCGACGGGCTGGTCACGGGCGGGAAGCCCGCCGGAGAGGCAGGCTATCCCGTACGCACCCGGGACACGCTCCAGGCCGCGCGGCGGGCCCTCAGAGGTCTTCCCTCAGGAAGGTCGGGGGTTTCCCTCAGGAAGGTCGGAGGTCTCCCTCAGGGGGACGGGGGACTCCCCGTAAGGGACGGTCGAACAGATCCCCTAAGGGACGCGAGGGCCCCCTGCGGGGCCACAACGAACCAGGGGCGGACGGTATTCCGCCCACGCGGGCAGCCGCACCCGGCAACCCGGCACCGCGCCCGGCAACCCGGCACCGTGCAGGCGTCCCGGCACCGTGCAGGCGCCGTGTCTAACGCCCGCGCAAGCGCCGTACGAGGATGCTGGCGTCGCCGCGGGATTCCAGGTCGGCGAGGACGACGGCGACCGCCTCGCGGACGATCCGGCCCCGGTCGACCGCGAGGCCGTGTTCACCGCGCAGCACCAGGCGCGCGTGCTCGAGGTCCATGAGCTCCTCGGCGGAGACATAGACGGTGATCTTCTCGTCGTGCCGTTCCCGGCCGCTGGGGCGGCGGTTGGCGCCGCGGGTGCCCCGGCGGCGGCCCTGGCCGCCCGCCTGTGCGGCGGCCGCGGCGGCGTCCGCCGTGACCTGGCCCGGCTGGGCGCGGTGGGCCTTGCCGCCGTCCCCGTCCTGCTCGCGCCCGCCGTGTTCGGCCGCGGGCGTGACCGAGGGCACCCGGGGCGGGGTGGCCGGTCCGCCGTCAGCGGCCGTCGCCGGGGTGTCCGTATCGCCGCTCTGCCGCCGCTGCCGGGCAGGGGCGGTCGTCTCCGGTGCCTCCGTGGCCTGCTCGGGCTCGCCGCCCGGCGCGGGCACCCGCGGGGCCTCGCCGTTGACCGCGGCCGCCGAACCGTTCGCGGCGCGACGGGGGCTGGAGGGCTGCAGCCCCACTCCCCCGGTGGTGCGGAAGAGTTCGTCGGCTCCCGGCAGACTCACTCGGCGTGACACCGGGCGAGCACCTCCCTGGCGAGCTGGCGATAGGCGGCGGCACCGACGGAGTTGGAGGCGTACGTGGTGATCGGCTCGCCCGCGACGGTGGTCTCCGGGAAGCGGACCGTACGGCCGATGACGGTGTGGTAGACGTGGTCGTCGAAGGCCTCCACGACGCGCGCCAGCACCTCGCGGCTGTGCACGGTACGGGAGTCGTACATCGTCGCCAGGATGCCGTCCAGCTCCAGCTCGGGGTTGAGCCGCTCCTGAACCTTCTCGATCGTCTCGGTGAGCAGCGCCACACCGCGCAGCGCGAAGAACTCGCACTCCAGCGGCACGATGACCTTGTGAGCGGCCGTCAGGGCGTTGACGGTGAGCAGGCCGAGGGACGGCTGGCAGTCGATGACGATGTAGTCGTAGTCGGCCAGCAGCGGCTTCAGGGCGCGCTGCAGCGTCGACTCACGGGCGACCTCGCTGACCAGCTGCACCTCTGCCGCCGACAAGTCGATATTGCTGGGCAGCAGGTCCATGTTGGGGACCGCGGTCTTCAGGAGCACCTCGTCGGCCGACATGCCCCGCTCCATGAGCAGGTTGTAGACCGTCAGGTCGAGCTCCATGGGGTTGACGCCGAGTCCGACCGACAGGGCGCCCTGCGGGTCGAAGTCGACGAGCAGCACCCGTCGTCCGTATTCGGCGAGTGCGGCGCCCAGGTTGATGGTCGAGGTGGTCTTGCCCACCCCGCCCTTCTGGTTGCACATCGCGATGATCTTGGCCGGGCCGTGCTCCGACAGCGGTCCCGGGATGGGGAAGTAAGGGAGCGGGCGTCCGGTCGGGCCGACGCGTTCGCGGCGCTGGCGCGCGGCGTCCGGCGCGAGCGTCGCGGCGTATTCGGGGTCCGGCTCGTACTCCGCGTCCGGATCGTAGAAGTGCCCCTGGGGCAGGTCGTCGTAGTCGGCGAGACGGGCGGGTTCTCCACTGCCCCGGTCGCCGGCCATGGCGTTCACGTGATGGCCGTCCATACTCTGGTGGGCTGTCGTGGAAATGCTGTGGTGCGCTGCGAAGGTGTGGACCGCTACGGAGCCGACAGCCTCGAGCCCCGAGGGACCCTGGCCCCGTGCGACCGCTCCTGGGTGACGACCTCCGGGAGTAAATGTCGACTCATTCACAAGTCGTCTTACCTCCTTGGACGTGACCAGGAAACTTTATCGATAGGTCAGCGTGGCACCATGCCGACGGTTGGCGACTCTATGGCGTGTCGGGCGTCCGCAGCAACACAATCCACCGGACCCGGCACGATGTGTCGGTAACCGGACCCTTCGATGTCAAGAGCGCAGGCGGGATCCCTTCGGAGTTCCGGGAGTGCGCGAATCGGTTAAAGGGTTACGTTCACGGCGAGTTGAGAGACGACGTTCCGGAACGGTACGCGCCGGGGGCCGGATATGCGACCGGCCGGGCCCTGTCGCCAAGGCCCGGCCGGAGGTGCGGCATTGACGCCGCTTGTTGACGCCCCGTCTCAGCCGAGGAGGGTGCGCAGCTCGACGCACTCGAGGCCGTGGGCCTCGGCGACGGACGGGTAGACCACCTTGCCGTCGTGCGTGTTCAGCCCCTTGGCCAGCGCCGGGTCACGGCGCAGCGCCTCGACCCAGCCGCGGTTCGCCAGCTCCACGATGTAGGGCAGCGTGGCGTTGGTGAGCGCGTAGGTGGAGGTGTTCGGCACCGCGCCGGGCATGTTGGCGACGCAGTAGAAGACCGAGTTGTGGACCTCGAAGGTCGGCTCGGCGTGCGTGGTGGGACGGGAGTCCTCGAAGCAGCCGCCCTGGTCGATGGCGATGTCGACAAGGACACTTCCGGGCTTCATCTTGGCGACGAGCTCGTTGGTGACCAGCTTGGGGGCCTTGGCACCGGGGATCAGGACGGCACCGACGACGAGGTCGGCCTCGACGACGGCCTTCTCCAGCTCGTAGGCGTTGGAGACGATCGTCTGCACCTTGGTGCCGAAGATCTTGTCGGCCTCGCGGAGCTTGTTGATGTCCTTGTCGAGCAGGGTGACGTGGAAGCCGAGGCCCACGGCGATCTGCACGGCGTTCCAGCCGGAGACGCCGCCGCCGATGACGACGGCCTTGCCCGCGGCCACACCGGGGACGCCACCGGGCAGCACACCACGGCCGCCGGCCTGACGCATCAGGTGGTACGCGCCGACCTGCGGGGCGATCCGGCCCGCGACCTCGGACATCGGGGCGAGCAGCGGCAGCTGGCGGCCGGCCGTCTCGACGGTCTCGTAGGCGATGGCGGTGGTGCCGGACTGCAGCAGGGCGTCGGTGCACTCCTGGGAGGCGGCCAGGTGCAGGTAGGTGAAGAGCGTCTGGTCCTTGCGGAGGCGGTGGTACTCCTCCGCGATCGGCTCCTTGACCTTGAGCAGCAGGTCAGCGGTGCCCCAGACCTCATCGGCGGTGTCCAGGATGGTGGCACCGGCGGAGACGTACTCCTCGTTCGTGATGGACGAGCCGAGACCGGCGTCCTTCTCGATGAAGACCTGGTGGCCGTGGCGGACGAGCTCGTGGACTCCGGCGGGCGTGATGGCCACGCGGAACTCGTTGTTCTTGACCTCGCGGGGGATGCCGACCTTCACGTCGATCACGGTCCTTGAATGGGAGGGTGCAGGAGGAATTATCCCCTCCCGCAATGCATGACGGAACTGACCGCGCCGTACGCGGCCCAGCCAGTCTATTGAAGGATCTGCTGTTGTCTAGCCTTGCAAAGCACTAATTTCTGCGAGATGCGCTACCGGTTTCGTAGGTGATCGGGGTGATCTTCCAGGAGTCGCTCCCCCGCGTCGCGGTGCAGCCGCGCCGCCGCGGGGTCCCCGAGCCGGTCGAGGGTGTCCGCGATCCGCAGCCGCAGCTCCGCCTCCAGCCGCCCGTCCTCCGCCTTCCGGGCCGTTTCGAGGGCCTCCAGGCGGGTCCGCAGCGCCTCCTCCGGCCGCCCCGCGCGCTCCTGGACCCCCGCCATCTCACCGGCCGCCCGCGCCCGGCCTGCCGGGTCGCCGAGCCGGCGGTACGTCCTGGCGGCCGCCCGCCACTCCCTGAGCGCCTCGTCCCACCGGGCCGCGCACGCGTACGCGGCGCCGGTCCGGCCGTGCAGCCGAGCCGCGTCCGCGCGCTCGCCACGGGCCAGCCGCAGCTCCAGCGCCCGCCCGTACCAGTCGGCGGCCCGCTGCCAGTCGCCCAGCTCGGTGTACGTACCGCCCAGTGACTCCAGCGCCCGGCCGGCGGCCACCGGGTCCCGCGCCGAACGGGCCGCCTCCAGCGCGCCCCGGTAGCGGACGGCCGCCTGCTCCGGGCGCCCCGCCCGGCCGTCCAGGTCCGCGAGGTTCAGCAGCGCGGCAGCCTGCTCACGGGCCAGCCCGCGCCGCTCGGCGACCCGGAGGACCAGCTCGTGCAGCCCGTAGAGGTCCGGCGCGGCGGCCTCGGCGCCCTCGTGCGCCAGCAGCGTCCGGGTCAGCGCGGCCACCAGCCGCCGGTCCAGCGTGTCGAGTCCCCCGTCCGCCACCGCGACCCCGGCCGCGTCGAGGAGCGCGCCGCGCCGGCCGCGCAGCCAGTGCGCGGCGGCGGCCCGGGAGGAGAAGCGCAGCGAGCGCGGCAGCCCGTCGGCCTTCTGGCGGGCGGGGGAACCGGCCGGTTCGGCCATCGCCCGGCAGGAGTGCAGCAGCCGTACGGTCCGCTCCAGCATCCGGGCCCGGGCCAGCTGGATGTCGGCGGGCCGCTCCTGCGCGTGGAGCAGCTCGCGGACGAGCGGGGCGAGGGAGCCGGGGAGCCGGTACGGGGTGTGGAGCGCGGCGTCGGGCAGCGGCGGCCCGGATGGGGGTCCCCCCTGTTCGAGCGGAGTCGAGAACTTGGGGGAAGCGCCGTGCTCGGCGGGCACCGGCCGCAGCAGGCCGAGCGCGGCCAGGTCGTCCAGCACCGTGGCGGCCACCGGCACCGAACAGCCGGCCAGCGCGGAGGCGATCTGCGCGTCCACGAGGCCGGCCGGGGCCAGGGTGCTCAGCCGCAGTATCCGGGCGGCGGGCGCCGGCAGCGCCGCCTGGGCGAGGTGGAAGGCGCGGAACAGCGGGCGGGCGGCGCGGGGCAGGTCCCCGGGCAGCGGGACGGCGCGCAGCCCCTGGCGCAGATCGGAGACGGACGCCCTGGGGCGGGCGGCGAGCCAGGCGCCGGCCAGGATCAGCGCCGCCGGCTGCCCGCCGCACTCCTCGGCGACGCTCTCGGCGGTCCGCGGGTCGACGGTGATCCGGGTCGGCCCGGCGTACCGGCTGAGGATCTCGACGCAGGCCGGTCCGTCCAGGCCGCCCAGCACGCACGGCCGGACGTCCGGGATGCCGGTCAGCGGCCCCTGGGAGACCACCACGACCAGGCAGTCCGGGGCGTCCGGCAGCAGCGGTGCGACGGCGTCCGCACCCGGGGCGTCGTCCAGGAAGAGCAGGGCCCGGCGCCCGGTGAGCGCACCGCGCAGCCGCTCGGTCAGCTCGTCCTCGCACGCGCCCGGCGCCGGCTGCTCCCCGAGGGCGGCCAGCAGCTCGCGCGCGACGCGGGCGGTGCCGGGCCGCTCGCCGCCGGGCCCGGTCAGCGCCGCCCGCAGCACCCCGTCCGGGTAGTCGCCGGCCAGCTCGCGCAGCAGCCGCTCGGCCAGCGCGGTACGGCCGGAGCCGGGACGGCCGGCGATCAGCAGCACCCGGCTGCGGGCGCCCTTGCGCCCGGAGAGGGTGTCCAGGCCGGCCCGGGCGATCTCGGCGTGCAGCTCCCTGAGCTCACGGTGGCGCCCGGCGAAGCCGGTGGTGTCCGGCGCGGGGGCGGCCGCGGGGGCGCCCGGGCGGACGGCGGCGCCGTCCGCCCGCCGCGCCTGGGGCATCCGCCGGCCCGGTGCCGCCGCGGCGGACCCGTCCCGCGGCCCGGGCGGGACGTGCCCCCCGTCCACCGCCTGCTCCGTCACCGGTCACGCTCCCGTCCAGCCGCGCGTACGAGCCCGTCGCGAGTGCGCACGGGATCGCTGTCGAGCGTAGTTCACGGCCTGTCACGTGCCGTACGGAGCAGGGCGGTTGCTCACTCGATCGGATCGGCGGATCATCCGGCCGACGACACGGGTCTCAGCAGCGGATCAGGCCTCGAAGGGCCGGGCCGGCCACGGCGCGTCGGCCGGCCGCAGCGCGTCCGGGCCCGCGCCGCGCTGCGCCGCGGTGAGCGCCAGCACCCCCATCGCCAGGCAGTTGTTGTGCAGCTCACCGGCGAGCACGCCCCGTACGAGATCTTCGACAGGTACCCGCGCCAGCTCCATGTCGGCCTCCTCCTCGGAGACCTCGAACCGCTCCCCCTCGGCCTCGGACAGCTCGCGGGCCAGGAAGATCCGGACCGCCTCGTCACAGCCGCCCGGCGTGGGGTAGACGTCGGTCAGCACCCGCCAGTCCTCGGCCTTGACGTGCGCCTCCTCGTACAGCTCGCGCTGCGCCGCGTGCAGCGGGTTCTCACCGGGGACGTCGAGCAGCCCGGCGGGGATCTCCCAGAGCCGGTGGCGTACGGGGTGGCGGTACTGGCGCAGCACCAGCACCCGGCCCTCGCCGTCCAGGGCGAGCACCGCCACGGAACCGGGGTGGACCTGGTAGTCGCGGGTGACGGCGGTGCCGTCCGGCATCACGACCTCGTCGGTGCGCACACTGGTCTTGTTCCCGGTGAACGGTGTCGTGGTCGAGGTGACCGTCCACTCCTCCGGGGTGTCCTCGATCGCCATGGTGCGTCCTCCCTTGTGCCTTGCGCGTCGGCCACGCGAAACCGGGGCACGGCCTCGCAGATCGAGTCCGTACCCCGGCAACGGTATCCGCCGTGGCTCCGCCTACTTCGCGGCGCCCGCCTTCTTCGCGGCACCCGCGGGCTGCCCGGCGCCCGTCTTGCGCGCGACCGCGGCCTTCACCAGTCCGGCGAAGAGCGGGTGCGGGCGGGTCGGGCGGGAGCGCAGCTCCGGGTGCGCCTGGGTGGCGACCAGGTAGGGGTGCGTCTCGCGCGGGTACTCGACGTACTCGACGAGCTTGTTGTCCGGGGAGGTGCCGGAGAACTGCAGCCCGGCCTTCTTCTCCAGCTCACCGCGGTAGGCGTTGTTGACCTCGTAGCGGTGGCGGTGGCGCTCCTCGACGTACGCCTGGCCGTCGTAGACCTCGCGGACGATCGAGCCCTCGGCGAGCTTGGCGGGGTACATGCCCAGCCGCATCGTGCCGCCCATGTCGCCCTCACCGGCGACGATGTCCAGCTGCTCGGCCATCGTGGAGATGACCGGGTGGGCGGCGGCCGAGTCGAACTCGGTGGAGTTGGCGCCCTCGATGCCGGCCAGGTTGCGGGCCGCCTCGATGACCACGCACTGGAGGCCCAGGCAGAGGCCCAGCAGCGGGATCTTGTTCTCGCGGGCGTAGGTGATCGCGCCGACCTTGCCGTCCACACCGCGGTCGCCGAAGCCGCCGGGGATGCAGATCGCGTCGCAGTCTGCGAGCTGCTCGGCGGCGCCCTTGGCGGTCTTGCAGTCGTCGGAGGCGACCCACTTGACCTTCACCCGGGCCTTGTTCGCGAAGCCGCCGGCCCGCAGCGCCTCGGTGACCGAGAGGTAGGCGTCGGGCAGGTCGATGTACTTGCCGACCAGCGCGACGTTGACCTCGTGGTCGGGGTTGTGGACGCGGTCGAGCAGGTCCGCCCACACGGTCCAGTCCACATCGCGGAACGGCAGGTCCAGCTTGCGCACGACGTAGGCGTCCAGGCCCTCGGCGTGCAGGACCTTGGGGATGTCGTAGATCGAGGGGGCGTCGATGGCGGCGACCACCGCGGCCTCGTCCACATCGCACATCAGCGAGATCTTGCGCTTGATGGCGGTGGGCACCTCGCGGTCGGCGCGCAGCACGATCGCGTCGGGCTGGATGCCGATGTTGCGCAGCGCGGCGACCGAGTGCTGGGTCGGCTTGGTCTTCAGCTCGCCGGACGGCCCGATGTAGGGGAGCAGCGAGATGTGCACGACGAAGACGTTGTCCCGGCCGACCTCGTGGCGGACCTGGCGGACGGTCTCCAGGAACGGCAGCGACTCGATGTCGCCGACGGTGCCGCCGACCTCGGTGATCACGACGTCGACGTCCTCGGTCGCCATCCGCCGGATGCGGTGCTTGATCTCGTTGGTGATGTGCGGGATGACCTGCACGGTGTCACCGAGGTACTCGCCGCGGCGCTCCTTGGCGATCACGGTGCTGTAGACCTGGCCGGTGGTGACGTTCGCACTGCCGTCGAGGTCGACGTCGAGGAACCGCTCGTAGTGGCCGATGTCCAGGTCGGTCTCGGCTCCGTCGTTGGTGACGAAGACCTCGCCGTGCTGGAACGGGTTCATCGTGCCGGGGTCGACGTTCAGGTACGGGTCGAGCTTCTGCATCGTGACCCGCAGGCCGCGCGCCTTCAGGAGCGCGCCCAGGCTGGAGGCGGTGAGCCCCTTGCCGAGCGAGGAGGCGACGCCCCCGGTGACGAAGATGTGCTTGGTCGTCGGAGATTTGGGCGGCATGGCCAAGAGGAAGCTCCCGTGGTCGCGAGGTGGAGAGGTACGAGGCGCCGTCCCGGTGTTGTCAGGGGTGCCGTCGCTGCGGTTCGGGGGTGCCGTGTCGTCTTGCTGCGGCATCGGGCTGGCCCACCGGTCCACGGGGTACCAGGCTATCAGCGCCGGGGCGCGGTCGCTCCCGGCCGTGCGCGCGAGGGTCGCCCGACAGCCCCGCCATGACCGTGTGTGACGCCTGCGTGACGGCTGTGTGACGGCTCTGCTTGACAGTGTCACGTGACGGAGCCCACCCGTTCGGAGCACCTCACTCCTCGCGAGCGTCGCGCGGATCACCCGCGTGCGTCGTATCCTGCTCGGACACTCGCAACGAGCCGTCCGGGAAGGCACCACCCCCGCCCGATTTCCGGTCCCGCTGCTCGGCGACGTTTCATGGGCAGGACGGACCGATTCACAACGTCCCATGGGGGGCGTGACTCCAGTTCGACGGGAGACGCACGTGGCCGGGCGCATCGAGGACTACGCACTTATCGGCGATATGCAGACCGCCGCTCTAGTGTGCCGGGACGGCACGGTCGACTGGCTGTGTCTGCCCCGCTTCGACTCACCGGCGGTCTTTGCGGGGCTGCTGGGCACGGAGGAGCACGGTTTCTGGCGGATCGGGCCGGTCAACGGATCCGGACCGCGGCCGGCCGACCGCCGGCGCTACCGGGGCGATTCGCTCGTCCTGGAATCCGAGTGGGACACCCCGCGCGGCACCGTCCGGGTGATCGACTTCATGCCGCCGCGTGACGGCGCGCCGCAGGTGATCCGCATCGTGGAGGGCGTCAGCGGGCGCGTCCCGGTGCGCTCGGAGCTGCGGATGCGATTCGCGTACGGCTGGGTGGTGCCCTGGGTGCACAAGATCGACGGCCGTACCGTCGCGGTCGCCGGCCCCGACTCGGTGTGGCTGGACACCGAGGCCGAGACGTACGGCAAGGACCTCACCACGTTCTCCGACGTCACCGTCTCGCCGGGCGAGCGGATCGCGTTCACCATCAGCTGGGAGCCCTCGCACAAGCAGCCGCCGGCCGTGGCGGACCCCGAGGGGGCGCTGGAGGCCACCGAGGAGTTCTGGCGCGAGTGGGTCGAGCACTGCACGTACCACGGCCCGTACCGCGATGCGGTGGTCCGCTCGCTGATCACCCTCAAGGCGCTGACGTACGCCCCCACCGGCGGCATCGTCGCCGCGCCGACCACCTCCCTGCCCGAGTGCATCGGCGGCGTCCGCAACTGGGACTACCGCTTCACCTGGCTCCGCGACGCCGCCATCACCCTGTCGTCCCTCCTGCGCACCGGCTACCGCGAGGAGGCGCGGGCCTGGCGGGAGTGGCTGCTGCGGGCGGTGGCCGGCGACCCGGACAACCTCCAGATCATGTACGGCATCGCCGGCGAGCGGGAGTTGGGCGAGAACGAGCTCAACTGGCTTCCCGGGTACGAGAATTCGCAGCCCGTACGGGTCGGCAACGGCGCCGCCGGCCAGCTCCAGCTGGACGTCTACGGCGAGGTCATCGAGGCGCTGCATCTGGCTCATATGACCGGGCTGTCCCGTAACGACTACGCCTCCCTCCTCCAGATCAAGCTGATCCAGTGGGTGGAGAAGCACTGGGACGAGCCGGACGAGGGCATCTGGGAGGTCCGCGGTCCGCGCCGGCACTTCGTCCACTCCAAGATCATGACCTGGGTGGCGGTGGACCGCACGGTCAAGCTGATCGAGTCCGGCGACGTCGACGGCCCGCTGGAGCGCTGGAAGGACCTGCGCGAGACGATCCACCGGGACGTCTGCGAGAAGGGCTACGACAAGGAACGCAACACCTTCACCCAGTCCTACGGCTCGCGGGAGCTGGACGCGTCGCTGCTGCTGATCCCGCAGATGGGCTTCCTGCCGCCGGACGACAAGCGCGTCATCGGCACGATCGAGGCGATCCAGCGGGAGCTGTCCACCGAGGACGGCTTCGTCCTGCGCTACCCGACGGCCGGCGAGGAAGAGGGCGTGGACGGCCTGCCCGGCGACGAGGGGGCGTTCCTGGCCTGCTCGTTCTGGCTCGCCGACGACCTGGCGATGATCGGCCGGGTGGACGAGGCCCGCAAGCTCTTCGAGAAGCTGCTCTCGCTCCGCAACGACCTGGGCCTGCTGGCGGAGGAGTGGGACCCGAAGGCCAAGCGCCAGGTGGGCAACTTCCCGCAGGCGTTCAGCCACGTCCCGCTGATCGACACGGCGCTGCGGCTGACGGCCAGCGGGGCCTACGGGGGCTAGTCCGGCGTACCGGGACGTCGCGGCGGCGGCGTTCCGGCCGACGGGCTCCGGGTACGGTTCCTCGCCATGGGGCCGGAAGCGAAGGACGACGACACCGCGGCGGCGAACGCGGCGGTCGAAGCCGAGATCACCGTGCGCAGGGCGCTGGAACTGCCCGCGTTGCGGCGCGGGCTGCCGGAGGTGCTGGCCGGCCAGGACCGGCTGGACCGCGCGGTGCGCTGGGTGCACGCGGGCGAGGTCCCGCATATCGCCTCGCTGCTCAAGGGCGGCGAGCTGCTGCTGACCACCGGTCTGGGCCTGGGGTCCCGGCCGTCCGAGCAGCGTGCCTTCGTCCGCAGGCTCGCCGACCGCGGGATCGCCGCTCTCGTCGTGGAGCTGGGGTCGCGTTTCGCGGCACTGCCCCCGGCGCTGGTCGAGGCCGCGCGGGACCACGGTCTGCCCTTGATCCAGCTGCACCGCGAAGTCCCGTACGTCACGGTCACCGAGGCGATCCACACCGAGATCATCAACAGCCACTACGCCGTGCTGCGGCGCGCCGACGAGATCCTGCGGCGCTGCACCGACGTCCTGCTGCGCGGCGGTGGCGCCCCCGAAGTGCTGCGTCTGCTGGCCGTCTTCACCGGCAATCCCCTCTGCCTGGAGGCCCCCGACGGCAGCCCCCTGTACGCCGCGGGCCCGGACACCGGCGGCGGCGACGGCGAGGGCGGCGACGGCCGCAGTGGACCCGCGGACGCCGACCCGTTGCTGGCCTGGGAGGGGCTGCGCGACACCGGCGTCCGCATCGACGTCCCCGGCGGGGGCCACGGGCCCGACGCGGTCCGCGCCCGGCTCGTCCTGCTGCCCGTCAACGGCCCCGTCGCGCCGGTGCACCGGATCGCCGCCGAACGGGCCGCCGGTCTGCTCGCCGTCGTAATGCTCCAGTCCCGGCAGGAGGAGGTGCTCGCCGCCCGGGGCCGCGGTGACTTCCTCGCCGACCTGGCGGAGGGCCGGATCTCCGCGGCCGAAGCACCGGCCCAGGCCCGTCTGCTGGGGTTCCGCCCCGGACCGGAACCGGTCGTACTCCCGGTGGTCATGCGGCTGCCCGCCGGCCTCCCCACCCCGGGCGGCTGGGCCCTCCTCGCCCGGACGCTGCGCGAGGAACTCGCCGCCCCCGGAGTGCCGGTACTCCTCGGCGTACGCCCTGTGGAGGGCCGCGTCCCGCTGCTGGTCGCGCTGCGCGCCGGCCAGGACCGCGCCACGCTCGCCGACCGCACCACGCTCGCCGACCGGATCGCCGAGGCGCTGCACGCCGGAGTGGTCCGCGCGGGCCTGGACCGGCCGGCGGCGGCCCGCCCGGTGGTCGTCGTCGGCGCGGCCGGCGACTGGGCCGCCGCGGGCCCCGGCCTGCGGCATGCGGCGGAGGCGGCCGCCGCGGCCCAGGGCCTGCCAGAACAGCCCTGGTACGACGCCCGACGGCTGGACATCGAGCTGCTGCTGTGGCGGATGCGGGAACACGGCGAGCAGAACGTGCTCACCGACTTCGTGCAACGCGCCCTCGGCCCCCTGCTCGCCCACGACCGCGGCGCCCGCCAGCCGCTGCTGCCCACGCTGGAGGCCTACTTGGCCAGCGCGGGCCGCAAGGCCGAGACCGCCCGCGACCTGAACGTCAACCGCCAGACGCTCTACGATCGGCTGGCCCGCATCGCCCAGCTCCTCGGCACGGACCTCGACGACCCGCAGACGGTGCTGAGCCTCCGCCTGGCCCTGCGCGCCCGACGCCACACGGACAAGCCGTAGCGGACGACGCCAGCCTCGCGCGAGGGGGCGTCCTGTGGGGACGGCCCGTGGGGGCGGTCCGTGGGGGCGGCCGTCCCGTAGGGGTCGGTCGAACAGATCCCTTAGGGGACGCGAAGGCCCCCTGCGGGGCCACAACCGGGCGGGGCCAGGCGGTATTCCCGTCGTTCCCGTCCGCCGGCCGCACAACGACCGGGGAGACAGGGCTGAGGTCCGGAGGGAGACAAGGCTGAGGTCCGGAGGGAGCCCTGAAGGAGAGAGGCTCTAGACCGGAAGGAGAGAGGCTCTAGAAGGGCTGGATCGACTGGAGCGGCTGGGTCAACTCGTCGTACACGCTGAGGACTTGGGCCACCGTGTCGTTCTCGGTGGGCCAGCCGGCCGCCTGGATGCGGCCCGCCTCGGCGAGTGCGTCCCGGCGCGCCGGGTCGGCGAGCAGGGCGAGAACGGTACGGGCCAGGGTGGCGGCATCCCCGTAGCGGACCAGTTCCGCGGCCCGGCCGACGAGTTCGCGGGTTCCCCCGGTGTCGGTGGCGACGAGCGGCACCCCAGCCCGCAGTGCCTCCTGGGCGATCAGCGAGCGCGCCTCCCACCTGCTGGGCAGCACCACGAGATCGGCGGCCGCGAGGAGTTCGGGTACGTCGTCACGGCGGCCGAGCAGCTGGACGGGCAGCCGTTCCAGGTCGATCCGCCGCTGCAGCGCGGCCCGTCGGCCGCCCTCCCCCGCGATGGCGACCAGCGGTTGCGGGTCGAGCGCGCACCAGGCGTGCGCCGCGTCCAGCAGCAGGTCGTGCCCCTGGCTCGGGTCGAGGCGGCCGATCGCGAGCAGCAACGGGCGGTCCACCGCGCCCAGTTCGGCACGCTCCTTGTGACGCGTCCGGTCCTGCTCCTCGGGCTCGGCCCCGTTACCGGACCGGGGCCGCGGAATCGCCACCGGTGCCAGCCGGGCATCCCGGGCGCCACGTTCACGTGCCCGGTCCACGAGGTCGGAACAGGCCCCCAGGACAACGGCGGCAGCCCGCGCCACCCTCCGCTCCATCAGATGCACCAGCCCGGCCCGCGCGCCCTCGCTGTGTGCCTTCGTGTGCCAGGTCATGACCAGGGGGACCCGCCGCCCTCCCCTGGGGGGACGCAGTCCGCGCAGCGCCGTGGAGGCGCGCAGTCCGGCCCGCAGGCCGTGCGCGTGGACCAGATCGGCGTCCCAGCAGGCGCTGCGCAGCAAGGCCACGCTCGCCGGGTCCGCCCGCGGCGGGACGTGCACGAACCGCGCGCCCGCGCCGGTGAAGTCATAGGCCTCCTCGGCCTCCGGTGTGGCGCAGACGGTCACCCGTACCCCACGGGCGACCAGCCCTTCGGCCAGCGAGCGGACATGTGCCGCACTGCCCGCGCTGCCGTGCCCCAGCACCTGGACCGTGCGCAGCGGCGACAGCCCGTGCGTCGAGGTCGGGGTACTGATCACGTGGCGGGGACTCCTGAGTCGGGGGAAGCGGACCGTCCGTACCGGGAGGCCGGTCGGCGGACAGCGGACAGCGGGAACTGCGGTTGCGCGCGGCCGGGCGGCCGTCCACCCACCCGGACACGGGCACGGTGAGCCCGTCCGGACACGGGCACGACGGGCCGGCCCACCGGAACTGCGCACCGCGCCCAGGATGCCAGCCCGGCGGCGTCAATTCGGCATCGTTCGCACGCTGTTCCGGTGGGAAGTCTCACTCCAGCGCCCACCGGATCACCCACATGGGCGACAAACCGCCCGCGCGGACGAACGGTCCCTACGGGTGATCCGCTCCCCGGAGCGCGCCCACCGCGCCTCTGCGGGGCGCGTACGCCGAGGCTCCGCAGGCCCGTGGCCCGCCCTCAGAACCCCGCGGCCGCCGCCCGGCTGACGCGATCCCCCGCCGCCGCGGCGGCGACCAGGCCGACGGCGTGTGCGGCCAGCCCGGTACGGCCTCCCCCACTCCCGGCTCCTCCCCCACGCTCGGCTCCGCTCGCGCGGGGGGACCCCCATGCCCGGGGGGACCCCCATGCCGCTACAACGGCGAGGCCGAGGGCCGCGCCGAGCGCATGCGCCCCGGCGTCCCCGAGCATCGTGCGCTCCCCCATGTCGTCGCCGACGACGGCGGCCACGGCCCCGACGGGCGCGGCGGACAGTGGCCCGGCCGGTCCGCTTCGCAGCAGGCCGGGCGTGCCGAGGGCCAGTACGGCACCGGCCGCCCGGCCCGGACGTACGTCCAGGAGGTTCACCAGATGCGCGGAGCCCGCGATCACCACACCGGCCAGCAGCTTGTCGGCCGCACGTTCCTGCAGGAGGGCACCGGCCGCCAGTCCGGCGGCGCCGATCCCGAAGAGCTTCACCGCGCCGCTGGTGACCTCGCCGTCCCGCAGCGCCGAGAGGTGCGCCCGGAATCCGCGCCGTGGGTCACCGGCGCCGAAGACGTCGTCGTACGCCCCGCAGCTCCCGGCGGCCAGCACGGCCAGCGCCGCCGCGGTCCGGACCCGGGCGGGCAGCCCGGGGGCGGTGGCGGCGGCGAGCGCGGTACCGGCGGCCGTGGCGAGCCCGGCGTGCAGGTGGACGGTCCGGCCGGAGTGGTTCTCGCGCTCCCACCGGACGGCACCGCCCGGCGGCCGGCTCCTCAGCGCCGTGTACGTGACCCGGGTCGCCGCTGCCCCGGCCAGCAGCGCCGAGACCCGCCCCAGCACCTTGCCACCCGCCCTCACCATGCCCCACTCCCCCTTTTTCCCGTTCTTCCACTTCCGCCCGGCCCCCGCCGCACCCTGGCGAGCTGGAGAGCCGGCCCCCTGAAAAGCCGCCCCTGGAGGCCGGTGCTAGCGGCCCGTACGCGCCGTCTCCAGCAGTTCCTCCGCATGCGCGCGAGCCGTTTCGGAGTCCTCCTGGCCGGCCAGCATGCGGGAGAGTTCGCGGACCCGCTCCTCGCCCTCCAGGACGGTGACACCGCTCCTGGTGACCGAGCCGTCGTTGGTCTTCGCCACCAGCAGCTGCCGGTCCGCGAACGCCGCGACCTGCGGAAGGTGCGTGACGACCACGACCTGCGCCGACTTGGCGAGCCTGGCCAGCCGCCGGCCGACCTCGACGGCCGCCTTGCCGCCGACGCCCGCGTCGACCTCGTCGAAGAGGTACGTCGGTACGGGATCGGAGCCGGCGAAGACCACCTCGACGGCGAGCATCACCCGGGAGAGCTCGCCCCCGGACGCCCCCTTGGCTATCGGGCGGGGCGGTGCGCCCGGGTGCGGGGCCAGGAGGAGTTCGACCTCGTCGGCACCGGCCGGTCCGTAGGCCACGGTCCGGCCGCCGACCTCGATGCCGTCGGCGTCCTCGGGCACCTCGGTCTGGCGGATCTCGACGGTCACCCGGGCGTGCGGCATGGCCAGTTCGGCGAGTTCGGCGGTGACCGCGTCCGCGAAACGCTTCGCCGAGTCGGTGCGGGCGTCGGTCAAGGTCTGTGCCAGCTCGCCGAGTTCGGCGCGCAGCGCGTCCCGTTCGGCGGTCAGCTCGCCGATCCGGTCGTCGTCGCCGTCCAGTTCGGCGAGCCGGGCGGCGCTCCGCTCGGACCACGCCAGTACGGCCGTGATGTCCTCGCCGTATTTACGGGTGAGGTGGTTCAGGGCGGCGCGGCGTTCCTCGACCACGGCGAGCCGCAGCGGGTCGGCGTCCAGGTTGTCGGCGTAGCCGGCGAGCTCGCCCGCCACATCCGCCATCAGGATGCCGATCTCGCCGAGCCGGTCGGACAGCACGGCGAGCTCCTGGTCGTGGCCGCGTACCGCCTCCAGCGCCCGGTGCGCGCCGGCGACCAGGGTGGTGCCGTCGACGCCCTCGGGATCCTCGGGGTTGCCGGCCAGCGCGGTGTGCGCGGCGGTGGCGGCGGAGGCCAGTGCCTCGGCATGCCCGAGCCGCTCGGCCTCGGCGGCCAGTTCGGCGTCCTCGCCGGGCTGCGGTTCGACCGCGGCGATCTCGTCGAGGCCGAAGCGCAGCAGATCGGCTTCCTGGGAGCGCTCACGGGCCCGGGTGATCAGCTCGTCCAGCTCGGCGGTGACGGCGCGCAGCCGACGGTGGGCGGCGGTGTACCCGGTGAGCGGAACGGCCACCGCGTCTCCGGCGTAGCGGTCCAGGGCCTGGCGCTGGCGGGCCGGCCGCAGCAGGCCCTGCTGGTCGGTCTGGCCGTGTACGGCGACCAGTTCGTCGGCCAACTCCCCCAGCAGGCCGACCGGTACGGAGCGGCCGCCCACGTGGGCGCGCGAGCGGCCCTCGGCGGAGACGGTGCGGCTGATCAGCAGCGCGCCGTCGTCCAGCTCGGCGCCCGCCTCCTCCGCCCGTATCGCGGCGGGGGTCCCGGGGCCGACGCCGATCCTGCCCTCCACAACCGCCGACCGGGCGCCGATCCGCACCAGGGCGGGGTCGGCCCGCCCGCCGAGCAGCAGGCCGAGGCTGGTGACGACCATGGTCTTGCCGGCGCCCGTCTCGCCGGTCACCGCCGTGAAGCCGGGGGACAGCTCGACTACGGCGTCGTCAATGACGCCCAGGGACCGGATCCGCATCTCCTCCAACACGGGTATGACCTTACGAGGTCCCGGGGGCACCCCGCGACGGCCTCCCCCTTCTCCTCCGTCCCCGGCCCGCGGACCAGCGCTTCCGGAATTCCGCGCGAAGAAGATCCAAGTACCGGGCGAAGAAGATCGAAGAAGCACGCGAAGAAGATCCAAGTACCGCGCGGAGAAGATCCGGAGAAGATCCACTGTCGCTCGGCCGTCGAGGCCGGTGCACCGCCGTCGAGGCCGGTGCACCGTTGCCACGGGCCGGTGCGCCTACTGCGGTGCGCCCCGCCACCCCGCCACCGGGAGGGCGAACTTGGCGACCAGACGGTCCGTGAAGGAGGCGTGGTGCAGCCGCGCCAGGCGTACGGGGACGGCGCCCCGGCGGACCTCGACGCGGGCGCCGGCGGGGAGTTCGACACTGCGGCGGCCGTCGCACCAGAGCACGCCGTGCGGGGTCTTGGGCTGGACCTCGACGGCGAGGACCGAGCGCGGCGAGGTGACCAGCGGCTTGGCGAAGAGGGCGTGGGCGCTGATCGGGACCATCAGCAGCGCCTCGACCTCGGGCCAGACCACCGGACCGCCGGCCGAGAAGGCGTAGGCGGTCGAGCCGGTCGGGGTCGCGCAGACCACTCCGTCGCCGCCGAAGCGCGAGACGGGCCGGCCGTCGACCTCGGTCACGACCTCCAGCATCCGCTCCCGCGCGGCCTTCTCCACCGACGCCTCGTTGAGGGCCCAGTCGGTGTGGACGACGGTGCCGTTGTTGCGGACGAGGACGTCGAGCGTCATCCGTTCCTCGACCTCATAGGCGCGGGTGACGACCCGGTCGACGACCTTGTCGAGGTCGTCACGCTCGGCCTCGGCGAGGAAGCCGACCCGGCCGAGGTTGACGCCGAGCATCGGCACCCCGGACGTCCTGGCGAAGTCCGCACCGCGCAGCAGTGTGCCGTCGCCGCCCAGGACCACCAGCAGTTCGCAGCCCTCGGCGGCGCACTGCTCCGTCTCGACGCGCTGGACCTCCGGCGGCAGCGGCAGGTCCGCGGCCTCCTCCGCCAGCACCCGCACCCCGATGCCGCTGCGCAGCAGCCCCTGGACGACGAGTTCGGCGCTGCGGATGGCCGCGGGGCGGCCGGTGTGCGCGAGGAGGAACACCGTCCGGCCGGCTCCGGTGTCTCCGGTGTTCTCGTGTGCTGCGCTGACTTCGACAACTGCGCTGCCTTCGACAACTGCGCTGTCCTCAACTGCCTGGGTAGTGGTCAACGAGGCCCCTCCGCCACTGCACGGTCGACATCCGCCGGGTCGAGTGCAGGCGCCCCGGCGCGCAGCCACAGAAAGTACTCGACATTCCCGGAAGGTCCAGGGAGCGGGCTCGCCACCACGCCGAGTACGCCGAGTCCCAGTTCGGCCGCGCGCCCGGCTACGGCGCGCACCGCCTCGGCGCGCAGCGCCGCGCTGCGCACCACCCCGCCGCTGCCCAGCCGCTCCTTGCCGACCTCGAACTGCGGCTTCACCATCAGCACGAGGTCCGCGTCCGGTGCCGTACAGCCGACCAGCGCGGGCAGGACGAGCCCCAGCGGGATGAAGGAGAGATCGCCCACGACGAGGTCGACGGGCTGCGAGTCGATCGCCTCCAGCGTCAGCTCGCGCACGTTGGTGCGGTCCTTGACGGTGACCCGCTCGTCGCTCTGCAGCGACCAGGCGAGCTGTCCGTATCCGACGTCGACGGCGACGACATGACCGGCGCCGGCCCGCAGCAGCACATCGGTGAACCCGCCGGTCGAGGCGCCCGCGTCCAGCGCCCGCCGGCCCTCGATCCGCAGTCCGCGCGGGACGAAGGCGGCGAGGGCGCCGGCGAGCTTGTGGCCGCCGCGCGAGACGTATTCGGGGTCGTTCTCGTCGGCGCGGACGACCAGGGCGGCGCTGGTCTCCACCTGGGTGGCCGGTTTGGTCGCGGTGGTGCCGCCGACGGTCACCCGGCCCGCGGCGATCAGCTGGCTCGCGTGCTCGCGCGAGCGGGCCAGCTTGCGGCGCACCAGCTCCGCGTCGAGTCGGCGTCGTGCCACTCCTGCCACCTGTGGTTCAGCTCCTGTTGTCGTACGTCGTCCGCCGTCACGGACGTCGGCTTGCCGGCGTGGGGGAAGCCGTCCCCGGAGGGGCCGGGGACGGTGCGGGCGGCCCGGGGTGCCGGTCGAGGCCGGCCAGCACCTCGCGCAGTCCACGGTGCACATCCTCGTACACCTGGAGGTGTCCGCTCGACGGGAGGTGGTCGGCGTCGGCGAGGCGCCGCAGACCGGCGTCGACCGCGGGCTGTCCGGTGGGTGCCACGCCCACGCCGAGCGGCCGCGGTCCGTCGGGCACCACCGGCTCGGCCTCCGTGGCCTCCGTGGCTTCCGCAGCCTCCGTGGCCTCCGTGGCCTCCGGGACTTCCGTGGTCCCGTCGGTGTGCGCGGCCCCCGGGGCCGCCTCCGGCTCCGGCTCCGGCTCTGCGGCGGGCATCGGCTCGTTCATGCCCTCGACGCTACCTCGGCGAGCGGTGTCACGGGGCGAACGAGCCGCCCCCGACCTGGCTGTATCGTCGGGCGCGATGGCAACCCTCGACCAGTGCCGTGCCGCGCTCGACCGGCTGGCCCAGAACCTGTCCTCCGCCGACGGCGGCGTGCGCAGCGCCGCCGCGCTCGACCGTTCGCTCAGCTGCCGCATCACGGACCTCGATGTGACCTTCGTCGGACGGCTGGCCGACGGCACGCTCCGGGACGTCACCAGCGTCGCCGGTCCGCCCCCGCACAAGGCCGAGATCCGGCTGACCATGGCGGGCGACGACCTGGTCGCCCTGGTCGACGGGCGGCTGAACTTCGCCCGGGCGTGGGGCAGTGGCCGCGTCAAGCTGGAAGCCGGGCTGCGCGACCTGATGCGCCTCAGGACGCTGCTGTAGCCTCCACGGCCTCGTCCTCGGCGTCAGCCCCCGCGTTCTCGGCGTCAGCCCCCACGGCCCCGTCCTCGGCCCCCGCGTCCCCGGACTCGGCCTCGGCGTCTCCCTGGCCCGACCGGCGCGGCTTCCTGAGCGGCTTCCTGGCCGCAGGAACCACCAGCGGTGTCCCGCTCTCCGGGTCCTCGATGACCCGGCAGGTGATCCCGAAGACCCGCCGCACCAGTTCCGCCGTGACGATGTCGGCGGGCGCGCCCTCGGCGACCACCGCGCCGTCCTTCATGGCGATGAGGTGGGTCGCGTAACGGGCGGCCTGGTTGAGGTCGTGCAGCACCGCGACCAGCGTCCGCCCCTGCTCCTCGTGCAGCTCCGCGCAGAGGTCCAGCACCTCGATCTGGTGCTGGATGTCCAGGTATGTCGTCGGCTCGTCCAGGAGGAACAGCGGCGTCTGCTGAGCGAGCGCCATCGCGATCCACACCCGCTGACGCTGTCCGCCGGACAACTCGTCGACGTAGCGGTCGGCGAGCTCGGCGACGCCGGTCGCCGCCATCGACTCCTGGACGATCCGCTCGTCGGCGGCGGACCACTGCCGCAGCAGCCCCTGGTGCGGGTAGCGGCCGCGGGCCACCAGGTCGGCGACGGTGATCCCGTCCGGCGCGGTCGAGGACTGCGGCAGCAGCCCCAGGGTCCTGGCGACCTTCTTCGCCGGGAGCGAGGAGATCGCGGAGCCGTCCAGCAGCACCGACCCCGCGGCCGGCTTGAGCATCCGCGAGAGCGCCCGCAGCAGGGTGGACTTGCCGCAGGCGTTGGGGCCGACGATGACCGTGAAGGAGTGGTCGGGGACGGCGACCGAGAGGTTCTCGGCGATGACCCGCTGGTCGTAGGCGAGGGTGAGGTTCTCAGCCGTGAGACGGCTCACTTCGAAGCTCCTGGGGTTGTCCTGGGTTGTCCTGCGTTGCCCTGCGGTGGTGGGGGCGCCGCCGCGGTCCGGCTGGTCCACTGGTCCACGGTCGTCTCCGCCGTCGCAGCCACGGTCGTCTCCGCCGTCGCAGCCACGGTCGTCTCCGCCGTCGCGGCCACGGTCGTCTCCGCCGTCACATCCGGCCCGCCTTCCGCTCCGTCGCCAGCAGCCACACCAGGTAGCCGCCGCCGAGGACCCCGGTCAGCACACCCACCGGCATCTGATCCGCGCCGAACAGCTGCTGCGAGACCCAGTCGGCGCCGACCAGCAGGCCTGCGCCCATGAGGGCGGCGGGCAGCAGGCTGGGCCCGGGCGACCGGGTGAGGCGGCGGGCCAGCTGGGGTGCGGTGAGCGCCACGAAGGAGATCGGCCCGGCCGCCGCGGTGGCGGCGGCGACCAGCACGACCGCGGCCAGCAGGGCGACGATACGGACCCGGTTGACCCGTACGCCGAGCGCGTACGCGGAGTCGTCGCCCATCTCCAGCATGCGCAGCGGCCGCCCGTGGCAGAGCACCAGGGGGAGGCAGACGGCGCAGACCGCGGCCAGCGGCCAGACCTGGTCCCAGTCGCGGCCGTTGAGGGAGCCGGTCATCCAGACGGTGGCGCGGGTCGCGTCGACGATGTCCGCCTTGGTCATCAGGTAGAGCACCGTCGCGTAGAGCATCGCGCCGGCCCCGATGCCGACGAGCACGAAGCGGCAGCCATGGATGCCGCGTTTCCAGGCGAGCAGGAAGATGGCGAGTCCGGTGGCCACCCCGCCGGCCATGGCGCCGGCGGCGACCGCGAAGGTCCCGGCCTGGAAGAAGACGATGGCGACCAGCGCGCCGGCGGAGGAGCCCTGGGCGAAGCCGAGGACGTCGGGACTGCCCAACGGGTTGCGGGAGACGGTCTGGAAGACCGCGCCGGCGACCCCGAACGCGGCGCCGACCAGCAGCCCCACCAGGACCCGCGGCAGCCGCAGGTCGTGGACGATGAACTGCTGTCCGGCGTCGCCGCCGCCGGACAGCGTGGCGAGCACCTCGGCCGGCGTCATCGGGTAGTCGCCGGAGCCGATCAGCGCGACGGCGGCGGCGAGAGCGACGGCCAGCAGCAGCAGTCCGACGACGAGGGCGCGGACGTCCAGCCGGAACGAGATCCCTCCCCTGGTACGCACCGCCCGCACCGGCTTCGCGCCTTTCGCGGACTTCACGGACCTCCCGGACTTCACAGAATTCCCCGACTTCCCGGATTCCACAGGCAACTTCCCGGGCTCCACGGGCTTTTCCGACTCCACGGGCCGTCCGGGGCCGACGGACTTCCCGCGCTTCACAGTCGTGCTCACAGCTGGGCCATCCTCCGTCGCCGTACGAGATAGATGAAGACCGGGCCGCCGATGACGGCCGTGACGATGCCGACCTGGAGCTCGCCCGGCCGGGCCACGATCCGGCCCAGGACGTCCGCGCCGAGCAGCAGGACCGGTGAGAGCACCGCGGAGTACGGCAGGATCCAGCGCAGGTCGGGCCCGGTGACGGCCCGTACGGCGTGCGGAACCATCAGGCCGACGTAGACGATCGGGCCGCAGGCGGCGGTCGCCCCGCCGCACAGCAGCGTGATGGCGAGCATCGCCAGTACCCGGGTGCGGGTCAGCCGGGCGCCCAGCGCCCGCGCCTGGTCGTCGCCGAGCGCGACGGCGTTCAGCGGCCGGGCGATCAGCAGCGCAAGGACGCCGCCGGCGGCGAGGAAGGGTGCGATCTGGGTGACCGTCGGCATGGTGGCGGAGGCCAGCGAACCGACCGTCCAGAAGCGCATCCGGTCCAGCGCGGCGCTGTCCATCAGATTGACGGCGTTGATGTAGCCGATGAGGACGGCGGTGAGCGCGGTGCCGGCCAGGGCGAGCCGGACGGGGGTGGCGCCACGGGTGCCGCCCAGGACGTACACCGCGCCCCAGACCGCCGCGGCGCCGGCGAAGGCGAACCACACATAGCCGGTCAGTGAGGTGACGCCGAAGAAGCTGATGGCGGAGACGACGGCGGCCGCGGCGCCGGCGTTGATGCCCAGAAGTCCCGGGTCCGCCAGGGGATTCCGGGTCAGCGCCTGCATCACGGTGCCGCCGAGGCCGAGGGCGGCGCCGACGATCAGGCCCAGCAGGGTGCGGGGGACGCGCAGGTCGTGGACGACCACGTCGGTGTCGTCGCCGCTGTAGTGGAACACCCCGTGCCATACCTGGTCGAGGGGTATCTGCTTGGCGCCGACGGCTATTCCGAGGACGACGACGACGGCGAGCACGGCCACGGAGACGACCAGCCCCGCGGAACGCAGGACATGACGCCGTCGGGATGCCGCGGGGACCGGGGCCGGAGCCGCGGCCGTGGTTGCTTCGGGGGGACTGTCGACCAACACGTGAGTTAGGTTAGCCTACCCTCACATTGGACCTGCAGGCCCTCCCAGAGAGAAGCGCACCCACATGAGCACCTCCCGAAGCGTATCGCCCTCCCGCCGCGGCATCCTGGCCGCGGGCGGCGCCGTCGGCATCGGCGCCCTGCTCGCCGCCTGCGGTGGGGGCAAAGGCTCGGCGGGTGCCGACGGCGGTGCCAAGGACGGCGCCAGGAGCGGTCCGTGGTCCTTCACCGACGACCGTAAGCAGAAGGTCTCCCTCAAGAACACCCCCCAGCGCATCGTCGCCTTCACCGGTACCGCGGCCGCGCTGCACGACTTCGGCATCGACGACCAGATCGTCGGCGTCTTCGGCCCCACCAAACTCAAGGACGGCAAGCCCGATCCGCAGGCCGGTGACCTCGACGTCGACAAGGTCACCATCATCGGCAACGCCTACAACCAGTTCAGCGTGGAGAAGTACGCGGGCCTGCGCCCCGATCTGCTGGTGACCAACATGTACGAGCCGGGCCAGCTGTGGTTCGTCCCGGACGCCGGCAAGGACAAGATCACCGCACTGGCCAAGTCCGTCGCGATCACCTCCTCCCGCACCCCGCTCGTCAAGATCATCGAGCGGTACGCCGAACTGGCGGAGTCGCTCGGCGCCGACCTCAAGGCCAAGAAGGTCACCGACGCCAAGGCCCGCTTCGAGAAGGCCTCCGAGCGACTGCGCCAGGCCGCCAAGGCCCACCCGGTCAAGGTGCTCGCCTGCTCCGGCAGCGCCGACCTCTTCTACGCCTCCAACCCCGGTATCAGCGCCGACCTCATGTACTACAAGTCCCTCGGCGTCGATCTGATCGTGCCCGACCACCTGGACAAGGGCGGCTACTTCGAGAGCCTGAGCTGGGAGAACGCCGACAAGTACCAGGCCGACGTGCTGCTGCTGGACAACCGGACCGCCACCCTCCAGCCCAAGGACCTGGCTGCCAAGCCCTCCTGGGCGAAGCTGCCCGCCGTCAAGGCGAACCAGATCACCCCGTGGTCCAGCGAGCCGCGCTTCTCCTACGCCGGGTCCGCACCGCTCATCGAGTCGCTGGCCGAGGCGATCGAGAAGGCCAAGAAGGTCGGCTGACGCACCGTTCCACCGCCGCGGTGGAACACCCGCCACCGCGCTCCACCGCGGCACCCACCCCCACCACCGTTCCGGGAGGTACCCGCAATGACCACGACCGCCGCCCCCGCCACCGCACCGTTCCGCTTCTTCGATGTGCACGTCGTCCGCACCCGGCGGCTCGGCCCGTCCATGGTGCGGATCACCTTCGCCGGTGAACGGCTGGACGAACTGGCCTCCGGCGGTCGTGACCAGCGCTTCAAGCTCTTCCTCCCGCAGCCCCACCAGGACCGGCCGGTCTTCGAGGACACCGGCGACGGCTGGTACGCCGCCTGGCGGGTGCAGGATCCGGCCGAGCGCCCGGTGATGCGGTCGTACACGATCCGCGAACAGCGCCCCCACACCGGGGAGTTCGACGTGGACTTCGCGCTGCACGGCGCCGGCCCCGGGGCCTCGGTGACGGCGGGCGGGCCCGCCTCCCGGTGGGCCGCCGGCGCCCGGCCCGGCGACCGGCTGACCGTGCTCGCCCCCGTGGTGCAGGACAACGGCGGGGTCGACTTCCGCCCGCCGGCCGGCACCGACTGGATCCTGCTCACCGGCGACGAGACGGCGCTGCCCGCCATCGCCGGCATCCTGTCCTGGCTCTCCCCAGGCACCCGCGCCAAGGTCTGGCTGGAGGTCGGTCACGAGGACGACCGGCAGCCGCTGCCGTCCTTCGCGGACGCCGACGTCACCTGGCTCGTCCCGGACCACGCGGCCGCCGCGGGCGGCGAGCCGGTGCTCGACGCGCTGCGCGCCGCCGAGCTGCCCGAGGGCACCCCGTACGCCTGGATCGCCGGCGAGGCGGGAACCATCAAGGCGGTGCGCCGCCATCTGGTCCGCGAGCGCGGATTCGACCGCCGGGCCGTCAAGTTCACCGGCTACTGGCGGCGCGGGGCCACCGAGGAGGACCTGATCGCGGAGCTGACGGCGGGCACGGCACCGTCCGACGAGGACTGAGCCGCCGCCGACGCTCGGCGGGGCCCGGCTCCCACCCGCACCGGGCCCCGCCCCACTACCGCTACATCCCTATCCGCGCCAGCGCCTTCCCCGCGTCCGCCGTACACCTCCCGTTCCCCGCCGCCGTCCAGGCCGCCGCGCACAGCGCCCGCAGTCCGTCCAGCGGTGCGCCCTCGCCCGCCACGGTGAACGTGTCCCCGGCCAGGGCGGCCCGCCAGCCGCCGCAGCGGAAGCCGTCGCCGTCCTCGGTCACCCCGGGCTGCGGCACGAGCAGCCCGCGCAGATCGGCGTCCACGTAGGCCGGCCGGTGCTGCGGCGGGGCCGCCAGCAGCTCGGCGGCGGTGGCGACTCCGGTGAGGACCAGCAGCGCGTCGACCTCACCGTGGTACGCGCCCTCGATGTCCGTATCGAGACGGTCCCCGACCACCAACGGCCGCTGTGCGCCGGTCCGCAGCACGGTCTCCCGGTGCATCGGCGGCCGCGGTTTCCCGGCCACCTGCGGCGCCCCGCCGGCCGCGGTCCGGACCACCTCCACGAGTGCACCGTTGCCGGGGGCGATCCCGCGCTCCCTGGGGATGGTCAGATCGGTGTTGGACGCGAACCACGGCACCCCGCGCTGCACCGCGTACGCGGCCTCCGCCAGCCGCCCCCAGTCCAGTGTCGGGTCGAAGCCCTGGACCACCGCCGCCGGATCGTCGTCCGCGGAGAAGACCGGCTGCAGACCGCGTTCCCGGAGCGCCACCACCAGCCCCTCGCCCCCGACGGCCAGTACCCGGGCGCCCGCGGGCACCTGCTCGGAGATCAGCCGGGCCACCGCCTGCGCCGAGGTGATCACGTCGTCCGGGCCGGTCGGCAGTCCGAGGCCGGTCAGCTGATCGGCGACCGTCAGCGGGGTGCGGGCCGCGTTGTTCGTCACATACGCCAGGTGCATCCCGCCGCCCCGCGCGGCGGTCAGCGACTCCACGGCATGCGCGATGGCCTGTCCGCCGGCGTAGACGACCCCGTCCAGATCCAGCAGCGCCGTGTCGTACGCCTCGCTCAGCGCGCTCCGGCACCCGTCGGGCCGACGCCGCACGCTCCCTTCCGACCGCCCGCGCACCTGCTCGTTCATGCCGTCCCGCTCCTCGTTCCCAGGGCGCGCTCCGGACCGCCGGGGCGCACCGTGTTCCGTACCGCGCATACCGACAGCGCGCGTACCGATGTTTCCAGCCACTCCCGGGCTGCCCCGGGCTGTCCCCCGATCTTCCCTCATCTCCGTCGCGGCATAGCATTCTTGGATGACGAGTACTGACGGCCTCCGCCTCCGCCCGTTCCGCGGCCTGCGCTACGCCCCGGACCGGGTCAGCAACCTCACCGCCGTGACCTCTCCGCCGTACGACGTGGTCGTCCGGCCGGAGGGCGTGCGCCATCTGGAGACCGCCGATCCGTACAACATCGTCCGGCTGATCCTCCCGCACGCCGCGGACCCCTCCGCACGTCACCGCCAGGCCGCCGACACGCTGCGCCGGTGGCGCGCCGAGGGCGTGCTGAGGCCGGACCCGGAGCCGGCGCTCTACGTCTACGAGCAGCGGGCCGGGGAGGTGCTCCAGCGCGGGCTGATCGGCGCGCTGTGCCTGGACGGCCCGGTGCTGCCCCACGAGGACGTGATCCCCGAAGTCGTCGAGGACCGCGCCGCTCTGATGCGCGCCGCGGCCGCAAACTTCGAGCCGTTGCTCCTCTCCTACCGTGGCCGGAACGCTGCGAACGGCGCCACGGCGGTGATCGAGCGCGTGGTGGAGGGTCACCCGCTGCTCACCACCACCACGGAGGACGGCTTCCGGCACCGCCTGTGGGCGGTCACCGACCCCGCCGACCTGGCCGCCATCGACGCCGACCTGGCCCACCGGCAGGCCCTGATCGCCGACGGTCACCACCGCTGGGCGACCTACCAGCGGCTCTACGAGCAACAGCCCGGCGCCGGGGCGGACTCTCCGTGGGCGTCCGGCCTGGTGCTGCTGGTCGACACCGACCGGTATCCGCTCCAGGTCCGGGCGATCCACCGGGTGCTGCCGCATCTGCCGCCCGCCAAGGCGCTGGCGGACCTGGACGGCGTCTTCCGCTCCCGTACGCTCACGGGCGGGCCGTCCGCCGCCCTGGAGGCGCTGGAGGAGACGCCCGGCACCGCCTTCGTCCTGGCCGGCGAGCCGGGCGTGTTCCACCTCCTGGACCGTCCCGACCCCGGGCTGCTGGACCGTACGATCCGCCGCGACCGGCCGGAGGCGTGGCGGCGGCTGGACGCCACCGTGCTGCACTCGGTCCTGCTGGACGAGGTCTGGCACATCCCCGACCACCCGTCCGACATCAACTACCTGCACCACCCCGAGGCCGCCGTCGAGCAGGCCGTGCGGCAGGGCGGCACCGCCGTCCTGATGCGCGCCACCTCGGAGGAGACGGTCCGTCAGCTCGCGGAGTGCGGTGTGACGATGCCGCGGAAGTCCACGTCCTTCGGGCCCAAGCCGGCCACCGGACTGGTCCTGCGCATCCTGGACGAGTCCGACGACGGCACCGTGGACGAGTCCGGCATTCACCCCCTGAACAAGTCCGACAACTGACGAAGAATCCGATAACTCACCCTCACCCGGGGCCCGCCCGTCGAGGCCCCCATCCGACCCGGCGCGTGGTTAGGTTAGGCTTACCTCACCACGTCGCCGGGGCGGTCTCCCTGCCCTGTGCACTCCGCGCGCTCTCCGCCCGGCACAGGACGTGGTCAACTCCGCACCAGGGAGGACACCTTCATGAGTCTCCTCGCGCACTCCGCCGAGGACCCGGCCGACAGCCGGACACACCTGCTCACCAACGGCACGGCCCCGCACTACCGCACCGCGGTCACCGAAAGCGTCCAACGGATCAGCGACCGGATCGCCGGCACCGCCCGCCCGTTCACCGGCATCTCCGTCGACGGCCTCGCCCCCACGGTCGCCGCCGTCGACCTCGACACCCCGCTCCACGACGCCGCCGCCGCGCTCGACGAACTCGAGGACGTCTACCTCCGCGACGCCGTCTACTTCCACCACCCGCGCTACCTGGCCCACCTCAACTGCCCGGTGGTGATCCCCGCCCTCGTCGGCGAGGCGGTGCTCTCCGCGGTCAACTCCTCCCTGGACACCTGGGACCAGAGCGCCGGCGGCACCCTCATCGAACGCCGGCTGATCGACTGGACCGCGCAGCGGATCGGCCTCGGCGAGCGGGCCGACGGCATCTTCACCAGCGGCGGCAGCCAGTCCAACCTCCAGGCCATGCTGCTCGCCCGCGACGAGGCCTGCCGCCGCGAACTGGCCCGCGCCGGCTCCTCGGACGCCCGGGTCACCGACGTCCTGCCCCGGCTGCGCATCCTCACCTCCGAGTGCAGCCACTTCAGCATCCGCAAGGCCGCCACCCTGCTCGGCATGGGCGCCGAGGCCGTCATCGCCGTCCCCGCCGACGAGCACAAGCGGATGCGCACCGCCGACCTGGCCGACGCCCTGGCCCGCTGCCACGCCGACGGCCTGATACCCATGGCCGTCGTCGCCACCTCCGGCACCACCGACTTCGGCTCCATCGACCCGCTGCCCGAGATCGCCGACCTCTGCGCCCAGTACGGCGCCTGGATGCACGTCGACGCCGCCTACGGCTGCGGCCTGCTGGTCTCCCGCCGCCGCGACCTGCTCGCCGGTATCGAACGCGCCGACTCGGTGACCGTCGACTACCACAAGTCCTTCTTCCAGCCGGTCAGTTCGAGCGCCATCCTGGTCCGCGACCGGTCCACCCTGCGGCACGTCACCTACCACGCGGACTACCTCAACCCGCGCCGGATGGCCGAGCGGCGCATCCCCAACCAGGTCGACAAGTCGATCCAGACCACCCGCCGCTTCGACGCCCTCAAGCTCTGGCTCACCCTCCGCGTCATGGGCGCCCAGGGCATCGGCGAACTCTTCGACGAGGTCATCGACCGCGCCGCGGACGCCTGGAAACTCCTCCATGACGACCCCCGCTTCGAGGTCGTCGTCGAACCGCAGCTGAGCACCCTGGTCTTCCGCTACGTCCCCGGAACCGGCCTGGACGCCGAGCTCACCGACCGGGTCAACCTGCACGCCCGCGAGGCGCTGTTCGCCTCCGGTGACGCGATCGTCGCCGGCACCAAGGTCGACGGCCGCCACTACCTCAAGTTCACCCTGCTCAATCCGGAGACCACCCTCGAGGACATCGCCACCGTCCTCGACCTGATCGCCGAACACGCCGGCACCTTCCTCGCCGCGCAGCAGCAGCCCGCGCTCAGCGCGTGACCCTCCGCCAGCGAACAACCCCCTCCCGGAGCCCCCTGTGTCCGCCCCGCACCCCTCCCCGTACGACTTCATCGCCATCGGCCTCGGCCCGTTCAACCTGGGCCTGGCCTGCCTCACCGAGCCGATCGACGACCTGAACGGCCTGTTCCTGGACGAACGCGCGTCCTTCGACTGGCACCCCGGCATGATGCTGGAGAGCAGCCACCTCCAGGTGCCCTTCATGGCCGACCTGGTCACCCTCGCCGACCCGACCTCGCCCTTCTCCTTCCTCAACTACCTCAAGGAATCGGGCCGGATCTACTCGTTCTACATCCGCGAGAACTTCTATCCGCTGCGCGCCGAGTTCAACGACTACTGCCGCTGGGCGGCCGGCAAACTCGGCACCGTCCGCTTCTCCCACCGCGTCACCGGCGTCGCGTACGACGAGCACGAGGAGCTCTACACCGTCCACGCCGACCACGACGGCGAACGCCGGACCTTCCGCGCCCGCAAACTCGTCCTGGGCACCGGCACCCCGCCGTACCTCCCCGACGCCTGCCGGGACCTCGGCGGCGACCTGCTGCACAACACCGACTACCTGGACGCCAAGGCCGCCCTCCAGGCCAAGGAGTCCATCACCCTCATCGGCAGCGGCCAGAGCGCCGCGGAGATCTACTTCGACCTCCTGACGGATATCGACACCCACGGCTACCACCTCACCTGGGCCACCCGCTCCCCGCGCTTCTTCCCCCTCGAGTACACCAAACTCACCCTGGAGATGACCTCACCGGAGTACGTGGACTACTTCCACGCCCTCCCCCCGGCCACCCGCGACCGGCTCAACGCGACCCAGAAGCACCTCTACAAGGGCATCGATTCCGCGCTGATCAACGACATCTACGACCTGCTCTACCAGAAGAACCTGAACGGCCCGGTCCGCACCCGTCTCCTCACCAACACCGCGCTGCACACCGCCCGTTACGACGAGACCACCGGCACCTACACCCTGGGGCTGCGCCAGGAGGAACAGGACACCGGCTTCTCCCTCGACACCCAGGGCCTGGTCCTCGCCACCGGCTACCGCTACCGCGTACCGGACTTCCTCACCCCCGTACGCGACCGCATCGCCTGGGACGACGCCGGCCGCTACGACGTGGCCCGCAACTACAGCATCGACACCACCGGCCACGGCATCTACGTGCAGAACGCCGAGCTGCACACCCACGGCTTCGTCACCCCCGACCTCGGTATGGCCGCGTACCGCAACTCCTGCCTCATCCGCGAGCTGCTCGGCCGCGAGTACTACCCGGTCGAAAAGGCCATCGCCTTCCAGGAGTTCGCCGCCCCGGCCGGCCCGCACCACCCCACGGAGATATCCGCATGAACGCCCCCCTCTCCACCCCCGTCCCCACTCCCCTCTTCACCCGCACCGACCCCGCTCTGGGGGAATTCTCCCTGCGGCCGGTGGACCCCGCCGCCGACGCCGCCCTCCTGCACTCCTGGGTCACCCACCCCAAAGCCGTCTTCTGGCTGATGCAGGACTGCGACCCCGCCGACGTCGAGAAGGAGTTCGCGCGGATCGCCGCCGACCCCTACCACGACGCCTTCCTCGGCCTGCACAACGGCACCCCCGCCTTCCTGATGGAGCGCTACGACCCCGCCCACCGCGAACTGGTCGGCATCCATCCCGCCGAACCCGGCGACGTCGGCATGCACTTCCTGTGCGCCCCCACCGACACCCCCCTCCACGGCTTCACCCGCGCCGTGATCACCACCGTCATGGAGGCGCTCTTCGACGACCCGGCCCACCGCCGCGTCGTCGTCGAACCCGACGCCCTCAACACCGCCGTCCACGCCCTGAACAAGGCCGTCGGCTTCGAGGTCCGGCGCACCGTCGACCTGCCGTCCAAACAAGCCCTGCTCAGCACCTGCACCCGCGACCAGTTCCTGGCCGCCCGCGGAGAGCGCCGTCCCGGCCACCCGAGGAGAGAACCGATGACCGCCGGCACCCGGCCGACCGCCCAGGACGCCGTCGCCCACCTCACCCCCCGCATGTGGGCCCAGGCCAACCGCCTGCTGATCCGCAAGGGCCTCGCCGAGTTCGCCCATGAGCGGCTGCTCACCCCCAAGCGCCTGCCGCAGGACGGCCACTACGCCGTACGCAGCGACGACGACGGCACCGAATACCGCTTCGCCGCCCGCCGCCAGGCCCTCGACCACTGGCAGGTCGACGCCGACAGCATCAGCCGCCACCGCGACGGAACCGAACTCCCCCTGGACGCCCTGGAGTTCTTCATCGAACTCCGCGACACCCTGGGCCTCGGCGACAAGATCCTCCCGGTCTACCTGGAGGAGATCAGCTCCACCCTCTCCGGCACCGCCTACAAACTCAGCCAGGACCGGCCCACCGCCGCCGAGCTCGCCACCGGCGATTTCCAGGCCATCGAGACCGGGATGACCGAGGGCCACCCCTGCTTCGTCGCCAACAACGGCCGCCTCGGCTTCGGCATCCACGAATACCACGCCTACGCCCCCGAGACCGCCAGCCCCCTCCGCCTGATCTGGCTCGCCGCCCGCCGCGACCACGCCACCTTCACCGCCGGCGACGGTCTCGACTACGACACCCTGATCCGCGACGAACTCCCCGAGGCCACCCGCACCCGCTTCACCACCGCGCTCACCGCCCGCGGCCTCGACCCCGACGACTACTACTTCTTCCCCACCCACCCCTGGCAGTGGTGGAACAAGCTCTCCGTCACCTTCGCCGCCGAGGTCGCCCAGCAGCACCTGGTGTGCCTGGGCCCCGGCGACGACGAGTACCTCGCCCAGCAGTCCATCCGCACCTTCTTCAACGCCACCGCCCCGGCGAAGCACTACGTCAAAACGGCCCTCTCCGTCCTCAACATGGGCTTCATGCGCGGCCTCTCCGCCGCGTACATGGAGGCCACCCCCGCCATCAACGACTGGCTGGGCCGCCTGATCGACGCGGACGACACCTTCCGGGCCGCCCGCTTCTCGATCATCCGCGAGCGCGCCGCGATCGGCTACCACCACCGCCAGTACGAGGCCGCCACCGACAAGGGCTCCCCCTACCTGAAGATGCTCGCCGCCCTCTGGCGGGAGAGCCCCGTCCCCGCCCTGGAGCCGGGCCAGCGCCTGGCCACCATGGCCGCGCTCCTCCACACCGACCGCGACGGCGGCTCCCTCGCCGCCGCCCTCATCGAGGAGTCCGGCCTCGCCCCGGCCGTCTGGCTGCGCCGCTACCTCGACGCGTACCTCACCCCCGTCCTGCACTCCTTCTACGCCTACGACCTGGTCTTCATGCCGCACGGCGAGAACGCCATCCTGGTCATCGAGGACGGCGTGGTGAACCGCGTGATCTTCAAGGACATCGCCGAGGAGATCGCCGTCATGGATCCCGACGCAGTCCTGCCCCCCGCCGTCGCACGCATCCGCGCCGACGTCCCCGAGGACAAGAAACTCCTCTCCGTCTTCACCGACGTCTTCGACTGCTTCTTCCGCTTCCTGTCCGGCACCCTCGCCGACCGCGGTGTCCTCGACGAGGACACCTTCTGGCGCACGGTCGCCGAGTGCGTCACCGACTACCAGACGTCGCACCCGCACCTCGCCGACAAGTTCGCCCGGTACGACATGTTCACCGACGAGTTCGCGCTCTCCTGCCTCAACCGCCTCCAGCTGCGCAACAACCAGCAGATGGTCGACCTCCAGGACCCGGCGGGCGCCCTCCAGCTCATCGGCACCCTCCGCAACCCCATCGCCCGTTACGCGCCCACGGCCTGACACCACCACACACGACGAAGGGCGGGACCCCCTCCGGGATCCCGCCCTTCATCACTGCCTGTCGGGGCTCGGGGCACCAGGCCTTACGTCACCCACTAGCCCTTCTCGGGCCGCTCCCGCTCCGCGGCGTCATCAACGTCCACGACTTCCACGACCTCATCGGTCACATCGTCGTCGAGCGCCACGGGCGGCACACCGCCGTCACGCCGCTCACCGCCGCCGGCGGCGTCCTTCGCCTTCTCGGTGTCCCCGGTGCTCTCCCCGGCCTCGTCGGTCTCCTCGGCCTCGTCGACCTCGTCGGAGTCCTCCAGCACATCGGTGAACTCCACACCGTCCAGCTCGGCGAGCCGGTCCGAGGCATCCGTCGTACCGCCCTGGTCCGCCTCCAGCGCCTTGGCGAACCAGTCACGCGCCTCGTCCTCGCGCCCGACCTCCAGCAGCGCGTCGGCGTACGCGTACCGCAGCCGCGCCGTCCACGGCTGCACGGCGTTCGACGCCAGCTCGGGGCTCTGCAGCGTCACCACCGCCGCGTCCGCCTGCCCCATGTCCCGACGGGCACCCGCCGCGACCAGCCGCATCTCGACCTGACCGGCCCGGTCCAGCTTCTGCACCTCGGGCTCACCGGCCATCGCCAGCGCCTTCTCCGGCCGGCCCAGACCACGCTCGCAGTCCGCCATGACGGGCCACAGCTCCACACCGCCGGTCATCCGCCGCGCCGCACGGAACTCGGCGAGCGC
Organism: Streptomyces sp. NPDC001339; assembly: GCF_042895955.1. Lineage (NCBI taxonomy): Bacteria > Bacillati > Actinomycetota > Actinomycetes > Kitasatosporales > Streptomycetaceae > Streptomyces > Streptomyces sp. NPDC001339. The sequence continues at coordinate 1,688 of NZ_JBIAWT010000002.1, read as the reverse complement.
CTCGCTGTACTTGCCGGCCGCGTACGCCGCGAAGCCGGCGGCCTCGCGCACCGCCGCGACCCTGGACGCCAGCCGCAACGCCACCCGCGAGTACCCGTACGCCTTCTGCGGGTCCTCGTCCAGCATCCTGGCGACCATCACCAGGTTCTTGGCGACATCCTCGGCGAGCGTCTTCGGCAGGCTCATCAGCTCCTGCCGCACGTCCTTGTCGATCTCCTCACCGGTGACGTCCTCCGGAATCGGCAGCCGCTTGATCGGCTCCCGGTCCCGCCGCTCGTCGCGACGGTCACCACCGCGGAATCCCCCGCGGTCGCCGCCGTACGGACGCCGCCCGCCACGCTCGTCATCGCGCCGGAAGCCACCGCGGTCGTCACGCCGGAAGCCACCGCGCTCGTCGTCCCGACGGAACCCGCCGCGGTCGTCCCGACGCGGCCCCCGGTCGTCACGCCGGAAACCACCACGGCCGCCGCCGCGCTCACCGCCACGGTCACCGCCCCGGTCATCGCGACGGAACCCGCCCCGCTGCGCGCCCCCACGGTCGTCACGCCGGTCGTCGCGCCGGTCATCCCGACGGAACGAAGGCCGCTCGTCACGCCGCTCGTCACGCCGATCATCCCGACGGTCGTCACGTCGCTCATATCGACGCTCGTCCCGGCGGAAGCCACCGCGCTCGTCATCCCGACGGAATCCGCCCCGGTCGTCGCGGCGCTCGTCACGCCGGTCGTCCCGTCGGTCATCGCGGCGGAACCCGCCCCGCTCGCCGCCACGGTCACGTCCGGAGAAGCGGTCGTCCCTACGGAACCCACCGCGCTCACCGCCGCGCTCACCGCCGCGGTCGTCCCGACGGAATCCGCCCCGCTCACCGCCACGGTCATCACGTCGGTAGCCGCCGCGCTCACCACGGTCGCCACCACGGCCACCGCCGAACGGCCGGTCATCGCGCCGGAACGAGGAACGCTCCCCGCCCCGCTCGTCGCGGCGGTCACCCCCGCGGAATCCCCCGCGGTCGCCGCCGTAGGAACGGTCACCGCCGGAGGAGCGGTCGCGGTCATCGCGGCGGAAGCCCCCGCGTCCGCCGCCGGCCCGCTCATCGCGTCGGAAGCCGCCGCGCTGCTCACCGCGGTCGCCACCACGGCTGTCGCGACGCGGCCCCCGGTCGTCACGCCGGAAACCACCGCGGTCACCGTCGTCACGCCGCTGCGGCCGGCGCTCCGAACGATCGTCGGAAGAGTTGGTGGACATCGACGTGACTCCTGTCTTCGGTACTGCATTCATTCTCACGCACCGAACGGTTCGGCGCGCTTCGGGCTGTGCATGTTTCAAAACAGCAAAAGGACCCTTGGTCCCAGCATGTACGCTGGGACCAAGGGTCCTTGAAAGATTGTTCGGCGGCGTCCTACTCTCCCACAGGGTCCCCCCTGCAGTACCATCGGCGCGGAAAGGCTTAGCTTCCGGGTTCGGAATGTAACCGGGCGTTTCCCTAACGCTATGACCACCGAAACCCTATCGGGTTCGAGCGAACAAGCACACTCTTCAGTTAAGTAAGTGAAACTTGGTTCAACCGACGCTGCGACTGTTCGCAACCCGGGAACCACACAGTGGACGCGAGCAACTGAGGACAAGCCCTCGGCCTATTAGTACCAGTCAACTCCACACCTTACGATGCTTCCATATCTGGCCTATCAACC